>NZ_CAMLDD010000001.1 GCF_946478785.1 uncultured Flavobacterium sp.
TTCACTTCAATTATGCAGGGATGGCAACTATTCCAAGATGTGTCCAGACGGTAGGTTTCCATCAGGGCTAGGACTTTAGTTTTCATAAGAGGCTTTTATGAAAATTTATGCACATGGTTTGCAAAGTTTCAGAAACACAAGGTTTTTATTTTTTACTCATTTTTGTCATTCCGAGGAACGAGAAATCTCCGCGAGAAACTCCACACAGAAACTCTCCAATCTTTGTCGAGCTACTTACGGAGATTTGCTTCGCCTGTTCGCTATGGCTCGGGTCTCGTTCCTCGGAATAACAAACTCGGTGGTTACTTTGTGTTGAATAGAGAAAAAACTTTGCGACTTCGCGACTTTGCGGGATTAAAAAAAAGAAAAACTTGGCGAACCTCTGCGCACTTCTTTGCGGTAAAACTCTAAAAGCTGTTTCTTATTAATTTATTTATTTTATTGAGTTAATATTTGGTATTGAAATGCCATACCTTGTGTAAAAACTAATAAACAAATTCAAGTTACAGAATGCACTCAAAATACCTATTGATTTTTATCATTTTATTTTCAATCCAAGTAAATTCCCAAATTTTAGAACCTCTTTTAGAACCAAAGAAAAATTTTCGCGCCGCAGATTCGCTGTTGAAAGAGCCTAGTTTTTCGGTACACAAAGACAATTATTTTTTAACAGGAGTGCCAATCAATACTGCAGTAACCAGTGATAATGCAGATGTTAAATATCAGGTCAGTTTTAAGCTTAGATTGAAATCAAAACCTTTATGGGGTGGTTTTTTTCCCTATTTGCTGTACACCCAAAAAGCGTTCTGGGACATTTATGCAAGCTCAAAGCCATTTGAAGAAATTAATTTTAATCCGGGTGTAGCCATTGTTCGTCCATTTTATTTAAAAGGCGGAAGACTGACGTATGGAACAATTTCATTAGAGCATGAATCTAATGGCAGGGACTCCATTTATTCACGAACATGGAACATGCTTGCGTTCTCTTTAAAATCACAGGTTTCACCACGTTGGACAGTAGGTTTGAGAGGATGGATTCCGCTTGTTGACAAAGATGATAATCCCGGACTTACAAAATATGTAGGTTATGGCGAGGCGAGTGCTACGTATCAGATCCAGCCCGGACGATGGAGTGCAGACATTCTTTTCAGAAAGGGAAGTGGTCTTATCAATTATGGATCTTTGCAGACACAAGTAAACTGGAGACCCTACAGAAACGAAAATTATTATCTCACGCTTCAATGGTTTGTGGGCTACACAGAAAGTTTAATTGATTATCAGGAACATAAAAGCATGATACGTTTAGGATTTACGATAAAACCTGAAAATATGGGAATTTTTTAATGCTTTGTAATATGAACTTTAAAGTTTCAAACCTATTTTCACGCAAACTTTTTAAATGAACTTATATCACTTATATGGTGAGAAAAAAATTATATAGTTTTCTCCAAAAAGACAAACTCCAATGGTTCATCAGTAATCGTAACATGAATGTCACTCTCAGGAAAAGCCTCTCTTACGCCCGTATCCACATAGCCATGGCGTTTGTACCACGCAATAAGCTCTTCACGAACTGAAATTACCGTCATAATAATACTCGACAATCCCAAAGATTTCGCCTGATTCTCAGCCTCAGCCAGCATCTTTTTACCGATTCCGCTGTTTTGAAGTTCCGGTGAAACAGTTAACATGCCCAAATACAATTGATGTTCTTTCTCCACCAACAAAACCGAACCAATAATTTGGTTGTTCTCGGTATATTTCAAAATTGTATTTTTAGTATTCAGAAAAATTTTAGTCATTTCGGACTCATCCGTTCTTTTTCCTTCTAATAAATGGGCCTCGGTAGTCCAGCCTTTTTTAGAAGTTTCACCTCTGTAAGCCGAATTTATTAAAATAGTTAAGGCCGGAATGTCTTCTAGTGTTGCTTTTGTAATCATGGTAAGCGATGCGTAATTTATAAAGAATATTTAAGTTTAAATTTTCCTCAGCTTTAGCTGGAGGACAAAATTACATTAGAAAAAGGCTTTAGCCTAATCTTTTGCGCTTTTTGGCTAAAGCCGAATTTAGCTTTAAAAGTAAACCTCCAGCTAAAGCAGGAGGCTATTAATTTTTTCAATAAATGTAAATATTTATCTGAAAAAAATATTGAAATTTGTATAGAACTGTAAACTAGATGACTATGAGCAGAATTCATTTATTCGAATTTGAAGATCAACAATGGCTGCCGGAATTCATAAGAAATTATATGACCGATTTTTTGCAATTTCTTTCCAATAAAACCGGAATGTACAAAGGCATTGTACCCATTATTGAAAAAGGCTTAAAAGAAAGCGGTAACAACCAGATTATAGATTTGGCTTCAGGCGGTGGTGGCGGACTGATCTGGCTCAATACCGAATTGAAAAAGAACAACCCTGATTTCAAAATTTTGCTGACAGATTATTTTCCGAACATTTCCGCTTTTGAATACACGAAGCAACAGGCTGATAATTTTGACTATATTAAAACGCCTGTAGATGCCCGAAATATTCCTGAAAACCTATCTGGATTAAGAACACAGTTTTTATCATTCCATCATTTTAAGCCAAACGATGCGCGTCAAATTCTACAGAATGCTGTTGACAGCGATAGTGCGATTGCTATTTTTGAAGCACAAGAAAGAAGTTTGCCAAGCATCATAGCGATGATTTTTTCACCCATCAGTGTTTTATTGACCACACCGTTTATACGCCCGTTTAAAATAGGCAGAATAATTTTTACATATCTTATTCCAATTGTGCCGCTTTTAGTTTTGTGGGACGGAATTGTATCTTCCCTCAGAACGTATTCGGTTGAGGAAATGAATGGACTTATAGCCGGTTTAAACAATAAAGAAACCTTTAACTGGGAAGTAGGAAAAATAAAATGAGGACCTGGGAAGATTTTGTATTTGTTGGGGACGAAGAAATAAAACTTAACTTTTAATTTTGTTTTCTTTACATTTGAAGTTGACTTGTAAATAATTTAATTTTTATCATGGAAAAAACTAGAAATAGAAGATTATTAATAAAAAGAGCTAAAGAAATAATGAATAAAGCCAACGAGTTAGGTTTTATTTTGGATTGGAAGAGATTTGGTAAAGATTATGAAATGATAATAATGGATGTATTTAATAATCAATTAATCAAAGAGATTAAAGGATTTAAAAGTACAACTAGTGCATTACATTCAGGTTTCGATTTTTTTGAAGAAATCTTTATTGAAAAAAGAATGAAAAACTTGAATATTACTTATTAATATTTGTTTTTGCATTTGATATTTAAAAAATATCAAAGCTTTAAAACATTTTGAGTAAAGTAATTATATCATATAAATTCTATTCATGGTGTCAGATTTAAATAAAATTTATCTTTTTCGAATGTTACATATTGATAATATGCAACATGTTCAGCAAAATGGAATTACTAAGATAGATTCTGTAAATGCTAATAAAAATTATAAAGCTATTGGTGATGGAGGTTTAATAAGTAATCGTAATTTATTTTTTATTCCTAATAATGGAAAAACTCTTAGCAATTACATACCTTTTTATTTTTGGTATCGAATGCCTATGCTATATGTCATACAGAAAGGTTTTAATGGAGTGAGAGCCACTTCTGCTGAAAATATTGTATATTGTATTACTTCTGTAGCCCAAATAGTTAATTTAGAACTCAATTACATTTTTACCGATGGACATGCAGTAAATAGTTTGAGTAGTTTTTATTTACCAAATGAAATAAACAAAATTGATGAAATCATTGATTTGAAAGTTATTAAAGATTCCTATTGGAATGATCCAAAAGATTTAGATAAAAAACGCCGAAAAGAAGCAGAATTTCTTGTAGAAAAAGATATACCTTGCGAGGCAATTGAAAAATATGCAGTATATAATCAAAAAGCAAAAGATCAACTTTTGCAATTAGGAATAACGGAAGATAAAATTTTAATAAAAAGCGAATTCTATTTTTAAGATGTTAAAATTTATAAAAGGAAATTTACTAGAAAGCGAAGCTGAAGCTTTAGTTAATACCGTAAACACTGTAGGTGTTATGGGAAAAGGAATTGCATTGCAATTTAAAAATCAGTTTCCAAATAATTATAAAATTTATGCGAAAGCTTGTAAAAACAATGAATTTCGTATTGGAGAATTATTAGTTACAGAGGAACAATCATTGCTGGGAGGAAATAAAATAATTATAAATTTTCCAACTAAAACAGATTGGAGAAAGCCATCTGAGTATAGTTATATTGAAAAGGGAATGATTGAACTTGTTAAAGTTATAAAAGACCGTAAAATTAAATCAATAGCAATTCCACCATTAGGAGCAGGTCATGGAGGATTAGATTGGGATAAAGTTAGTCGATTAATGCAATATTATTTAAAAGATGTAGATGCTGAAATATTAATATTTCAACCAAATGCAACTATAGAAGAGACTTTAAAGAAAGAAAGAGTTAAGTTGACCCCTGCAAGGGCAATGTTGTTATCTGTTCTTTTTGAATTAGTTAGGAACGGGGAGTTTGTTTCAGAATTTGCAGCAGAAAAAATTGCATATTTTTTGCAAAAATTCGGTGCTAAAGATAATTTTAAATTAGAATTTTCAGCAAATTTTTATGGACCATATTCAGGAAGAGTCAAACATGTTTTATATTATTTGAATGGAAGTTATATAACAGGATATAGCTCAAAAGATAAAAAACCATTTGAAGAAATAGCATTGAGAGCTAATACAGAGCAAGAAATAATTGATTTTTTAGATTCCCCTGAACATAAAGCATATAAAGAGATTGTTGATAAAACAAAAAGTTTTTTAAATGGGTTTTATTCCCCATTCGGATTAGAATTATTATCAACGATTGATTTTATTATAGAAAATAAAAAAACTAAATCTGAACAAACTATAATAGAACATCTTGAACAATGGAGTGAGAGAAAGAAGACATTTTCAAAATTCATAAATATTGCTATGAGAAACTTTGAAAAACACAATATGCATTTACAACAATAAAATTTCATTGTAAAATTCAAATTAGATTCTAATAAAAAAAAGTGTGGAAGTATTGATAAATATACTCCACACTTTTTTTTACAATAGAAAACTTACTATCTATCCCAAGAAACTCTTCAATTCCTCATAAGTCCCAATCTTCACACTAACTTTCTCCTTATTCATAACACTTTCAATTTGTGTTGGAATCGGAAGCGTAATTCCCAAAGCAGGTTCAACAACATCAAGGAATTTAATAGGATGAGCCGTTTCTAAGAAAATACCAATAGCGTTATCATTTTTTTGCAGCTCTTTTTTCAAACCTAAATAGCCAACAGCACCATGTGGTTCTGCAATATATCCATCTGTGTTATAAATATTTTTTAGAGCTTCAAGCGTTTGTTCATCGGTATAGCTATATGAAGAGAAGTCTTTTTCGAAAGCTTTTAAATCATTATTGTACAATTCCTGTATCCTGATAAAGTTGCTTGGGTTTCCAACGTCCATAGCGTTTGAAATGGTCGCTTTAGAAGGTTTTGGGTCGTATTTTCCGTTTGTCAAGAATCTTGGTACGGTATCGTTTACGTTGGTAGACGCTACAAAATGTTCAATTGGCAAACCTAATTTCTTTGCCATAATTCCTGCACAGATATTTCCGAAATTTCCGCTTGGGCAAGAGAAAATCAATGGTCTGTTTTGGCTTTTCAAAGCTTTGTAAGCAAAGAAGAAATAAAACATCTGAGGTAACCAACGCGCAATATTAATCGAATTCGCCGAAGTCAGGTTTTTATGCGCTAAAGTTTCATCTAAAAATGCTTTTTTTACCATATCCTGACAGTCATCAAAAACACCATCAACTTCCAATGCTTTAATGTTTTGTCCTAAAGTCGTCAATTGTTTTTCCTGAATGTCGCTCACTTTTCCTGTTGGATATAAAATCACAACATCAACGCCATCAACACCTAAAAATCCGCTGGCAACAGCACCGCCCGTATCTCCCGAAGTCGCTACTAAAACCGTGTTTTTACTGTCTTTTTTGTCTTTATTAAAATACGCCAAACAACGTGACATAAATCGTGCTCCAACGTCTTTAAAAGCCATTGTTGGGCCGTGAAATAATTCCAAAGAATAGATTCCTTCTTCCACTTTCACTACCGGAAAATCAAAACACAACGTTTCGGCAATAATTTCTTTTAATTTGGCAGCCGGAATTTCATCCCCCACAAATTGCTGAATTGCTTCAAAAGCAATTTCTTCGTGGCTCAAACCTTCAATTTTATCAAAAAAAGACGGATCTAAAGCTGTGATATTCTCAGGAAAATATAATCCTTTATCACTTGCTAATCCTTGTATTACCGCTTCCTGAAACGAAACTTTCGGGGCATTATGGTTTAAACTATAGTATTTCATTATTGTTATTATTTTGAACACGAATTTCACTAATTGTCACTAATTCTTGTATTTATTATTCCACAAACCAATTTGTGTAAATTCGTGCAATTAGTGTTATATTATTCTCACTCCATCAGGATTAATTTTCGAAACGTGAATCTCATATGGTAAATTCATTTTTTCGTAAACATCGCTCATGGCTTTGGCGATTTGGTCTGCGGTGTTTTTTCCTCTGCTTAAAGCAAAAATCGACGGGCCTGAACCTGAAATTCCGGAACCCAAGGCACCGTTTTCTAAAGCTGTTTGTTTGATCAGGTCAAATCCCGGAATTAAAACACTTCTTAACGGTTCTACGATTTCGTCATGAAGCGAACGTCCGATCAAATCGTAATCTTTTGTATATAATCCGGCGATTAATCCGCCTACATTTCCCCATTGCATAATGGCGCTTTTTAGGGAAACCGTTTGTTTCAATACTGAACGTGCATCCGATGTTTTCAATTCAATCTGAGGATGAACCACCGTTGCGAATAATTCTTCCGGACTGTCAATTCGGATAATATCAAGCGGAGCATAACTTCTTACCAAAGTAAAACCGCCCAAAAGGGCAGGAGCAACGTTGTCTGCATGTGCGTTTCCGCTGGCTAATTTTTCGCCCTGCATCGCAAATTGCACTAAATCTTTTCTTGAATATGGTCTTCCTAATAATTCATTAATTCCGAAAACTGCTCCGGCAGAACTGGCAGCACTGCTTCCGATTCCGCTTCCGGCTTTGATATTTTTATAAATTTCGATTTCAAAACCAAAGTCTAATTCGTCCAAAGTCGCTAACATCGCCAAAGCCGCAACACCCGAAACGTTTTTCTCGGTTTCCAAAGGCAAATCGGCACCTACGATTTTAGTAATACGAACTCCTTTTTCAGCTGTTTTACGAACAATCATTTCATCGCCCGCATTGTCTAAGCAAAGTCCAAGAACGTCAAATCCGCACGAAAGATTCGCAATAGTTGCCGGACAAAATAGTTTTATTTCAGTCATAAATTTTGTTGTTGGTTGTCGGTTTTCGGTTGATGGTTTGACTATCAACCATCAACTAATAACTATCAACTAAATTATATATTTCCAATTCGAATTACATCTGCAAAAATTCCTGAAGCGGTAACGGCTGCTCCGGCTCCGGCTCCTTTGATCAATAAAGGCTGATCTACGTAACGATCTGTGTAGAACAACACGATATTGTCTTTTCCTTCCAGATTATAAAAAGGATGATCTTTTGGAATGAATTGCAGACCTACGCTTGCTTTTCCGTTTTCGAATTGCGCTACGTACTTCAAACGGGAATCTTTGGCTAAAGCCTCTTCGTAAATTCCGTTAAAGTGTTCCGCATGTTTGATTAACGAAGCAAAAAAGTCATCGTTGTTTGTTGTAGCTAAACATTCGGCTGGTAAGAACGATTCGTTTGCGATGGCGTCAATATCCATTTCGTAACCGCTCTCGCGAATTAAGATTAAGATTTTACGGGCAACGTCAATTCCGCTTAAGTCAATTTTTGGATCCGGTTCTGTGAATCCCTGAACTCCGGCTTCTTTCACCACATCATGAAAAGAATTTTTCTTGTCAAAGTTGTTGAAAATAAAGTTCAGACTTCCGGATAAAACCGCTTGTATTTTATGCACTTTATCACCCGAAGCGATCAAGTTTTTTACGGTATCAATAATTGGTAATCCCGCACCAACATTCGTCTCAAATAAGAATGGAGCGTTGTATTGGCGTGATAAGCTTTTTAATTTTTTATAATTGTCATAAGCAGATGAACACGCAATTTTGTTGCAGGTTACAACGGCAATACTTTCTTTTAAGAATTTTTCATACATTTCAGAAACACTGGCGTTTGCTGTGATATCTACAAAAATGCTGTTTCTTAAATTCAGTTCTTTTGCACGTGCGATGAATTCTGTCGGAATTGCAGCTTCTCCTTTATCCAAAGTTGACTGCCAGTCTTTTAAGGAAATTCCGTCTTCGTCAAAGATCATTTTTCTTGAGTTTGACAAAGCAATAACACGAACATTAATTTTAAGAACATCTTTTAAGAATTTCTTCTGGCTGTGAATCTGCTCGATGAATTTTTCACCCACATTTCCAACACCCATTACAAACAAGTTCAATTGTTTGGTGTTTTCTTCAAAGAAGTTTTCGTGTAATGTGTTCAAGGCTTTCTTGACATCTCTTTCGTTGATTACAGCAGAAATATTTCTTTCAGAAGCTCCCTGTGCAATCGCGCGGATGTTTACGTTATTTTTTCCTAAAGTACTGAACATTCTTCCGCTCAGACCCTGGTGATTTTTCATGTTTTCACCTACCAAAGCAATAATGCAAAGGTCTTTCTCCACAATACAAGGATCGATTTTGTTTTGTAGAATCTCAACTTCAAAAGCTTTATTGATGGCCTCTTCAGCATTATCAGCATCCGAATTTAAGATTCCGATACAGATTGAATGCTCAGAAGATGCCTGAGTGATAAAAATAACATTGATTTTTTCGTGTGACAAAACTTCAAACAAACGTTTTGATGAACCCGAAACCCCAATCATTCCCGGGCCTTCAAGTGTCAACAACGAAATATGTTCGATATGGCTGATTCCTTGTACAGGAGTAGTCTGTTCTGAAATTTTATCCGAAATCAAAGTTCCTTCGGCTTCCGTGTCAAAAGTATTTTTGATTAAGATTGGAATATTTTTTCTTAAAACCGGCTGAATTGTTGGCGGATATAATACTTTGGCACCAAAATGCGACAATTCCATCGCTTCCTGATACGAAATTGTAGCAATTGGCTGCGCCTGTTTTACAATTTTTGGGTTTGCAGTGAACATTCCATTTACGTCAGTCCAGATTTCAAGCTGTTCAGCGTCAAGTGCTCCGGCAATAATAGCAGCAGTATAATCAGAGCCGCCACGACCTAAGGTGGTAGTGATTCCGTCAAGAGTCAAGGCAATAAATCCCGGTAAAATATTAATTTGTGATTCATTTTCTGCAAAATATTCCTGAATCAATTGATTGGAAATATCAAAATTAACAGCCGCTTTTCCGAAATCAGCATTTGTTTTAATTAATTCACGACTGTCCTTATAAACAGCATTTTTATTAATCTGCTGATATGCCTGCGCAATAATATAGGAAGAAAGCAATTCACCAAAACTCAAAATAGTATCTGCAGTTCTTGGAGAGAGTTCTCCCAATAAAAAACACCCATCTAATAAGGTTTCTAAATGGTTGATGATTCTTTTTATGTGGCTTAACAGACTGCTCTGTTCGCTAACCGGAATAAGTTCTTTTAAGGTATCAAGATGTTTTTTCTCGATTTCGGCAACAATATCCCTGAAGCTTTCGTCATTTTCAGCTGCTTTTGCTGCAGCCAGTTGTAACATATCTGTTACTTTGCTTAACGCAGAAACAACAACAACCAATTTATTATCTTTAGAATTCTGGCTTATGATTTCGAGAACGAGTTTTATATTTTGTGCATTGGCAACCGAAGTTCCGCCAAATTTTAATACTTTCATTTTGATGTTTTTTTCTTTTTATGCAAATATTTTTATGTATCCAAAGCCTTTCTTCTTTCAGGAAAAAAAGTATAGATAACCAGGATTATATGTAAAATGTATACCCCTAAGGGGTAGTAGTTGTTGTAGTAGAAATTGTTGTAGCAGCTGTTGCAACTCTTGTTTGAGCTGTCATTGCAGATTGATATTTGTTGCTGTTACGTTTCATTTTTGATTTTTCAAAAGTACAGTTTTTTATAAAAGTTAAAAAGACAAATTTTCTTTTTGCGAATATTTTAATAATTCCAATGATACAAATTCAATATTGAGCATTTGTTAAAATTGAATGTATAAAGCTGACTAATTCGTATATTTAATCGTGTTTTTGCGAGTAGTAATAATTAAAGAGTCTATTGATTTATTGGATATGGAATTTAAATATGAGAGTCTTACAGTATTGTTATTCAAAAACTAATATTAAACAAACTTGTGAAATATATAAAATATCAGAATCGGTAAGATTTAAATTTTTAATATTGTTATAAAATGTTGTTTTTTAATGTTGATTTGTTGAATTTTGGCATCTTAAATTATAAATGAAATGAGCGATATCCATTATATAAGTACTGAAACCTTAACTTTAGAATCTTTACAGGAAATAATTGTCAATCAAAAAAAGCTGGAACTGTCTGAAGAAGCTAAGGTTAATGTGCAGAAGTGCCGTGATTATCTGGATAAAAAAATGGCTTCACATTCTGAACCTATTTATGGCATCAATACAGGATTTGGGTCGCTTTGTAATGTCAAGATTTCCAATGAAAATTTATCCAAACTTCAGGAAAACTTAGTGAAATCACATGCCTGCGGGACTGGTGAAGAAGTTCCTGCTGAAATTGTAAAATTGATGCTGTTCCTTAAAATCCAATCATTAAGCTACGGACATTCCGGAATCCAGCTGCAGACGGTCATCCGTCTGATTGATTTTTATAACAATGATATTCTTCCTATAATATATACACAGGGCTCGCTTGGTGCTTCCGGAGATTTAGCACCTTTGGCACATTTGTCATTGCCTTTGTTAGGAGAAGGAGAAGTGCTTTTTGAAGGAAAGAAAGTGGCTTCCGCCGAAGTTTTAAAGCATTTTAACTGGGAACCGATCATTTTACAGTCAAAAGAAGGTCTGGCATTATTAAATGGTACGCAGTTTATGGGCGCTTACGGAGCTCATATTTTGATTAAAGCCTATAAATATTCATATTTGGCAGATTTAATTGGAACCATTTCTTTGGAAGCCTATGATGGAAGAATAGAACCTTTCAATGAATTGATTCATTTTATACGTCCTCACAAAGGTCAGATTATAACGGCACAGCGAATTAATGAATTTTTGGAGGGAAGCGAGATTATTGCCCAAGAGAAAAAACACGTTCAGGATCCGTATTCTTTCCGTTGTATGCCTCAGGTTCACGGCGCTTCAAAAGATGCGATTGATTATGTTCGAAAAGTATTCAAGACCGAAATTAATTCGGTTACCGATAATCCAAACATATTTATTGAAGCCGATCAGATTATCTCAGGAGGAAATTTCCACGGTCAGCCTTTAGCATTGGCTTTGGATTTTATGGCGATTGCTTTAGCCGAATTGGGAAGTATTTCTGAAAGAAGAACCTATCAGTTAATTTCAGGGTTGCGTAATCTTCCGGCATTTTTGGTTGATAATCCGGGACTGAATTCGGGATTGATGATTCCACAATATACTGCAGCCAGTATTGCCAGTCAGAACAAACAACTGGCAACACCGTCAAGCGTTGATAGTATCGTTTCGAGCAACGGACAGGAAGATCACGTAAGTATGGGCGCAAACGGAGCTACAAAAGCACTACGTGTTATGGATAATTTAGAGCGTATTCTGGCAATCGAATTACTGAACGCTTCACAGGCAATTGCGTACAGAGAACCTTTGAAATCAAGTGATTTCATCGAAATGTTTTTGAGCAGTTACCGGGAAATCGTGCCTTTGGTAAAAGAAGACAGAATCCTGCATTATGATATTGAAAAAACAGTTCAATTCCTAAATAGTTTCCAAATTGAAAATGATTTGTTAACAATGGCTTAACATTGAAAATTAATATTGAAGTAATTTTGCACTATCAAAAATATAAAAATGTCAATAAACAGTATTTTCCAATTTTTAGTGCCGAAAGACAAAAAGTTCTTTCCACTTTTTGAAGAGGCTTCAAGCAATTTAATTGAATTGGCTTCTAATTTACACGAAGCTGTAAACCTTCCATTGAAAGAAAGAGAAGTTCTTTTTCAGAAAATTGACGAATTAGAGCAAAAGGGAGAAGACATTACACGTCAAACCAATCTGGAATTGAGCAGAAATTTCATTACTCCGTTTGACAGAGAGGATATTCACACCTTAATTACTTCGATTGATAACGTTGCTGATTACCTTCACGGTGCAGCAAGCAGAATGAGATTGTATCAGGTTGATAAGATTACAAAATCAATCAGAAAGATGACAGAAATCAACCTTGAAGCGTGTCAGAATATTGACAGTGCGGTGAAAGAGTTGAGAAATTTAAAGAATTTCAAAGTAATTAAAGATGCTTGTGCCAGAATCAATAAACTGGAAAACAAGTCTGATAATGTATATAACAAAGCAGTTTTTGAAATTTTTGAAAACGAAACAGATGCTAAAAATATCATTAAATATAAAGAGGTATTATCTGTTTTAGAATCAGCAACAGACAAATGTAAGAGTGTTGCCAACATACTGGAATCTATTTCTGTAAAACATTCTTAATTCAATTTATTTCAATCTGAAGTTATAATTTTATGACGCTACTTATAATTATTATAGTATTAGCTTTAATTTTTGATTACATCAATGGTTTTCATGATGCGGCAAATGCTATTGCTACCGTTGTTGCTACAAAGGTTCTAACGCCTTTTCAGGCCGTTGTCTGGGCAGCATTTTTTAACTTTCTTGCTTATTGGGTTTTTGGGTTTGGTGTTGCAGATACTGTTGCAAAAACAGCACATACAATGGAGATTAACCTGATTGTAATCCTGGCAGGAGTTATTGCGGCAATTTGCTGGAATTTATTGACCTGGTGGTTAGGAATTCCTTCAAGTTCTTCACACACTTTAATTGGGGGGTTTGCTGGTGCAGCAATTGCACATGCTATTGCAGTTCATGGTTTTTCCGGATATATTGGTGAAGATGGAACTACGCATTACTGGTACGAAATCGTAAGCTGGTATAAAGCCGGCAAAGACGGCGGGATGCCTTCGGGGGTAATTGTCATTATTGCCTTTATTGTTTTAGCCCCTTTAGTTGGAATGATTGCATCGTATTTAATTTCAATTTGGCTGTTAAATGCTTCACGCAAAAGTATTTATCCTAAAATATTCACAGTGGCTTTAATGGTTCTGACTGTTTGGTTTGTTTACAGTCAAATGATTCCTTATGATAAAATTGATAAGCCTCGTTTTGATTCCCATTTTTGGAGCGTAGCTTTTGAAGGACACAATATTAAATGGTTTTTGGTTGCTTTTATTGTATTGACTGTAAGTGCTTTTTGTTTGGTATTTAGCAGTTTAAGTCTTCATCAGGCTGATGGGGGGTTAAAAAAGATGCAATTATTGTCATCAGCAGCTTTCAGTTTAGGTCACGGAGGAAATGATTCACAAAAAGTAATGGGTATTATTGCTGCAGCCGTAGCGGTTTATATCAATACCAATCCGGGTGTTCATATGGATTCCTGGCTGGATGTTGTATTGCCAAATGATGATATGGGAGTAAAAGGAGTTATGCCGGGCTGGATTCCATTAGCATGTTATTCTGCTATTGCTGCCGGAACGTTGAGCGGAGGCTGGAAAATTGTGAAAACAATGGGTTCTAAAATCACAAAAGTAACGTCATTCGAAGGTGTTGCTGCAGAAACTGCAGGAGCTTTGACACTTTATTTTACAGAGCATTTAAAAATACCGGTAAGTACAACACATACCATTACAGGATCTATCATTGGGGTTGGATTAACAAAACGTGTATCTGCCGTGCGTTGGGGAGTAACTGTAAGTTTGATCTGGGCATGGGTATTAACGATTCCTATTTCAGCTCTTTTAGCAGGAGTGATTTACTTTGTTTTGAGTGTATTCATCTAGAAATAAGATCTAGAAATAAAATTATATTTTAAACATATCAAAAAAGCTGGTTTCTTAATTTGAAACCAGCTTTTTTGATTATTTCCAATTCAACTGCAATGCAAAACAGGTTTTTTCTCCTTTGGTAATACTAAATCTGGCGACAGAATGATCTTCATTTTCACTTTCGTGAATTATTACAGTATCTTTTAATGAAAGTTCCTTCATGAAATTCATTTCAAAGCTTTGTACTTCTTGTTTCAGAATTTTTTTAGGATTAACATGATCCAGGCACCATTCGAGATATTTTACATTGTTGACGTGGTTTACAATGTCAAGATCTGATAAATAAACTGTTTTTTCAAATACAGCTTCTTTTTCGTGATTGATGTTGATTTTTGAAAAGCCTTCAATTGTGGCTTTTTTTTCAGGGAATAATTCAAAATGGTCATAAGGCAATGCCAAAGCTTCAGGACGGCGCAATTGCGTGTTAAAAACAGCCCAGTACGTTTCGCAGCCCACTATCTTTTTTCCGTTGACATGCACTTCTAAAGCACGGACAGAACGTGAATTCTCCAGACTGTTGATCCATGTTTTTACCGTTACCAAATCTCCCGATTTTGGCAAAGCAGTAATTTCGACTCTCATTCGGCTTAAAACCCATGCCTGGTGAAATTCCTGCATATCGTAAAAACTGATACCGCCAACTTCAGAATGTGCGGCTGCAGTAAGCTGTAAAATATTACATAGATCTGTATATTTTAAGTAGCCATTTGGGGTACATTGCGTAAAATTGATTTCCCAGTCTTTGCTTAGAACTGAGGTAAAATTTGGTGATATTGGCATTTTATTTAGACTTCTTAGATTATTAGAATTTTAGATTTTTGATGATTTAGAGAATAGAATATTGAGAATAGAAAAAAGACTCTTAATACTTTAGAAGATTTTCTATATATGTTATTATTTCTTTTCTATCTGTTGAATAATTAAACCATTTAGTTGTTTCATTCCGTTTAAACCAGGTTAATTGCCTTTTGGAAAATCTTCTGGTGTTTTTTTTGATTTCTTCGATGGCAAAGGGCAATGGGAATTCTCCATCAAAATAACTAAATAATTCTCTGTAACCCACGGTTTGGAGCGCATTTAACGCTTTGTTGGGATATAAGGCTCTTGCTTCTTCCAGCAAACCTTCGCTCATCATAATATCGACTCGCTGATTGATTCGCTTGTAAATTATTTCTCTGTCGGCTTCTAAACCAATCAGGACAGAAGTGAAATTTCTGTTGTTTTTCTTTTGATTTAGGAATGAAGAATAGGGTTTTTGGGTGCCGATGCAAACTTCGACAAAACGCATCATTCGTTGCGGATTTTGAAGTGTCTGCGGGTTTTCTAAAGTTATTTTTTGAAAATAATCAGGATCTAAAAGCTGTAACTGTTCCTGAAGATATACGATTCCTAGTTTTTCATAATTAGCGTTTACTTCAGAACGTACTGCGGGATCGATCTCAGGAAACTCGTCGAAGCCTTTTAAAACAGCATCAACATATAAGCCAGAGCCGCCAATTAAAATAGCAAAATCATTATTTTGAAACAGTTCTTCTAATTTTAAAAGGGCTTCTTTTTCGTAATCCCCAACAGTGTAATTTTCGAAGATCGATTTATTCTGGATGAAATGATGTGTTGCGGATTGCAACTCTTCCTGATTTGGAACGGCGGTGCCAATTGTCATTTCCCTGAAAAACTGACGGCTGTCACACGATATGATTTCGCATTTAAAATGCTGTGCCAAGGCAATACTCAGGGCTGTTTTGCCTATGGCTGTTGGTCCGACAATGGTAATTAGGTATTTCATATGTTTTTTAGCCCGGATGGAAATGGAAACCCCGGACTTATGTTTGTTCGTTTTTTTGGTATAAAAGAGCGACTTTAGAAGCTCCTTTTATGCCTTAAAAAACAACAAAGATAAGGAGGAGTTGCAATGTACAGCCGGAATAGCTTCATAAAATTATAGATGTAATTCTGTCCCGCATTCATGACAGTATTTTGCATTGTCAAAATGAACTTGGGAGCCACATATCTGGCACGAAGTTTTTGTATTTACAGTGTTATTCTGGAGATTTTTTTTGGCAAATTCAGCAGTTACGATTCCGGTTGGTACGGCTATGATTCCATAACCCAGAATCATGACCAAAGATGCGACGAATTGCCCCAGAGGTGTTCCGGGAGAAATGTCACCATAACCAACAGTAGTCAATGTTACGATAGTCCAATAGATACTTATCGGGATACTTGTAAATCCGGTTTTCTGGCCTTCGATTAAGTACATTAGTGAGCCAATGATTACTGTGGCGATAAGAACAAAATAAATGAAAACAAGGATTTTTTCTTTACTGGCTTCGATTGCTTCACGAAGCTGAATCGACTGTTGCGAAATTTGCGGAATATGTAATATTTTGAATAATCTAAAGAAACGTAATGCCCTGATTACGGACAAGATACTTGCTCCAGGGAAAAATATGGACAAATACATGGGCAAAACGGCCAGTAAATCGATAATGCCATAAAAGCTAAAAATATATTTGACTGGTTTTTGAATCGATATAATGCGTAAAATATACTCAAGGGTAAAAAAAGCGGTAATAACCCATTCACAAATAAGAAGTTCAGAATGGTATTTTTGGTTTACTCCCTGAACGGTTTCCATCATTACCAAAAGGACACTCAATAAAATTAGTCCCAAGAGAACTAAATCGAAAAGTCTTCCTAAAACGGTATTGGTACCGTAAATAATTATTTTTACTTTTGATCTGAAGATTTCGTATTTCGATTTTATTTTTTTCATACCTGCTAAGATAAAGAAAATAGGGAAATTTTAAAAATAATGAATTTTCAGCGATTTGCTTTTTCGAATGTAACTTTGAATAATATTTTTTACATCACGGTTGTTCTGCATCGGAATCAGGATGTTTTTAAGGATTTCGATATTGGTAACCTGATAATTCAAGTCATAATAAGCATATCCTTTATAAACTCCGTTTTCAATTAAAATGGCACTTCTTTCGTTGACATTTCGTCCTCTGTCGAGCAAAATCATATTTTTGTTTTCAAAGCTGTTTTCAGAGATAAACTGCTGTACTCTTAAGTTATAGGTTTCGGGTGTAACTTCTTGAATGCAAGCACCGTCGCATTCCTTGATTTTGTATTTAAAACACTCTTTTTTGGTTAGATATAAACCAGTTAATTTTTGACACAAATGATACTTTGCAGTGAACTTAAAAAGCATATTTTTTCCTTCCTGTAAAGAAACAAATGATGTAATTTCTTTTTTACGTCCGTCTGCTTTCCCAAGTTTTAAATTTAAATACCCATTTGAATCTTTTTCAACATAAATGGCGAATGGAAAAACTGCTTTTTTCTGTGAACGGTTGTGCCTTGGGCGGTTTATTTTTACTTGTTCACTTTCTTTCAGCAAAGCAATTAATTCACTACCGGTTTCTTCATGTGTTATGGTAAAAACTTCCGTTTGTATTTTTTTGCTTTTAGTCGTAATTCCGGTAAAATGCTGGTTTATTCTTTTTCGGATATTAAGGCTTTTGCCGATGTAAATTAAATTTCCGCCTTCGTTATAAATGTAGTAAACACCGGTTTTAGAAGGCATTTGTCCAACCAGGTCTAATAATTTTGGTGAAATACCTTTTTCTATTTCGAATTTTATAAAATCCTGCACGATTGTTTTTTCCAGGTCTTTTTCGAGCAGCATTTTGAAAAGCTTTGTTGTTGCAATGGCGTCTCCGCTGGCGCGATGTCGGTCTGCCATTGGAATTCCGAGTGCGCGGACTAATTTTCCTAAGCTGTAAGAAGGCTGTTCCGGAATTAATTTTTTGGCAAGTTCAACTGTGCAAAGTGTTTTTGCTTCAAAATTATATCCTAAACGTCTGAATTCTGTACGGAGGATCCTGTAATCAAATGAGGCGTTGTGGGCAACAATAATGCAATCTGAAGTTATTTCAATAATGCGTTTTGCAACTTCATAAAACTTAGGTGCAGAACTCAGCATAGCATTATTAATTCCGGTTAATTTAACCACAAAAGGCTGAATCGGAATTTCAGGATTAACAAGGCTAATGAACTGATCCACTACTTCATGGCCATCAAATTTATAAATGGCGATCTCAGTGATTCCTTCTTCGTTAAACTGGCCTCCAGTGGTTTCTATGTCTAGTATTGCGTACATTTTTAATGTCAATAACAATAACAAAAATCAATTGCAATGTCAAAAATCAATATTTTAAAATTGAATTTTGTTATTGATATTGTAATTGTTATCGAAAAATTATTTTTTATTATTTATCATTTTTGATGATATTGCGATTAATTCTTCAAGTTCAATTAAGAGTATGTCTCTTTTTTCAGCGTTTCCTTCCTTAATATAGTCTAATATTTTTAATGAATTTCTAGATTCTTTTAATTCTTTCACAACCAAAGAAACTTTAAAAATAAAATCTTTATCAGATATTGTTCCTTGAGCTTCTCCAAAATTTAAAGAAGCACTTCCTGATGATCTAATTAACTGATTTTTATAATATTCATTTTCAAATATCTTTTCGAGTTGTCTGGTAAAGAAAATACATTCTCCGGCAAACCGAACCAATCGATCTTCAAAATTGAATATTTTTTCCATTTAAATATTGTAATTGATTTTTGCTATTGCCATTGCCATTGATTTTTGTAATTGATTTTGAATTTTAACGACCTCCAAAAATGCTGCTTCCAATGCGAATCATTGTACTGCCACATTCTATTGCAAGTTGGTAATCTCCGGACATTCCCATTGATATTGTTGAAAAATCATCCATTGCAGGGGCGCATTGCGGTGCGTCTTTTTGTTGTTGGATTGAATCAAAAATGGATTTTAAATGGGCAAATTCTTTTTTAATTTGGTTTTCATTTTCTGTGAAAGTAGCCATTCCCATCAAACCTAAGATACGAATATTTTTCAACTCTCTGAATTCTGAAGAAGTTAAAAGTTCGTTTAATTCTTTTTCGTCCAAGCCAAATTTTGATTCTTCTTCGGCAATATGTATTTGAAGAAGACAATCTATTGTTCTGTTATTTTTTAAAGCCTGTTTGTTGATTTCCTGTAATAATTTTAAACTGTCAACACCATGGATCAAACTGACAAACGGTGCCATAATTTTTACTTTATTCGACTGAACATGACCAATCATATGCCATTGAATGTCTTTGGGCATTTGTTCGTGTTTTTCAGCCATTTCCTGAATCTTGTTTTCGCCAAAAATGCGCTGTCCGGCTTCATAAGCCTGCATTAAATCTGAAACAGGTTTGGTTTTAGAAACTGCAACAAGGGTTACATTTTCTGGTAATGTGGATTTTATTTTGATAAGGTTTTGTGCGATTGACATTATTTTTTTATTTTATCGTAAAAATGTTTTACAGCAAATTGAATAAGTATTAATAAGAACAATGAAAAAATGCAAAAAAGTATTACTGTCACAATTCCAATTAATGGATTCATGCATTTTCTTGTACTAGTTTCTATCATTTTCAGATTCATGTAGAAAACAATAATTGAAAATAGTATTTGAGATAAAAAACTAATCCTACTAAGATTTCCCAAAGATAAATTAGTTTTTTTTGATATAGAAAATATCCCAAATATTAGCTGAAACATGAAAGGCAAGAATATTGAAATAGAGATAATTCTGTACACCGTTATTATTTATTTATAAACTGTTTAGAAACTTTCTCAGCCTTTTTGCTTTCACTATAATCATAAAATCCTTCTCCTGATTTCACGCCTAATTTTCCGGCTCTTACCATATTAACCAACAATGGGCAAGGGGCATATTTTGGGTTTTTAAAACCTTCGTACATTACATTTAAAATAGCAAGACAAACGTCAAGACCAATAAAGTCAGCTAATTGAAGAGGTCCCATTGGATGTCCCATTCCTAATTTCATTACCGTATCAATTTCGTAAACCCCGGCTACTTTATTATATAACGTTTCAATTGCCTCATTTAGCATAGGCATCAAAATTCTGTTGGCGACAAAACCAGGATAATCGTTAACTTCAACAGGAGTTTTTCCTAATTTTTCAGATAAATCCATGATGATTCTAGTCACTTCATCGCTGGTATTGTATCCGCGAATGATTTCGACTAATTTCATAATGGGAACCGGATTCATAAAATGCATTCCGATAACTCTTTCCGGATGCGCAACAACAGC
The DNA here is from genome assembly GCF_946478785.1 of uncultured Flavobacterium sp. The sequence continues at coordinate 20,348 of NZ_CAMLDD010000001.1, forward strand.
TCCAATTTGCGTAATCGAAATAGAGGAAGTATTAGTTGCTAAAATTGTATTATGCGAACAAGCTTCGTTTAATTGTTTGAAGATATTTAGTTTAAATTCAACGTTTTCGGTTGCAGCTTCCACTACCAAATCAACACCAACAACACCATCTTTGATATCCGTATACGTAATAATATTGGTAATAGTTTTGGCAACATCTTCTTGTGTGATTGTTCCTTTAGCTAACATTCGTTCCAGATTTGCAGCAATTGTTGCCATTCCTTTGTCTAATGATTTCTCAGAAACATCAATCAGTTTTACAGTAAAACCACTTTGAGCAAAAGTATGGGCAATTCCGTTCCCCATTGTACCTGCACCAATTACAGCTATCGTTTTCATTCTATTTTGGTATTTAAATTTTAAAAGTTAAGGTTTAAAGTGACTTTTTTGCCAGCTTTAAACCTTAAAAATAATGAGTGTATGTTGTACTATTTATCGAAACAATCAATAATTTGATAGGCCACTCTTAATGCATCTGTTGCTTGTTCCAATGTTACAACAGGGGTAGAATTATTATTTATCGAATCAGCAAATGAATTTAATTCGTCTAAAATGGCATTGTTTTGTTCAACATCCGGATTAGTGAAATAGATTTGTTTTTTTATACCTTCGGCATTTTGCAGGATCATATCAAAATCTCCCGGAACTTCAGGAGCATCTTTCATCCGGACTACTTCACATTTTTTCTCCAGAAAGTCAACCGAAATATAGGCGTCTTTTTGAAAGAAACGTGTTTTGCGCATGTTTTTCATCGAAATTCGGCTTGCGGTTAAATTGGCAACACAGCCATTTTCGAATTCAATTCTGGCGTTGGCAATATCCGGAGTTTCGCTAATTACAGAAACGCCGCTGGCATTGATGTTTTTTACAGGTGATTTCACAACGCTTAAAATGGCGTCAATATCATGAATCATTAAGTCTAAAACCACCGGAACATCAGTACCACGAGGATTAAACTCTGCCAAACGATGTGTTTCAATGAACATCGGATTTTCGATCATGTTTTTGGTAGCAATAAACGCGGGATTAAAACGCTCAACATGACCAACCTGACCTTTTACATTGTATTCATTTGCCAAAGCGATAATTTCTTCGGCTTCCGCGACAGTATTGGCAATTGGTTTTTCTATAAAGATGTGTTTTCCTGATTTAATAGCTACTTTTGCACATTTGTAGTGCGAAAGTGTTGGGGTTACAATATCGATTACATCCACGGCGTGGATTAATTTTGCAATTGTGTTGAAGTTTTTATAGCCGAATTCTTTTGAGATTCTTTCGGCATTTTCCTGATTTTCATCATAAAATCCAACTAATTCATATTTGTCAGATTGTTGTAATAAGCGTAAATGTATTTTACCAAGATGACCCGCACCTAAAACTCCTACTTTTAACATGTGAATGTATTTTAAACAAAAATAGAATTTATTTGTTGAAAGTGAAAATGATTGTAACAAAGATTTAGCGATTTAATAATTAAGAATCAATATTTGATTTACTATTTTGTTTCTTAATTTTGCCAAAAATAAATAAGCTCATTTTGAAAGATACTGCCAAACATCAAGGACTTCGCAATCAATTAGTAAGCACTTTAGAACAAAAAGGAATTACTGATAAAGCAGTTTTGGATGCGATAAAAAAAATCCCAAGACACCTTTTTTTAAATTCAAGTTTTGAAGATTATGCTTATCAGGACAAAGCATTTCCTATAGGTGCGGGGCAAACTATTTCGCAACCTTATACAGTTGCGTTCCAATCGCAGTTATTAGAAGTTAAAAAGGACCATAAAATTTTGGAAATTGGAACCGGATCAGGTTACCAGACTGCTGTTTTGTTTATGCTTGGCGCTAAAGTGTATAGTGTGGAGAGACAGAACGAATTGTTTAAACAAACTTCGATTTTATTTCCCAAATTAAATATCAGGCCAAAACATCTTTCGTTTGGTGATGGTTACAAGGGGTTGCCAAATCATGCTCCGTTTGACAGTATTATTGTTACGGCGGGCGCACCGATCATTCCAAAACCATTAATGGCACAATTAAAAATAGGAGGAAGGCTTGTTATTCCGTTAGGGGAAGATGTTCAGATTATGACTTTGTTAATTCGAAAAAACGAAACCCAATTCGAGAAGCATGAATTTGGAGAGTTTCGATTTGTTCCTTTATTGGAAGATAAAAATTAGAAAGGATTTGCAGCTTAAATCACAGTTTTTGCCATTCCATAGGAATCAACTTCATATAATTTATAAATTGGATTCCTATAGAATGATGAAAACGTGTTTATTTCAATTAAAAACTGTGTTATTTAATTCTCCCAACTGATCCCGTAGCAGAAGGAATAAGTTCAAAAACAGAAGTAGGAGCAAGACCTGATTCAATTCTGTGGGAAACATACAAAATGGCCACATTAGTTTCCTGTTTGATCGTGTTGATAAGCTGAATAACTAAATCAACATTTTCATCATCCAGACCTTCAACAGGTTCGTCTAAAATTAATAAAGGAGGATGTTTTAAAACTGCACGAACTATCAACGCTACTCTTTGCTGTCCTACCGAAAAATCAATAAAACGCTTTTTCCGTAATGCTGTCATTTCGATAACTTCCAGCCATTGCGCTACTATTTGTTTTTGCAGCGTCGTTGGTTCAATATACAATCCAATGGAATCAAAAAATCCGGAAAGAATCATTTCCTCCAGAGTGTGGCTTTTTTGAAATAAATCCATCATGGCAGTAGTGTAGATTCCGATCTGCTTTTTAATTTCCCAAACGCTTTCGCCGCTTCCTTTTTTTCTTCCGAATAAAAATAAATCCTGACCGAATCCTTTTGGATTATCACCTGTTATCAGAGACAAAATAGTACTTTTTCCGGAGCCGTTAGGACCAATTAACTGCCAGAATTCACCTTGTTTAATCGTCCATGAGATGTTATCAATGATTTTTCGATCCTCATAACTTACTGAAACGCTATCCATTTTTATTAATACACTTTCGTGAAAGGTACTCAGTTCCAAGGCCTTTGGAATGGCAGCTGAATTCAGAGTTTTAAAATGATTTTCAGTTTTTGAAATTGGATATAATGTAAACGAATTGTCTTTGATCTGGACTTTATTAGGAACAAATTCCATTAAATCAACCGTACGATTTATCAATTGAATAATGGAAATAGTATCTGTAAGTTTTTCTAAAGAAAGTGCCAAAGCCACACGCGAAGCCTGGTCTAAATGGTCAAAAGGATTATCAAAAATGATAAAATCCGGATTTTGGCCGATACAGTATTTTAAGAATTCTTTTTTGCGTTCGCCTGATGAAAAAGTACGCAATTGCCTGTGTGATTCGGGAGAAGCTTCTACGCTTTGATACTGATATTCTCTTTCGATAAATTTTTCTATTGAAATATCTGAGAATAAAATTCCTTTTTGGTTATTAAAAACAGCCAGTTCTTCTGTGGCTTCTCCGGAAAGTAAGGTATCTATAAACTTTTTTTTATTTACCTGATTGGTTAAAAGGATGTCCCAATGTTGTTTTTGATGCATTATGTATTTCTTGAAAGGATATTATTGTTGTTTGATTGTCATTGGCAAATTATTCCTTGACCATTCACTCCAGGAACCTACATATAATTTTGGAATCGGAATTCCGGCATAGTCCATTGCTAATAAAGTATGACAGGCTGTAACACCAGAGCCACAATGAATGATTGTGTTTTCAGGTTTTGTATTGCCTAAAATTTGGGTATATTTTTCTTTTAAAGTTTCGGGAGAATGATAAAAGCCATCTTCATTTAAATTTTCACTAAATGGAACATTTATAGCACCCGGAATATGACCTGCAATTAAATCTAAAGGTTCTGTGAGTCCGTCGAAACGGTTTTTATCTCTAACATCAATGACGATGTTTTCGCTGTTGTTTCGGACTTTGTCAACCTCCTCCATATCAGCTAATGGCAATTGCCAGTTTGAAACAGGATATTCTTCGGTTTCATCGAAATTTTCCATTTTTGAACTTACTGGAAATCCAGATTTTATTCCAGCCTGAAAACCTCCATTTAAAACCTGCACTTTTTTATGTTCTACAGCTTTAAGCATCCACCAAAATCTGGCAGCAGCATTTGAACCGTTTTTATCATCATAAATAATGACATGGCTTTTTGGAGAAATTCCGAGTTTTGTCAGTACTTCTGAAAACTTTTTCAACGTAGGCAAACGATGTCTTCCTCCATTTGCAGAATTACAATCGACAGTAGCCAAATCCCGGTTTAAATCGACATAGCGTGCACCTTTTAAATGTTCGTTTTTGTAATTTTGTTCGGCATTTATTCCTGCTCTGGCATCTATTAAAATAATTTCAGAAGAATTTTTTAGCTGGACTAATTCCTCAGGATGAATTATGGGAGGCCAATTTTGTGACATCTGAATTTGTTGTAAAAAGATTAATCAGGAATTTTTTCAATTAAAATTTCTGCACCTGATTTGTCAAAATAAGTACACGTCATTTCCATGATGTCAACACGCCATTTTGCGATCCCACATTGTCCTGAATGATTGCAAAAAGTAATGTAATCTGTTTGTCCATCCTGATGTGCTACCAAAAACTCTATAAAACGTTCTTTGTTAGGCACATCTTCCACTTTTATTTCAGCATATTTTTCATCCGAAATAACAGTGTAATTATTTACACCATAATATTCAACATGTCCGTCATTAACAAAAGTATCATAACCTTTTACGCCTAAAATAATTAAGTCCTGTATATAATTTGGAAAATCAGCACCGCTTTTTACTTTGGCATGCGCTTCTTTTATTTGTTCGATTGTAAACATAAAATTTGATTTAAGGTTTTACTTATTGCTTCAAAAATACGATTAATGGTTTTATAAATTGATCAAAAGATTCAATATGCGGTAAATGTCCGGTATTTGGAATTTCGACTAATTTCGAATTTGGTATCGCTTTTTGTGTTTTTTTACCCAATTCAGCATAATTTCCTAAAGTCTTTTTTATTTCTTCAGAAACCAATTGTTTTCCTAAAGCTGTTTTATCTCTTGTTCCAATAATGAGTAATGTTGGACTTTTGATATTTTTAAATTCATATAAGACGGGCTGGGTAAAAATCATTTCGTACATAAGAGCCGAGTTCCAGGCTACGGTGCTATAGTTGGGAGCAGTTGTCCAACCTGCAAGTAATTCTGCCCATTTTTGAAAATCAGCGTTCCATTTTCCATCATAATAATTTGTCATTTGGTATTTTTTGATGGCTTCATAATTTTGTTTTAATTCGCTTTCGTACCACCAGTCTACAGGTTTGTAGGGTACCAGCAATTTCCAGTCTTCTAAACCAATTGGATTTTCAAGGACTAATTTTTCAGCTGTTTCAGGATACATCAAAGTAAACCTTGTGGCTAACATTCCACCCATAGAGTGCCCTAAAATGGCTGTTTTTTTGATTCCCAGATGGTCTAACAATTTTTTTGTATTTTGTGCAAATTGCTGAAATGTGTACTGAAAATTATCCGGTTTTGATGATTTTCCAAAGCCAATCTGATCCGGAACAATAACCCGGAAACCTTCTTTTGTCAAGGATTTTATGGTAGTTTCCCAATAAGCGCCATTGAAATTTTTGCCGTGAAACAAAACTATATTTTTATTATTGTAATTGCTGGGAGTAACATCCATATAAGCCATTTTTAAAAGCTGACGCTGATTGTTCACTTCTAAAAATTTTACAGGAAATGGATATTCGTAATTACTTAAATTAATGTCAAGGTCTTTTATTTTTCCCTGCTGGGAGAAGCAAAGAAAAGGAATCAGGAGCAGCATTATTTTAATATTTCTCATTTTGAATAGTTTGTTGTTACTCATAAAATTAAAACTAACGATTTTAAATGCAAAAATTTAAGTCATAAAATTATCAGAAAATAAAGAAGAAAATTGAATATTTAAATTTGAAATATAATTGATTGGTTTGCCTAGATTGAAAATTAACAGCTTAGCGCAGAGCAGGATGGAGCAGGACGGTCTCTCATAAGCTTATTACTAAATTGGTTATAACTATTTAACCAATTTTTAACTATTATGACCAAGAAAATTACTTTAACATTTAAGCATATGCTTAAAGTTTTTATGATTTGCTGGCTAATCACTTATGGTGATTTAAAAGCCCAGACATTAGCATTTCCGGAAGCTACCGGTTTTGGAAGATTTACGACAGGCGCAAGAGGTGCTGCAAACCCTCAGATTTATTTAGTAACCAATTTAAATGACAGCGGACCAGGTTCATTTCGTGATGCTGTTAGTCAGGAAGGGAGATTTGTGATATTTAAAGTTGGTGGAATTGTGAATCTGCAGTCGCAGATTGTTGTAGCAGGAAATACCACTATTGCCGGGCAGACTGCACCCGGAGAAGGAATCGTATTTTTAGGCCCGAGAGTAACATTTACAGGAGCCAACAACACCATAGCCAGATATCTTCGTATTCGATATGGGGGAACTGCTCAGAATCAGGATGCATCCGGATTGGCAAATGGTGCTAACATGATTTTCGATCACATGACCTTTACCTGGGGAACAGACGAAGTTTTTTCTATTAATTGGGACAATAAAGGTGTCAGTCCGGATAATATAACGATTCAAAATTCTATTATTGGTCAGGCACTTCATCGTCACAATCACTCAGCTGGAGGATTGATTCAGCCTCCAGGAGGCGGTAAAGTAAGTTTGATTGGAAATTTATACATCTGCAATAAGACCCGTAATAATAAAATAAAAGGGATTAATGAGTTTGTAAACAACGTAGTTTATAATTGGGGTAATTACGGAAATACCTATTCACATACCGAATCCGGAGAAGCTTATATCATGGGAGGAGATTCTGCCGGTAGCTCTGATGTAAACATTATAAATAATTATTTTATTGGAGGACCTAATACCAGTACTTCAACAACGACACCTTTTAACAGAGGAAATGCAAACTTTTATTTATACGGTTCAGGGAATTATTTTGATAATAACAGAAACGGGATTTTAGATGGTGATTTGGTTCCGGCAGATTTGACAGGCTATCCTACGGGAGATGCAGCCACGATTTTAGGAACGCCATATGATTATCCAATGAAAAATACAACACTGAGTGCTCAGGAGGCTTATGATAAAATTGTTTCCAGTGTAGGAGCTTCTTATCCCAGACGTGATCAGGTAGAAAATTTAATGATTTCAGATTTGATGTCTAAAGGAACAACAGCTACATATGTATATGTTCAAAGTGATTTAACCAGTCAATTTGGTTTTATCAATGGAGGTGCAGGACATGTTTATGGCGCTCCGGCTCCTTTGGATACAGATAATGACGGTATGCCTGATGCATGGGAAGATGCCAACGGATTAGATAAAAATACTGCCGATGCATTGTTGGTAAGCACATCAAATGCACCTTACCTCAATATTGAAGTTTATATTAACGGTTTAATAAACGAAACTCCGGCAGATTTTCTTATTCCCCCATCCAATGTTAATTTTACAAATGTAGTTTCTACCGAAGTTCCGCCCTCAAGCTCCTTAACCGTGAATTGGATTGATGGGGCTGCAAATGAAGATAATTATGTTATCGAGCGTTCTACAGATGGTATTGCTTTTACATTATTGAACACATTAGAAGCAAATACTACAAGTTATAATGACACAGGCTTACTTCCAAACACGACATATTATTACAGGATTAAAGCAATGAACAGTACAGCTTCTTCTGTTTATGAAACAGCAAGTTTAATAACGCCGCCAATTCCGTCATCGCCAACCAAGCCTGCTACACCAGCTCCGGCTACAGGTTTTGAAAATGCTGAGCTTACTACTGGTAATTTAACTTTAAAATGGAGTGGAAGCGCAAACACTGTTAGCTATGCTGTTTATTTTGGCACAGCTCCCGGGAATCTGACCAAGTTAAATGATGTAGCTTACACTGCTAGTCCTACCTATCAGGTAACCGGATTAAATCCTGGAACAAATTATTATTGGAGAATTGATGCTGTGAATGCAAAAGGAACTACAACAGGGGATATTTGGAGTTTTCGCACCTTAATACCAACTATGGTCGGACATTGGCCATTTAAGGAAGCTCCGTTGGAAGGAGAACAGATAGTAGATCTTACCACTTATGAAAATCATGGAGTACTGGATGTAGCTTATGACAACTCTAATGTGAGAGTTGCGGGAAAACAGAACAATGCTTTGGATTTATCAACATCTTCAGGCAGTATGTATCTGGCAAGTGTTCCAAATCAGGATCATATACTGTTTGATAATAATTCTTTTACCGTTTCGCTCTGGATGAAAGCAGATCCTGCTCTATTACCGCCGAGTTCTTCAAAAACCAGTATTTATGTGTTGTGTAAAGGATCAATTTCTAGAAATGCCACAACCGGAGCGACTGGCAAACGCTTTAATGTTGAAGTTAAAGAAGGTTCTTTGCGTTTTGCAATAGATGATGATAAAAATAAAAAAGAAGTGAGCACAGCTGCAGCTCCATTTTTTACAGGAAATTGGGTTAATCTGGTTATAATGAGAGATGTTGTTGCACATAAAATAAGAATATACACAGATGGTGTTTTTTCAAAAGAACTTGATGAAACGGCTGTTACAGGAATTGGGGAAGAAAGCGATTTTGTAATAGGGAACATCGGAGCGCTTGAATTCAAGGCAACTACCAATACTCCGGCACCTTACAAAGGAGCAGTTGATGAACTTAAAATGTTCAATTATGCATTAACAGCACCTGAGGTGATGGCTTTATTTAATGAAGCAAAATTGAGTAATCAAAAATTCAATCAAAATCAAAACAATGTATGGGTATATCCTAATCCAGTAAAAGAGAAAATCTTTATCAATATTCCAGACAGTAATTTATCTTCTGTTACAGCTATTTTAACTGACGTAACAGGAAGAATTATTCTGAAAGAAAAAATTGAATCTGATGGAAATGGGACTTTTAGTTTGAATATTGCAAATAAGAAAATAGCAGGACTTTATATATTAAATGTTTCAGGAGAAAATTTAAACAGCAATTTTAAAATAATTGCAGAATAAAATAAAGCTATACATAATTCAAAAAAAGACCGTTGCAATAATGTGTAACGGTCTTTTGATTTATAAGTAAATTAATTTTTTAAAGCCCGACGAAATCATCACTTTTAGGAAAAATACTTAAAGCTTCAATCGCAATTTCCGGAGTTGGAGAAGCCAGTTTACGAAGTTTGGTATCCATCCAGGCTCCATCAACTGTAATTGTCGCACAAAGCGTATCATCTTCTCTGCGGAATTCGTGAATGATGGACCAACGTGAAGCATCTGCTTTCATTTTGGAGGTTTTGGTGTGGATAAATATTTTATCCGAGAGTTTTAATTCTTTTCTGAAAACACATTCTTCCCTAAACAAAACCGGACCAAATCCCTGCGTTTGCATGACTCTTAAAGTTAAACCTAATTCTTCAAGAATTTCGATACGATGCTGTGCCCCAAAATCGTAATAGGCACTATGGCGAACGTGAAAATTAGGGTCAAGATCAGACCAGCGAAAAGATATTTCTTTTATAAATGATGCCATTTTTTTTATTGTATTTTTAGATAAATTGAGAAATCGAAATTACGAATAAAAAACAAATGGCTTATCAGAAAATTAGAAAGTAAGTTCATTTCAGCTTTTTTGAACTGATAAAATTGTTTTTATCTCTTTTCAATTAAAACTTTGTATTCGTTCGGAATTTTTACGCCTTTGAAATGGTTTGTAAGCCCGAAAAATATTGATAATGTCATAAAAAAACCGAAAATCAAAATAATTTTTGATTGTTGAACCGGAGTCAGATTTAAAACCGTTTGCTTCATTTTTTTGTTGTGAACAGCTGCAATATGTCCAAAGAAAGAAAAGATTGCGAGCCCGTAATAGGGAATAAAAAATAAGCTGAAAGGAAATGTATTTAGTCCTGCTACTCCAAAATAGAAATTAGTATTCAGATGCAAATAATATCTCCCGCTTAAAACAGCACTCAAATGAATGATTAAAAAAAAGGCAAGGTAAAGTCCTGTCCAAACGTGAAGTTTATCAAAATTTGAGATTGCAGCTTTTCTATTAGTTTTGAAAAGTTTTAAACCTGAAACGATTTGTACAAAAACAGCGGCTAACAGAATGCTTTCAGCAAACAAATTGCGATAGAAAATTCGTAAAGTGTTCATCAATACAATGTGTGTATCGGCACCAAAAATACTGCAAATGTGATTGAATAAATGTAGTCCTGTAAAGACGGTAATTGTTAGACCTGAAATGTAATGAATTTTTCTAATTGACATATTTTATAAACTTTCCTGATTATCCCATTCGTATTCTATTTTGTTTAGTTTTAGATAATATGGAACTAATAATAAAATTTCAAGCCTAAAATTAAAATGAGAATTTTCAGAAATAAATGGAATGGCAAACATAGAAACTATACAAATCACAATTCCTAAAATAGCATCTATTTTACCAATTGATATTGCATTTTCTTTTTCAAACCAAAGTAAATAAGCGGCAAAACCTTTAAATAACATAATAGTAATTATAAAGATTCCTGTTACTGAAAAAGCGGTATTGCTTTCAAAACCATAAAATGATAAATCTACATGCGGTATAAATAAATTAAAAGGTAATGTTCCAATTGCACATACTGCCATAATCATAAAAAGCCAACAAAAAGTTTTAATCCACCACGGCAATAGTTTTCTTCGGATGATTAATGGTTTTTCAAATTCGTTGAATTGGTTTTCTAATTGTTGATTCACGGTTCTTAATTTTAGTGTTTTTTTATTTTATTTTTATCATTACTGTTCCACTAAATATATCGTGAATAGCTCTTTGTTTGTTGTTTGAAAAAATAGAAATAAAAGAAAGCCAACCCAAAAGAAGTTTGAAAAAATAACGAATAATAGCCTGAAAGAAATTAATTGACTGGGCTTCGTCTGCAATTTTTCGGATTCTGATTCCTTTAATGTTATTACCGATTGTCCCCCCAAAAGTTGTAGCAATTGGCTCGTATAAAAAAAGAGATATTAGTAAAACAGCTCTTAGCCAAATGGGAACGTTTTTGAAATTGGATAAAATATCAGAAAAAATGATCATGCAGGCTATAATTAAAACGGAGTCGATTAGCGTCGATTGAATTCTTTCTAACATTAAAGGGTATTTTTCTTCCATAGTTTTTTTGACGAAGATAATTAAATCTTGACATTATTTGAATGTAAGTTTTCTGATGAAATCTAAAGCCCTAGCCCTGATAGAAATGGAAATCCTTTTGCGGCGGTGTTCGCCACAAAAGATTGCAATGTATAGCAGGAAACAGCTCCTGATAATGACACGCAAACTATTGATATGCCATTCCTGTCAGATTTAAAAATGTCATGTTGTCAGAAGAATTTTGTTGTACCAATGTTAAAACTGACAATTTACTTTGGTTTTTTATATTGGCACAAAGATTGACTTATGCCACCTGAGTTATAATATGTATATCAAAATTAAATATATAAAAAATGGGTAAAATAATCGGAATTGACTTAGGTACGACGAACTCTTGTGTTTCTGTAATGGAAGGTAACGAAGCAGTTGTTATTCCTAACGCAGAAGGAAAAAGAACAACTCCATCTATCATCGCTTTTGTTGAAGGTGGCGAAATTAAAGTGGGTGATCCTGCAAAAAGACAAGCAGTAACGAATCCTACAAAAACGATTGCTTCTATTAAACGTTTTATGGGACACACTTTTGCTGAAACTCAGGAAGAGGCAAAAAGAGTTCCTTACAGTGTTGTAAAAGGTGACAACAATACGCCACGTGTGGATATTGACGGTCGTTTATACACTGCTCAGGAATTGTCAGCAATGACACTTCAAAAAATGAAAAAAACTGCTGAAGACTATTTAGGTCAAACTGTAACTGAAGCGGTTATTACTGTTCCTGCTTACTTTAACGATGCACAACGTCAGGCTACAAAAGAAGCTGGAGAAATTGCTGGTCTTAAAGTGATGCGTATCATCAACGAGCCAACTGCTGCTGCACTTGCTTACGGATTAGATAAAAAAGGAACTGATCAAAAAATTGCAGTTTACGATTTAGGTGGAGGTACTTTTGATATTTCTGTTCTTGAATTAGGAGACGGTGTATTCGAAGTATTGTCTACAAACGGAGATACTCACTTAGGTGGTGATGATTTTGACCAGGTTATTATTGACTGGTTAGCTGACGAATTCAAATCTGAAGAAGGTATTGATTTACGTTTAGATCCAATGTCATTGCAACGTTTGAAAGAAGCTGCAGAGAAAGCTAAGATTGAATTGTCATCTTCTGCTGAAACTGAAATCAACTTACCTTACGTAACGGCTACAGCTTCTGGACCAAAACACTTAGTGAAAAAATTATCCAGAGCTAAATTTGAGCAATTATCTGATACTTTAGTAAAACGTTCTATGGAGCCAGTTGCTAAAGCATTAAAAGATGCAGGTTTATCTACATCTGATATCGACGAAGTAATCCTTGTTGGAGGTTCTACTCGTATGCCAAGAATCGCTGACGAAGTGGAGAAATTCTTTGGTAAAAAAGCATCTAAAGGTGTTAACCCTGATGAGGTTGTTGCTATTGGAGCTGCTATTCAGGGTGGAGTTTTATCTGGAGATGTAAAAGATGTATTGTTACTTGACGTAACACCTCTTTCTTTAGGTATCGAAACTATGGGTGGTGTATTGACTAAATTAATTGAGTCTAACACAACTATTCCAACTAAAAAATCTCAAGTATTCTCTACTGCTGCTGATTCTCAACCATCTGTTGAAATTCATGTATTGCAAGGTGAAAGAGCTATGGCTGCTGATAACAAAACTATCGGTCGTTTCCACTTAGATGGTATTCCACCAGCACCAAGAGGAGTTCCTCAAATCGAGGTAACTTTTGATATCGATGCGAATGGTATCATCAAAGTTTCTGCAACTGATAAAGGAACAGGAAAATCTCACGATATCCGTATCGAAGCTTCTTCTGGATTAACAGCTGAAGAAATCGAAAAAATGAAAAAAGATGCTGAAGCTAACGCTGATGCTGACAGAATTGCAAAAGAAAGAGCTGAGAAATTGAACGAAGCTGATAGTACTATTTTCCAAACTGAAAGTCAATTGAAAGAATTGGGAGATAAAATAACAGACGAACACAAAACAGCTATCGAATATGCTTTAACTGAATTGAGAATGGCTCACCAGTCTCAAGATCTTGACGCAATCCAAAAAGGATTAGACAATGTAAATGCAGCCTGGAAAACAGCTACAGAAGCAATGTACGCTCAAGGTGGTGATCAAGCAGGTCAACAAGCTGCTCCACAACAAGAGCAATCTGGAGACAATGTTGAAGACGTTGAATTCGAAGAAGTCAAATAATTACTGATTAACATCAGTTAATAATAAGTGTTAAACCGCTGTAAACGAAATGTTTACAGCGGTTTTTCTTTTTTATTCTTTTTCGTTTCTGCTGTTTTTTAATCATTTTTTGTCATATATTTGTACCATATTTGTACCGGCACTTAAAAGGAGACAAAGTGGCACTTATGTCTACTTATGGTACCTTAACGAGGAGACAAAGATGATAAAAAGAATAAATAAGCAATGTCTTAACTGCGGGGATGATTTTCTGCCTAAAACTGTGGCTTCTGTTTACTGCTCACATTTATGCAGTAAAAAAGCATACAAACTCAAGATACTGCGCCTTAAAAATGAAGCGGAGCTCAAAGCGCTGGCAGATAAAATACCTGAGGACAGGGCATTTATTTCTGTTCCGGAAGCTGGTATGCTTTTTGGTGTTGCCAAAAGGACCCTTTATAGGCTTGTCGGCCAGAGGAAAATTCCGTCAGTTAATCTGGGAACCCGCCTTGTAAGGATAGACCGTAGAGTCATGGAAGAGATGTATGGCCCTGCCCGCAGCCTGCCGCAGGCTGAAAGTGCACCGAAGAAAAAATTATACAGCCTTGAAAAAGAAGACTGCTATTCCATCGGTGAAATAGCTCAGAGATTTCAAATATCAGAAGGTTCAGTCTACAATCATATCAGGAAATATTCAATACCAACCAGACAGATCGGAAAGCATGTATATGCTCCAAAAGCAGAAATTGATAACTTGTATAACGGAAATGATTTTATATGAAGCAATTAGCAAAGACCAAGGTGACTGTGCGTCTGCGAAAAGCAGAAGACCGAAAAGAATGGTATGTTTATATAGAAAGCTATCCTGTAGAGGTTTCCGGAAAGAAAGCGCCCCAGAGAATCCGTGAATATTTAAACAGATCCGTAACAACAGTGGAGTGGGACAAGAAAAGAGCTGCCCGCACAGATGCAGAGGGTATAAAATCGTATAAACCCAGACGCAGCGATAACGGAATAATAATCTGCAGAAGCGAAAGCGACCGTGAGATAATGCTCTATGCTGACGCAGTGCGTAATATCCGGCAGAAAGAATACGATAATACAGATCTGTACAGTGATGCTGAGAGCCTATTAGCTGAACAGAAAGAAAAAGCAAAAGAGGATTTTATTAAATACATTGCTGCTACGGCGGCTAAAAGGCACGCCCAAAGTTCAAAATCCATTCAGATCACTTGGCAGCGGAGCAGAGAATTTTTAAAAAGCTATTCCAAAGGCAGCTTAATATTTTCCCAGATTGACAGCAGAATGGCGGAAGATTTTAAACTGTTTTTATTATCAGCTCCGCGCGGGGGAGGCAAAAAAGGAACCATTTCCCGCAACACTGCGGGAACGTATTTTTCCATATTTAAAGCAGCTTTGAAACAGGCCTTTATTGATGGATATTTAAACGTTGATTTATCTTCAAAAATAAAGGGTATTCCCGAGGAAGATTCAAGACGTGAATATCTGACTATTGAAGAATTGAATGCATTGGCCGAAACTCCCTGCGAAAAAGACGTCCTTAAAAGAGCGGCGCTTTTCTCAGCGCTCACAGGTCTGAGGCATTCCGACATTCAGAAGCTCCGCTGGAAAGAGATCAGTTTGGAAGACGGCAGGGCTAAGCTGCATTTCACGCAGAAAAAGACAAAGGGTGTCGAATACATGCCTATTTCCCAGCAAGCTTTAGATCTCTGCGGAGAACCGAGGCTTCCCGGGCAGTTTGTTTTTGAGGATCTGCCGGACCCGTCGTGGATTTCACGCCCTCTGAAAAAATGGGTTGAATCGGCAGGCATTAGAAAAAACATTACTTTCCACTGCTTCCGCCATACATTTGCAACACTGCAGCTGTCGAGCGGGACAGACATCTATACGGTAAGCAAAATGCTAGGGCATACCAACGTAAAAACTACTGAAATCTACGCCAAAGTAATAGATGAGAAGAAAAACAGAGCTTCGCAGGCAATACAATTGGAATTTTTAAAGAAATAAGCGCAATGAAAATTAAATACTTTGAATATATCACAGTTTACCTGTCTGTTTTTTTAGTCTGCGTCTTTGTCGGCATAATCGGAAGACTGGTGCTGCTGGAAAAAGGTGCTGATGAATATACAGCCGGTGTTTTTTTCTGGATCAGCACTGGATTTGGAATTTTAATGTTTGCAATTCTAAGTTTATTTCTTAACGATTTGGCTGAGAGATTACTGAATCGTTTTTTGAGGGCAAAAAAAAATGAATCGCCTGAAAGCCGGATTCCAGGTGAAGACCTTGAAAAAATAGAAGAGGTGCTGCAGGATGTTTTAATTAAACCCGCATTATCTGAGAATAAAAATGCAGCCAGAGATATTGAACAGATAAGGGAGGAACGGCAAAATGCAGTCAAAAATCAAAAACAGGCCAGAATTGATGCTGCCATCCGTTATTCGCAACAGGAGTTCGCGCTTTATGCGTCGGATGATGATCTGAAACAATTAGGCAAGAATATAATCATATATGCTGAAGGAATAAATTTCGAGAAGATTAGACCGGTAAAAGTAAAGGATCTGTCCAATCTCGATCTGTATCATTTCGGCTGGAATATCTGGAATTGTTTTAAAGTCAGCAGACAGGACAGAGCCGCACAGTTTTTAAAACTGACTTTTGCTGACGCTTTAAAAGATGTTGAAGTCAAAAGTATTAAAACGCATCTGAAAGATGATGAACAGAAAGGGCTTATAAAGATAATAGAAGATTTTACAGATTTTTAATTGCCAATACTCATAAAGCACTGTGTTTTTCAAGTGTTTTTGTTGTGAAGAAGGACACAGCAGAAACACTTTTTTCATTTGCACCATAATTATTAAAAACGATGGCTATGGATATAAATGAAATCTCTTTTGAAAACCTGCCCAAAGCAGTAGCACACTTAGTGAAAGAAATTGCCGAGATTAAACTTATGATTCAGAATGTACAGGTATTTGAGTCTAAAGAAAAAAGTATTCCTATTGGCATTGAAGAGGCCAGCCGGTTAATAGGGAAAGCAAAGCCTACAATTTACGCTCTTGTAAGGCAAAGAAAAATTCCGTGCTATAAATATGGTAAAAAGCTGTACTTTTTTGAAGAAGAACTTTTAGAATGGATCTCTAAAGGGAAAAAGAAAACAATCCAGGAAATCGAATCAGAAGCATTGAAATATAATCATAATAAATAGATGGATAATTTCCTGCAAGAATACAAGGGGCCTAGGTTCGAATCCTTCTGGAATCACTTAAACTGATTTTTATAAATTTTCAATTGAATATTTACTTTACTCAATTAATATGCTTTCCTTAGCATTTGCGCTAAATCATTAGGAAGGATACTCTCTTCTATAGCTTGTGCAGCTTTTTCAATATCATAGTCCACTCTTACGAATTCTACCCCTATACCTCCTTTTTTACATAACTTACTGCTTTGGCTAATCGTTATCACAGCATAGCAGCATTTTGGATTTCCGTCTTTAGGTTTCCCTACTGATCCGGCATTAATGGCATGGAAATAATTTCCTTTTTTAGTAGGATTTTCTAAAACTCTGTGATATGGCTTGTGGGAGTGTCCGCAGATAAGAATATCCGCATTGCAATCAAGAAAAATATCCGTGAAATCTTTTTCTATTTTATCTTCAAGCAAATATTCCTTATTGCTATATGGGCTACCGTGTACCATTAAGATCCTGATTAATTTATCAGCTGTTTGGAATTCCAATTTAATATGGGCAGGAAGAGCAGAAAGGTATTTAATCTGCTCTTTACCCACAATTTGATAGGCATAACTCTCAGAGTCGTTAGAACCTTCATTATGTATTTGTACAGCTTTAACATCATGATTTCCTGCCAGGGTAGGAATATGTCTTTTACGAATTTCGTTTATCACGGCGTTAGGACATACATTGTAGCCTACCAAATCTCCCAAGCAGTAAACAGCATCAATATTCTGCTGTTCAATACTTTTTAAGGTTTGTTCCAGTGCTGGGAAATTAGCATGTATATCCGACAGTATTGCAATTCTCATTTTCAGGAAATTAGTATAGAAAACTATACTGTTTTTAAATAATACTTCTTTCTGAACCAGAACGCAACATTAACCAGTGCTATAAGCGCCGGTACTTCTACCAAAGGTCCTATAACTCCTGCAAATGCCTGACCGCTGTTTATGCCAAACACACCAATTGCCACTGCAATTGCAAGTTCGAAATTGTTTCCTGTGGCCGTAAAAGCTATTGCCGTTGCTTTTGAATAGTCAGCACCAAAATATTTTCCAACAAAAAAGCTAATCAGAAACATGATGGTAAAGTATATTACAAGTGGAACTGCGATACGAACAACATCCATAGGAATCTGAACAAACAGTTCGCCTTTAAGGCTGAACATCACTATAATGGTAAAAAGCAGTGATATAAGTGTAATGGGAGAAATAAAAGGTACATATTTAGTTTCAAACCATTCTGAACCTTTTAGTGCAATAAGGGCGTAACGGCTGATGATACCAAGTGCAAAAGGAATTCCCAAATATATCCCTACACTCTCGGCGATCTGCCCGATACTGATGTTAACTTCAAATCCGTTGTAACCAAAGTAGGGAGGAAGAACAGTTATGAAGATATAAGCATACACGCTGTAAAGTAATACCTGAAAAATACTGTTAAGTGCAATAAGGCCTGCAGCATATTCCCTGTTCCCATCTGCCAGGTCATTCCAGACTACAACCATGGCAATACAACGTGCCAAACCAATCAAAATGACACCGATCATATATTCCGGATAGCCGCTTAAAAAAAGAAGGGCCAGTAAAAACATTAAAATTGGACCGACAATCCAGTTCAGGAATAGGGAAGCACCAAGAATTTTAGTGTTTCTAAAAACCTGCCCCATCTCTTCGTATTTTACTTTTGCCAAAGGCGGATACATCATCAGAATCAGCCCAATTGCCAAAGGGATATTGGTTGTCCCGCTGGAAAAAGAGTTGATGAAATTTCCGCTGGAAGGAATGAAATATCCTATCGCAACCCCAAGGGCCATTGCAAGGAAAATCCAAAGGGTTAAAAATCTATCAAGGAAACCTAATTGTTTGCGTCCCTCGGCAGGCGCACAGTTATTTGCTGACATTTTTATTGTTTGATTTGTGAGAATACATAAAACATTTCAGTTCCAATTTGAAGGCTTCGCTCCAGATATATTTCTTTTTGATGCGGTGTGCCGTCTGATACCTTTGGATCTTCAAAGGTTATTGGAATACGTTTTTCGGCGCCGGCAATAAAAGGACATCCACCATCTGCCTGTGAGCAGGTCATGATCGCGACAAATTCACTTTCAGGATTGAAATCATCATCATAAGTTTTAGAAAAACCGATAACGGGAAGTTCATTAGCCCCAAATTTTATGGAATAAACAGGGTTTTGCCCTTCTGAAATAGTTTTAATTTTAAACCCGGAATTTTGCAGGGTTTCGGCCACCATTGGGAATAGTGCAGTAGCTTCAGTGCCTCCCGAATAACAGGAAACATTCTGTATACTAAAATGTGTAGCAGCAGTCTGCGCCCAAATCTGAGACAAATGGCTTCTTCGGGAATTATGTGTACAGATCAGGTTAAGCCTTATCGGCAGTTTGCTGTCCACTTTATTTTGAATATAATCCACTAATGGCTGTAGGATAGTCTTGCGCTCTTCTGTTATCTGATTAAAATCAAATGCGCTAATGGTGTTTTTTATTTCAGTAAATAACATAGTTTTTGTCTGGTATTTATAGTAGATTTTAATTGTTAATTACAAATTAGCAACAGCCTGAGCCGGGAGCGCATGAATTTGTACTGTCGGCATTGAGCTGTGATAATTTTACTTTCGATTTATCTGAAGGGATTCCGCACTGCTCCTGGGCCAGACAGGCAGTTTGTTTATTTAACAGCACAAAGTTTTTGCCGTTAAAATCAAGGTCATACTTACCAATTGTAGTATCCTGATATTCAACTTCAATTTCATGATCTCCAATGCTTAAAACCTTTTCTGAAAGTTCGATAATATGAACCAGTTTTTGTGGTTTTAGCCTATGCTCATAATCATTGGCATCCCAAAGCTGAAAATTTACAACTGTTTCTTTTCTTACTGTTCCGCCACAGTCGATGAAGTTTTTTGTGATCAGGCCCACTTCTGTTACATGGAAATATTCCGGAACAAAATTTCCGTTTGGCAATTCAAAATTTACAGCCTCTACTGTTTTTAATACCTCTTTAATTTCTAAAAGTTTCATAATGTATGTTTTTAAAGTTTTAATTTTATTTGAAAGAAATAACTATGATTAAATTAATCTCTTTTGATGCACTTGTAATTACTATTTATTTAATTAATGCACTTCTTCTTTCCAGAAGGACAGTGTCTCTCCAAAGGCCATTTTGCTTCCCAATTTTTTCGCGGACACCTAAAATCCTGAATCCGGCTTTTTCATGAATACGCAGACTGGCGATGTTTTCGGGAAATATTCCGGCCTGCAGTGTCCAGATGCCTTCGGCTTCGCTTAAATGCACCAGCTCATTTAAAAGCGCAAGACCGATTCCTTTGCTGGAATGCTGCGGGTCAACATAAACGCTGACTTCGGCTACCCCTGCATAAACGCATCTTGAAGAGACCGGTGTAAGGGCTGCCCAGCCTATGATCTGGTCATTACTTTGGGCAACAATCCTGCAGGAAGCCAGATGCGATTCATTCCAGTCTTCCCATGAAGGGGCGCTTGTCTGAAAAGTAGCGTTTCCGGTCTTAATGCCTTTCTCGTAAATTAATTGAACCTGCGGCCAATCGGTATCCAATAGCTTTCTGATTTCCATAGTGATTAATTTAGCAGCACTCGTTTCTCTTTTTTTCTAAATGAGTACTAATGTGTTCGAAAAATCCTTTTATTTTTTCCAGTCCAGGCTCATTAATACAGTAACAAATAGAGTTACCATCAATGCTTCCTTTTATGAGTCCCGCATTTTTAAGTTCCTTAAGGTGTTGTGATACTGTAGGCTGTGATAGAGGTAGTTCGTTAACTATATCTCCGCAGATACAGGTATCTACTTTTAGCAGATATTCCATAATTGCAATTCGGGCGGGATGACCTAAAGCCTTCGCTAAAATCGCAAGCTGGTTTTGATTGTCTGTAAAATGATCTGTTTTTGTAGCTCCCATTGTTTTATTTTTATATTGCAATATTACGATATAAAATTTATAATAAAAAGATTTTTACTATTTTTTTAGATACTTAAATAGAGAAGCCTTTAAACAATACAGTTTAAAGGCTTCTCAAACATTTGCTCCAGGAGCCAGGCGGAACTATTTAAGCATAAAAGCAGCAATCCGCGTGATATCGTTTGGCAAATAGTATTATTTCAGTTTTAATATTTTAAAAGCACCTCTGCCAACTATCACAAAAACACAAATGCCAATTAACAGGTCAGGTATCATGGAGTTGGTATAGTGAACCAAAATACCGGCAATTACCACCCCAATATTAATTATAACATCGTTGGAAGTAAAAATCATGCTTGCTTCCATATGTGCCTCCTTGCTTTTTGATTTTTGGAGTAAATAAAGGCAAAGTGAATTACCCAACAGCGCAAACAGGGAAACTACGATCATGGTTTCGAAATTTGGAATATTTTCCTGCAGTAGGTATCTTCGAATGACTTCAATAAGCCCTAAAATTGCCAGAAAAAATTGAAAGTATCCGCTTATCTGCGCAACGCCTACTTTCCTTGACACAGTGCTTCCAACTGCTAATAATGCCAAACCATATACAATGCTGTCGGCCAGCATATCCAGACTATCGGCCACTAATCCCATAGAATGGGAAATAAATCCCGCAATAATTTCTATAAGAAAGAATGAGAGATTTATAATCAAAACCTGCCATAACAATTTTCTTTGCCCGGACTCATCTTCTGCATTTAAAATATCCAGTGTTTCTTCAGAGCTCATTAGCTTGCTGTCAAAATTAAGACTGTCAATGGCGCTTGTGATACTGTTGGGGTCATCTGAATGATAAACGTTTAATTTTCTATTTGGAATATCAAAATCAAGACGTTCTATTTGATTTATACTGCTAAGCTTCATTCTGATAAGCTGCTCCTCACTAGGGCAATCCATCTTTTTAATGTTATAGATGCTTTTTTTCATAACGCTATAGCTTAATTTTTAAACCAGCATTAATTACAAATCCATCAAGAGGGGCATAAATATCCTTAAAGACAGGATTTGAAATTGGGCCAGTATAAATACTTCCAAATTTGGTTTGTCTGGTGTCGGTAAAGTTTTCAAAATTGGCATAAACAGAAAAATTCTCCCATAATTTTTCGACCATAAAACCAAAAATCCAGTATTCCCTTCCTGTTGTACCATCATTTAATTTTTGAGGACTGTAGTAATATGCCTCTAAACCAGCCTTCCATTTATCTTCTACTTCGTACATCAGAACATTATTCAATCGATGCTTAGCCGTTAAAGGATTTTGAGATTTAATACCGTTATTATCTATTGATGCATTAGTATAAGTATAACCCAGAAATAGTTTGAAATCTTTATAGCCTAATTTTAGATTTGTTTCAGTGCCCTTGGTATCTAAGTAACCATTGACATTTACAAACTGATAAATATTGTCGGGAAGCGAAGTTAGGATCAGGGGATTATCTACATTGGTATAAAAGAATAACTGATTGATTGATAAAGATATATCTTCAGTAATATTGGTTTTGTAATTTACATCAAAATTAACGCCATAGCTTTTTTCAAGTTTGTTGAAATCACTGTTGGTAGGCAAAACATTCTGGTACTGAATACGCTCGCTTTCCTCGGTAAATATAGTTGGTGTTTTATAACCCAATCCACCGCCAAGTCTTGAGGTAAGTTTAGGAGTGATTTTAAATAAAGCAGAAATTCTAGGCAAAAGCGAAAACCCGTAATCAATAACATAATCACCTCTAAGACCAGTTTCAATGTCCAGCCATTCTTTTGCTTTTACAGTATTTTGGATAAAAGCCCCATATGTTATCTGATTATAATCTCGTAAAGGAAAAGCGGTAGCACTGTTTTCTGTAAATTTATCAGTATATAAATTGGCTCCTGCAGCCCATTCGGACTTTTCGCCATTAAACGAATATGTAATTTCAGAAAAAGTACTATTCTGAAGACCGTCAAAAGTATAATCAGGAATCGTGATGACACGGCTAAAATTATTGAAACTATTTTTGAATGTCAGTGATTCCTTTTCACTTAGTTTATGTGTAAGTGTAAATTGAGTGCTGATACGCTGCGTTTTATTTTTTTCAAAATAACTGTCTGGGAAATTGCTCTGATTTTTTATGTAATCTATGTTTCCTCCAATACGATTTTCGAAAACGGTATTTATGCCAAAATTAAGTTTTGTGTTTTCATTAAAATAAACAAATAATTTCGGATTGAAATTAAAGCGCTCAAATTTTGGAATAGCCGTAAGCTGGATATCGGCAGGGTCATAAGGTGCATTTCGATCATGTGAGGCAAAAACGGTCAATCCAATTTTATTGAATCGCTGTGAATAAAACCCATTGACATTCAAACCAAGGGCAGAAGTTCCATTTAATAGAAATCGAAGTTCTCTTTCCTGGGTCGGTGTTTTGGAAATTAGGTTAACCAAACCTGCAATTGCGCCACCTCCATAAAGTGTAGAGGCGGATCCTTTGATTATCTCGACCTGCTTTAAGTCCAATGGAGGTGTCTGAAGTAAGCCAAGGCCACTCGAAGCTCCGGAATAAACAGGGAAACCATCTTTTAATATTTGTGTATATCTTCCGTCTAATCCCTGAATTCTGATAGAGGAGTTTCCCGATGTTGCAGAGGTCTGCTGGGTTTGGATACCAGTACTTTCGTTCAGCATCATTCTGATATCCCCTGGTTTCATATTGGCTTTTTCCTCCAGTTCCTCTCCGGCAATAAATTCAACGCGGGTTGGAATATTGCTTATAGTTCGTGTACCCCTGGTAGAAGTGACTATAATTTCATCCATCTCTTCAGCCTCGCTCTCTAATGAAATTTCTAAGAGTTCATTTTTAAAGGGTACTGTAACGGGTACAATTTGTGATTTATAACCTTCTATAGCAAAAGTAACATTATAAACTCCTTGTTGAAGATTCTCAAAAATGACCAGTCCTTCCGCGTTTGAAACAGACGATAGATTAGTTTGCCCAATACTGGCAGTTACACCGGGTATTGCCTCACTTGTTTCAGCATTTTTAAGGAGGAATTTAACTGTGTTTTGTGCTTGTGCTGTGCCAAAAGTTACTATTGCCACAACCAATATAATATATTTAAACATTTATTATTTCTTAATATTAATACATAAATAGATTCATGATCTTGAAATCATGAAGTTAGAACTATTTTAAATATTAAGATATTTTAGGAGGCTGCCAAATTTTACAAGTGAATGAGGAATCAACAAACTTATTATAAAAAATAGGCTGAGGTATCTCAGTTGTTATAAATTCAAGCTTTTCTGAAATTTTGACTATAGAAGTATGTGTAATTGTAAAACCTGTACAGCTTCCACAAGAATAGAAAGGAGAACATTTTCCATTACATTCACGCTCACAATCATGCGGGTCGTTTTTGCAATTTTTCTCAACATTACATTCTGAATGTTTAGAAAATGCAGAACAAGGTACTGTTGCAAGAAGCAGTACAACAATCGAAATAAATGTCACCCATGTTTTCACATTACAAATTTATAGATAAAATTTAAAACGTTGTTTGTATATTCAACTTAAATTACAAGAATTATATATGACAAAATTTAAAAGCACTACAAAGGCAAAAAAAAAGAAGAGAGTTAAAGCAAGGAGAAAATTAACTACTAAAGATTTTATTCGAGTTTTTGTAATTGTCTTGATCTGTACACTATTATTATTGGGTATTGCAGCTCGCTGTATTCATTTTTACAAGGAACATATTAAATAATTTAATTTTGTAAGGTAATAATCGTATTTTTACAATCGTGAAAATAACTAATATCATATTATCACTTATCATTTTAATCATTTCCTGTATGCCATGTGCAGACAAGGAAACTAATAACAATGTACAGGATCCAGTTCTATTTTCTGCAATGGAAATGGATCATTCTCATGACAAGCAAAGTGATATGTGTTCACCGTTTTGCATATGTAATTGCTGCGGAGTACAGGTATTGAGTTATGCACCTGCCATCACATTTGAGTTTCCGCTTCCTGCCAAAATGATCAAAAGTGCGTTACCTAGCTATACTTCAGTTTTTGCTTCCAATTTTTTTGGAAGTATCTGGCAGCCGCCTCAAATAGCATAATAATGTTGCCCGAGTAATTTCGGGGTAGAGAGTTGTGGGATTTCCACAGTTTTTAATAGACAAGCATGTCTTGTTTTCTCATTCATTATTATATTCAGATGTTAGACAAAATCATACAATTCAGTATAAAGAATAAGTTCATTATACTCTTATTTACCCTGGCCTTAATTGCCTGGGGAAGCTACTCCATTAAAAAATTGCCGCTCGATGCGTTGCCTGATATAACCAATAATCAGGTTCAGATAATTACCACAGCTCCAACCTTAGCGAGCCAGGAGGTAGAACAATTAATCACCTATCCTTTAGAACAGGCTGTAAAGACAGTTCCGAAAGTTATTGAACTTCGCAGTATTTCCCGTTTTGGACTCTCTGTTGTAACGGTTGTCTTTGAGGATGATGTAGATATTTACTGGGCAAGGGAACAAATATTTCAGCGCTTGAAACAGGCCGAGGAAAACATCCCTGATTATGCAGGATCCCCAGAATTAGCGCCAATTTCAACAGGCCTTGGCGAAATTTATCAATATGACGTATACGCCAAAAAAGGCTACGAAGATAAATATGACGCTGTAAAACTCAGAACCATACAGGATTGGATTATTATTCCGCAACTACAGGGAATTGAAGGTATTGCAGATGTAAGTACATGGGGAGGAAAGCTAAAACAATATGAAATTGCAGTCAATCCAAACACTTTAAACAGCCTTGGGGTCACCATTACTGAGATTTTTGATGCTTTGGAAAAAAACAATCAAAATACAGGCGGCGCTTATATCGAAAAAGATCAGTATGCCTATTTTATCCGTGGTGTCGGTATGGCCACCGGAGTGAAAGACCTTGAAAATGTAGTGGTAAAAAACCGTAATGGTTCTCCAGTATTGGTGCGCGATGTTGCACAGGTCCGCGAAGGGATTTCACTTCGTTATGGCGCGTCTACCAAGGATGGAAAAGGCGAGATTGTTTGCGGTATGGCCTTAATGCTGAAAGGTGAAAATTCCAGCGTAGTGGTAGAACGCATCAAAGAAAAAATGATTCAGATTAATAAAAGCCTTCCCGAAGGTGTTGTTGCGGAAGCTTTTATTGACAGGGGAAAACTAGTGGATAGTGCCATTGGCACGGTGACCAAAAATTTACTGGAAGGGGCATTGATCGTTATTTTCGTTTTGATCTTATTCTTGGGAAATCTTCGTGCCGGGCTGATCGTGGCATCTGTTATTCCTTTGGCGATGCTTTTTGCAGTTATCCTGATGAATGCCTTTGGGGTGAGCGGAAACTTAATGAGCCTCGGAGCCATCGATTTTGGGATAATTGTTGATGGGGCAGTTATCATTGTGGAAGCCACCATGCACCATTTGCAGAAACTCAAGCGAAAAGACCCGCTATCGCAGCAGGAAATGGATCAGGAGGTTTACAATTCTGCATCAAAAATCAGAAATAGCGCCGCTTTCGGGGAAATTATAATTCTTATAGTTTACCTTCCCATTCTGGCTTTGGTGGGTACAGAAGGGAAAATGTTCAAACCCATGGCCATGACAGTTGGTTTTGCCGTTACTGGTGCCTTTTTGTTATCCCTTACCTATGTGCCTATGATGAGCGCCATTTTCTTATCAAAAAATACAGAGCATAAGGATAATTTTAGTGACAGGATGATGGCTAAACTGGAGAATATCTACCTTCCTTTTTTGAAGAAAGCCCTTCAGTTCAAAAAAATAGTTTTGGGCATCTCACTTGGGTTATTCGCTTTGGGAATTATAGTTTTCCAGAATATGGGCGGTGAATTTATCCCAACCATAGAAGAGGGCGATCTTGCCATAAACGCGACTATCATGACAGGAAGCTCGCTGACGCAGATGGTTAAGACCACTACCGAATATGAAAAAATACTAAAAGCCAAATTTCCTGAAATCAAAACCATTGTAGCCAAGATTGGAAGCGGTGAAATACCAACCGATCCCATGCCTATAGAGAGTGCGGATTTAATTATTGTCCTTAAGGACAAAAAGCACTGGAGCGGGAAGTATGATAACTGGGAGGATTTAGCCAATGCCATGAAGGAAGAGATGGAAGTTATTCCAGGGGCCAATATTGAAATATCCCAGCCTATTCAAATGCGTTTCAACGAGCTTATGACAGGAAGCCGAAGCGATATTGCCATCAAAATTTTTGGAGATGATCTGGAGGTACTTGATGCAAAAGCAAATGAACTGATTTCCAAAGTAAGGGGCATTAAGGGGATAGGGGATCTGAAAGCCGATAAGGTAACGGGCCTTCCGCAGATTACCATTAAATACGACTACAATAAAATCGCCTTGTACGGGTTGAACATCTCCGATATAAACCAAATTATACGTTCTTCTTTTGCAGGGGAAAGCGCCGGTAAAATATACGAGCAGAGCAAACGCTTTGATGTCGTGGTACGGATGGATGCGCAGAACCGCGGCGATATTACCGATGTCAGCAATTTATTTATTCCGCTTCCCAATGGGCAGCAGGTTCCGCTTTCCCAGGTAGCTTCCATTGATTACGAACAGGGACCCGTCCAGGTGAGCCGTGAGGACGGCAAACGCAGAATTACTGTAGGGCTTAATGTTCGTGGGCGCGATATCAAAAGTGTCGTAGAAGAAATCCAGCAAAAATTAGATACACAGCTTAAGCTTCCGGCAGGTTACTATGTAACCTACGGTGGACAGTTTGAGAATTTAATCGAAGCGACTAAACGTCTCTCGGTAGCATTGCCGATAGCTTTAGGGCTGATACTGGTTTTGCTGTATTTTACTTTTAACAGCTTCAAACAGGCAGGATTAATTTTCACCGCTATCCCTCTTTCAGCAATCGGCGGCGTATTTGCATTATCAATGCGGGGAATGCCTTTCAGTATTTCAGCGGGGATTGGCTTTATTGCCTTATTTGGTATTGCGGTCCTAAACGGAATAGTCTTGATTTCTTATTTCAACCAGCTTAAAACAGAAGGGGTAACTGATCCGTTAGAGCGGGTTTTAATCGGAACCAAAACAAGACTGCGACCAGTGCTTATGACAGCGGCAGTTGCTTCCCTTGGATTTTTGCCAATGGCTCTCTCTACCAGTGGAGGGGCGGAAGTGCAGAAGCCATTGGCGACGGTAGTTATTGGGGGACTATTCTCAGCAACGTTATTGACCCTGATCGTTTTGCCTATATTATACCTATTGCTGGAGAATAGAACAAAAAAAAGAAAAATGATACAAAAGCCTATTATAACGCTACTGGTGCTGTTTTTTACCAGTTTCTCGTTTGCTCAGAACAGCCAGGCAATAAGTTTGGAAAAAGCGCTCGAGATGGCAAAATCAAACAACATTGATTTGAAAATAGCTGATAAGGAAATTGAAAAACAAACTGTTTTAAAAAAGACCGCCTTCCAGCCCGATCCGCTGAACGTCCAGTACCAGGGTGGGCAGTTCAACAGTGCGGACTTTGATCATAACGTTTCAATCCAGCAGTATTTTCCAATAGGAAAAATCACCAAAGCCAACCGTCAGTTACAGGAAGAACTGGTAAAACTGGCTGAGAAACGAAAAGCATTGTCAGAATATGAAATAGAGAAAGCAGTAACATTAGCTTATTATCAGTATTTGTATGGTGTTTCAATTCAAAAATTAAATTTGGAACTTAATGATATTTACACCAAGTTTCTTAAAAATGCAGAACTTCGTTTTCAAACAGGGGAAAGTGGAAATATTGAGGTCATTAGTGCAAAAGCCAAAGTAAAAGAGATTGAAACACAAAAGGCTCAATTAGAATATGATTTGGCAATCTACCAAAAACAATTGCAGTTTTTTGTGCAGACCGATCAGAATATTGTTCCGGACGCAACTGTTTCTTTATTATATGCCTCTGTAAAACAACAAGGCAACCCAAAAGTTGAGGCATTAGTTACAGATTATTACCAACAGCAGATTTTGGTTAATCAAAAGGAAGCCAACACTTTTAAAGCAATGAGAACACCAAAGCTAGGCTTAGGATATTTTGCCCAAACCATCAATACTGAATCTTTATTTCAGGGATTTACAGCGGGGCTTCAAATTCCTTTATTTGGTGGTGTTAATACTGCCAAAGCACAGGCTGCATCTATTAGTATATCACAATCAGAACTGGCTTTGGATAAAAATAAACTGGCTTTGAATCTTCAGATGCAGGAATTGGAAAACAACTTTGAAAAGCAGCAAAAGGCACTATCCTATTATCAAAATGAAGGAATGCAATATGCGGATCAGATTATATCGACAGCGCAAAAAAGCTATGCCAATGGCGATATGAGCTATTGGTCTTACATCAGTTTTTTAAATCAGGCAATTGATATTAAAAAACAATATGCAGAAGCTACTCATTCTTTTAATCAAAGTGCTATCGAATTGCAGTTTCCATCTATAACAAACAAATAAATTTCGCAGAATGAAAAATATATTTAAAAATAATATCTCTTTAGTTTCAGTTAAAAACAATATTCTGATTCTTTGTATTGGTTTCTTTCTTATTACTTCCTGCCAGGATAAAAAAACAGAAGAACCACATGAAGAAGAAAAGCCAGAGAATGAAGTAGCATTAACCGCTTCCCAATTTAAAACTGTTGGGATCGAGACGGGTTTGCTGGAAAATAGAAACCTGAATAAAATTATAAAAGCTAACGGATACACTACTGTTCCTCCACAAAATTCAGCAGAAGTGGCAACGCTTATCGGCGGAACGGTTAAGGATATTTTGGTATTGGAAGGAACTTATGTGAATAAGGGAAAAGTTCTGGCAACAATTCAAAATCTTGAAGTCATCGAAATGCAGGAAGATTACCATTCCGCTTCAGCCAATATTGAGTATCTGCAATTGGAATACAACCGTCAGAAAACCCTAAGTGAGGAAAATGTAAACCCCAGAAAAACTTTTCAGGAAGTTAAAGCAAAATTGGCCGCAGAAAGAGCCAGAGCGCAGGCAGCCAAAAATAAATTAGATGCATTGCATGTAGGCACAAAAGGAAGCAGCTCATTCGTACCTATTGTTGCTCCTATCAGTGGTTTTGTAGGTAAAATAAATATTGCAAAAGGGGCATTTGCAGAAACCGGAGTAACACTTTTTGAAGTAGTAGACAATAGCCAGATGCACCTGGATTTAAATGTTTATGAAAAAGACCTCGGATCTATTTCCGTTGGACAGGTAATTGATTTTGTGCTTACCAATCAGTCCAACAAATCAATCAAAGGAAAGATATTCGGAATTAATAAATCATTTTCAAACGAAAGCAAAACAGTGGCGGTTCATGCTAAAATTGATCCGGCGGATGCAAAAGGCTTAATCCCCGGGATGTACGTTTCGGCCAATATCAACATTACAAATGCTACGGTTCCTGCATTGCCAAAAGATGCAATAGTAAGAAATGGTGATAAGTATTTTGTTTATGTTCAGGAAGAAGAACATCAAGAAAAGACAAACTCTAAGAAAGATCATGATGCAAGTGAAGAAGTTCATTTTAAGGCTGTAGAAGTAATTCCCGGAACCACAGATTTAGGTTATACCGAGGTGAAATTTGTTAACCAAATATCATCTGAAGCTAAAATAGTTTTCAAAGGAGCATTTTACCTTCTATCTGCAATAAAAGGCGGCGGAGAGCATGAACATTAAAAAAAAACAAATGGAAAAAAAACAACACTGGGAAAATGTTTTCTCATCAAAAAAACCTGATGAAGTTAGTTGGACACAGGAATATCCAACTACCTCTATGAACTATTTAAAAGGGTTGTCATTACCAATGAATGCTAATATCATTGATGTTGGAGGTGGTGACAGTAACCTTGTAGATGCTTTATTGGAAGAAGGATATGAAAATATTTGGATTTTGGATATATCCGAATCAGCACTGGAACGAGCAAAGAACCGACTTGGAGATAAATCTTCAAAAGTAACTTGGATTGTTTGTGATATTACTGAATTTAAAACCGATGTTAAATTTGATTTTTGGCATGACAGGGCTGTATTTCATTTTTTAACGGATGAACAGAGTATTTCAAAATATGTGACTTTAGTAGGTGCTTCAATAGTCAAAGAAGGTTCGTTCCTATTGGGTGCTTTTTCTAAAAACGGCCCTCTAAAATGCAGTGGTTTGGAAATACACCAATATTCAGAAATGGAAATGAAACATACTTTTTTAGATAAATTCAAAGCCATTAAATGCTTTACAGAAGACCATATAACACAATTTAATACGATTCAAAACTTTCAATTTTGTGGATTTAAAAAAAGATAAACATGGCACATCAGCACAAATACGATGCAAACGGCAAACAGCTTTGTTGCACACTAGAAGAAAAAATTAACGCAAAAACAGACAAAAGCAGCGGATGCTGTTCGACACAGGATGAGCATAACCATTCTGACGACGACGGGCATGACCATGAACATAATGCTGACCAAAGTACTTTTAAAATGTTCCTGCCGGCGATAATTTCATTTGTCCTGCTGATTATCGGTATAGGTTTCGATAACTATTTTCCCCAAAGCTGGTTTACCAAATATGTTAGGTTAGCCTGGTATATTGCGGCTTATCTTCCCGTGGGAATTCCGGTTTTGAAAGAGGCATTTGAAAGCATGACCAAAGGCGAGGTCTTCTCTGAATTTTTACTCATGTGTATCGCCACAATCGGGGCTTTTGCTATTGGCGAGTATCCCGAAGGGGTGGCTGTTATGCTTTTCTATACCATTGGAGAAGTATTCCAGACTTTGGCCGTTAGCCGTGCAAAATCCAATATTAAAAGCCTGTTGGATCAGCGCCCCGACGAAGTAAATATCGTAAAGGATAATGTTGTGCAGACAGTAAAAGCAGCAGATGTTGCCATAGGTTCTGTAATACAGCTGAAATCAGGTGAAAAACTAGGTTTGGATGGAGAATTGTTATCTGATACAGCTTCCTTTAATACCGCTGCCCTTACTGGTGAAAGCAAGCCCGATACCAAGGTAAAAGGCGAAACTGTTCTGGCAGGGATGATAAACGGAAACACTATCGCGCAGGTAAAGGTGACTACTGCCTATAATGACAGCAAGCTTTCAAAAATACTCGAAATGGTGCAGAACGCCACAACTCAGAAAGCACCAACGGAGCTGTTCATTAGAAAATTCGCAAAAATCTACACTCCAATAGTTGTTTTCCTTGCGGTTGGTATTTGCTTTTTGCCTTATTTTTTTGTTGAAAATTATGATTTTAACGACTGGCTCTACAGGGCTTTGGTTTTTCTGGTAATATCATGCCCTTGTGCCCTGGTAATCAGTATACCCCTTGGTTACTTCGGCGGAATTGGGGCAGCGAGTAAAAACGGAATATTATTCAAGGGAAGTAATTTTCTGGACAGTATTGCCAATATCCAGAATGTGGTAATGGACAAAACAGGAACCATGACAGAAGGTGTCTTTAAAGTTCAGGATGTGGTGATTTCCGACCAGCTTAATAAAGACGAAATCCTTAAAATGGTCAATGCGCTCGAAGGCCAGAGTACGCATCCCGTAGCAACGGCCATCCATGATCACGTTGGTGAAATTGATCCCTCGATAGTACTTGAGAAGGTCGAAGAGATTTCAGGACATGGATTAAGGGCTGAGATTAATGGAAAAGAATTGCATGTAGGTAATTTTAAGCTGATGGATAAATTCGGTATCAAATATGATATTGATCCGAACTCTATAGTCTATACGTTGATTGCCATAGCTTACGATAAAAAGTTTGCCGGTTACTTAACCATTGCAGATACAATAAAAGAAGATGCGCAGCTGACTGTTGACAGGCTAAAAGCAATGGGAGTTAAAACCACAATGCTTAGTGGCGATAAAACCAATGTTGTCCAATTTGTGGCCGATAAGCTGGGCATAGTAAACGCTTTTGGAGATTTGCTTCCTGAAGACAAAGTAAATAAAGTAAATGAAATTAAAGCTACTAACCAAACCGTTGCATTTGTAGGTGACGGTGTAAACGATGCGCCTGTTGTAGCCTTGAGTACTGTTGGTATCGCTATGGGCGGTTTGGGAAGCGATGCCACAATTGAAACTGCCGATGTGGTAATCCAGGATGACAGGCCAAGCAAAATTCCAATGGCTATCAATATTGGGAAACAAACCAGAAAAATAGTGTGGCAAAATATTGTATTGGCATTTGGTGTCAAGGCAGTTGTTCTTATTCTGGGTGCGGGCGGACTTGCAACGATGTGGGAAGCGGTCTTTGCAGATGTAGGTGTTGCCTTACTCGCTATACTGAATGCGGTAAGGATTCAGAAAATGAAATTCTAATGGCAATAAATAGACAGATTTTTGCCGTGTTAAGCTTCAAAAACAAAAACCGCACAACTGTGCGGTTTTTGTTTAAATAATTGTTGGTATTAACTTGCCATTGCCTCACAAGCCTGGGCACATTTGCGGCAGGCTTCCGCGCACTCTGCGCAGTGACCCATGCCCATTGCGGCATGTTTTTCACATTCCTCGGCACAGGCCTTACAGATTTCTGCGCATTCAGCACATAAATGGGAGGCATGTTCGCCTCCAATACTCATAAGGTTTGCGGCGGCAAAACATACCACTGAACATTGCCTGTCGAGCTGTATGCATCTTGCAAGCATTTTTATATCGTCTTCATTCAGACATTCCGTTGCGCAGTTGTTGCACGCTATACCGCAAGCCAGACAGGCTTCGATACAATTTCTAAATTTCTGATCCATAATTTATTTATTTTGTATTAAAAGTTATTCATACTGAATTAATTTGCTACAAGCCAGTTGCCAAAATCAATTATTTCCTGGGTCTGCATTTCTACCATCATATTCGCCATTGCTTTGAGTTCTGCGTTTTTTCCATGATGTAGATAAGCCGATGCATTATCGAGTGCACTTTGGTGATGGACAATCATTAGTATGGCAAAATCATGGTCCGTATTTCCGGTGATTAATTGCGTGTCAGCAGTAATTCCCATTTTGTCCATTGATTTCATAAGCTCCATAGCAAAAGCATTATCGGTTTCATCAGCTGGCATGCCATTTATAATTGCTTTCATATGCTCTATTTCCTGCTGTTGGGTATCAATCACATCTTGTGCCATTGCCATAATCTGGGCATCAGTACCATTTTTCAGTTCATAATTAGCCATATCTATAGCACCTTGATGGTGCATAATCATCATATTGGCAAAATCCAGATCTGGATCTTTGCTCATGGTCATTGCGTCCATTTGATCCATCATTGTGTGCATTTTATTCATCAATATGTTTTTATCATGCTCCTGAGGATGTATTCCGTTATCTTCATCATTTGAACAAGAGCCAACTATTAGCCCAATTACTATCAAGGTTGTGAATGCTGCTTTTTTCATAATTTTCACAGTTATAAATTATACTAAAGCTAAAATAATTATACCATTTGTCCTTTATTTATAAAATTTAGCCCAAGTTTTACATTATTATTACTACTGCACTCAGGCATCGAGCGTTTGTATGATACTAGGCAACATAAACCGTTAATAATTCAAAGTGAATCCGGCCCCAAAACCCATATCGCTGTCATAATGTGAGGAAAGTGATCCCCATCTGGTTACTATGTAACGAAGCCCCGCCATATATTCCTTATCTGTATTCCACATTAAATTCATTCGAAGCCTTTTAGAAACTGGAATGTCCTTACGTTCAAACTGTAGTCTGACTTTACCGTCTGTGAAAACTTCAGCCTGTGCTACTATTAACATAGGAAGGGTATAGTTGACCCCTAGACTCGCCACTGCACGTTTATCTTTAGTATTTTTTTGTCCAAAGAGATTTCTTTCCTGTTCATCTTCTCCCATTTTTCTATATCTCCAGTCAAATCCTATAAATGGCATTAGCCATTGCATTTTTCCAATATAGCGTCCAATATGTGTTTCAGTTTCATAGCCATGCATATCATTGTAGCCTAATCTCCATTCGGTCCCTATACTCCAGCGTGTCCCCTGATACATTGCTTCGCCATCGTTTCCATTAGTAGCAAAATCGTTTTCAGCCATGAAATGGAATTCTCTATCATCAGCAAACAATTTTCGCTGAGCCAGTTTAGGGTCTGGTATTTCTGGATTTGGAGGTGAATCTTCATAAGAAAAAATTCTGCCCATACCAGCCATCATATGGTAGAGAATGTGACAGTGGAAAAACCAGTCGCCACCATCTTCGCTTGCGGCGAATTCAATAATATCTGTTTCCATTGGCATGATGTCGATGATGTTTTTCAATGGCGCAAAATCACCTTGCCCATTGATTACCCTGAAATCATGTCCATGCAAATGCATTGGATGCCGCATCATTGAATTATTATGCAGAATAATACGTAAAATTTCTCCCTTCTTGATCAGTATTTTATCAGCTTCGGAAACGACCTTGTTATCCAGGCTCCACACATAACGATTCATATTTCCCGTAAGCTCGAATTTGAGTTCTCTTACGGGAGCATCTTTTGACAATGCCGTGTTTGTAGGAGATCTTAGCATAGCATAATTTAATGTGACAATATCGGCAAGGGCATTGGCATTGTACTTATTTTCCATATTGTGCATATCGTGCATTTTATCTGGGGCATCCAATTTGGTTTCTTCTTTGTCCATCTCCATTGGCATGTCTTTGCTTCCTTTTGTTTGTGGGCCTGTAATTTCAGGGTACATTACCGAATTCATGTCCATCTGATTCAGCGACATCTTCATCCCCATATCATTTAGGTCTCCATTCATTTTCATCATACCGTTCATCATTTGCATCCCTTCAAAGTATTTCAGTTTTGGTAAAGGGGAGGCGAGCAGTTTAATGCCATTTCCAATGTAGAGAGAAGCCGATTTTGTCCGGTCTTCCGGTGTTGCCAAAAATTCATAAGATGTGTTTTCTGCCGGAATGCTCAGGACAACATCATAGGTTTCAGAAACTGCAATTAGCAGACGGTCTACTTCAACAGGCTCAACATCATTACCATCACTGGCCACTACTGTAATTTTGCCTCCGGCATAGGTAAGCCAAAAATTACTGGATGCACCGCCATTAGAGACGCGTAATCTTACCTTATCACCGGTTTTGAACTGCGAAAGCTGGCTTTCGTTTTTCCCATTAATTAAAAATTTCTCATAATAGACATCGCTTACATCCATAGCGTTCATACGCTTCCATTCGTTGATGACCTTGGTTTTGAAATAGCCTTGTTTTATAGCTTCTCCATAACTTTGGGTCGTGCCTTTTTTTATTGCAAACCAATCCGAGGCATTATGCAGCATTCTATGAACGTTCTCCGGGTTGATATCGGTCCATTCGCTCAGCACAATCGGAATTGTGGGAAGATCGTCTATTCCCTGGCGGAAATTCGGATCGGAGTTTCGTTTGTTCATCACAAAAGATCCATACATTCCTATTTGTTCCTGCAATCCCGAGTGGCTATGATACCAATGGGTCCCATGCTGCCTGATGGGAAAAGAATATTTGTAGGTACTGTGCGCTTTTATCGGCATTTGGGTAAGGTTAGGCACTCCATCTTCTTTATTGGGTAGAAACAAACCATGCCAGTGTAATGAGGTTTCTTCGTCAAGTTCATTATGGACATAAATTTCTGCGGTATCACCTTCTGTAAAGGTTAACGTAGGCATTGGTATCTGGCCATTTACCGCTATTGCTCTTTTTGATTTCCCTGAAAAATTTACCACCGTATCGCGAACATATAAATCGTACCTTACAACTTTAGGTGGCTCATCATTTACCATCATTTTTTTTACTGGGGGATCTACTGTTTTCTTTTCCATGTTTGTCATATCATGCGCCTGGTGACTGTCGACCTTATCCGTAGCGGAAGATTTACCCTTTTTAGGCATTTCCTCTTTAACAGGAGTTGCAGCTTTAGGTTTTGTGCCTGCTTTCGGCTGAGTTGTTTTAGCCTTTGCTTTTACTAATGTCATGCCGCATTTTGGGCATTTTCCCGGTTTGGATTCATGGATATCGGGATGCATTGGACAGGTATAGGTAGTGGGATTTGACTCTTCTTTTGCTGGCTTTTTATCCATTTGCATTGTTTTCATGTCCTGGGCCTGAATTAAAACAGGAAGCATGATAAATACGAGTATTGTCAGTATATTTTTCATATTGTTTTTTAATAAATATTACTGTATTATTTTTTTTTCATCTCTTTCAACTTGGCTTTCATCTGTGCAATTTCATTCTGTTGAGCTTTTATAATGTCTTGGGCAAGCTGGCTTACTTCCGGATCTTGAAGAGAAGCCTTCTGAGCCATCAGGATTGCTGCTGCATGGTGTGGTATCATTGATTTTAAGAATTGTTTATCATCAACAGTTGCCTGCTGTCTGATGCAGGAAAAAAAAAGGATTGCAGCAAGGCTGCCTGTGGTAAGTAATACCAGGTTCCATTTTTTATTCATATACATACTGCCCATTACAATAATCTCAATTATGAGCATTGGCATAGTCATTAGTGCTGCCATGTAAAATTGGTTTATATTAGGAATGACATTAGCAAAAATATCGACCATTGAATACATTAGGACGTACATAGAAATAAATGACAATACGATCATAAGAGCTAATTTTTTGTACATTTTGGAGTTTACCTCTTTTGAATGTTGCTGTGTTGCGTGTTCCATTTTCATATTTTTTAGCTTTAAAAATTATTTTGATTAATCGATTTCCCAGCAAAACAAGTCTAATGTGCTACAACATAGTATTGGCTTTAATGACAGGGATTCTTTCTGTGCCTGTATTTTTCAATAGGATATTGTAACAGCAGTTATTTATTTGCTTTTAAGTAATAATTCCCATTCTATGATTTGTTTTTTTAATTTTTCGGCACTTTTCATTTTTTTCTTCTCCGCGATGACTAGAGCTTTTTTTGCGGCTGCAATAGCATTGGGGTAATCCTTTAGGCCTACAGATAGTTTTTGTCTCAAGCTGGGATAATAAAAATTTTCCGGATCTAATTTTTCAGCTTCAAGTAGCCAGGCTATGGCCTGATTGCTATCTCGATT
Organism: uncultured Flavobacterium sp.; assembly: GCF_946478785.1. The sequence continues at coordinate 58,197 of NZ_CAMLDD010000001.1, forward strand.
GGTAGAGGAATAATAATTTGCAGCCTGAAATAATAAATTGGCATCGTGGCTCTTCTCTTTGATGATATAGGTATCAATTAGTGCTAAAATTTCTTTGTCAGCTTTGCTTTTCATTGGTATTTTAACCATGGTATTTTCCCATTCTATTTTAAGGAAACCTTCCCCTTTACTATTGATATCGTTTAATTCGATAGTAAAAGTTTCGTAAAAATTAGTCGTTTTTTCTGTGGGAACGCTAAAACGCATAACATCTTTTTTCTCATCATAGCCAGTTTCTCCATGTAAAGTAATATCACTATTTATGATGATAGTCCACTCATTTTCTGATGGAATTGAAAATATAGAGTAGGTTCCTGTTTTTAAAATATTATTTCCTAAGGTGATATCCTCATTAGTACTAATGGTCGTGCAGTCACTGGCACCTGTTCGCCAGAGTTTGCCAAAGGGCACCAGTTCCCCAAATATTTTTCGCCCTCTTGCCAAGGGTCTGCTATAGGCCATTTTTATTGTTGAGCTGCCAATTTCTTGTTGAAATGATGCCGAAGGACTTGCAGGAGTGAGTTTAATTTGAACTTTTTCTTGTGCAAAAATTAATAATGATTGCATAATAATGAAGCTCAGTAGAATTATTTTTTTCATAATTTTTTAATTTTAATTTTAAATTGATTTTGATATTTTTTCCATTATTGAATGGTCTGTTCCAAACTTGCAAATCGCATCGCAATTAGCTCTTAGTTCAGAAAACAGGATGTATTTTATATTCATTTTAGAATTTTTTATAACAGGTCTATTTAGCTGCAGAACTACATCCTTTTCACGGTTATTTGGAATAATAATATAAAAAACTTCTTGACCGCTTGATAGGGTGAAGTATAGGTCAGATAACCGCAGTATGCCTGAGTAGATACTGGTGCTCTTTTCAACTTCAAAGGCTCCTATAATTTTATTTGTACCTTTTTTGAACCAGAGTACATCAATAAGCTTGATCGTATTTTGAGTATCCTTGTCTGTAGGCAGCTCAGGGAATTTTCCAAGTGAAATAAAGGAGAAATTTTGTCCATTAAATGATTTGTTTTTATCATTGCTTGCCGGGGTAACATCGAACCCCAGAGAAATGCCTATTTTTAGCAGATGGTATTGCATCTCACTATGCAGATTTTCCTCCAGTTTTTCTTCGAGTATTTCTTTTTGACGCTTGTGTACGTTTTTTTCGAATCTTGAACGTTCTGCCTCGCTTAAATACTCATCGTTACCGATTAGCATTTTCTGAGTTCCAATTTCAAAACACAATCCTGCAATGGCACCCAAATCATTTGACAGCTGAGATTTATGCAAAGTGTTAGTTTCCATCAAAGTTTCTCTTATTTTAAGATATTCTGTCCAACTTCCCAATTTTTTTTTGTCTTTAAAAAGAAAATTAAAACCATTGAGAATAGCAGTGTTGAATGGCGGGAACCAGGTTGGGTGTATAAAATATAAAATACTGGCAACCGCAGGTCCTAATCCTTTAATTTTTAATTCATCGAGTTTTATGATTTCTTTTACAACCTGTTCTTCAGACTTGGCATTGATACAATTTTCAAGGAATTGACCGAAAGCCAATTTATTGTTTTGATTTTCATAGATATCGGGAATGCGCAATTTGGGTTTCCAATAAAACGGATGGGAAACCCCTGCAAAGACTTGTTTTTGTTCAGCAATGCAACTCAGAACAAATTCTAAGCTGCTTTCTTTAAAATCATTAGGAAAGGTTTTCTTTTTAATATCCTCAATGACTTGTAAAACACCTCGTCTTATAGTCCGAAATGCCTTTAACCGTTGGTTGTTATCTATAAACCAGGTATTGTAGACACTTTCGTTATCGTTTTTATACTGCAGAATAATTTGTCCTAGATTGGTCATTTGTTTTAATAATAAATTATTATTTTTTAGAGTTTTAAGCTTCTCAATCGCAATGCATTGACAATAACAGATACCGAGCTAAAACTCATTGCCAGGGCAGCAATCATAGGAGAAAGTAATATTCCGAAAAACGGATATAAAACTCCCGCAGCTACTGGTACGCCTAAGACATTATAAATAAAAGCAAAGAATAGGTTTTGCTTGATGTTGCGCATTACAGCGTGGCTCAGATTTTTTGCTTTTACAATTCCTTGCAAATCTCCTTTTACCAAAGTAATCTTGGCACTTTCTATCGCAACATCTGTTCCTGTTCCCATCGCAATGCCAATGTCCGATTGTGCCAAAGCTGGCGCATCGTTAATACCATCTCCTGCCATAGCCACAACTTTTCCTTCAGCTTGTAATTTTTCTATTACTTTTAATTTGTCTTCCGGTAAACAACCTGCTTGGAAAGAGGTTAAATGCAACTCGTCAGCAACAGCTTTGGCAGTATTTGCATTATCTCCCGTCAGCATGATCACTTCAACTCCTTGACGCATTAATTCTTTTATAGCAGCAGCACTGGTTTCTTTTATAGCATCGGTTATCGTTACAAATCCCACTACGTTCTTATCTACAGCGATATAAGAAACTGTTTTTCCTAGTTTTTGTTCGGCAATAATTTTCTCTTCAATTGTGGCAGAAATAGATGCGCCTACTTGCTCCATTAATTTTTTATTCCCTAATGCGATCTTTTTATCAATAGCAGTTCCAATAACTCCTTTTCCTGCAATATTTTCAAAATCATCGACTTTCGTTAAAGAGACATTTTTAGCTTTTGCAAATTTTACTACTGCTTGTGCTAAAGGATGTTCGCTATACTGATTTAAAGACGCAATGTATTGCAACAGTTCATCTTCTGAATATTGAAATGCAACAATTTTTTCTACCGAAGGTTTCCCTTCTGTAATTGTTCCTGTTTTATCAGTAATCAGAACATTTACCTTATCCATTTTTTCTAAAGCTTCGGCATTTTTTATCAGAATTCCCGATTGAGCGCCTTTTCCAACTCCTACCATTACAGACATAGGGGTTGCCAGTCCTAAAGCACAAGGACAGGCAATAATTAGTACCGCAATGGCATTTATAAAACCATAGACCAATGCCGGTTCGGGACCAAATTTTGCCCAAATGAAAAAGGTAAGAATGGAAATTACAACAACAATTGGTACAAAATATTTAGCAATACTATCGGCTAATTTCTGAATTGGTGCTCTGGAACGACTTGCATTATTAACCATCTGTATAATTTGCGAAAGCAAGGTTTCCGAACCAACTTTTTCGGCAATCATTATAAATGATTTGTTTCCGTTTATAGTTCCTGAAGACACCATATCGCCTATTTTTTTATCTACAGGAATTGGTTCACCAGTAATCATCGATTCGTCTATTGTACTTTCACCATCGGTTATTTTCCCATCCACAGGAATTTTATCTCCGGGTTTTACCCGTAATAAATTACCTTTTTTTATATCATGGATTGAGATTACTTTATCACCGCCATCAATTACCAAAGTAGCTTCGGTAGGAGCCAATTTTAATAATTCTTTTATAGCACCACTGGTTTGACTGTGCGCTCTGGCTTCAAGCAATTGTCCTAATAAAACCAAAGTCAGAATAACAGTTGTGGCCTCGAAGTACAATAGTACTGTTCCGTGCTGGGTCTTAAATTCACTTGGAAAAATGTCTGGAAAAAACATTCCAACTAAACTAAATAAAAATGCCACTCCTGTACCAATTCCGATAAGGGTAAACATATTTAAATTCCATGTGATTATTGATTTCCATGCTCGTACAAAAAATACCCAGCAGGCATAAAAGACAACAGGAAGTGATAAAATAAGCTGTACCCAATTCCATTTAGCCGCATCCATTAGCCCGAGTAAAGGATTGTTGTGTGCCATTTCTATCATGGCAATGGCGAAAACAGGAACTGTAAATACAACCGCTATTTTCATTTTCTTAACCAAACCCTTATAAATCCTTTGTTCTTCGCTTTCGCTTGGTTCCATTGGTACTAGATCCATCCCGCAAATAGGACATGATCCTGGCGCATTGGTTATAATTTCCGGATGCATAGAGCATGTGTATTGCTGAACCTGAACAGCGGCTGGTTCTTGTACCAAATGCATTCCGCATACAGGACAATCTCCCGGTTTATCATACATTTTATCGCCTTCACAATGCATCGGGCAATAGTATTTTCCACCCGCATCATTATGAGGCGCAGCTAACTTTTTATGATCACGATCGTTAGCAGTACTACAGCATGGTTTCTCAGCTGTTTTTTCTTGCAAATGAGTTGTGTGTGTCATTTCAATGGTGTACTTTCCAACCGCAGTCAATGCTTCCTGCAGCTGTTCGGTCGCAATATGTTTTTCCATTGTAATGGTTGCCAATGGAGGATCTAAGGAAACAGTTGCCTTTATCCCCTGTACAGCATTTAATGTTTTTTCTACTTTCGTACGACATCCATCGCAAGTCATTCCCGATATTGTATAGGTGTGTGTCATAATGTTGTTTTTTTTTATAAAATTCGATGTGTTATATATTTAATATATAGAAAGTTAGCTTTTTTTTAGTAAACCTGAAATTTTGATTTGCTTAAAATGATCTTATTCCCAATAAGCTTTGATATCCATTTTTTAACACTGAAAAAAATTACAAGTAGTTTTGTTTTAGAACCTAATTATTTAATTGTTTCTTTCACCTCACCGCACTTGAGCATTTTTGCTCCAAAATAAGGATTACGTACTTCTTTGGTAGAACTAATCCATACGGCCCCCTTATTGTCAAACGCCATTGGACAATATTCCACGTACAGCTCAGCCTGGGTCATTCCTGCTTTTTTTAGCAGGTAAATGAGTTCATTGCTTAGCTTAGAATAGGCAGCCCGCTGGTTTTCAATATCAGGAGCTGAAACGATTGCTGCGGCACTTACTGCAAGAGTACTGTTGTTGCTAATTTGCCGTGCTCCCGCTTCAATCGCATTGGCCGCCAGTTTTGCTTCCGCGAGATTATCTTGGGTAAGGGCTACTGTTAAATGTGCATACTGGCTGTATATCGCGTTTAAGACATCATCATTTATCCTGATTTCGGCTTCCTTTGAAATTGGGACAGAAGTTTCACTATCCTTAGGATTCTCTTGCTTTTTGTTTTCATTATTACCGCAGGCAATAAGTAAGAAGATTGATACTATTGGGATTCCTATTTTGATTATTTTTTTCATCGTCTGTTGTGAGATTGGTTATTACATTTTCATTCCTGACATTGGGTTTTTGCCTTTCTTTAATATAAATTCACTGTACAGGAGATAGGCGCCAGATGCAACAACGACATCACCTTTTTTTAAGCCGCTAGTAATTTCGACTTCATCGAAGGTTTCCGAACCAATCGCTACCATTCTAGGCTGATATTTGCCTTTTCCAATTTCAATCCAAACATGTGTGCCGCTTCCGTCTCTTATAACAGCATCCACAGGTATGGTCAATTTCATTTTCTGTTCTGATGAAGGCAATAGAACAATCGCCTGCTGACCTGCCTGCCATTGATTGTTTGGATTGGCAATAGTACCGCGCAACTGTATTATCTGCTTGCTTGTCTGCAAGGCAGGATTTATAAAATCTACGGTCATTGTTTGGGGCTGATCTTCATAACCAGAGACTAAAACTTTAACCTTTTGGCCGGTTTTAATTTTACCTGCATCGGCTGGATAAACATCAGCTTCGACCCATAAACGATTGTAATCTTCTAATTTCATAATAGAGGCTCCTTCTGCTACATATTGGCCTTCCGTTATGGAAAGTTCCGCAACTATTCCTGAATTTAGAGAATAATAATCAACATAAGGGGATGCTTTTTGTTTTTTGAATAATTCATTAAGCTGGGCTTCGGACTGCCCATACAATAATAGTTTTTGTTTTGCAGCATTTTTTATTTGGGCAAAGCGTTTATCCTCGGCAAAGCTTGTGGCCTGTGCTGTGGCGATGAGGTACTCCTGTTGCAGGGCTGATAGCTGCTCTGAATATATTCTGTATAAAGGCTGGCCTTTTCGAACGGGAACACCAGTTTCTTTTACATACAACTCTTCAATCCTTCCTGCCACTCTGCTTGAGATGTAAATAGTTTGCTCAGGGTCAGTAACCAAATGTCCATTGAGACGGGAAGAATTCGAAAATTCATTTTCTCCCGCAGTAATTGTAGTCAAATTGGCTAGAGCTTGCTGGCTTGGCCCCAAGGTTAGAAAGTCCTGTGCGTTGTTTTTTTCGAAGGGCACTAAATCCATTCCACAGATTGGGCATGAGCCAGGACCATCTTTTACAATTTGCGGATGCATGGGACAGGTATAGGTTTGAATTTTCGCCTGACTGACTTTTTTTTCTTCTTTTTGGGCACATGCTGTAAATAGAAGTGGAAAAACCATTGCAATGAGCAAAATAGTACGAATTATTAATTTATTGTTCATGACTTAATTTTTTAGTTTATTTTCTGAAGCTATCTTGATAAAACTCTCACTGTCTATCATATAGGCTGCATTGCTGGCAATACCCCAATCACTGATGTCTTGATCTATCAGGACCATTCCATCAGCATTGTTTTTCGTTTTAACTTCTCTGGGAACAAATACGTCCTTTTCTCTTTTGAAAACGATGGATTTATTACCTAGATCGAGAACGGCACTTTGCGGAAGCCACCAGCCTTTACTGACAATAGGAATGGTTGCAGTTACTAATTTTCCAGTCTGAAATTTATTATCCTGTAAATAAATCCTTGCTACAGTAAAGTTGGTCCCCTCTTTAAAGACGGGCTGAATTAGTCCGACAGTACCAGTATATACGGTTTGCTTATCTGATGGTTCATAAAACACCAGTTTTTGCCCTTTTTTAACCTGGGGTGATACAGATGGATCAAAAGCAAATTCAGCGATAAGGTTTTTATTGGTATAGATTGTAAAAAGTGATTGTCCTGCACCGATATATTGCCCTTCTCTTAACATAATAGCAGAGACAGCAGGACTAGATGTGCTACTATTTGATGCTGCATTGCCACTTGAACCCATAGCGCCCATGCCATCATCTGACACTATGCTTTGAGGCGAAGCCGCCGGAGCTGCCGTAGAACTATTTCCTGCTGCAGTGTTGTCTAAGATGTATCCGGTAGCATTACTGTAAACAGGAATGCGATAGGAAATTTTACCTGTCTTTAATACCTGTTGTATTTGTTTCTGCTGCATACCTAACAGATACAGTCTCTCTTTTGCTTTTTGCAGCATCGGATTGTTTGCATCAGATTGATAAATAAACAACAATTCTCTTTGCGCGGCAGCGAGGTCAGGTGAATAGATTTCCATGATTAGCTGTCCTTTTTTTACGGGCTGGTAATTGTACTTAATCAGCAGGCGCTCAATCCTTCCGCTTACCCTGCTCGAAATGCTGGTCTGCTCACGGGTATCGTAGGTAATAATTCCCTGCACCTGCAGAGAGAATATTTTAGTCCCTCCCTGAGGTTTTATGACAGATATATTAGAAACGACCTGTTCGTTGACGGGTTTTAAAAGGTGTTTTAGGCTGCTGTCTATAGCTGTTTCCGTACCAGGGGTATGTCTTGGAACCAATTCCATACCGCATATTGGACAGCTGCCGGGCTTATCCTGAATAACTTCGGGATGCATTGGACAGGTATATTCCTGATTTGTAACATGCTGATGTGATGGCTTATTGTTATGCTCGGTTTTCTTGTTACAGGCTGTCAATAATAATATCGAAACGAATAACAATGCGACTAACTTAGCGATAGAGTTCTTTTTCATAATCGACAATCATTTGATATAGTTTTAATTTTTCATCTAATAAGTTATTCTGCAGCATATTTAAAGCTTCCCAGGAATCAATTACTACAGGAATCTGCAGTTTGTTTTCCTGATAGTTCAGAAAGTTTACATCCAGGGACTTTTGCATAGAAGGGATTATTTTTGTTTCGAGTCCCAAAATCCTTTTTTGCATGGTCAGTATTTCATATTGCATACCGTACAACATTCCCTGGGTTTCCTGCAGCATGGCGGATTTCTCTTTCTCCATTGCCTGCACATTATATTGCATTGCTTTGGTATCTGATTTATACATTTTTGATGACCAGGGAGCAATAGGAATAGACATCATTGCCATTACCGAATAGGCTTTGGGCATCATTTTATCAAAAGAATTCATATGATCAAACTGGATTTTAAAAGAGGGATTTTTCTCTGCTTTCATGGCCTCAATACTGAGCTGCATCGATTCAATCCCTGCATCCATCTTCTTAATATCACCACGCACTCCTGCAAGACTTGTGGTGTCGTGTAAAGCAGGGTTAAAGACGGGGATAATACTCGTGTCTATGGCAAAATCAGCATTGCCGGGCTGGTTCATCAAGCTGTTGAGCCATGCTCTTGCTTTTGCGATTTCACCTTCCTGCATGCGGACCATATTTTTATTTTCTTCAATCCTTGCATCGATCTTGTATACATTACCCAATTGCGATTGGTTGTAGGGATAGCGCACTTCCTCAATCTTTTTCATGGTCAGCATTATCTTTTCGTTCTGATCCAAAACTTTCATTCGCTGCTCGGCCACCATCCAACTGTAATATAGTTGTTTGGCCTGTGCTTTATACTCGTTAAGGGTAACGGCACGGGTAGCGTTCTCAATGTTTCCTTGGGACTGGATGAATTTTTTCTTCTTGTTTAGTTTTCCTACATTGGGGATGTCCTGTTCAATTCTGAACATTAAAGATCCTTTGTCGCGGTCATCCATAACTTCCTGAAAAGGATAGGGGGTCATAAAGGTTCCCACACCCACCATTGGTGCCATCCATGCTGTTGCGGCATCGGCACTGTATTTATATCCTTCTGCTTTTAAACTATAGCTTTGCAGGAGCACATTTTTTTTATCAATCCTTTGAAGGATTGTATCGAGAGACAAGACCTGTTTGGTCTGGCTCAATAGCTGTAATGGCAGTAAAAGCAATAGTACTGCCAGTATTTTAATGTTTGACATCATGTACTTCAAGTTTGCCATATTTTCTTAGTTCATATTCTTTGGACATTAGGAAAATAAGCGGGGTTACTAATAAGATATGTACGGCAGAGGTAAATACGCCGCCAATCATGGGCAATACAATTGGTTTCATTACATCCATTCCAACACCATTGGACCACAGGACAGGTACTAAGCCAAATAATGAAACGCAGACGGTCATTAGCTTTGGGCGCAATCGTTTTGCGGCGCCGTGTACCACATATTCCCTGAGATCTTCTTTAGTGATGGTTTCCCTTGAGTTTCCTTTGGCCTTGATAAGTTGCTCCATGGCATCATTGAGATAGATAACCATCACAATTCCGGTTTCCACGGCAATTCCAAAAAGGGCAATAAAACCTACCGCTACCGCCACTGATAGATTGACATCCCAGAAAAAAATGATATAGGCACCTCCAATTAAAGCAAAAGGAACTGTTATAAGGCTTAAAAAGGCTTCTCTAAGGGAATTAAAGGCAAAATAGAGGGCGAAGAAAATAATAAGCAATACTAGTGGTGCAATGATTTTAAGTGTTTTTTCTCCGCTAATCAGGTTCTCATACTGTCCGCTCCATTCTATAAAGTACCCTTCAGGAAGTATGTTTTTGGCGCTTTCCAATTTTTTCATGGCTTCCTGTACGGTTCCTCCCATATCACGATCCCGTATATTGAACATAACAGCTCCACGCAATAATGCATTTTCAGAACTGATCATTGGCGGGCCATCTACGAATTTAATATCAGCAACGGCAGATAAAGGTACTTCTCCAAAGGTTGGAGACTGTAAGGGAATGCGTTTAATGCGTTCCACGCTATTTCTATAATCCTGCGCTATACGCACACTTATTGAAAAACGTCTTCGTCCTTCAACAGTATTACCAATGGATGCACCACCTAAAGCAAATTCCACCGTTTGGTTTACATCATCTACTGTTAATCCATATCGGGCCAATTCCTGGCGATTAACATCAACATCAAGGTATTTACCTCCGGTAATAGGATCTACAAATAAATCAGACACTCCTGGAGTTCCTTCTAAAGCCATTTTCACCCTTTCAGACACACGGGCAATGGTGTCGAGATTTTGTCCGTAGACTTTAATTCCTACATCGGTACGAATTCCTGTTGCCAGCATATTGATTCGGTTAATAATGGGCTGTGTCCAACCGTTTACTACACCAGGTATCTGGAGTTTGGTGTCGAGTTCCTTAATAATATCTTTTTTATCTATTCCTTCACGCCACTGTGATTTTGGTTTTAGCATGATAATGGTTTCAATCATGCTCATTGGGGAATTATCCGTAGCTGTGTTAGCTCGCCCTGCCTTACCCAAAACACTTTCTACTTCAGGAACCGATTTGATTATTTTATCCTGGACCTGCAAAATGCGTTTGATTTCTCCATTAGATACATCAGGAAGGGTAACAGGCATAAATAAAATACTCTGCTCATCCAATGGAGGCATAAACTCCGTTCCCAGCCGCATCAATAATGGTATAGAAATCAATAATGCAAGAATATTGACTGCAAGAGTTGTTTTTCTCCATTTCAGAACCCAGCGTATAATTGGCTCATAACCTCTTTCCAAAAAGCGATTTACCGGATGTGAATCGGTTGGACGGAATTTTCCTTTCATAAAAAAAGATATCAGTACCGGAGCTAATGTAAGTACCAAGAGGGCATCCACAATCAATATGAATGTTTTTGTATAAGCTAAAGGATGGAATAGTTTTCCTTCCTGTCCGGTAAGCATAAACACAGGTAAGAAAGAAGTAATTATAATTACAGTGGCAAAGAATACGCCACGAGAAACCTGCTTGCTACTTTTCTCAATTATTTTGAGCCTTTCCTCTTCGGATATCCATTGTGGTTTTTTGCGAAATATATTTTTAATTCTTTTCATCAGAGTTTGTTTCATTTTTTTGTTCAGATTCCCATTGTGCATACCTTTGTGAGAGATGCTGGTAGGCATTTTCACTCATAATAATACCATTGTCAACTATTACTCCAATGGCAAGTGCTATACCTGTAAGTGACATAATATTGGAGGATATGTCAAAGGCATTGAGCAGTATGAAACTTGCTGCAATTGTAATTGGTATCTGGATGATAATACTCAGTGCACTACGCCAGTGAAAAAGAAAAATAATAACGATAAGGGACACTACAAGCATTTCTTCAATTAAGGTACGCTTCACCGAATCAATAGATTCTTTAATCAGATGCCCCCGGTCATATACAATATTGAATTTTACCCCTTTTGGAAGCCCTTTAGCAACTTCCTTCATTTTTTCTTTTACATTATCAATTACAGCATCTGCGTTTTCACCATAACGCATCACTACTATACCGCCAACGACTTCGCCAGTACCATTATGATCAAAGATTCCCAATCGGGTTTCCCCGCTCATCTGAACAGTTCCTATATCGCTGACTTTTATAGGAATACCATTTTGGTTTTTCAGTGGAATATCCTCAATCTCTTTGATGGATTTCAGATAACCGGATGTCTTAATGATGTAGCCAATATCACTCATGTCGAATTTTCTTCCGCCGCTTTCATTATTATTGGCACGTACAGCACTTATAACCTCTGGGACAGACAGCTTATAATATAGCAGTTTGTTTGGATCAATGGTAACCTGGTATTCTTTTTGAAATCCTCCAAACGAAGCAATTTCACTCACTCCGGGAACATTTTGCAACGCAAACTTGACGTACCAGTCTTGTAGGGCTCTTTGTTCGCCAAGGTCAATACCGGGTGCCTCCAAAGTATACCAGAGTATATGCCCAACCCCAGTTCCATCGGGTCCTAATTGCGGGGCAACTCCTTTGGGCAAGGTGCTGCTAATAGTACTGAGCCTTTCCAGTACTCTTGATCTTGCCCAGTATACATCAACATCATCTTCAAAAATGACATAGATAAAACTCATACCAAACATGGAAGCAGCTCTTACATATTTAATTTTGGGCAATCCCTGAAGGTTGGTAACCAAGGGATAGGTGATCTGGTCTTCAACGAGCTGTGGAGCACGTCCCATCCATTCTGTAAATACGATTACCTGATTTTCAGATAAATCGGGAATAGCATCTATAGGATTTTTTTGAATAGAGATGATACCCCATACAAATATTCCTGCCGATAATAGTAAAACGATATAACGGTTTCGCAGCGACCATTCTATTAATTTATGTACCATAGATTTAATTTATTTGTGCAAGACTATCGCTTACTTTTTCAATCCAATTGAGCAGCTGTTCTTTCTGAACAGTATTCAGCACTGCATTTTTATGGATAAGCGTATAGGAAGCCAAAGGCATTTCGTTGGCTTTTATCTGCTTGGCAATTCGGTCTAATTTATTTTCCTGTTTTCGTTTGGAATAACTTCCCCATTGGCTAAAATTCAAATTTTCTTTACCCTTAGTAATATGCCCCTCCATGAAAGTACGTGCCGGCTGTATGTAGGAGTACCATGGATATTGCGTGTTGTTGCTGTGACAATCATAACAGGAAGTCTGAAGAATCGTTTGTACATTTTTGGGAATAGGATAGAATCTCGAAATGTGAATTGGTAAAACCTGCCCGTAATCGGAATTTCGGGCAGGCTGATACAATTGCATCAGTAGAAAAATAATTAACCCAATAAAAAGAATTTTTCTGATGAATCGTTTCATTTTACAATTGTTTTTTCATTGATCCGCAGGTAAGCATTTTGGAACCATAGTAAGGGTTTTTTATGTCTTTTGTTTCACTAATCCAGATAGCTCCTTTCCCTGCATCATACATAGGGCAGAAGTCCTGATACAATTTTTGTTCTGACTTGAAAGATTTTATCAAATCATTCATGTCTTTACTGAGCATGGCGAAATGCTCTCTTTGGTGCTCAATATTTCCACCATTAGCTCCAATATGTTGGGCGTGTTCTTTGGCATCATCAGCTATATCAAGATATTCTGTCTTTAATTTCGCATCGATTGAATTGGGATTTACACTATTAAAAATTGTGTATAATGTATTTGCGGCATTTGCGGCACCTTTTGTATCATCTTTGGTTAATGCATTTTTTAGAGACAGGTAATTATTAACGATTTCGTTAATAGAAAATGTTGCCTGAGCAGCCTGGGTTGTTTTTGCTTCTGCGTTTTTTTCAGTAGTAGTTTGCTTTACTGGCTCGGTTAATTCCATTGCGCACTTGGAGCATTTGTCTCCTTTTTTTCCTGTAACTTCAGGATGCATGGAACAGGCATACAATTGTGATGCTGTTTCTGTTGCTTCAGAGGTAGTTGTTGCCGCTTCGGTGTTTTTTTGGTTACAAGAAACCATTACTAATGCCATTGCTATAGTGGAAAGAATTACATTTTTCATTTTTATTGTTTTTATTTTTTTTTGATTGATTATTTGATTGTTTCTATAGTTGATCCACAGCTTAACATCTGGGAGCCGTAATACGGATTCTTGATACCGCTTTCTTTGCTGAGCCAATTCGCATCAACCATTGGACAATGGTTATAATAAACCGGTTGTGGCTGATTGGCAGTTTTTATAAGATCGTAAGTGCTTTTCGATAAGTTTTTGAAGGATTCTCTTTGTTTTTTAATATCCTGGGTCTCAGAAATATTTTTTGCATCCGTAGCTAAGCTTTTCATTACATTCATCCATGTGGTATGTTCTTTGGGCTTTAGCTTGTCCATTTCAACAGCATTGATCGCATTAAGAAGCTCTTTGGATTTCATTTTGGCAGTTGTAGCATCTGTTTTCACCAAAGCATCTTTTAGCTCAAAGTAGTTCTCGAAAATGGCTTTAAAGGGACTGTCTTGTTGTGCATCTGGAAGAACTGCGGTTGTATGCTGGGAATGATCCATTTTCTCCATATCCATTTTTGATTCTTTCATTGGGACAGCCATCTTATTTGTTCTTTCATATTGGCAGCATTTTGGAAGTTTTGCATAAGCATCACCAGGAGATAAGAATTGCTCGCTGTCGTATCCCGCTAAGGCAATTCGTTTTAGGATCTCATCTTGATTTGTTTTCTTCTGGTCGTAGGTAATTGCCGCAATTTTGGTGTTTTCATCCCAGTTTACCGATGCGATGTTTTTGATGTTTCCTGCTTTTTCAATAGCAGTTTTGCACATTAGACAATTGCCATAAATTTTTGTGTTTACGGTTTTTGCATTTTTTATAGGTGCACCAAAACTTATGGCTGATAACAATATAGTAATTGCCATCAATGCTTTTTTGATTGTTTTCATTTTAAAATATTTGAAGTGGATAAAGCCTTTGAGAATTAAGCGTATAGGCGAAGTGCATAGACTACATTCTATAAAAGCAAAAAATAAAAAGTAATGAAGCGCAAAGGGCTTCCTTTTTTGACACACTTATGGCTGTCAAAAATGGTGTTTTAGCTTATTTTAGGAATAAGCCAGATGGAATAGAAACCCGATAAAGGTGAGGTTTGGGAATCGGAAAATTTTTGTTTTTGAGAAAAAACACTTATGACATTGTTTTTGAATTCCAGCTCGCTTGTAAAACAGATACCTCCATTACAAACCGAAGCACAGCTGCACATCGAATGTCCGCATTTTCCACCGCAGCCATCATGTTCTTTGCTGCCTGAATGATTTGTTTTGGAACAGCAATTATCATTATCAGCATTAGGGCCTTTTTTGGTACAGGAATGATTTACCTCAATTTTTTCACATGCAAAAGTCACTGCCGGCTTTAAAAATAAGCCCAGCATAACAATTAATATGAGGTGAAATCTGTTCATGTAAAAAATTTAATGAAAACAAAAATACTTATATTATCTTATATTTTAACAAAAAAAATGTTAAAAAGCGCAGTTCTGCAGCGGCAAATTATACTGGATAGGTTAACCTGTTGTACTGCTCATACTCTTGCTAAGGCAATAAGAGGCGCTTTGCCATTTGGGTTAGGGTAAAGGCAATACGTTCAATGAATCTTTTATTGACCTATATGCCCCATATAAATATTATCCGTTTATTTTCTCCTTATGATATTCCTCGAGCCATTTTTCCATTTTTTGCAATAGCTGGATTTCTTTAGGGTTGCCGGCCGGATCTAAAAGGCCCGTTATGGTCCTTTTGTAATTGAATTTCTTGTCCTCAAAAAGGCAGGTGAACTTAGGGAATTCATTGTGGGAGACAAGCCATTTGTTCTGATCGGTATTTGTAATTGTAAATTTTTTCATGTCTAATAATCTCCCCAAAGCTGCCTGCAGGCAAGATTGCTTTTTTTTAGGTTTTTGCTGCTGGATATAAGCGCAAAATTAGCGTATTTATTGCAGTGGTTCAAGTATCTGTTTCAGATCGGGATATTTTTTCATGCCCTTTAGTATTCGTTGATGCAGCCTGATTAATATTAAAGACGGCAGACGAATGTTAGGCCTTATGTTGCAAGTAGCATTTACTGGTAAGCCTATGGGTTTCTTAAGAGTTAATTCACCCGGGTGCTTACTGCTTTTCTTCAGGGCTATCTTTATCCATACTATCCCAATTGCTTCCCTTTTCTTTTTACCCGAGACCCAGTATGCTTTTGTTTTATTTCAGGAGCAAAGGTAGTCCGTGTCCTGAAGCCAAAGCAAGGCCGGGCCTTTCAGGTCTTGCTGAAAAATCTCCACCCCTCCGGGTTTTTCAAGCCTATAGGATACTTTTATAATACTTCGTTCTATTGAAAAGCGATTTAGATTGAGGGTTGCTAACAGCATAATTGTGTTTCCGCATATCGTAATTCATATAATGCCTATTTTTGATTATTGGGAATCCTCTTTTGTAATAGCGAAAATAATGCTATCTTTTAGGAGCTTTTCCCGCTATACGTTCCAATCTTTTGTGCCGAACCCCGGCATAAAAGGATTTCCACTGCTATCGGGGCTACGAAAGCTATAAATAGTTAGGGCCAATTTATTATTTATCATTATCTGGGGCACTTCCTGCACATTAATAGAGCTTTTATCTTAGGTGCTTTTAGTCCGTTTCGATTGCAAATTGATTTTTATAAAATGTGATGTAAAATTAAAAGGGGGTATTTTTAGTGTATACCGTATTTTTTTAATATTAGATTTGTGGCAGCGCTATAATTTCACTGTACTTATATTTGATTATTTGATCTGAATAATTCTCAATTACTGAAATAACCTGCTTAAAATAGCTTTGGAACACAATATAGGTTAATATAGTCCCAGAGCCTCTGAAGTAATAGAACGGTATGGATCAATGTTGAAAACAGATAAAATACAGAAAACTTATAATTTGTCTGTTAATTGAACATCATCTTCATTTAATTATAATTTACAGCGGAAAGTAAATTGTGCTTCTCTGCTTTCTATTTTTTTTAGGTAAATATTGAATGTAGCCATACTCATGTAATTCCCTAATGCATTTATGGTAGGTGACTGGCCCTGTTATCTTTGCGATCTTCATGATTTCATATCTGTAAGCCTGAACAGGATTGGCAAACCCTTTATCGTATCTGAATTGCAATAGTGCAGCATATAACCCTATATGTGTTATACTGATACGATAATCATTTTCTATAGCCTTGAAGAAGTTGGATAAAGATTTTAAGGATTCCATAATATTATGCTTCATTAATGGACAGGAGAACTATTCCGTAAGGACAGGCTTGGCCTGCTCTGTTCGTTTTCTGCTTTCATTTGTTTTACGCTTCCCAGCGTTTTGTTTCCCAATGCAGCTGCAATTGTTATTTTTCTGGACCGGTCATCAAAAATGTTTACTGATTTATATTGGGGATTTGCTTCAATATAAAATCGATGTTCATTTCCGTCTCGTGCCATAGTTACAGCGATTCGGCTTCCTTGTTTTAAAGAATCTATCCAATTTTGTTCTTCCCTCTTGTCTAAGGTTCTTTTTAATGGCAGCTCCCTTATTACTTTTTCAAGATCATAGCCGTATCCCATGGGGAACTCTTTTATTCGATGGTTGCCCTGGGGATCTTTATCATTGAAATCAAGCTGTTGCCAGGAGGCCTTAATTTGCACCGAGCGGCCGGCTAGTAAATTGTATGCCTGGGTTAGGTCTGCAATTTCATCACCCTGCAGCTTAAAATATTGCTGTCTGTTATTTTCAGGATGTAGTTCATTTTGCAAAGTGCTTTTATACCCTTCCAATTGGTAACGGCCCGAGGTGTCCTTAGAAAAAGAAAGCTGATGATTTATTTTCTCTTTCTCGCTGATGTAATAGGACAGTGGAATACTAAACTTTTCTTGCCCCTCTCTGATATGCTGATTTATTCGGGCAGATAAATCAGGAAAACCGATTCGCTGCATCTTTGCATGCAGCAAATCGATGTTTAGTTCCAATTCTTTTGATTCCCGTCGTGCCAATGCCTGAATAAATAAGGGACTAATAACAAGTTTTCGGAAAAGCCGAACAAGCAGATTGGGATGAAGTAGCTTTATCATCCTTGCGTTTTCTTGTTTTAGAACTCTTAGCGTGAATTGTTCCTCAGTATTCTGTGTTGTTTTATACTTGGCTGCAATTCGCTGATAATCTCTCAGTTTTTCTTTAAGAAGTGACTTGTTATTCGAAAGATTAAATGAAAATACCTTAGTGAAACGATCCTCTCTAAGGCGCCACTGGTTTAATTCCGCCTCTACTCTGTTAACGGGAAACTGCTCGTTCATAACTCAACTTTTTGGTGTGCTACACTGAATTGGATTGATTTTTTCTTTTCTTCTTTCCTTCTTTAGGTAGGTCCGGACCGTCGCCGTCCTCAGCCTGGTTTTGTTTTTTATTTTCCATCTTGATCGTACTTTTTTCCCCTTCAGACTGCTTTTCATTTGCGGACTGACGAGTATCAATGCGTTTCAGATTGATATCATAGACGTTAATAGTCTTAAATTGTGGACTGGCTTCAATATATTGCTTAATCTCATTTCCTTCTTTATGGAAAGTAGCGGATTGCAGGTTTCCCTTTTTCAAAGAATTGATCAGGTCTTCTTTGTATTTTGGGGTTTCGAGTTCTTTAATTGGATGTTTGAAGAGTGCTGCTTCTAAATCATAGCCGTAATTCTGATGGTAATGGTTTAGTTTAAAGTTTCCATTAGCTTCGGATTGCTTAAAATCGATTTGAAGCCAGGCGTTGTAAATTTCGCCCTCCTTGTTGCTAAGATCTTTGTTTACTGATCTGCCGTCAATAAGATTGTAAGCTTCTTTCATGGTTATGTTGTTGCTTTTATTGATATAAAAGGTCTGCTCCAAATCTTCTTTGGAATTTTCCTTTTGCAGTTCCACTTTATAAGAATTAAAGAAATACAGGTCACTTTCTTTTGACTTATTAAAATTCAATGTAGCTACAGCAGTATCATTGCCATATTGCGCATTATGCGTCAAAGTGAAAGTAGGCTCTTCTTTCTGCATTTTTTCTTTTAATTCAGACTCTAATGCATCTCCAAAACCAGTGTACTTTAACTGGTCGCGCAGGTATTCAAAATTTTTCTCGTTCATGATTTCAATTTTTTAATTATTAAATAGTTTATAGTTTAGGAAGTACAGTCACCTGTACCAGTTTTGGATTCTTGACATGTTCCTCCAAATGGCGGCCACCATTTTTTTCCATGAGCTGTATGGCTAAATATTTTTTCTCGGGAATTGTAAATTTTGGCAGCGCAAATACAAAGATGTTTTCTGCTTCAGCTTCAATTTTATCAACATCATTCAGGATATAATTGGGTGTAATTTCGATTTCCTGTGAAGCCGTTCGTTTTACTTTTTTAGCATCACGAATAAAAAAACGAATCTGGTCGATATCGTAACTGATTTTAGAATTGTTGGTTACTTTTATCCTGTAGTACATCACCTGCTCACGAATAAAAATCCCGTTGAGCTTAAGGTCAATATCGTATTTACTTTCCTTTTGACCTCGCAGCTTTTTTTTGTCATATAGCGCTAACTTTGAGTATTCCTGAATATCCTTCTCATTAGTAATTTCATCTGAAAAATGAATTTCCTGTCCATCAGGCTTGGTTTTATTAAGTGTCAGATTCAGCTGTGGAAACTCTTCATTATAGTCCAACACGAAAGAGTAGAGTTTACCATCTGCAGTTACTACCGTAAGATTGGTCTGGAAAAATCCCTTTTGGGCAGCCTTAATCTGAAGGATGTTTTCAAGACCTATTGCTTTTTGTACCAGTATGTCAGGACTTCCCTTGTCAACACTTTTTATGGCAAAAGGGAATACAATACTCGTCGTTTTTGAATAGGCTATCATTAGAGAGTCCGATTCTGTTTTAGATAAACGGTTTTTATTTGTTGGCTGTGCCAATACACCGATGGTCATAAATAATAGAGGAACCATCAGCAATAGTTTTAAATTTTTCATCTGTATCATTTTTAGTTTTTAATTGGAATCTTTTTGTTTCTGTTTTTCATCACGCAGCAGTACCTTATAACCTGCTTTCACAACTACTTTAACCAGTTTTACTTTTTTACTTAGCAGGCTTTTAGCTGCTTCAATTCCTGCTCCCGCCGCCTGAGCTCCCCAGGAATCATCCAATGTTGCAACTCCCAAAGTTTGCATGGAGCGATCAGCTGATGCTTTGGCAACATCACGATTGATAGCTCCCGGAATATATATACCAACAAGTCCATCCATATCATAAACCGATAAGTCCACCGGAAATAGGGAGTTGTTGTATCTGATACTATTAATGTTTATTGTTAATCTTTCTCCTTTTAAGGAAGCTGTTCCAAATAAAAAATTGTCTTTTGGAATTTTAATGCCATTTATGAATATGGCGTTCATGAGTCGGAACTTAACTGTTGACCCATTTACAATTGTTTGTGTATCGTGAATCATAGCTTCCACGGCATTCTGCTCTAAATCATTATCTTCAGATTCATCTAAAGCGTAAAAACCATTCTGTTTGTACTCAGAACTTTTCAATGCTTTGTTTTGTAAAGAAGAAACAGGATCTTCATGCTCTTTGGTTGAAATAGTAAAGACTTGTCCACGCTGGGCTTCGGAAGCTTCTTTTAATTTTTCCTGTACCCTGCCCGGATGTTGGATATCCAAAATACTCTCCAGCATTCCACCGAGCTGCTGCAGTTCCGGATCCTGACTGTCCTGCTTCTCATTCATTGAGTGCATCATTTGTTCGAGCCTGTCCACATCATTGGAATGTATTGACGTTTCATTTGATTTCGTATATCTGGCATAATCCCTGTTTTGCTCTGGGACTGATACTGGCGTATTGATTGCTTTTTGCAATGCTTCCAATTTTTGATGCACTTTTTTTTCGTTTGGATCGCGATAAACGGATTTATTTAAACCATGTTGTTCTTTTCCTGGAGTAACAGCACTGCTGTCCTCAGTGGAATCAATATGAAACGACTGGCTTAAATAGTTGGGATCTTTTCGGATAAGTTCATCAAGCTTTGCCGAGTCAAGAGCAGCCAGATCATAATAATTCATTTTATCGAGCGGAAGTCCTTCTTTCAGGTTCGCATTGGGAAGTTTTAGATTAAAACCTTTTTGCTGAGGTTCTGCCGGGTTGGCAGCATCCATTTTTCCACCGCCCAATGCCCAAAATAGGGCAGTCAGAAATGGCAACGCCAATATTGGCAGTATCAGGAGCATCTTGCGATGCTTTAAGGGCTTTAATGATTTTGTGTTTTGTTCCATGATATTAATTTTTAAGATGTGAGTAATAATAATTTTCTAGTATTGTTAAACTGTCCAGAAGTCCGGGACGGTCAGAGACAATACTGTCATACGTTTTTTTTCCTGCCGGACTTCGGCCCAGACTATCCATATATTTCCTAAAACCTTTAATTTTTTCAAATTCAGTTTCGCTAATACTTGTATTAAGTTGGGGAGGCTTTTCTTTTGTGGGTACCAGATTGGTTGGTTTGGTAATCGGGGTTACTGTTATATTTCTATTTGTATTACCTGAAAAACTATTAACGATCAGGTATATACTGCAAGTAGTTGTAAATACTATAAAACACAACAGAATCACAATCCAGTTAAGACGCGAAAAATGAGCTGTTTTACGTTCAAGCCAATTGGCACATTTATACTGCAATCGCAGATTAGCCTGGTCAAACTTTTGCCACAGGTTATTTTGAGCAGTTCCAGGAACATCGCTCTTTTTGATATTTCGTTTAAAAGTGAATTTCATGATTGCAGCTTTATTATTTTCTGTTTTCGGTACTTATGTCCCTGTTCTCAATAGTATTCCATCGCTCGATTAAAAAGCCATGGGGATTGTTGTCACTTCTCGATACATTACGAAGGTTGCCTTCTGTTATAAGGTTTCATTTCCTAAAACCTTTAATTTTTTCAAATTCAGTTTCGCTAATAATTGATTTGAGTTCGACAGGTTTTTCTTTTGTCGTTACTAGATTGGTTGGTTTGGTAATCGGGGTTACTGTTATATTTCTATTTGTATTACCTGAAAAACTATTAACGATCAGGTATATACTGCAAGTAGTTGTAAATACTATAAAACACAACAGAATCACAATCCAGTTAAGACGCGAAAAATGAGCTGTTTTACGTTCAAGCCAATTGGCACATTTATACTGCAATCGCAGATTAGCCTGGTCAAACTTTTGCCACAGGTTATTTTGAGCAGTTCCAGGAACATCGCTCTTTTTGATATTTCGTTTAAAAGTGAATTTCATGATTGCAGCTTTATTATTTTCTGTTTTCGGTACTTATGTCCCTGTTCTCAATAGTATTCCATCGCTCGATTAAAAAGCCATGGGGATTGTTGTCACTTCTCGATACATTACGAAGGTTGCCTTCTGTTATAAGGTTTCGATGCGCAATACTGGTGGTACGAATGATATTTTGAGTAGCATAACATCGGAATCCATAGGGATAGCGGTTAAGGTCAATAGTCACACTGTCAATCTGTATCGTCTGGCTGACATTCCCTGATATAATACCGGAGTAGTAACCGTTTTCCTTTAAATCATCATAAACCCGTTTGGCACTGTCATCGGCCAGATAAAGCGCCTTTGTTACATTGCTTTTAATGACTTTATCATCCGGGTCAAGTGTAAAAAACAGCTTATGGAACGTTTTTACATGATCCCTGGCCTCCACTGGAATATTATCTTTTCGGTCTGAAGCATAGGCTTCAAGGGCTTTTCCGTTAGCCAGTATATAAACCTTATTTTGCATTTGAGACACCAGTGAGAAACTCTTATAAAGTGAAAAACAGCTAATTAAGATACATCCCGTAATGACCAGCAGGGTAAAACCACGAACATGCCGAAAGGCAGTGTCAATATTTTTCATTTTGCTAAACATAAACTTTGAATTTAGGGTTACGATTTACCTTTTAATTTATCAGCCATATAATTATCCCTGTCCTTGAAGTAAGGCGCAGAATTTCCGGAATCTGACATGCTTTGATACATACGACCGGCAGCATTCCCCATAGCATCCGCTGCCATTGTTGTCCCTTGAGATGTAGTATTGACAATGGAAGTTGTAGAATTACTAAACATACTAGTCACTTTTTGTCCGAGTGCACCGCCACCGCCGGCATGAACAATATAATTGGCAACAGAGGGAACAGTGAAATAGCCTATAATTCCAATAATCATAAAGACCAAGTAGGCAACATCAGTTCTGCTAAAGAAAGTATCTCCATATTCTCCAGCTTGCGCAATATCAATCTTTAGCATATTCTCCTGAATTTTTCCAATGATGCTTCCAAATATGTTAGCCACAGGAAGCCACAGATAGATATTGATGTAACGTGCCAGCCAGACGGTAAGGGTGTGTTGAAAACCATCGAAGACCGAAATGCCAAAAACGATTGGACCTAAAATAGAAAGTACCACCAATTGAAAAGTCCGCAGCGTATCGATGCACAGGGAAGCAGCTTCAAATAATACACGCAGTAACTCGCTCATCCACTCCTTTACTGAATTTCGGAAATTATAAGAGGCCTTGCTCATGGCAAATTTGATATCATTTCCAATACCATCGAGCATTCCCTGCCCATTTGGATCTGCATCATCATGGGTATAGCGATACCATTTATCCTGGTCGCCGCTTCCTGTCAAGCCCACATACATTTTCCAGGGATCTGTTTCTTTGAGCGCTTCTTCTTTTTCTTTGAGCAGTCTTTCAATCGCCATATTTGATCCTTCCACCATTGCAGCGGTTGCTGTAACGGTAGGTTTCATGACACCATTTATCATATAGAGGACAGAGGGAAAAATCATAATACAGAATCCGATAACAAAGGGTCGAAAGAGCGGGTAAAAATCTATGGGCTCAGCACTCGCTATATGTCGCCAGACTCTTGAGGCGATATACCAAATAGCTGCAAAACCGGCAAGTCCCTGTCCTACGCCAATCAGGTTACTGCATAAAGGCATCATTTCATCATACAATTTTTCCAGTACACTATGCAGGCCGTTCATGTCTTCAGCAATTCCTTGTGCGTGAATGGTAAATGGCATTATCATTGCAAAAAGAGCAAGTAGTAATGGCTTACTTATCTTTATCATAACCGTTAGATTTAATTATTTAGTTTATAAATACTGCGCATTGCGCGGGTATCATTGCGCTCTTTTGCACGCTGCAGAGCCAGTACCGCAGTATTATTGTTGAAGTTTCTCAGGAATAAAAGTTTGTCCTGCATATCGGCATATATTTTGTCAATAGAGGCCAGCCTTTCATCATCTGACATTCTCATTTTATTAGCTGTAATCACCAAGGTCAGTTCATCAAGATTTCTAAGACTTTGTTTAAACAGATTATCGTACACCCTTTCGAAATAGGCAATTTCTTTAGAATTAAAATTTTTACTGTCCCTAAAGCGGCTAAAAGCGGACTTGTATTCTTTTACCAAGAGCACCTGATAATTCACAATATCACCTATACGCCTGTAATTCTTAACTGTGGGACTGACTTGCATCAGCGCATCAAGAAATGTTTCATGAAGGCTGAAATTCCCCTCGGACAAATCCTTTACCGTATTATAACCTCCGCTCAGTATTTCATAGCCCTTTTTCATATCCTTTAGAATCTGTTTGAACTGGGCCAACTTCTCTATGTTCAAAATCAATTGTTGGATTTCCTGTTTTTGGGCTGTTATCTGCGATGGGAATAAGAGTCCCATAAATACCATTCCTGTAATCAGTAATTTTTTCATGGCAAATCAGTATTTATGCCGTTTAGGTCACGGCTGTTTTTTGCTTCTTGCAATTCGGCTGCTCTCGATACAGCCAGGATTTTGGTTTCATTACTGAAGCTCTCAGAGAAAGCATAGTTATCAAGCATACTCTGGTAAATCGTATCGATTCGTTTCATTCGCTCATCGTCTTTCATTTCTAACTTTCCGTCCGTAACGATTGTCAGTAGCTCATCCAGATTGGTATCGCAACTTTTGATTAACCTTTCAAAGACCCTTTTGATATAATCGACCTCATCTCCGTGAAACAAATCATCTTGCCGTATTTGCTGATGTAAGCTCTTGTAGCTTTTCATGATTTTTATCTGGAGCCCTATAATTTGCGTTACCCTGGCATACTTTTTTATTTTGGGATTGACGGCCTTGAGGGAATTCAGGTAATCGGTATGAAGATTAAATTCTCCACGTTTGAAATCTCCTATGGTATTGAGTCCTTTTTTGACTGCCGAATAGCCTTTTTGAGCATATCCGATATAGACTTGCAGGGCTGCAATTTGCTCTAAAAGCATCCTTTGCTGTTTTGCCTGTGCATGAAGATTCCCTGTGGTCAGTACTGTAAAAAGCACCAGTAAGAATATCTTTTTCATGATTTATTGTTTGTTTACGGAATTCCGTAAAATTGTTTAACGGATTTAACATCATGCTCTGTTTTGGCTCTTTGAAGACTCAGTAGTATATTCTGCCTGTTGAAGAGTGTCAGGTCATCATAATTGGCATCAATCTGATCTGCAGCAGCATTTATGATCTCCAGCCTTTTGGCATCACTCATCTGGGTGGTAAAAGAATCCAGTACCAGGAAAATCTGATCAATGTTTTTTAAGCTTTCATCGAGTATCCCCGAATACACACTTTGCATATAATCGAGTTCGCTCGCGTTAAAATGAGCATCTTTTTGAAACAGGCTCCAGGCTCTTTCGTACTCATCTACCAAGCGAACCTGCTTTTCACTGATGTCCTTGATCCGCTGGTAATAGGTAATAATGGATTTAACTTTTGCCAGTTCCTCGTAATAATTCCTGTAGAGTTCTTTTTGTTTCTGGGTCCAATCTGAAATCTCATCCAGCTTTAGTTTGGAGAGGATATTTTCTATTTTTTTTTGTGCATTCTGCAGCCAGATCGTTTTGTTCTGTAGTTTTTGGATCCTTAGGTCAATAGCTTTAATTACCTTTTTTGCAACTGCTTTTACGATTTCCAAAATCGGTATTGCCGCAACTGTTGCCGGTCTTGCCGGTGTGCTGATCAGTAAAAAGCACAACAGGCAAATCATGATTTTCTTTTTTGCTTTCATAATTATTGTTGTTAGTTTTAATAATTTTTATGTTCTTAAGTCATTAGCAAGTGCTGCAATGCCTTTTCTGATATCACCATCAAATTTCTTAGCATAACCCTGTACTTTTACTTTTTCGGTTTCTTCGGTTGTGTAGGCGTAATACTCCTCAAGGGATACCTCTGTACGGTATACTTTAGACATCATGCCTCCAAGGGAGATAAACACTTCTTTGTATTTCTTATCAGGATCATTGGCTTTGTTTACAGATAATACGAGTGCCTTTTCTTTTTCTGTAAGCCCAAGCAGTTCCTGAATTTGCTCGAATTTGTTTTGATACTTGCTTTGGTCTAATAATATCTTGCAGTCACTGTTATTGATAATAGCCTGTTTAACGACAGGAGAGGATATAATATCTTCTACTTCCTGCGTGACCACTATGGCTTCTCCAAAGAATTTACGCACAGTCTTGAATAAATACCGAATATATTCGGCCATTCCTTCCTTGGCAATAGCTTTCCAGGCTTCTTCTATCAGGATCATTTTACGCACTCCCTTAAGCTTGCGCATTTTACTGATAAAGACTTCCATGATTATGATGGTCACCACTGGAAAGAGTATCGGATGGTCTTTGATATTATCGAGTTCAAAAACAATAAATCGTTCTTTTAACAGGTCCAGGTTCTCGGTAGCATTGAGCAGGTAATCAAATTCACCTCCCTTGTAGTAAGGACGCAGTACATACAGGAAATTGTTCACATCAAAATCCTTTTCCTTTACCTTGTCACCTTCCAATATGGATACAAAATCCTTTTTCAGAAATTCATAAAAGCTGTCAAAGCAGGGAAACAAATCAGAATTGCTGTCTAATTTTTCATAATACAATTGAAGTGCATTGGACAGTGCTACATATTCACTTCGATTGAACGTTTCATTGTCTTTTTTCCAAAGTGCCAATAAGAGTGTTTTAATACTTTCTTTTTTCTCAGTATCAAGCAAGTCGCCTTCGCTGATATAAAAGGGATTAAACCGAATTGGGTTCTTTTCATCATAAGTAAAGTAGTAGCCCTTTACCATATCACACAATCCTTTGTAGCTGTGCCCGACATCCACAAGTACAACATGGGTTCCTTGCTCATAATAGCTTCTGACCATATGGTTGGTAAAAAAGGATTTACCGCTTCCTGAAGGTCCCAGTATAAATTTGTTCCTATTGGTACAAATCCCCATCTTAACAGGTTCGTCACTAATATCAACATGGACCGGTTTTCCAGTCAAACGATCTCCTAATCGAATTCCAGTTGGACTAAGTGAAGAACGATAGCCCGTTTCCAGATTCAGGAAGCATGTCGCTTGTTCTGTGAACGTGTCGAAAGTGTCATTCATTGGGAAATCTGCGGAATTCCCGGGAATTCCTGCCCAAAAGATTTGTGCTGCGCCCACTGTTTCCTGTTTAGCCGAGGCATCCATCTGAGCCAATGCAGACGAAACTTTGTTTTTCAGGTCTTTGAGCTCTTCTTTATTATCGGTCCAGATCAGCACATTAAAATGTGCTTTGACTGGCAGTCGCTGCAGGCTGATAGCCTCGTTAAGAAAATCATTAGTAGCATCTCGCGCAATAAGGTTCTCCCTGCTGTAGGCTGATAAGGATTGCAGTCGCAGTCTTTTACTTTCTAGTTTTTGCAGCGTTTTCTGGAAATCTTCTATAAAAATATATTGATTGTATATATGGTTACAGGAAAGTAATTGTCCCAGAGCAGAAGCAAATCCAATGCTGAATTTGGTCTTGTCAGTGGAATACCTGTCATAATTGATCCTCGAACCGCATAAGGTAGGCAGATCAGCTGCATCACCCAATGTATAAATCTGGCAATGTTTGTCACCAACCTGCAGACCTTCATCAAAAGCAATATCTTTAAAGACAAATGAGTTTTGTTTTTCAGACAAAAAACAATATTGCTCTATAATGCCAATTTTTCTGCTGTGGCTTCTGAGCTCATCGTTTCCAAGACGGGTAATTTTTACAAAACCACTATCTTCCAATATGCGTCTGAATTGTCCGGTACTATCTATAAAATCCTGGCGCAGTTGCGCTTTTAAAGTTTCTTCCGGGGCAATAGAGGGTCTTAGTAAATTCGAAAATAAGGAGCTGGATGTTTTTCTCCCTGCCGGTTTTTTGGTCAGGAAAATATAACAGGAATGGTCCAAAAAAGGACGTTCATTAAAAAAACGATCACTGCTTCGGGTCAGAAAACTTGAATCTTCACCGGTGAAATCAGGCTCAAACTTGCTATCGATAAACCAGTCCTGTTTATGGAAAACAGTAAACTTGGGCAACAGTTTTATGGCTTTTAGCCAGGCTTGGTGGAATGCCTCATATTCCTGATCCGATAGGGTGAATATCTCAGGCAGTTCCGCTTTGAACACCACTGTAACATCCCCTTGTTTGGATAGGATGCAATCGTGCTGAACATCCATTATCGGTAAAATATCATCTATCATCTTTTCCATTTTCATCTTATTTACCTGTTTATTGAAATTTCAAATGTTTTTCTGCATTTGAAATATTCTTCTGCTTCGTGTTCTCACTGCACTGGGAATCTGCCGTTTTGCCAAAGTTTTCATGAGTCCATACTCGCCGTATTTGTGACTCATCTTATATATCTTCAGCACCCATAGCGTACCGGAAATTCCAATGACAGCGATACAGAGAAAAGGGGGCAGCCCCGCTATGTACATTGCGGCAAAAAGAATCATCAGTACTATAATGCCGCCGCCTAAATACCAGATGTATTGCGCTTTTAACCCTTTAAATTCAATGCTTTGGTTGATCCCCTTGTTAATTTGATATACGCTGTTTGACATCATTTTTACTTTTAAAATTATTTGAGCTGTATCCTGATTTCTATAAGCTGTCGCTTTTCTGAAGCCTGTTTAGATAGTTGGTTATTTTTGGGATCAGCGTATTTTTGAAGTTGGGATCTGTTTTACTTTCTGCTGTAAAACCATTTGTTTCAAATAATTCACTACAGGCACCCATAAGGTTCAATACTTCATAAGTGAGCGTACCCGAACGGGCAAAATCCACGTAGGTGTCCTCAAATTCTTCTAAGAGAAGCGTGCACAGGTAGGCAAAACGGGAGGGCTTTAGCTCAGCCGTAAGTACATTAAGGCATATTTCTTCGATGATCTCCCGAGGTGTACACTCTGAGGCCATCTCGTCTGCCAGGGCAAGAACGCTTTGTACTTTCTGGTCAAGATATTCCGAAACGCCATATTGTTCCTGTAGTTTGTACATCAGCTCAGGATTGTTATGAATGATGTACTCCCACAACTTTTCTTTGAGAATATTTTCCATGATTGCCCGCTTTAAATTCCAAAGAAAGATTGGATGACAGTTGCGACAACAACCAGAAACACGCAGCTGCCAAACCACGCGGCAGCAACTTTTCCGGTATCCGGGTCTCCGGCATTCCATTTTTGATATACTTTTACCGCGCCAATTAAACCCAGAATTGCCCCAACGGCATACATAAGTTCCGTTCCCGCATCGAAATAGCTTCTGACTTTCTCATTAGCCTCATTGATCCCGGCAAGTCCGTCTTGGGCATAACTGTGATAGTTGATAAATAACAGCAGAACGTGCAGGGTAACAATAATAATTTTTTGTTTAGTTGATTTTCTAAAAATCCAGCTCCATTTTTTCATAACACATTATTTTAAAGTTCAAATAATCAGATAAAACGGAGGAGCTGCCGCTGTCACAATTCCATTTCCATTGTCACATAAGCCATACCGCACAGGAATGGACAGGGGATTTCCTCCGTAATATTTTGCAGAATTTCCTAACCCCATAAAGCTTCAGCTTCTGGTTGGGTTAAGATGGAATATCCGAGTTTATTACACTCTAAGACTATCAGTTCACTTATTGAGGAGCTAAAGGAGGAATCTCTAATTAAGGGATACTGCTGAAGGACTGATTTTAGCCTATAGGCAAATTCCTGCTTGACAAGTTTTGTTTTAGCCGCATCGGCAATAACAGTTTTCAATTGATCAATTAAAGCATCGACCTGTGTAAATGTGGTATCAAATTCTTCTGAAGAAGAATCTGTTGTCGTAGTTTTTGGTAAATACGGTGTGTTTAATTGGGATTCGAACTCCTGATAATTTTCTTTTTGGAATCCGTGAAATTTTAGTTTTCTTTTCCCTGCAGCGATTTCTTTAAGGTCATTAAAGTAAAATCGTAATCCAACAAATAGGTACCAGCCCACTGCTGAAAGAACAATCACAACTATGTAATTGTTCCATGAAATGTTTGTAAACATACGCTCTTCATTTTATCGTTCGACATTAGTTTCTCATCATCCTTTTTGATTAATTTTTCAATACGGATGTTAATCATTACAGGGCAAAGGAACAATAGTCATTAGGGCTGTACAAGTCCAGCTTTTTGTTGTACCCCTGCTGGACTCCGCTGGACCCTCTATAAAACATGGAGAAAAAAAATGAAAAAAGTTTAAAAAAAATAAAAGCCTCCCGATGGGAGGCTAATTTATAATTAGGCAAAGTGTTTTGAATATTGAGTAGAACTATAATAACATCTACTTAATATTCTTTTATTTTTTTAATCATTCTTTCAAGTGTCTCTATTGCTATTTCCTTATCCCGGTCCTCTGCCACATAAGCTTTGCTCCGCATCGAATCATAGGAGAGGAAATCCTTATTAGGGGTAGATAAATAGGGAACGATTGTCTTGAATAGTTGATTCATCGATTTTGAAATTAAGATGTCCAGCTCACCCGATGCCCTGAGAATCAGCGCTGTTTGATCCGTTGACAATCGGCAGAGAACCTTCTCACTTTTCTTTTCTGCTATAGTAGGTGCAGGGTGTTTTTGAGCTGTAGAGGTAGAGGATGTTGAGGTGCTTAGCTGCTGTTTTTTTTCTTGAAAGATTATTTCCTGTTCAAACCAGTCTCGCAGTATTTTCTTTAGGTTTTGACAATTAGGATACAAAGCCACTCCCTCAATAGTGCTGATTTGATTGAATTCTTTGAAGTAAAAAAGCAGGCACTGCATTCTATCGTGCATGTGTTCAAACTCCTCAATCTTATTTATAATTTTCAGCGTGTAATAGTTGATAAAAATCTGGCTGTTAAAATTCATATAAATCAATAATTCTTCGAGGCTCATATTAGCTGCGTCTTTACTGTAACTGCGGGTTAAAGATTCTAATTCCTTTACGAGTAGTTTTTGGTAAAGGATTTCCCGAAAAGTGATTTTCTTTTTCTTTTTTGGACTGGCAAAACAATACAGTGTATTAAAGACAATATCGACCAGTACCTTTTCCTGGGTTTCAAAAAAAAGGCTGCTTCTGAGTTTGTCAAGCCTTTGTTTCTGCTTTTTATTGGACGTGGTGAGGTACGAGGCAGGAATTCTCGAATCCAAACTTAAAAAGCGGGTAAACCGGGACTCTATAAAAGTAAGTAATTCATCGAGTGATGACAGTAAAGCCGCGACAACTTCCCGTACTTCATTCCGCTGTAGATGCATAGTGGAGTTTATGGCAATAAGCTGCTCCCAAAGATTAATAAGTCCGGAATGGTAATTTTTTACAAGCACTTTAATATGCTTTTCCCGGTTAAGGGAGAAAACCTGAATGGTAAGCTGGGTCTGGATTAACTGTGTTTCCTCTATCGCTTTATTAATTATTGCTTTGCACTGGGGGGATGTCAATTGATTAACATCATTTTTTTTCGGGTTTAAATTTAAAGTAACAACCGAATCCAGCCACTCTAAAAGATAGGTTTGAGTCATGTCTTTAATTTTTTAGTAAATACAGCTCTATTTCTGAATTCAGGTGTCCTTAAATCAATTCCTTCAAAGCATTTTTAACGGTTGTTTTTGTGCAAATTTTTAACGAACATTTAATCGTATGCGATATTCAGAGGGCGACATTGAAGTATGTCTTTTAAAAAAAGTACTGAAAAAGGAAGTATTGGCAAATTGAAGCTCTTCTGATATGTATAAAATGGTTAAATCATTATTTTGAAGCAATATTTTGGCTTCCAGAATTATGGCATTCTCTATACATTGTTTTGCAGTGATCTCCGTAACCTGTTTTACAATTTTGGTAAGGTGGCCTGCAGAAACATGCAGGGAATCGGCATAGAATTTTACACTGTGCTGTTTTCTGCAATTGAGTTCCAATAGCCGGAAAAAATGAACTACCAATTTTTCAGTACTGGAATGTTTTACATGATTGTACCACGATGAAATATAATAAGCTCTGGCAAGTTCGTATAGGAAAAGATTAAAACTTAAAAGTAATGTTTCCCTTTTATAGATATGTTTGTTTGAACTTCTCACTTTGCTGTGAACCAATTTGAGTAAATCGATTAGAGGTATTATATCTTTGTTCTTAAGAAAAATTTTGGAAACATATTGTGAAATGAAATATTCAAAATAGCCAACATGCGGCCATCTTATGCTGTTCTCCAAAGCGAACTCTGAGGTAAAGGAAAGCAGGCAGATCTGCAATTGATGGCTCATGATCAAAATTTCACAGTTGGACCTCTTAGGTATGACGATCAGCTCATTTATAAATAAGTGGATTTTTCTGTTGTTAATTTGTATGCATACGGCTCCTGAGTTTATAATTAGTACCGTAAACCTGTCCATTATAAGTAATTCCTTAAAAGCAATTCTTGAGTGAAATGTTTTAAAGATATAGACCTGAATGCCTGAAGGGTTATATTTTGATTTGCGTGATGCCAAAATAGATGCTTTATGATTTTTAATTTGTATGTATGGGAAGGAAAAGAGTTTCCTGTATGTAGTCGGCAGTTTAATTTTTAAATACTCTGGCCATGACTATGACGCAGACAAAAAATAAATTTGACATACCATTTACAAAAAACAGAAACGCTAATTTGCGGGAAGAATCACTTTGTATGCCTCCCTCTATCAGATTGCCTGATATTTCATCATAGACTAAAAGATCTATGATGAAATAAAGGCACACTAGATTGAAAAGGATCAAAAAAACACAGTATGCGTACTGCAGTTTTTTTTCAACCAGCTCAGTTATATACATGGCTACGGCGTTTGTAGATTTTGAACCATAATTCCTGCAACGGTTGATCTTTTAACTGCGGCAGAAGAATTGGCAACAGCACCCTGTACAGCTCCAACACGATTTCCAACAGAGGTTTCCCAATCTTTATCCTTGCGTTCCTTGGTATAGTATATGGCATATCTTGTAATGGATGAGGTGGTCAGGATTATCCTTTTCTCCTCTTGGCTAAACTGAACATTAGACAGAACAGCAGCCTCAAATGAAATAATGGATTGATGAATAATGCTGTATTCATTAGCCTCCCATAGGAGCATAGAGGCCATAAAACCGGAAAGGCAATCCTTTGCAGTACTTGTCATTGGAGAACTGGCAATCGCCTGTTCTAATGCTGTTTGGGGATTATCAATAATCTCCTGTATGTCACCGTAAATGATAGGGGAGCTGGTTTCTAAATTTAAAAGATCATTATTCAAAGCTGAAATTGAATCGACCTTCTGGCTGACCTGGGCAATTGTGCTGCAGGTATGGTATCCTGTCAGGTAGGCGTCCAGGATGTCATTGTGTATTTTGCCCGCTATATCATAAGGGTTAGCCGTGTTTTCGGGTTGGAGTCCGGTAAGCATTTTTCCTGTTTTAATGGATTTTTCTTTAGCAGTGCTATTGTCTATATTTTTAGTACTCTCAATATTCTCGCTTGTACAGGAAGCTAGTAGTGATGTGATGATCACTAATGATAAAAGATTTTTCATGATAAATTTGTTAAATGTAAAGACTGATTTTCGCAGCCAGTTCATTTCACCCGGGTTAGCAGAACCTTAATGGGGCGCCTTGCCCAATATTTTTGCTTTTGAATTCCCGACAAATCTAGAGGCAGAAATCCAGCCCTGCAAAACATTATGTGTGGATTTCCGGTAATTGGT
The DNA here is from genome assembly GCF_946478785.1 of uncultured Flavobacterium sp. The sequence goes on from NZ_CAMLDD010000001.1 coordinate 91,652, forward strand.
ATATGGATTTTCCGAAAATACATATATCTTTTTTTGTGTCAAATACCTTAATTATCAAGATATTACGTTATATTTGAGGCTCTTTTTTTGTATCCGTTACATTATCCTCATTGAATTGCGTGTTTTTTCTGTTAAACTGCATTTTGTATTCAGATGGTACTTAATTTTAATTAAACTTATGATCAAAAATTATCTATTACTAGTTTTTCTTTGCTTTGGAGTTCAATTTTATGCCCGTGATTTGCATCCTGAAATTTCCGATACGCTGCGGTCGAAGAGTTATGATTATCTTTTTGATCGCATTGAAGCTGAAGCTGAGGATAAATCAAAACAAGCTTATTATCTAAAGTACTTTTTGGATAAGGCAAATAGTGAGGGAAATGCCGAGGAAATCGTAAATGGCTATAAAAATTATCTGCACTACGCGCCGGATAAATTAAAACTCATATATGCTGACAGTATGATTTATGCTGCCAGGCGGTCGAAAGATAATGCCTTGATTGGCTCAGCGTATCTTTCCAAAGGAATCGTTTACTACGGCCAGAAAAAGCATAAATATGCTCTTGATAATTATCTGATAGCAGATAATTATATTTCTAAAACCGGTGATAAATACCTCACATATAAGGTCAAGTATAACATTGGAAATATAAAATACTATCTGGGGTTTTATGACGAGGCAATTTCTCTTTTTAGCGAGTGCAGGGATTTTTTTAAAGCCAAAAATGAAAGGGCATACCTCAATTCGTTGCATCTGCTTGGCTTATGCTATAATAAGATTGGCAACTACGGTCAATGCTCTGAAATAAACGGGAAGGGTCTTGAGGAGGGGAGAAGACTGGAAAATAATGAAATGAGAGATTACTTTATTCATTCAGAGGGAATCAATCAGTATTTTAAAAATAATTATGGGACCGCTATCCAGAAAATTAACCAGTCACTGCCAGCCTTAAATAAAAATAAGGATTTTGGAAATATCTCTGTTGGATACTTTTACATTGGTAAAAGTTATTGGGCGCTTGGAAAACCCGAAATGGCATTGTCGTATTTTATGAAAGTGGACCGGATTTTTGATGATAAACAATACATACGCCCGGACCTCAGGGAGAATTATGAACTGATAATAAAATATTATAAGTCTAAAAAGGACCTGTCCAAACAGCTTTTTTATATCGAAAAGCTGCTTAAAGCGGACAGTGTACTGGATAACAATTTTAGGTACCTGTCAAATAGGGTCCGCAAAGTATACGACACCAATATACTGGTAAAAGAGAAAAAAGAGATTGAAGACTCATTCAACAAAAGAAAGTACAATGACCTTATTTTTACGGCTATAACTGTACTCTTGTTTTTAATTGTACTCTTCATGGCCTACAGGCATATTAGAAATAAAAAAATCTACAGACAGAATTTTGAACAGGCAATGAAGCAAAACGGTTCTGCCCCGAAGCTGGAAGTCAAAAATGGGCATAACGGAATTGGGGATATTCATAAGGACACGGTTGCACAGATACTAAAGCAGCTTGAGAAATTTGAAAGAAATCAAAAATTTCTTGAAAAAGATCTGACTTCCATCAAACTTGCAGCAGTATTCAAATCCAACCCTAAATATTTGTCAAAGATAATTTATCATTTCAGGGGCAAAAAGTTTACAAACTATATAGCAGATCTGAAGATAGATTATATAATCTCGGTATTGAAAGAGGATCCTAAAGTGAGGAAGTATTCCAACAGAGCATTGGCCCAGGAGGCTGGTTTTAGCAGCACGCAAAGATTTGCACAGGCATTTTTTGCAAAAGCGGGATGCCCAACTTCATATTTTATTAGTGAACTCAATAAGATATCGGAGTAAAATATAATTTTAAATAAACAAATCGAGAGCAATTGCGAACCAATTCAGTATTGCTTTTATTTTTTATCTGGGAAAATTAGGGTTGTATAATAAGTGAAATTTTATTTTTGCTCCCTTAACTTAAATAAATAATCATGAAAGATTTAGTAGCAAAAATAAACGCCGAAATCGAAACATTTAAAACAGAATCTGAGTCTTTATTGGATAAAGGTGTTAAAGCGGCAGGGGCAAGAGCCCGTAAGTCTACTTTGGAAATTGAAAAATTATTGAAAGAGTTTAGAAAAGTTTCAATCGAGGAGTCTAAGAAGTAATTTTTAGCAGTCTTACTTACTTTAAAGGAAGGAAATGGAGTTTTTAAGCTCCATTTTTTTTATGCTGTTTTTATTCTGATTCGAGGGTTGATTTTTATCTTATTTTTAAGCCGACAATAGCATTGCTTTTTTGGAATAGAATTATTAGGATTTTCAATTAGGCAGCTTATCCCGCTTTGCGCTTCAATCTTTTATACCGGACCCCGGCAGAAAAGGATTTCCTCTTCAATCGGGGCTGGAGAAACATTCTGCTTTTTTATAAGCATTTAAAAAGTGATTATTAGGATGAGGTGTATTGACAGATGAGTATATAAGCGTTCGGCTTTTTCCAATTGCAAAATTACATTTTTTCATTAATCCACTTGTCCAAATCTGTTGTAGATATTGGCAGTGCTAACTTTAATTAAAGATTAATTTTTCAGATACAAACCAATTTTTATATTCATCTTATAACCCCAATCTCGCCAAGCGACTGTCAGCACCAGCTTCTATATGTGTTTTTAAATTCTTCTAAAATCTCGAATGGTATATCAAAAATTTGCATAGTGGAATTACCGTTAGTATTTTCATAAGTGTAAGCTTTGATTTGATTACTTTTAGTTTTTCGACTTCCAACAAACATTTCAATATTTTCAATAGCTTCATCAAGTTCATTACGTTCACTAAAATAAATGAATTTTTGAATTGATATGATATGAAATGATAATTCGTTTATTAACGGAATCAAATCTAAATCCTCTGTCATTTCATTAAGATTTCGATAAATTATACTACCGAATAAATCTTTTTCTTTTTTTAGGGATTCTATGTTTAGAAGCAATTGTGAAGAATGTTTGCTTGATTCAGGAAATTCATTATTAAAATCAATTTTGAATAAAACAATTTCTAAAGGAAAGCCTAAATGTGCTGAATAATTTCTAAGTTTAGAAAGAAAGCGATATGCAAAGGAATTGTCGAATAAATTATGAGTAAGTTCTGTAAAATCTTTAGCTATTATAGATTCTTTACCGTATTTTCTTTTAAGATAAGTTTGTGCGTTATCTAAAAAGAATTTAAAGCTCATTAAAACGTTAGAAATTCTTTTATTAAATTCTAATACAAAATGAATATTAGTCGAAATCATTAAGTCCATTTTGTATGCTGGTACATTTGTCCATTCTAATACAAAGTCAGCGTAGTCTTTTAAATTTAATTGAAGGTATTTAAAAACAACAAATTGAATATACGATTTCGTTAAAACTTCACAATCCTGTTTCAGAAGATTGTAAGTTTCTTCAGTTAAAGTCTGAAAAGGTTCAAATGAGTTATCTTCGAATGTTGATAATCTAATCACGATTTTTTTTTATTTTAAGATTGGTACTACAGCGGGTTTTGGACTAAATTAAGCCCTATTTTCGGATTTGCCAATCATTCCAAATACAAAACTAACTTTTAATTTAGCCAATTGCCCAAATCCGTTGTAGATGTTAGGCACAGTTTATTCTGTTGTCGATAAGTATTTATTTATGTCTGCAGTTAGTCTGTCAATTATCATCTCTTGAACCTTTGCCTTATTTTCGGTTTCCATGTCCTCCGATATTTTTAATGCCAGACTAATGTTTTGAGTTATTACAAGTTTTTGATGATACTGACTCATTTTTAAAACCGTTCTATTGTATAAGTAAAAGAAAACAGCTGCAATGAATTCTGAAATTACTCCAGCGGCTGTAGTTACATATGCAGGTTCAGTTTTATCGAAAAACATCATAATTATTCCAATACTAATAATTACAAGTCCCGTTATAGATGCGTTTGATGCAAGTCTAAAACTTTTATCAGCTTGTTCTTGAGTCTGAAGATAGTACTGGTCAATATATTTAAAATTTATTTTTACAAGTTTTGTAAAGAAATTCTCTTCAATTTTATCCTGCAATTCTTCTGCTCCTAATTGCACTAATTTATATTCGATTCTTCTTAATCGATTTTGTGCAGAGATTCTAAAAAAGCTAAAAGCATAACCATATGTAAACGTGCCAAACAAGGCTCCGATTACAACATAAGATAATCTCCTATCAATCATTTGAGTTAGATTTTCATAATGACGAAAATCTGTTATTGCTGCAAATGAGTAGCCTGCAAGTCCACCAGCTATTATGACAAGTATAAACCAGCCAGCTTTAAACTTTAAGCTTTCAACACGTTCTTGTAAATGCTCTTTTCTTTTTTTGAGAACTTCTATTGACTCTTCAAATTCGGAGTCTGTTACCGGTTTTTCGTCTTCTGCCATGTCTTTTAAATTTTGCCTAACTTCTGGCGCTTGGCAAGGTTGGGGATTAAAGATGCGGGATTTGTGGGTTGAACACAAATTTACCAATACAAAACCAACTTTCCATTATGTTTACCCCCCAATCTCGTCAAACTGTTGTTAGCCGTTCATTGTTTTTTGATTCATTATTCTATTTCAATTTTATTGTAAGCAATCTACGTTTCAAATTTCCAACCATTCTTTTTAAATGCTCTTCATTTAAAAAAATATTCGTCCAATATTCAAATCTGTCTTTGCCAAGTTCGTTTGGTGAAAGTGTACTGTTTATTGTCGGGAATTTCTCTAGCATTAATTCTTCGATTGCCTTTGGTTATGGTTGCTTTTTACAATGACGGCTCACTTCTGTTACGACAAAGGGTTTGGGAGTAAATTAAGCCCTATTTACGGATTTGCTAAATTATTCCCAAATACAAACCCAACTTTCCATTAAGCCAAATGCCAAAATCAATTGTAGTGACTGTTAGCAGTTTGGTATTTAATTCAATATCATTTTTAGCAACCCTTTTTTGTTTGAAAATATAATGACAACATTAAAAATTTTAATTTATTGGTAGAACAATTCTGTCTTTGGGCTCAGCTGACCATTGAACTTGCCAAACACGTCCATCAATTTGGTCAAGCAAAATGAAATTATATATGTTTGTTGTCGGATAAAGAAAAAATCTTCCGTTCTTCTCATCTTCCTTTGTAACTCGGGTTATTAAGGATAGCGGAGATTCAAACTCATTACCTTTTGCAGACCATTGAACTTGCCACATTTGTCCATCTTTTGTATTCATTTTAATAAATGTATACATATTTTTTGTTGCGAATAGCCTATACCCAATATCACTATCTGTAGAAATATTTTGAGTTGGTGTGTCAGATGTGCTTTGGGGAAAAAGCAGAAATTGTCGTCAAAGTAATAATTGTTACAAAGAATAATTTTACCATTTGTTTCAGTGTTTTAATTGTCATTATATCTGTAGGGTTTTTATGCTGACCGATAATGTCTTGGCGCTAAACGAGGTTTGGGATTTTGGGATTAATGATGCGAAATTTTTCGGTAGCTCAAATTTTACAATTACAAAACCATTTTTAAAATTCAGCCAAATGCCCAAATCTCGTGTACGGCTGTTATTCACTTTTTTTTTTTATTTAAATTATTGTTATTACAAATGGGAAATCCACATCTCCAATTTTTGTCGGATTCTGATTTCCTTTTGTTAATTCTACAACTTGTTTGTTTGTCAGTTCAAATATGTAATTTGCGCCTACAATTTCTTCTCTAAAATATTCGTGAATGTAAATTGAAATGTCTATTATTAATTGAAGAAATAAAAAACCACTTGCACTTTCCCCAATACTTGAAGCAAAAAGATATAATGTCCCTTCGTCAGAATTCTGTATTGATTGATTAAATTTTAAGAGCGATTCTTCTCTTGTTAATGGTCTTTTTACAATTCCTCCATACTTATATTTTGGTATAAGTCTATTTATTCTTTTTATATCAAGTTCAAAGTCGATAATATCTCTGCAAGTTTCAATAATGTGTAGTTGTCTTTTGCAATGAAATTGTATTTGTCCGGGTTGAACAAATAATTCTTTTTGCATTTGAAAAACTTGATTACCGTCTTTATTTGCACCGTGTCCAATAAGTAAAACAACTAAATAATCACTCGTGTTTAAGAATTCAAGATTTTGAAGTGTCTCTAATTTGGGTTCTTCATAAATAAATATCTCATTGTCAAAATCAAAAGCACCACCTGCATTGCTACAAAAATAGTCAATATATAGTTGAATGATTTTGCGGTCATTTGTTAGTTCAATTTCTGTTTTACTATGTCCTTTGATTATTAAAATTGATTTCTTCATTTTTCGGAATATCTCGGTCTTTAAAATAGTGCATAATGTTCTCGCGCTACAAGCAGTTTGGGATTAAGAAAGCCAAATTTCGGATAAACACAAATTTATCTGATACAAGACCAACTTTAAATTAAACCTAAAACCCAAATTGCTTGTAGCGTGTGTTATATGCAGGTTTTATTTTATGTTTGAGTTGACTGAAATAGGTTCAACTTTTTTCGGATTAATGTTTGTCGAATCTTTTTTAGATTTTGGCGAAACTTTCAGTTTCTGTGGCTCGTTCGTTGATTCAATTTTAGGTTTACTTTCTGCATAAGATTTTGCCATTTCAACTATACTATAAATACCTCCAACAATGCCCAAAACGAGTGCAGGCCAAAGAGTATAATATTTAAATTTAGATATTTTGTATTCATAAAATTGTTTATCATCTAAAATCTTTTTTTCTTTCGCTTTCGCTAAATTATACGACTTCCATCCTCCAGCTTGTAAAACTTCTTCACCAGTTTTACTAAGTTCAAAGATATTAGTATTTATATGAGGAGTAACTAAATATCCTTTACATTTAAGTGCGATTGCAACTCTAGAATATTCTCTATTGTCAAAAGGAGATATATCAGTCCAACCATTTCTTAATATTGTATTAAATATTTCTTCATTAATTTCATCTTCTTCCATAATGTTTTTTTTCTACTGCGGTAAACTTGGATATAACTTAATTATTTAGGCGATAAAATTGCTTACATAAGTACTATTGTGGATGGCTTTATGCCATTCTTTAAATTTCTAAATCAAACGTACAAAACCGCTTTTGTTTTATTTTACGGTTTTCCGTAGTTCATATAATTAAAAAAGTTGCAAAATAATTCGTTAATGATGAAATCATACCGTATAAATACCTGTTTAATGCAAAAAACACCCTCAAGGTACTTCTAGTTATATTATAATTAAGAATTAGAGTGAACTAGCTTTAAAAAATGACAACTGCTAAAGAGAATATTAGACCAGTAACAATTATTATAAAAGATAACACCATTAATATCCTTTCAATTAACGTAACCAACCACGCTTGTTGATAATTCTTAAAATGTTGTAAACCACCAGGACCTCTGCGATTAAATCTACGTTTATTAACTTTATATCTAATAACAAACCCTAAAACAACAAAAAAGATTCCAATCGCAATTACGGTAATTTCAGAGCTAACTTTCATATTTGGTGATTAATATGATATAAAAATAATGAAAATTACATAAAGGAAGGTTTATCAATATAAATACATAAAAAAAGATGCCTATGCTTCTTATTTATGAATATCAATTTTTTTTAGGTCGAAATCAAAATCAAGTAATTCCTTCGGATGTATACCTAGACCAGTTGCTATACTAACGAGTGTTTCAAGTGTTGGATTTCCTGTGCCAATTTCATATTTATGGTAATTGCTGGAATCAAACTTAGTAGTGCTATCTACTCCGCTTAAAGTTTTTATTTTCTCTGCCCTAATTTTTTTTAAGTTTTCGCCAAAGGCTTTCTTATAAGCCTTCAATAGTTCTTCCCTAGCCATATAACTTTAATTTTAAGGAACAATATTTGACTTTTATTAAAAATATTTATGGTGATATATCACCATAAATATTTTTTTACATATATTTGTAACAATTCAATTGAAAATGAATTAATATCTTTGCGATTCTTCAAATCAAAATATTGAAGCATTCGCTTTGAATCTCGTTTCAGAAAATTGGCGTTTTTAAAACCACGAGATGATAAGTAAGATGCTCACGACCTTTACGGGCGTGGGCTCACTTATTTGTGGTTGGGTATGCCAATGCCTCTGAAACAATAAGCTGAGTTCGCGCCTTTTTTATAATAACTCAGATAACATTCAAAGTAGAATCTTCCTTTTTTTAAAGTTTCGCATTGCAAGTGTTGAATCTTTAATCAATGTAATGTGAACTAAACAAATTAATTCCCTTATGACCATTAAGACGTTTACTTAATGCATAAAAAATGGCCCTCTGCAGCAGCGACTAAACTATAGCAGAGGACCTTAGCTAATCAAATACCATTTAACTAACCAATCCCAATATTATGAATTATTTTTCATTTTTCAAGGATGGGAAAGCTCTTTATTGCCTATTTTTTATATGGCTCTGTTTTTCTTTTTCATCTCTTTATGCCAAGAATTCCAACAAGCATAGTACTTCATTTTTTCAACAATTTCAGGTTCAGGGAACTATTAGCGACGGATCCAATCCGCTTCCTGGTGTAACGATCGCCATTAAAAATAAACGCAATTCCGCAACTATTTCGGATTATAGCGGTCAGTATGCTCTTTCTGCTTCTCCATCGGATACCTTGATCGTTTCTTTTATAGGATTTAAAACTGTTCTTGTTCCTGTTCAGAATCGTAAAACAATCAATATTTCATTAGAGTATGATACCACAACACTGAAGGAAGTGAAAGTCAATGCAGGCTACTATTCAATAAAGGAAAGCGAGCGTACAGGAAGCATTGCCCGAATTACTTCGAAAGATATTCAAACCCAACCCGTAACAAATGTGCTTGCAGCTATGCAGGGGCGAATGGCCGGTGTGAGTATAATACAGACCACAGGGGTTCCCGGTGGAGGATTTGATATTAAAATTCGTGGACAGAACAGTATTCGAAGTGATGGTAATAATCCCCTATACATTATAGATGGTGTTCCGTATGCCTCAGATCCAATCGGCTATAATCAGACAGCCTCCACATTTCCCACCGTTACAAGTCCGCTCAACAGTATAAATCCCGATACAATTGAAAGTATCGAGATACTTAAAGATGCTGATGCCACCTCGATTTATGGGTCAAGAGGCGCCAATGGGGTGGTGCTTATCACTACTAAGAAAGGAAAAGGCGGAAAAACTGTTGTGAGTGTTAAAGCTACAACAGGGGCCGGAACAGTTACTAAATTCATGAAACTGATGGGTACCGAGCAGTATCTTGCTATGAGGAGACAGGCTTTTGTCAATGATGGTCTGACCCAGTATAATCCTTGGGACTATGATATTAACGGGACATGGGACCAGAATCGTGAAACAGACTGGCAGAAAGAATTTTTAGGTGGTACTGCCGAAATAACGGATCTGCAGGCAACGCTCTCGGGCGGGTCTGATAAAACGCAGTTTTTGTTAAGCAGTTCTTACCACACAGAGTCTACCGTGTTCCCTGGCCAGTATATGTACAAGAAAGGAGGGACGCAGTTCAGCATGAGCCACCGCTCAGAAGATAATAGGTTCAAACTTACTTTTTCAGCAGGATACAATATTCAGGATAATGATCAGCCTGCATATGATGTTACTGCAAGCTCAAGGTATCTCGCGCCAAATGCTCCTGCGCTGTATGATGCCTCGGGCAACTTAAACTGGGAAAATGGAACTTGGCAGAACCCGCTTCGTTACAGGGATGCAAAGTTTAGATCCAAAACAAATGATCTTGTTACCAGCGCCGTGTTGTCTTATGATTTACTGGATAATTTAGTTCTGAAAAGCAATTTTGGTTTTACGGACTTAAGGCACGAAGAAACCCGAACTTCGCCTTCTACCATCTATAATCCTGCTTATCAGCTGACAAGTGCCTTTTCCGGTATTTACTTAAATAATACAGACCGACAGTCCTGGATAGTGGAGCCTCAGATAAGTTGGGAAAAAGAAATGACTTTTGGCAAAGTCAATATTCTTGCCGGAGGAACTTTCCAGAGCCAGATAACGGATCGGCTTTATCAATTCGGAAACGGTTTCACATCAAATGATCTGATCTATGACCTTGCATCTGCAGCTACTGTGCGGGTTTTATACAGTGATGAAGCTCTGTATAAATACCAGGCTTTTTTCGGAAGGATCAACTATAATTGGCAGGAGCGATATATCGTGAACCTTACAGGAAGGCGGGACGGTTCAAGCCGATTTGGGCCGGGAAATCAGTTTGCCAATTTCGGTGCAGTGGGTGCGGCATGGATTTTCACCAAAGAAAGATTTTTCAAAGATATTTCATGGCTGAGTTTCGGCAAACTGCGTGGCAGTTACGGAACGACCGGAAATGATCAGATTGGTGATTACCAGTTTCTCGACACCTATACCTCTTCGGGACTTAATTATGATAACAATGTCGGATTACAGCCATCACGACTTTATAATCCTGACTTTGGATGGGAAACAAATAAAAAAATTGAAGCTGCTCTGGAAATGGGCTTTCTGCAGGATAAAATATTTCTAACCGCCGCTTGGTATCAGAACCGTTCATCCAATCAGCTCGTGGGCATACCTTTGGCAGGAACTACTGGATTCCAGTCCATGCAGGCCAATTTAGATGCTGTTGTGCAAAACACAGGATTTGAATTCACTATCCGGACTCAAAACTTCAATACTCAGAACTTTAAATGGACGACCAGCCTTAATCTTACTTTTGCCCGAAATAAGCTTATTAGTTTTCCCGGACTTTCCGCATCTCCATACAATGAGCAATATCGTATCGGAGAACCCTTAAATATTGAGCTGAATTATAAATATACCGGTATTGACAGCCAGACAGGTGTTTATCTTTTCGAGGATATTAATAAGGATGGCGCCATATCGTTTCCCGAGGACAAACAGAGTGTAGTTGATTTCAACCCGCAGTACTTTGGAGGACTGCAAAATCAGCTCTACTACAAACGATGGAAGCTTGATTTCCTTTTTCAATTTGTAAAACAGGAGAATCGCAGCTATTATAATGGTTTTGCCGGACAGATGTCCAATCAGCCAGCAAGGGCTGCGGACAGCTGGATAAAGGCCGGTGATAATGCAGCACAGCAAATTTATACCAGCGGCTATAATGAAGATGCCGTCACTGCCGACTATCTCTATAACCAGAGTACGGGTTCTATCACTGATGCGTCTTTTATTCGCCTAAAGAATATAGCTTTTTCCTATGACCTGCCTTTAGGTACGAAAAATACACATTGCCAACTAATCCTGCAGGGGCAGAACCTGCTCACTTTTACAAAATATAAGGACGGAGATCCTGAATTTATAGCCTCAGGTTACCTGCCTCCCCTGAAAATTATAACTGCTGGAATTCAACTCACTTTTTAATTATCTGTCATGAAAACAATCTCCTTTAAAATTATTTCTATACACCGATTATTGCTTTTTCAAGCGATAACAATAGTGTGTCTGAGCTCATGTGATTCTTTTGTAGAAGTTGATCTGCCAAAATCACAATTAACAACAGTTTCAGTTTTTGATAACTATTCAACTGCAAACGCTGCATTGTCGGATATTTATTCTAAAATGAGGGATCATGGCTTACTTTCCGGTACTGCCTCAGGAGTTTCCAATCAGCTGGGCAATTACGCTGATGAGTTAACCTGTTTTGCAAGTCCTGGCGATCCGACACTTCGGTTTTACACCAATACACTTTTGCCTGCAAATTCAACTATCACCGATTATTGGAATATCAGTTATAATCAGATTTATGCAGCTAATGCCGTCATGGAAGGGATGGAGTTAAGCAACAAATTAACTGTAAAGGAAAAAGAACAGCTAAAAGGGGAAGCTCTTTTTATCAGGGCTTTGGTGCATTTTTATCTAACAAATCTCTATGGAGACATTCCTTATATTACTTCGACGAACCATAAGATCAATAACACAGCTGAGAAGATTAAGGTCAAAGAGGTTTATGCCAAAGTTATTGTGGATTTGGAATCAGCGATAGCCCTAATGACACCGGATTATAAAAATGCAGAAAGAATACGGCCGAACCAATTTACGGCCAAAGCATTATTGGCAAGGGTATATCTGTATAACGAGTCATGGGCGGAAGCAGCAAACGCTGCATCAGCGGTATTAAATGCTGTAAATCTGTATGCTATTGAAGATAATCCAGCCCTTGTATTTATAAAAGGTTCCAAGGAAACAATTTGGCAGTTTCAGCCATCCGCTTCCGGAAAAAACACAGATGAAGCAGCTATTTTTATATTTTTTTCAGGCCCTCCGCCCCTTGTGGCTTTAAGTAATAATCTGATCACTTCATTTGAAACAAATGACCTGCGAAAAACTAATTGGACTGCATCTATTAGTGACGGTACTACTACGTGGTATCATTCCTATAAATATAAGGAGTTTGATTATACAGCTTCCTCAGTTGAGTACTCGGTGATATTTCGCCTAGCTGAACAATATCTAATAAGAGCAGAAGCAAGGGCATATCAGGGAGATCTCATAGGTGCTAAAGAAGATTTAAATGTTATAAGGAACCGCGCGGGGCTGGCCGACACAGAGGCTGTCTCCAGGCAGGAAATTAGTGATGCCGTTTTACGCGAAAGGAGGTGGGAATTGTTTACAGAATATGGACACCGATTTTTTGACCTCAAACGCTCGGGAGAAATTGATAATGTTCTCTCTGTGTCAAAAGCAGGCTGGAATTCGACAGATATTTTATTTCCCCTTCCCCAAAACGAACTGAGTATTAATCCAAACCTGCGTCCGCAGAATAGCGGTTATTAATGTATGATACTTCAAAATAATTTACCAGTAGGAATCAAGAAACAGGAATTTCTGTGCAAGAAGCTCAAGCAAGCTTTATTTTTATTTTTTATTTTGCCATTAGTAGCCTGCCCCTTATGGGGGCAGGTGGTGCAAAAGAAACAGTTGACAGAAGCCGATTATCAGAAATGGGGAGAACTCTTAGTTGAAAATATTTCTCCAAATGGCCAGTGGATAAGCTACAGGATGATTTATGATCATGAGATAGATACTTTATTTGTACGCCATACAGCTAACCTTCAGACTTATAGTTTTTCAAAAGGGATATTTCCTCGTTTTGCGGGTAATGAACACCTTATTTATAAAGATAAAAATAACCTCAGGATTGTAGATTTAACTTCAGGAGATCAGGAAGCTTATCCCATTGATACACAGGTTGAATATTCATCTGCGAGAGACCAGATAATTACACTTTTAAAAAAAGACAAAATTCTGCAAATCCTTAATTTATCAACTAATGAGATCAAAACAATTCGTGAAGTGCTCCACTTTTCCCTGAGCCCTAATGAAAAAGAACTTATTATTTTGATAAAAGAGAATTCAAATTATTCTGTTGGACTTTTAAGTCTGAATAATACATCGGCAATAAACTGGATTTTAAAGCAGCAGAGCGCTGATTTTTACAACTTTTCATGGGAGGAAAATGGAAAAGCAGTTGCTTTTTACACCGCATCGGATTCTATTGATCATAGTATGAGTCTTTGTTTGTATAACCTACAGCTAAAGAAATTGTATAAGCTTGATGCAGGTGAGCAAAATAATTTTCCTTTGGATAAAAATTTTGACAAGAATGGGACTTATCCATTAAGCATATCACCTGATTTAGAAAAGGTATTCTTTGGACTTGCTCCAAAAAACCGGCCTTCTCAAAAAAAAGCAAGCGATACGGTGGAAGTTTGGAATACTGCTGATAAGTGGATTTATCCCCGAGAACAAAGATCTGGGAGGTTTTACGAAAAAGCAAATCTGGCTGTGTGGCATCCTGCATCTGGACATCTTGTCCAAATTTCATCTGCGGAATTTCCCAGCGTTATGCTCAGCGGGGACAAAACTATGGCAATTGTATCAAATCCTAAACAATATGAACCCCAGTTTGAAAGTGAAGCTCCTAGGGACTTTTATACTGTAGACTTGAACACAGGGGAAAAGGAAATTTTGGTAAAACAACAGAGTGAATTTTATTCAGATCTGCTGCCATCTCCTTCTGGCAGGTTTATTGCGTACTATAGGGATAGTAACTGGTGGATTTATAATGTTAAATTAAAAACGCATAGCAATATTACGCAGAAAATAAAGATTCCCTTTTTTGGCAGGGTCCATACACTAGGGAGTGATTCGGCTTATGGAAATCCAGGATGGACTTCAAATGACGATGAAATCTTATTGTATGATCAATATGATATATGGGCAGTAAAACATGACGGAACATCAAGCAGGAGGCTAACTAGAGGAAGAGAAAATAAAACTAAATTTAGACTAAATACTCTGGGAGATTTTGATCTTCTGACCCAAAATTATGACGGCTGGAAAAGTGTTACTATTAATTTAAATGACAAGTTGATTCTGCGTGCGGAAGGTAATGATGGCAAGACCGGATATTACAGTGTGGAGAAAGCAAAGACAATCAGACAAATTATATACGGCGATAGTTATTTTGATAAGATGCATTACATAAAAAAACATCAGCTATATATCTGTCAGCAGCAGCGATTTAATCTTCCGCCACGGCTGATTTTAAAAGGAAATAAATCCTTGGAGAAAATAATTTTTCAAAGCAATCCGCATTACAGTAAATTTCAGTGGGGAATGTCCGAACTAATCAGATACAGTAATTCAAAAGGAAAGGAGTTACAGGGTGTTTTGTACTTTCCTGCAAATTACAGTCCAAAGAAAAAGTATCCTATGATTGTGTATATATACGAAAGGCAGTCTCAAGGACTTCATAAATATATTAATCCTACCTTATTTTCCGGGAATGGCTTTAATGAATCTGTGTTCACAACAAATGACTATTTTGTTTTATGTCCTGACATTGAACATGAAACTGGAAAAGTGGGAGATGATACGGTAGATTGTACTGTTAGTGCAACCCATCACATCATAAATAAAAATTTGGTTGATCCATTGAAAATCGGATTGATGGGGGAGTCATTCGGAGGATACGAGACAAACTTCATAATTACCCAGACAGACCTTTTTGCGGCAGCTGTTTCGGGAGGTTCAATTGCAGATCTAACCAGTTTTTATCTGACCGTAGGCTGGGAATTAAATATTTCTGATATGAGCCGTTTTCAAAGCGAGCAATGGCGAATGGGGAAAACACCTTTTGAGGATCCGGACTTATATTCAAAAAATTCTCCGGTTGCCAATGCTACCTCTATTAACACCCCTGTTTTATTATGGACTGGAAAATCAGATGTGCATGTCAACTGGCAGCAGAGTGTGGAATTTTATATGGCCCTGAGAAGATTGGGAAAATCTGCAACAATGCTTTTGTACCCAGATGAAAAGCATGTTTTAATGAAAGGAAAAAATCAAATAAATCTGAGTCGCAGAATCAGTCAATGGTTTGATTATTACCTTAAAAATGACCAGTCTGTTAGGTGGACTAAAGATGCAATTAATTAATTATTAAAAAAAACAATGCAGTTCTTTTTTAGAACTGCATTGCCTTTTAGCATCCTTTAATTCATAGGACGATAAAGGATTTCTTGACAGTTATTGTCCTTCCCAAAAGCCTGCTGTCCATTGGCTTGACAGATTTGAGGTCTAGGTGTAGTGTCGCAATTTACAGGAACATTACAGGGCAATTGAGCGCTGTTTACGTATCCATTTTTAGGGGCAGCCTTTGAAGCACTCTGCATAGAAGTGGTCAAAAAAGCACCTGAGATTCCCATTACTGCAACTAGTGCAAAGGGCATTGTCGATTTTAAAAATGTGGTTTTCATAATAATATGTATTAAGGTTAAAATGATCTACTATTTTATACAGGTGTTCGATCTTATTCCTGGTACCGGCCGGTATACTTTTGTAAGTTTTTATGTTAATCAGTTTCCATCTCTTTTTTAAGGTTTTCCCTTAGCTCATACATCAATAGTTTTGTACCGATCATAACATACAAATGTCTATCGGTTAAAAACAAAGATTTAAGTTTGTCATCCCCTATCTCAAAAATGGGAAAACTTAAAATATAACTGTTTTTTCTAATGTTGTAAACATCAATAACCGAAGCATGTTTCCAGATCGCAGGATCTTCATAAAGTCCTGGAATTTTTGATTCAACAAGCAGCAGGTTGTTATGCAGAGTGCTTTGTGAATTAACCATAAGCGGCGGAGCGGACATTTTACGTACAGTTTCGTTTTTGAGATATGCTACCTTAATTTTTGCTTTGGAAATAGTATCGATGGTCTTGCCGCGGTAATCTAATTTTCCATTCTTATCTGCTATTATAATTTCATTCCGGTAAAAATAAACATGCACAGCCCTTTCCATTTTACTGCTGTACAACAGCATACCATCGGTATCAAAAATTCCGTCAATCTGCTGTATTAATAAACCCGGCGCATACTTAATTTTAGTTCCGTTTTTTGCTGAATATGTACCAAGAATGTTGGCAGATTTGACCCCGCTGTTATTGCGAAAAATAAAAGTTGATTTATCAATTGGCTCCGCTGATGTAAAATGGGGAGGCTCTTTTAAATGAGAAGTAATCTTCCAGTTTTCAGTGCTGCCTGCATATATATAGGGAACGGTTCCATCCATTAAGTAAAAATGTTTTTCCCTTACTAAAGTTTTGATGGCACCAAGAGCAATACGGTGGCTATTAAGATCTATTTTATTTCTTTGCTGAAACTTGAATGAGGTATCGATCGATAAAATTTGAGAAGGTGTTGTGTAATTGCCCAAGTACAGTTTGCCTGTGCTACTGCCTGAGAAATAATAAGAATTATATTTTAAATCTGTGGAATGTACAAGGTGTACTGATCTCTTAATATAGCGTCTGATAAATGGATTTTTATGGTGCATTATTTCTTCAGAGGATAGAAATAAAACGATAATTAAGATTGTGCTTAATAATATCGAAATAGGAATAGTTTTAGTTGGGGACAATTTGTTTTTTAGACTATTATTCTCCGTTTTATATCGATGACTAAAAACTATTCCCAGCACAGCTATTCCAACAAAGAAAAGATTAAAGACTAAATGAACATTCCAGCTCATTTTCTCTAAAATTCCGCCACAGGAACAGGGAACGAAAGAACTGTAATGCAGGACAATATAAATATATGCCGTAAACATAGTCATCAAACAGAGACAGGCATACAAACCATAATTGCGGAATTTCGGAACAAAGAGTAGAAACGCAATTAAGAGCTCGAGAGTTGGGACCATCCATGATACGTACGATGCATAAGAACTCAATAATGGGGATTGTCCAAGCTGCACCTGAAAATTCTCAAAATCCAATAATTTGCTCACAGCTGCATAAACAAACAGCATCACGTATAAAAGACATATTATTTGTATGGTAATTGTTCTTATGTTTTTGTTTAATTGCATGACTTCAGGTAAAGTAATTAGTTGAAAAGTTCCTGATGAGTTTTAGGACTTGATAGGACCTCTATACTCTTTTGTAAATCTTAAAAAGCATCCAATAGGATCATGTATTTTGTTGATTACAACTAAGACAAATTTACAATGGTCTATTATTTTGGCTGTTATCAAAAACAGGCACAGATTATTCAATAGCATTCAATTGCTAGTTAAAAATTAAAGATTGCCTTCCAACATAAAAAAGAGATGCCAATAAACACTATTTTGTTTATTGGCATCAATTGATTTTTCTTAATTCTTTACTTTCCGGTATCGCTCAATGTACTGAGCTTTTCACTGAATTCTATGAGTCCGGCTTTTTGAAGAAATTCATCTCCAAATTGTTTTAATTCCTGAAGATTTTCCTGTGGAATACTGGCCAAGAAAAGCGATGATTTATCATCACCTTTTGCCGTAAGCCCGCGTTCAATTACATGGTTTAATAGAAGTACATTTTTGCGTGAAATTTTCAAATCAATCTTCACCGTTTCATTCATGCCCGGGATACTAAATATAGTATCAAAAACTTTTGCTACATCATTTGTTGTCATCATAATTTTCACGTGTTTAAATTAATATTATTTAATACAAAGGTAGAAATAGGCTTCTTAATTATCATGGACATAATATGTCCATGATAGGCTCAATAGGCAGAGCTTGCCTAACTTCGTACAGATTTAGAAACAATCCGTAGGCATTTACTCAAGGCAATTTATTGTGATTGGATTTAAGGATTGCTTCAGGAAATGTCGAAATCCTAAAAAGACATTATTAAAGCTGAAAGATTGCCACGTTCCTGCAATCGGCCAGATGTCCGGTTGTTAAACAACCGAATCTGGCTGCCCCTTTACTCGGAACTCGTGGGCAGTGACACTGAAAAGAGAAAAGAGTTTGAAATTAATGAAAAGTAAAGAAGATGGAAAAGGAAAATTCAAACAGAACGCGTCTTGTAGGCCTGCGTTTTACGCCTGCAGAGTACGCAAAAATTGAGCGTAAATGGAAAGCTACAACCTGTAGAAAATTAAGTGAATATATCCGCAAATATCTATTTAATAAAACCATTACAACCAATTACCGAAATGAGTCACTTGACGAATTTATGGGTGAAATTATCCGCCTGCGAAGTGAACTTAAAGCAATAGGAAATAACTTAAATCAGGCGGTGAAAAAATTGCACACACTGAATCAGATTCCTGAGTTTCGCACCTGGATTATAAGCCATGAACTCGAACAGAAAATACTGCTGGGTAAGATTGAAGAGATAAAAAAAAATACTCAAAAAATTTCTGAAAAATGGTTGCAATCATAAAGACAGGATCCTCTGTTCATAATGTTTTTAATTATAATGAGAACAAAGTAAAACAAGGTGTTGCAGAGTGTATAGCAGAAGGAAATTACCCTGTTGATCTGGAGCATATGAATGTTTCAATGAGACTCAACAGACTGCTAAAACAAAATGCCCTGAACGAGAATGTAAAGCGTAATAGTGTTCATATCTCACTGAATTTTGATCCTTCTGAAATTACATTATCCAGAGAGAAATTAATTGAAATTGCACATACTTACATGGAAAAAATTGGCTTTGCAGAGCAGCCCTATCTGGTATACCAGCATCACGATGCAGCTCACCCGCACATCCATTTGATATCCATAAAAGTCAAGTCTGACGGAAGCCGGATTGATATGCACAACATCGGCCGGAACCAATCTGAAACTGCCCGAAAGGAGATTGAGAAATCTTTCGGGCTTATAAAAGCACAAGGCCGTAAAAGTAATAGTGATTCTACACTAAAACCTATAGCTGCATCAAAGGTCAGTTATGGCCGGATACAATCAAAAAAAGCAATTTCAGCAGTGCTCGAAGGTGTATTAACGTCTTATAAATATACCAGCCTTTCAGAACTGAATGCAGTATTGCAGCTATATAATGTAATGGCTGACCGGGGAAACGAGAACTCAAGGATATTTAAGGCAAATGGACTGGTATATCGAATACTTGACACGGATGGAAAACCTATTGGGGTGCCTATTAAAGCAAGTGACTTTTATAACAAGCCGACACTTAAGTTTTTAGAGCGGAAATTTGCATCCAATAATAATGTAAATACAGGAATGAAAAACAGGATAAAAAATGCGGTTGACCTTGCTCTTTTTGCGAAAAATATTCGGTTTTCCCAGCTGACCAAATTACTTGAAAAAGAAGGAATCAACATCGTGTGCCGAAAAAATACTGAAGGATTAATCTACGGGATTACCTACGTGGATCATACCACTAAATGTGTTTTTAATGGCAGCGCATTAGGTAAACAATACAGTGCAAAAGCAATGCAGGAGCGCTGTAGTTTAATGGGCAGTAACAAGCCTAATTTTGACAATGACAGCTCTTTAAAAACACATGCGAATAAGATTTCCTATACAAACAGCAAGGATTTATTCCAGGATGATAATGCGGCCGGTACAGATCTACTGGGCACGATCGTGGATCTTTTGACCCAGTCAGAACATACCACAAGTTATATTCCAAATCAGCTTAAAGGCAAGCGAAAAAAGAAAAAAAGAAAAGGACAATCTGATAATCAATAACATTAAATATCATGGCGATGCAGACAGGAGAAAATGAACAGGCGCTTAGAAAAATACTTGATATGACAAGGCTGATTGGCATTATCATTCTTATAATTCACTTTTACTTTTATTGCTACTACGCTTTTAGGCAATGGGAGCTCACTAGCGCGTTTAGCGATAAAATATTGGGCAATATCTACCGTACGGGATTGTTCTCGCATTTCCATAAATCCAAATTTTTTGCACTCGGTTTTTTAATGATTTCACTCTTGGGTGCAAAGGGTCGCAAAAATGAAAAACTTAATTATAGAACAGCTTTTGCCTATTGCTTAACGGGGCTTGTAACTTATTTTATTAGTTATTTTTCGCTGTTCCTGTTTTCACGTGACTCCCATAATGCTATTGCTTATATGATGTGCACCTCGGCTGGATTTCTGATGATTCTTTCCGGTGGCACTATGCTTTCACGTATTATAAAAAACAGGCTCAGCCAGAAAGATATTTTCAATAAGCTCAATGAGACTTTTCCTCAGGAAGAAAGACTGCTGGAAAATGAATATTCCATCAACCTGCCCGCCCGATATTATCTAAAGGACAAACAGCGTAGCAGCTGGATCAATATTATAAATCCATTTCGTGCCCTGATGGTTTTGGGCACTCCGGGATCAGGTAAATCTTATTTTGTGATCCGTCACGTTATAACCCAGCACATTCGGAAAGGGTTCAGCATGTTTGTCTATGATTTTAAATATGATGACCTCTCCAAAATTGTCTATAATACATTTGAGAACAACAAACATGTTTATAAAATAGTGCCTAAATGTTACTTTATAAATTTTGATAAGATCATGCACCGATGCAATCCTTTGGATCCCCAGAGTATGGAAGATATAACCGATGCTTCGGAATCGGCTAGGACTATTTTAATGGGACTCAACAGGGAGTGGATTAAAAGGCAGGGTGACTTTTTTGTGGAGTCGCCAATTAATTTTTTATCGGCCGTAATCTGGTATCTCAGAAAGTATAAAGATGGAGAATTCTGCACCCTGCCTCATGTAATTGAACTCATGCAGATGGATTATGACAGTCTCTTTACACTGCTTCGTACAGAGAAGGAAATTGAAGTCCTTATAAATCCTTTTATTAATGCTTACCTCAACGAGGCGACTGACCAGCTTGAGGGGCAGATTGCTACGGCGAAAATCGCCATGGCCCGGCTTTCCTCCCCGCAGTTATACTATGTTTTATCAGGAAATGATTTCACTTTGGATATCAACAATCCCGAGGAGCCTAAAATTGTGTGTATGGGCAACAACCCGCAGAAAATACAAATATACGGAGCCGTATTATCCCTCTATGTAAACAGGCTTGTCAAGCTGGTAAACAAAAAAGGAAAAATGAAATCAAGTCTGGTCTTTGATGAATTCCCTACTATATATCTCAATAATATGGACAGTTTAATTGCCACTGCAAGAAGCAATAAAGTGGCAACCTGCCTGGGTGTTCAGGACTTTACCCAGCTTCGAAAAGACTACGGGCGGGAACAGGCAGATGTAATTATGAATATTGTCGGAAATATAATTAGTGGACAAGTGACAGGAGATACTTCCAAGCAATTATCAGAGCGATTCGGAAAAATTATGCAGGACAGGGAAAGCCTCTCTATCAACAGTGCAGACACATCGATCAGCCGATCCAAACAACTGGAATCTGCTGTTCCGCCTTCGAAAATCTCGGCGCTGAGTTCCGGAGAATTTGTGGGCATGGTTGCCGATGATCCCGATTGTAAAATTGAGCTCAAAACCTTTCACAATGAAATTATAAATGATCATGAAGCGCTCAGAAAAGAGATGGAGAATTACAAGGAAATACCACCTGTCCGAAAACTTGACAACGCAATGATCCAGCGTAATTACCTTCAGATAAAGCAGGATATTCAGGACATAAATCATTCCGAAATGGAACGCCTGCTGAACGATCCCGCGCTGGCTTATTTAGTATTAAAGAAATAACATGAACAATAAGAAACTTAAAATTTAGAAGCGATGTTACAGGAGCAATTTTCAGATGTAGTCCAGTTAATAAAGCAATCCAGATCAAAAGCTATCTCAGCGGTCAATACCGAAATGATAAATCTGTATTGGAATATTGGTCAGTACATCCATATCCGTGTTGAAAGCCAGCAGTGGGGACAATCGGTAGTTAGCGAATTAGCACTGTTTTTAAAAAATACCGAACCTGAAATAAAAGGTTTTTCAGATAAAAATCTTTGGCGAATGAAGCAGTTTTATCAGGCCTATAAAGATTTTCCAAATCTCTCAGCGCTGCTGAGAGAAATCAGCTGGACAAATAATCTAATCATTTTAAGCCGGGCAAAATCCATCGAGGAGCGCGAGTTTTATCTGGGGCTCTCCAGGCAGGAGAAGTTCAGTTCGAGAGAGCTCGAGAGACAAATAAACAGTGGTGTTTTTGAAAGGACTATTCTGGGAAATACAAAACTCTCATCAGCGATGAGAGAATTACATCCCGATATCGCAAATACATTTAAGGACAGTTATATTTTTGACTTTCTTAATCTTTCAGATTCCTACAGCGAGAACGATCTCCAAAAAGGACTTATAAGTCAGATGAAAGATTTTATACTTGAACTTGGTAAGGATTTTCTATTTATTGCAGAGGAGTATAAAGTTCAGGTAGGGCATAGCGATTTTTTTATTGACCTGCTTTTTTATCACAGAGGACTTCAATGCCTTATAGCCTTTGAGCTTAAATCAGATAAATTTAAACCGGAACATTTAGGCCAGCTCAATTTTTATTTGGAAGCATTAGATCGTGATGTTCGCAAACCAAATGAAAACCCCAGTATCGGAATATTATTATGCAAGGATCAGGATCATGCTGTGGTGGAATATGCGCTAAGCAGAAGTCTTTCTCCCACTATGGTAGCAGAATAAAAAATACAGTTGCCGGATAAAAAAATGCTTGTTACTAAACTGAACGGCCTAGGCTGAAATAAATTGTGGTTCATCCATACTACTACGGTTGAGTGTAGCAATTTTTTTATTGAAGTATTTATAAATATTTGTAAATTAGGGTTTAATATAAAATAACATGATATGGAAGCACATACTCTTGTTTTATCAACAGCAAAGGTTGTTATACCTGAAACCATCACAATTGATTTTGTCACCGGGCTGATTAACCGGGGATTGACCCAGGTTGAGTATTTCGGTGTGGAAATTGATAATCACTGCGATATTATCAGCGATGACATGGAGGCGATAAGCAGTGAAATCTGCTATATTGATATCCACTTTGATTCTGAGCAAAGCATTGCGTACGAGTCTTTGAGTGAAACCGACGTGGACCGTATGGCACTCGATTTGCTGCAGGAATGCCGTCCGGAGATCAGGACAGATTCAAAAGATATAACGATATACCTGTAGAGAAGGGTTCACCAATGATGGGAAAACTATTTTTTTGCTACTTTGCAATTTAAAAATTTAGCTACTTTTATGTTTGAATTTACATGTAACTTAAAATATTGTACAACATGAATATTGATTTTCAAGACACTAATTTTTTTAATACAGATTATATATATCGCATTCAAACCTTTGAAAAGTACTTGGCCAATTCAATATCTTCACAGGAG
Organism: uncultured Flavobacterium sp.; assembly: GCF_946478785.1. The sequence continues at coordinate 115,346 of NZ_CAMLDD010000001.1, forward strand.
CATTATGCGAATTATAAGGTAGGACTTATACCTAATATTTTTTACGGACATAATATACCAGCAGTTTTAGGTTTGTTCAGAAAAGAGTTCCTTGATGTTAAATCTGGAATAGAAAGGTACGAACAGGACAATAATAATGATTTTCCAATGTTAAAATCGTTTATCAATACCGAGAGAAATTTACGAACGGTTTTTGACGGTAGTCAACTTCAGGATTATACCGCACTTTTGGAGCGGTCATTTGATAATCAAAAAAAAGATGCGAATGGGGCGGCAGTAAGCCGTTTCTTTTTAGCAACGCCAATATTAAATACGTATATATTTCAGGTAGAAAAAGTATTTGGGAAAGGTATTCTGGATTGATTTTACTAATTTATTAAAAAACTCTTTTCGTAAATATTTTACTATTTGGCGATCTCAATATTGATCGTTTTATGGGGGCTACATCTTGAAGATTTTGCAGTCACTATTAAAGCTGCGGATTTGGAGTTCCCATATAATTTGATTGACCAGCCTATGTTTTGGCAATTCACTCTCATTTTAGTGATCTATTAGCTAACAAGAAAGCAGAAATTTTCGCTTTGGTGTGGCTCCCGACAATATCGCAGTCGGACATGATGTAACTTTTGCAAAAAAGGGTTTTATAACGCATTTTAGAGCTATAGAAGAGTTTAGGTGTCGATTTGGAAAGTTCTTCTCAAGAGCTTGTTTATGCTTTCCCTAATTTAGTGGATAGCCTCCAGCCCATATGTAGTATAGTTTTTATCGAGCAGGGACTGACCAAAAAAGAGCGTAGTATTGAACTTATGTATTAGGAAGTATTTTAAAAAAAAACTTCTCCAGGTTCCAGGATCCTGCCATAGATTAACTTCATATGCAAGCATAGATTCCTTAAACCAGTAATGTGGAATTATTAGTCAGGAATTTGAAAACGGGACAAGGAATTTTTATCTAATTGCAATTTAAACCAGTAATTTAACCATCTACTAAACTAAAACAACTCCTTATGAATCCAGATGACGGTATAGAAAGATTTGTTGTGGCGCAAGAGAATGTTTACCTCCGGGCTTTGAATGAAATCAAAAACGGAAAAAAGCAAAGTCATTGGATGTGGTTTGTTTTTCCCCAAATCAGAGGCTTGGGTTTTACGGACTATAACGTGTATTATGGAATTAAGGACCTAGAGGAGGCCCGGCATTATCTTAATGATCCGGTACTCGGTAAACGCTTAATTGAAATTTCAGAAGCAGTACTTTCTCAACAGGGCAAGACAGCAATAGGAATCTTTGGCAAGCCGGACGATAGAAAACTTAAATCCTGTATGACCCTATTTAGCCAGATTGAAAATACAGATCCTATTTTCCAGAAAGTTTTAGAAAAATATTACTTGGGATTAAAGGATGATAAAACTATAGCAATACTAATGTCTCAAGACAAGAATTAGCAAACTTTAATCGAATTACCATCGAATAAATTACAGTTTTTTTTGATGAGGAGCTTTATGATTTTACCATTTTTGTCAATCCGCAGTTGCAACCGTCACGATAAGTCCATGAAGAGCGGGCTGGATAAAATATAAAATTATAAATCAATAAAATGAAGTTTTACTTTCCTTAAATAATCAGCTGTTAATTTGTTGAGTTCTGGCCTTAGTTCCTGCATTTTTGCCCTGACAATGATATTGCGATGGCCTTGCTCAATTGCATACCTTTCAGTCCTTTGTTCTTTAGTTTCTTGAATTTCGATTTGGTCGTGATCAGCCTGATGGTCGTTGGTGTTCGAAAATTCTGCTGCTTCCTTCTTTTCCTTTTGCCATCTTTGAAATTTTGCTTCAGCATAGGTGTTGTAAAGGTATTCATATAGAATTCCCTCGCATCTGTTGAAGTGTTCCCACGGAAGAGGCTCCTCCTCGGTCATCTCATGGGGATAAGTGTAGAGTGAAATTTCCATACGCGAAAACAAATCTACTTTATAGTAATCAAGAAATTCCTGATTGGTAACGCCTTTAAAATAATCAATTTCTTCCATAGCTATAATTCTAAACTTGAAATGCGACAAGGTTTCCTTCATAAGGAAATGCAAAATCTTCAATTTTGACAGACTGATCCAGCCATGCCGACTCATCATCTCTTTTAAGCATTATAGGCATTCGCATTTTATGGTTGTGAATATACTGCATGGTTTTATTGGCTTTTGTAGTAACCATGGTATAGGTGTTTTTAATTTCGTCGGAAATAGGATCTGTCCATGTGGAATATAAGCCTGCAAAGGTAAAGATTTCATCATCCTGCGAATTGATCTGATATTTATCCTTGCTTTTTCCTTTTTCATCATTCCAGTGCCATTCATAATAGGCAGATGCTATTATAAGGCAGCGGTTGTGGGTGATGGTCTTGAAAGATGCTTTCTCTTCAATGGATTCAATTCTTGCATTGAGGGTGTTTTTTCTAAATTCTATATCTTTTGCCCAAGTTGGAAGCAGTCCCCATGTGTAGTCCGTTGTAATTAAATGAGGCGCGGAATTAAGTATTATCGGTATGTTCGGATGCGCAAATCCATTTATAAAATCAGACTGGAGGTAGTTTTCCTCGTTATCCACTTCTGCATTAAAGCGTCGTTTTACATTTTCAATTGTTGCCGACTGCTGGGTATAGTAACACATGATTTCTTGCGTTGTTAAATTAAATCAACTTATCTTAATAGTATCTGAACCTTTCCAGGCAATCTGCTGAAACGTCCTGTTCTAAATTCATCATCAAAAATTGCATAAATGAACCGATGCCTGTTTGATGTCATAAACATAGAGAGTTGCTGCTTTTGGAAAACACACAGAGAAAAAATAATCTGCTTTGCAGAAACAACAATAGACTGCTGACGCTTTTGTTCGTTCTTATCTGTGTTTTTTTTCACTCTCTACCAAATTTAATTCATAATTAGGAATTAACATCGATAATAAATCAAAATTTCATTCGGTGACGCGGCAGGTTGATCTCATGCTCCTGAGGATAGGGCGCACGCTCGGTAGTGCTGACATCTTCACGTATCAGTGCCTGCGTTTTGTATTGGTCTTTGGTATCCATATACCGCGGATCGGGTATAAAGGGCATTTTCGCCATTTTGTGAATGGTAATGGTCGGGAAATGATAATCTATTTCCACAGTCCCTAAAAGCAGGTAGCATCCACCTCCAAGAAATGGAAAATCGATTAGGCTGTCGGGAAAATGCGCCGTATCAAAATAGCCCCCTTCATTATCGATCCAGGTTCCAAAATACATGTTGCCTTTTTTGGTAGGCACCTGTTTGGTGGATATCAGGTAGGCGAGCATCCGCACTTGTTTTTTATGGCAGCGGGGAAGGTCCCTGACCTTGATATCACCTCTGTGCGAGGTCTGTAGCAGGTCAAATACTGTACAGGAAATCGGAAAGCTTAGCAGTTCGATTTCATCAAATGCATCTTCAAAAATGGACCTTTCCAGTGTCGGAAGTTTATATTCCTTAACTGGCTCCTGTATCAGCATAAGTCCCCTGTTTTCTGGCTTAAAATTGTTTAATAACAGGCTTGCAACAACCAAAAGCTGGTTTTTGGTTTTGCCAGTAAAACGAAATGCCCCTATAAAAATCAGGATTTTTACACTTTCAATGCCCATTGGGATGCGATTAATAAAATCTTCGAGCGAACGAAATTCCCCATTTCTTTCCCTTTCCGATTCAATAAACTGCGCCATTTTAGCGTCAAGGCTTTTCAGGTGCATAAATCCAAGATAGATGTCATTCCCATAAAGCGTTGTTTCAAAAAAGCTTTTGTTCACGCAGGGATTGTGAATAACCGCCCCGGCCATCCTCGCTTCGTGCACATATATTTCAAGTCTGTAAAAACCTCCCCCGTTATTAATAACCGCTACCATAAACTCTATGGGAAAATGTACTTTCAGGTAAAGGCTCTGGTAACTTTCAACCGCGTAGGATGCCGAGTGTGCCTTGCAGAAGGAATATCCGGCAAACGATTCAATCTGGCGGTAAATTTCCTCACTAAGCGCGAAGGGATGCCCTTTCTTCTCGCAGCTGGCAAAGAAATTATCTTTTACCTTTTGGAGCGCCGATTTGGAACGTCCTTTTCCCGACATCGCACGGCGCAGTATATCACCGTCTGCAGCAGGCAGACCCCCATAATGCAGGGCAATTTTAATTACGTCTTCCTGATACACCATAATGCCGTAGGTTTCCCCGAGCTGCTGCTCAAACACGGGATGAAAATATTCGAAGTGATCAGGGTGGTTGTGCCTGAAAATATATTCCTTCATCATTCCACTTTGGGCAACACCTGGGCGAATAATGGACGAGGCAGCCACCAGTGTTTTGTAATTGTCACATTTCAAACGTCTAAGCAGGCCCCGCATAGCCGGGCTTTCAATATAGAAACATCCGATCGTTTTCCCCTCTGCCAGATATTTATTAGCTGTTGCTTCATTTTTTGAAATGGATGTGTCCCGGATATTGATTCGGATACCCCTGTTTTTCTCAACCAGTCTTACGCTCTCATCGATGTGCCCTATGCCCCTTTGGCTTAGGATATCAAATTTCTCAAAACCGATATTCTCGGCAACATGCATGTCAAAAAGGGCGATAGGGAATCCCTTGGGAGGCATTTCCAGAGGCGTATAATTGGTAATGGGTTCCTCGGAAATCAGAACCCCGCAGGAGTGCATGCTTCTCTGGTTGGGATACTTCTCGAGCATCATGCCATATTCCTGCACAAACTTTACAATGTGGTTGGAGTCATGATGCTTCATGGGATTTTTGGCCAGCATGTCAAGCTCCTCTTTGGGAAGCCCAAAAACTTTGCCGACCTCCCTGAAAATGGAGCGGTACTTGAATTCCACATTTGTGCCGCAAAAAGCGACATGTTCATAGGTGTAACGGTTGAATATATATTCCAATATCACATCACGCTCCTTCCAGCTCCAGTCGATATCAAAGTCAGGAGGGCTCTTTCTGTTTTCATTTAGGAAACGTTCAAAATACAGATCCAGTTCCAAAGGGCAGATGTCGGTAATTCCCAAACAATACGCTACAATACTATTGGCACCGCTTCCCCGTCCAATGTGCAGGAAGCCCTGACTGTTGCTGAACCGGATAATATCCCAGGTAATAAGGAAATAGCCGCTGAATTCCATCTGGTCAATGACTTTCAGCTCTTTTTCCATACGTTCCCTTGCCGGGATGTTTTTACTTCCATAGCGCCAAACCAGCCCCTGCTTTGCCAAGGAAGTGAGCAGGTCCATATCACTTTTTCTGTTGGAGGTGTAGTATTTTTTATTTTTCGGCGTTTCGAAATCATATGCAAAATTACAGTTATCCACAATTTTCTGCGTATTGGAAAGTATTTGCGGATATTCACTATACTGACTTATCAATAAATCAACAGCCATCATTTTATCATTGGTCGTGCAGCAGTCCTCAGGAGTGAGTTTTGATAGTATAACATTTCGGTCAATGGCGCAGAGTATCCTGTGCAGGTTGTATTCTCTTTTGGTGCGAAAGGTCACAGGCTGGAGAATTACCATTTTTCCAATCTTTTTTTTCCAATCAGATAAAATCAATCTTTGAAGCTGTTCGGGCCTGATGCCGATGAACTCATTTTCTTTTAAAACAGGGGGCGTATTTTCCAGGGGATAAATGACATAAACATCCTTAAAACCGGGAGCAAAAGCAGGAAGGGCAGTTTTTTCAAAGTTGTGACGAGTAAGGAACCGGTTCATCTCGGCAAGGCCTTTATTATTTTTGGCAAGTCCTATAAAACGAAAATGGAATTCTGATCGAAATTCCATACCGACTAGTGGTTTGATACCTGCGTGCTCACAGTTTTTTATAAAATCATAGATTCCTGTTACGGTATTAATATCGGTAAGTGCCATGGCTTTGACCCCGCAGGCGACGGCCTGCGGTACCAGTTCGTCCAGCGGTATGGTGCCGTAGCGAAGGGAGTGGAAGGAGTGGCAGTTGAGATACATGGTATTATGGCTTACGTCTTAAAATTTCATTTTTGTTGTTGGGTTTGAAGGAAGCACCGGCGCATCGCATCACGGCATCAAAACCATAGCGGCTTTTCATTTTGTCCATTGCCTGATACAGTGCCAGCATTTCCTCGGTATCCTGAAAAAGATCAATCTGGTAGGTACCGCGTACCAGCCCGCTGAATTTCACCCCTATCAGCCTAAGACGCATACGGCGCTGGTATAATTTATCGAAAAGTTCCTGAACTGTTTTGGTCAGGATATGATCCGCTGAGGTATACTGCACCCGGCATTGTTTGGTTTCCGTATCAAAATTGGCATAACGTATTTTGATAGTAACAGTCGAGGTAAGCCACTCTTCAGAGCGCAGCTGAAAGGCAAGTTTTTCTACCATGCCCAGAATTACTCTTTTTAATCGGGGTATGTCAATGGTGTCCTGACCAAAGGTATGTTCGGTTGAAATTGATTTTCTCTCCGTATAAGGCTCGACAGGATTATTATCAATGCCGTTTGCTTTTTTCCATAACTCCGAGCCGTTCTTGCCGATCATTTCCTGAAGGACCTGCTGAGGCATTTCCGAAAGTGTACCTATGGTACGGATTCCAATTCGAGATAAAAGCTGGAAGGTTTTTTCGCCTACCATGGGCATTTTCTGAATAGACAGCGGATTTAAAAATGGGCGTACCAGATGTGGTGGAATCTCCAGATTTTGTTTCTGTTTTCCCTCTCCGGTTCCGATTTTAGAGACCGTTTTATTGATTGAAAGGGCAAAGGTGAGGGGCAAACCAGTTTCTTTTGTTATGGTACTGGCCAGTTCATCGGTCCATTTGTAGCTGCCATGGAATTTATCCATCCCGGTAATATCCAGATAAAATTCATCAATACTTGCTTTCTCCACTACGGGCGCTTTTTCCTGAATGATCTCGGTGATGTCGTGGGAAAGGCGTGAATATAACTCCATATCGCCTTTCATGATTTTGGCCTGCGGGCAGAGTTTCATGGCCAGGTGGATAGGCATGGCTGAACGGACGCCAAAACGTCTTGCTTCATAAGAACAAGAGGCAACCACGCCTCTTTCGCCTCCGCCGATAATGAGCGGTATGCCATTCAATGCTGAATTTGTTAACCTTTCACAGGATACAAAAAATGTATTCATATCAATATGTACAACTGACCTTTCCATAATCTTTTCATTTTATACATGACAAAATTATTACAGATCGTAACATTATTGATACATTTTTTGTTCTAATCTATAACAAAATTATTTAATCATTATTTTCTGACGCTCAAAACACCCGTAAATATTGGAAATTGTCAAAATTCGGTTTAAATTGAACAAATAAATAATGTTTTTTTTTAATGTGTTTTTTCCTAATTATAATTTTCGGCGCAGCTGCCGAAAGTTATAATTTTCATGAAAAAGTATAATAGATTTTATTCAAGCGGCTCCGACTTAAAAATGATTTATTTTTTAATTAGAAAGTCTTTAAGTGGTACCGCGATTACGCTAATCAAAAGTGCTCTGTCTCATAGGTACAAATAGACATTATTTGTATATCCTCACAATTGTTTTGAATTTTGTAAAATCAGGTGCACATCGCGATAATATACTGAATTAGAATATTGATTATTACCTGCATATCAGGTTGGAAAAGGCCAAAGAGAAAAATAGCCCATTTGTTAACGGCCACAATTTTTATTAAAAAATGATATATTTGGTAATAAATAATTGAGCGACCTGATCACTTAAATAAGCTCCCTGTCATTACTTCGACTATGCAACATGCAATTGACAATACTGGAAAAAAGATTATTCCTGCTTATTCCGGCCAAAGGGCCGTTTGTGGCTTCTGTGAAAAAGAGGTCATTGGTGAAAATGTGGAGAAATTTACATTTGGCATTGGCAGCATGTCCATACCGCAGAGTGTGACTTTTGGAAAGAAGGTGAAACCGATTGGCATAGGGCCTGGAAAAACAAATTTCCATTTGAATGGCAGGAAAAAATTATAGAAAAAAACGGCGAAAAACACATAGCTGATATTTTTACGTCAAATGGGATTGTAATAGAATTTCAAAATTCTGCGATTTCATCATCGACTATAAGGGAGCGGGAAAGATTTTATCAAAAAATGATTTGGGTGATAAATGCACAGACGTTCAAAGATAATTTGATTACTAAAAATATATCAGGGGAGCAACTGGCAGAAATCGACCGTCGTTATTCAACACAGCGAAGTCTGTTAAATAAACACAATTCTGTTGAACTGCAGAATATAAAGAAAAAACAAAATGCTGTGGCCTCTGAAATCCAATCTAGGGAAGATGATTTGAGAGCTTTAGAGTCTATGACTGCTATTTTTGACAACTTTAATAAAAACGCAGAAACATTTGCAGAGCAGATTATTATTATCTGGCAAAGCGAAAACTTATTTGTCGACTCATCTCTTATAGACATTATCAGTGACAGTTCAATACCTACTAAAAAGACATTTTTTAAGTTATTGGGGGAATTGAAACGCAGCAAGCATTTTTTAGGGGCAGCTATCAAAAATAGTATAGAAAGTGAGGAGCTTTACAAGCAACGTAATGAGATTCTGAATGAACTTGAAAGTATGAAACCAGCCTTGAGGAAGGAATTGAAATCCGTGGCGGCGCAGTATTTAGATCTGGAAGTCGAAATTACCCAGCTTAAAAGAGAAATTTCGTTTTTGAAGTTGGAGAATGCTGAGAATGATATGGAATTTCAAGATCTAAAAAATTCAATTGACAATTACATCCAAGCAAATTTGGAAAAACTGGAGGCTGATTTTGAGGAAGAAAAAAATAATATTATTAAAGATAAAGATAAACTGACCCTTTCCTGGAAACGCGAAAGGAAAAGCTGGGGTTTAGCTGCTGCTCCCATTTTCTTTGACATCGGGGATGGCAATTTGCTGTACAAACATGCCGACAATAAAGTCAGCAAAGTAAAAATTTGTGATTTTATGGGTAAATATAATCCAGACGAGAGCTAGTGACTGCTTTAAATATAGATAGCAATAAAATCTTCCTAGAAAAGATTTCATTTATTTTTTAAAGGCCTCTGCTGTCAACAGTGAATTTCATGTGCTCCTTGCTTTGCTCTTTCAACGTGCAATCTCAAAAAACAGGCATCGTTTTATAAATCAATATCGAAACAGATAAAGGCTTTTAATATCCTGCTTCAGCTTAACCAATCAATAAATAGTAACCCAGCTGATAATATTTGCAAATTCACTCTTTTGGTACGTTGTAAGATTTGAAATAGGTAGCCGGAAATTTCATTTTGACAGCATTTAATTTGGTGAGATCCGCACCCATTTCACGCCCTAGTCTTCTTGCGATTTCAAGAATATATTCACCTATTGCACAGTAATATTTTTCATAATCCAGATAATTAATATTTACTTGATCTCCTATATTATATCCTAGATCGGGACATTTTTCCACAAAATGGCTGTCCGCAATCGATGCCCTATGAATGATTGTATTTCTTATCTGGCTTAAGTGATGAATATCTTTAATAATCAATGAATCTAAAGTGCCGCTGAAAGCGATCGGTTTTAGCAGGGCTTCAAATCGTTCAACACCATATCCAAGGGATTTATTTCCGGTTAATTTGTTTTCATATTGTTTGAAATTATATTCAATCGTCTCGTCATCGGAAGTATTATTCACTGTAAGATTTATTTTTTTGCCAGTGGCATACTCGAATTCCGTCATTTCATTATTTTTGAAATATTCGATAATAAAGTCCTTAATCGTATTCTCAAGATTCGAGTACATCATAAGCAAAGACTGTGAATAAAGAAAAGGAAACCCTGCGTCGATTTCTTCTTTTGCGGTCTCGGACACTCTTTTAGGTTCTTTGGTCAGTTCTTCCAGATCAAGGTTTGAATTTTCCAATTGATGAAGAATTTCCATTAGTCTTGGCGTCTCCTTGACACGTAACAGCCCAATGCAGCAAGCTTCAATTATGTCATGAAGTTTAAAAATGTTATTTAAAAAATCAATCAAAGGCTGGTTTAGTTTTTTATAGTATTCCCTGCTGTCTAGCTGATCCATTCCGTTTATTTTTTGTCTATTATTTATTTTTATTTCGCGGAGTGCATCGAGTCTTTCAGATGCTTTAATTCTATTTTGATATTTTCGATTTCCTGATTTTTCTTGGAATTGGAAACCCAGTTGCCGATAAAAGTGATTACCGCCAGTAGAAGTAGTATAAATGTGGAAACATTTTTCAATACATCATACATATTATCACGATACTCTTTTCTGCCCTTACTAAGGTGTTTCCGGTCATGAAAGGCTGCAGTGCCTGAACCTGAAATGGAATAATAACATCTGCTGTACTCAAATTCAGTTTCATTAATTTCTTTCTCATTTATCAGATATTGGATCTGCTGGATAACATCCGTTTCCTGCAGTCCTGAGTTCTCTATGAGTTTATCGAATTCAAGGGCGGTATCGCGTATGTCAATATTGTCAGGAGCCCATTTTTCATCCTTTCTTTCCTGAAGTGTCTTTAAAAGCTGATGACGGCTGGAGTATTTCTTGTTTATTTTCATATCGTTCACTATTTATTTTGTAAAGAATACTGGAATCTTAATCATCTTGGTTTAAGATCTCGCGGATTAATTTGTATGAGCAGAAATATTCTACATCATTATCAAGATAATTTCTCATTCTCCCCAGCTCATAAATTACAGTTTCATTTTTTGATTTTGCCTGTAGAAGACTACTGAAATGGTCAAATTCTCTTAACTGCCTGTTAGTTGAAAGTTTGCCAAGTTCATAATTATAATCTTCTTTTTTTCTTCGTGCTTTGATTCTTACAGGAATATTGATCAAATTAAATTCAGCATCAAGAAGGGGGATATCAATAGGATGTTCCGTATCGGCAAACCTGCTGAAAACAGAGGTGCAGTTCTCCTGAAGTTCTGCAATGCGTTTCCTTAAGCCGCTGATAAAAGAATCATATACAAGGGAATACCTTCTGTGCTCATTTCTCCTTTCATAAATCTCCATGATCGATTTCTGGTCATACACAAATGTGTTTTCCAAAAATGGTTTTAATTTTTGTGAAAGTATTTTTACAAGCGACTGAAAAGAAACGGTATCAATTTTTTTTTTTACTTCTTCAAGTTCATCTGAATATCGGGAAGCTACTGATTTCAGTTTTTCTATTATGACATCGAAATATGTTTTCAGAAACTCCGTATGTCTTTTGATGATCTCTATAGTTTTTACTTTTATGATTTCGCATTTGAAATCATTGTCAGCATGGTATCGTAAGTAAGCTATTGTATCAGGGGAACGCTCATATCCGAATACTGTAGTGGATAAAACCCTATCACCAAACTTTCGAAAGGGATGTCCCACAAGCTCATTTCGTATTTCTCTGTTTAAGGCATAATTTGGGTCCAGTTTTAAATCACCTTTAAGCAGACCGGTTCTAAAAAGAATCAGCATTTCTTCAATGAAATCCTGCTGGACATATATGGACTGAAGAAAACTGATATGGGATGCAAAATTCTCACTGTGCTCGGTACCGTTTTTTTTTTCATAAATTATGTCGAACGTATCATAAAAGTATCCAAGTATATCACCAAAGTAATTGCTTTCAGCATCAGGGGAAAAATTGATCTGGTTGCGGCAAAATTTATTGTCCCAGATAAAATCATTCCATACATCTGCGATTATATCCAGTTTTTCTTTGACCTGTTCTTTCATTATCTAATTTATGTGACGGCCTAACTCTTTTTATAGGCTGGTACTAAATTAAGATTTATTTCGAATTTTCAGGCTTTTCTTGCATGTGGAATATTTGTCTGATGAGCGGTCAGATTTGCTTCTAATTTTTGAGATTCTTATGGGTTTTCATACGAAACGGACTAAAAGGGCAGCCAAATTAGTGTCCGCCGGGTACTGCATGCGCATAACAGCTTCGCTGCCCTTCGGGACTTATAGCACTCCGTACCCGTTAACCGGACACTGGATTCTTGCTTTCTTTTTTTCCGTTTTTTCTTTTGAAAACAATTTTGCGGAGCAGGCGGAAAGAAGCAGTAATAATTTAAAATTTTAAAATCATGGAAATTACAGGACGCTTAACCAGAGATGCTGTTGTTGCTAAAACAGCAAAAGACAGACAGGTTGTTAACTTCTCCATTGCAGTTAATGACACCTACAAAACCAAAGACAGTAATGAGGTTAAAAAAATAGTCACTTTTATTGACTGCTCTTACTGGCTCAGTGCAGGTATAGCCCAGTGGCTTAAAAAAGGCACAATGGTGGAACTATTCGGAAGAGTCGGCGTGAATGCCTATCTAAGCAGTGATGGTAAAGCCGTAGGCAGTCTCACTTTTCACACCAGTAATATTAAAATACTGATTTTCGCATCAGACACTCAACCTGCACAGTCGGAAAATTTTTCTGCCAAGAAAATTAAAAAAGAAGAACCTGATGACCTGCCTTTTTAATTCGGATGATAATGTATAAGCCTAAAGAAATGAGTTATGAAAGCCTTAGAAAAATCAATATACGCCCATTACGATGTACGCCTAGCGTTCAATAAAATCATTCTTTCCGATTTGGAATCGTATGACGGAACTAAAAAAGAACAGCTTAAATCTTTCCTTGAAGACCTGCAGAACGGAGGATGCATAAGCGGTATGATCTCCGAATTTATTTATCATGCGGATTGCAAAAAATTCTACATCCAGCATCTTGAAGATCTGGAAAACATCAGGGAAGAAATCGAAGATTCGCTTGGAGAAGCTGTAAAAAACAGACACCGCCTGCCTTACTACACTTTTATGTGCTGGCTGTGTTTCGAAGAATACTGTTTTGACATCTACAGAAGCAGTTTTGAATAACAGGTATTGTTCAATCTTAAATCAACTTTTATGAAAGCTTCAGACAAATTTAAAACCGTTATAGAAAATTATCTGAGTGAAACTGCGCAGAGCGATACTGTCTTTGCGCAGAGTTTCAGTAAAACATCCAAAAACTTGGAGTGCTGTTTCAACTACATTTTCGGTGAGGTAAAAAAGACGGGATTCTGCGCCTTTGACAATCAGGAAATATTTGACATGGCGGTTAAATATTATACCGATGACAGTATTGGTCAGCCTGAGCCTGTGCAATGCAGGGTTGTTGTAAATCAGCCTGAAAATGTTGATTTGTTTAGCTCTGCTTGCGAAGTTTCCCAAAACAGCATCGTTCCAAAAACGCAAGTGCCTGCTCTAAAACCCGCACCGGAAACCTTAACACTCTTTGACCTATGATACCTAAAACCGTCATCGAAAAGCAGATTACAGCGCTGAGTGCCTCCCTTAAGCCTGTGGCGGAAAATATGCAGGTGAGGGCAGAAAGAGATATTTTCCTGAAATGGGGAGTTCTCTCAAGGGGAAAATTCCACTGTTTGGAATGCACCCATACTTGCAAGCCTGATGCGCAGAAAGCATCCTGCAAAAACTATATGAACTGCACAGCATGCAGGGGGAAACTCAAAATACAGCAGTACAATCAGGTGCATTTCAAGGAAATAGAGTATTGGGCAGTTTTGAATGTATTAGCAGGATTTCAGGTGGTGCGTATTATCTGCTCGCACAAAAACATGAAAAAGAATTTCTTGCCGTCCTACTTTCACAAAGAAGTCATGCAGCACTGGATAAATCCAAAAGGGGAGGTGCGTACACTCTCGCTCGGCACCAACGTTTTTTCAAATACCTATGACGCCTGGAAATATTACTCGCCCCTTGAAATCCGTCCCAAAAATTTTGTGGATTCTCCCAAATACCGCATTAATCCTTATAAGGTTTATGCAGGAGGGCAGGTTCTTGATGTCTTGAAAAGAAACGGCTTTAAAGGCAGTTTTTACACCATAGCACCGCAGGTGCTTTTTACGGCTCTTTTGAAAGATTCTTATACTGAGACGCTCCTTAAAACTGGACAGACAGATTTTTTGAAACATTATCTGTTGTCGCGCGCGCAGTATATCAGGGAGAACTGGCAGGCGGTTAAAACGTGTTTTAAAAACAGCTATAAGGTGTTAGATTTTACGCTTTGGGAAGATTATATCTCACTGCTGAGGTGGTTTAAAATGGATTTAAGCATTCCCGAAAATGTCTGTCCTGAAAACTTAGCTGAACAGCATGACAGGCTCGTGGAAAGAAAGCGGAAAATTCAGAGACGTCTTAAAATAAAGGAACTCCGCTCGGAAATACAGCAGGCGCAGATAATATATGAAGAGCAGAAAAAACAGTTTTTCGGACTCGAGTTCACAAATGAAAATCTCAGCATAAGTGTCATGGAAAGCGTGCAGGATTTTCTCGAAGAGGGTGATATGCTCCGACACTGCGTATTTACCAACGAATATCATAAAAAGGAAAGCTCTCTTATTCTTTCTGCAAAATTTGAAAACAAGCCTGTAGAGACTATTGAAGTGGCGCTTCCGTCACTTGAAATTGTGCAGTGCAGGGGAAATAAAAATAAGGATTCACCGCATCACAAACAGATTCTAAAACTCTTGAATCAGAACCTGTTTGAGATTAAAAAGCGTATAAACAATAAAAAAGCAATACGAGCCGAAAATTAGTTTTCGGCTTTTTTTAACAAAATGTTAAATTTCGGCGAGCAGACACTTTAAGGCGGGTATGGTCTCAGGAATTCAGGCTTAATTTCAGAACAAAGTTCGGGAAGGAAAGTCGGTTCGCCGAAAAAAATTCCCCCATAAATGCAGGTGAAAAACCTGCTTTATTGCGTTGCTTTTTTCGCTCGCTTTCTCATTCCCGGCTCAGGTTCCATAATTAATCTTAAAACTTTAGAAATCATGGAAACTTCAAAAACACTTCAGAACTGTAATCAGGTAGCAGAAATTGAATTAGTCTACAAAACAAAAGTAAAAGCATCAGAAAGACCTTTTATAAATTCTTCCAAAACGGCTTACCAGCTGGCGCTCCAGTCCTGGAATCCTGATACAATAGAATTTTTCGAGCAGTTTAAAATCATGCTTTTAAATCAATCCAATAAAGTGCTTGGTATTTACGAAGTATCTTCTGGAGGTATTTCCGGCACTGTGGTTGACCTCAGACTGATTTTTGCAGCAGCACTTAAAGCAAATGCAGTATCGCTGATTATGATTCATAACCATCCCTCAGGACAGATTAAACCTTCCGAAGCTGATAAAAAGATAACCAGAAAAGTCAAGGAAGCGGGAGGAATACTCGATATTGCACTGCTGGATCATTTGATCATTACACCGGAAACCTACTATTCCTTTGCAGATGACGGAGCTTTATAGCTCCGTTTTTTATTACAGATTTTTAAGAAAGTATAAGTCTGCTCGTTTGGATCACAAGGAATTTTAACAAATAATATTGTAAATATTTATCTAATGACAGTTTTTTATAAACTGATTAAATCAGATTTATTAAGACTAGTAGTATTTTTTTTGTATAATTGTATAATAGATTTTATAATGAAATATTTATTTCATACTAGGCAATAATTTTGCCTAATCATCTTTAAAAGTATATCTGATGAGTTTAAAAACTGATGTAAGAAAAGATTTTCTCGATTTGTTCTATTCAGATATAAAAGATCAAGAACTGGAAAATTCAAATAAGTTAAATTTATTTACTCTCCGAGTTACTAATAATCAATTTGTTTATAATGAACTGATTGAATTATTAGCCGACCAGCTGCACTACTTTGCTTTATCGAGAACAGAGGTTAAGAAATTAGTTGATGAAGGAAAATTAAGGACTCTTACTGATAAAGCAAGAGGTCTTCTAAGAAATCATTTAGAAATCAAAAAAAACACTTCATCTACAACTAAAGAGACTGAAGGAGGTGAACTAGGGGAAATTTTACTTTATTGCCTGTTAGAATCTCATTTAAATGCTCCAAAAATTCTAACAAAACTTGAACTTAAAACATCAAATCAAATGTTTGTTAATGGTGCAGACGGAGTTCATTTGCTGAAATTAAATGATAAGGATTATCAATTGATTTTTGGAGAATCAAAACTACATTCGGATTTACAGCAAGGGATTTATAAAGCATTTGAATCCATCGGTAAATTACTTTCCCAAAAAGGAGCGAAAAAAGACTTTGAAATTGAATTAGTTAGCAGCCAGTTGGTAAAGGAAGCTTACGATGAGAATAGCTATGATATCTTAAAAAAAATTATCATACCAAGCGCAAGCACGGACGAAACAAATATTGACCATTCATTTGGAATCTTTTTAGGATTTAATATTGATATTGATTCCGACGAAAAAAAGATGCCCAATCATGAATTTCGTGAAAAGATCAGAGCTAAAATTACTGCTCAGGTTGATTCATTGTTAAGCTCAATAAATTATCAAATAAAGAAAGCAGAATTCACTGGCTATAGTTTTTATATATATGTTATTCCATTTTCCGATTTAGAGAAAACTAGGCAAGACATAATAAAGGAACTGCTATGAGCCAATTAAAAATCATAGATAAATTAACCGAGGACATATTTCATAATGAATATTTTAAAATCTTATTCGATAAATCTTCTTTGATAAATGCTGAACAAACAATAAATAAGGAGATAAAAAGCATTCTTTCAAATAAAGAATTGAAAGATTCATTGCGATTTGCAGATATTCTTTCAAATTCTTTAGATTCATCAGCAAGAAACAGATCTTACCAGATTGTTACATTTCTTAATTATAGTTATTGTGATAACGAAATATATAGAACAATGTCAAAAGCTATATATTCAAAATTGGGTAATTTTCCCGCGGTAAGATATTTGGAAAACTTAAATTCAAATCATTCTTTAATTCCATTAGATCGGATGATTGAAGTGGAAGCAAAAAAGATAATCCAGCATGTTCCGGACTCCGAGAATCAGGTTTTTACTGATTCTCAATATTTTTTGTTTAAGAATTTAAGTTCAAGCCTGCGATATAGCTTTTCTGGTCCTACTTCAATGGGAAAATCATTTATAATAAAAGCTTTTATTAGAAAAGTTATAAAAAATATTCCTCCTGAAAATTTAGTTGTATTGGTTCCTACAAGAGCTTTAATTAATCAGTTTACAATTGATTTAAAAGGAGAATTACAAAGCATACTTGAACGCTATAATTATAAAATTGCAACAAATTCCAATATTAGCGATCTACTGACAGAGGAAGTTCATAACTATATCCTCATTTTAACACCAGAAAGATTAATCAGTTATTTGTCGCAAAAAAACAATCCTCCAATTGGTTTTTTATTTGTAGATGAGGCCCATAAACTCGCACAGGAAAAGGATTCAAGAAGCATAACCACTTATTCTGCTATTGAACGAACATTGAGTAAATATGGTAAAAATGTTAAGTTGTATTTCTCCTCGCCCAATGTTTCGAATCCGGAGGTTTTTTTGAATTTGTTTGGCAGTCAGACTAGCGATAATTATTTTCAAACAGATGAATCGCCTGTTTCTCAAAATTTATACTTTATCGACATAGTAAACGAAACTGTAGAACTAATTGAGAAAAATGATTTCAAAAAAATTGAGACAGAAAATTTTAATGAAAAATTTTCCACGATCAGTAGAGTGATAGATTATTTGGGGGAGAATTCGAATAATCTAATTTATAATAACAGCAAACCAAAAACTATAAATGGAGCGGTTGATTTTGTAAAAAATAGAGATCACAAAAAAATAGAGATCACAACTGCCATTGCCAATGCCTCAAAACAAATTAGGGATTACATCCATAAAGATTATTTTTTGGCTGACTTAATAGAAAATGGGGTTGCTTACCATCATGGAAAACTCCCGCAATTATTGAGAAATCTTGTTGAAGATTTATATAAGAGTGAGGAAATCAGAAATGTATTCTGCACATCGACATTATTGGAGGGTGTTAATATGCCGACTAAAAACTTATTTATCTTAAATAATAAAAATGGTTTAGGAAAATTGGAAGAAATTGATTTTTGGAATCTTACTGGCCGGGCAGGCAGATTAAATAAAGAATTATTTGGAAATATCTACTGCATTAAACATGAGGATTGTACATGGGAAAATAAAAGTACTATTTTGCTCAAAAAGCCCATTACCTTAAAGCCTACAATTTTGACCAAAATTGACAAGAATCTGCAGAAAATTGAAAAAATTTTATTAAACAAAAATATCAGTGGGACGGAAACTGAAAAAGAAATTTTAGACTACATAGCAAACATTATATGTATCGATACTTTAGAAATCAGGTCTTCATACAAAAGCCCTGTTATTGAAAAACTTATCGAGAAAAATAAACAAAAAATAATTGACCTTGCAAAAAGCATTACCAAGGATATAACTGTGCCCAGAGAAATTCTAAATGCAAACCAGTCAATCAATATTAGTAAACAGCAAAAAATTTTTAATATTTTAAAGGGAAGACATTTAAAAAAGCAGGATATAAGACTTCCCAATACAGATATTTCGTATGCAGTTTGTTTGCGGATTCTGGAAAGTATGTATGATTTATATGAATGGGAAAAAGCTGAAAAAAAGCTTTCAAATAAGAATAGTATGAAATACTATGCTGTTATAATGAACCAATGGATGAATGGAATAACTTTAAATCAAATCATTGTTCAGTCTCTTAATTGGCATGATGAAAAATCCTTGCAGATACAAGTTGATTATAATGAATTTGCAGTATTTGAGAAAAATAATTTAAATCATATTAACATTGTTATTGAAAAAATTATTGATGATATTGAATATGTCTTAAGGTTTTTGTTTGAAAAATATTTTAACCATTACTATCAAATAATAATAAACCTATTGGGTGAGGAAAATTCAGGAGAAAATTGGGCTACCCTTTTAGAATATGGTACTCAAAATAGAATTGTTATCGCACTACAAAATATGGGATTATCAAGACATACGGCAATGACTATATATAATAAATGCAGATATGCGCTTAATATTCAAGATTCAAAGCTGGTATCAATTAGTAAAAGTGAAATACTTAAAAACTATAAAGAATCATCTATTGAGTATCATGAAATAAATAATATGCTGTAAATCTTGAGGTTAGTATAATGCATTAGTGAAACTCATAAATAAGAAATTATACTTACTACAATCAAAATAAAAAGATTCCTTTAATAACTTATATTTAATGTCTAAGATTTTTAATTCAAAACCAGCTAGATTTCCAAACAATAATACTGAAGAATATAATTCAGTGATTAAATTATTGGATATTCTTGATAAATCTCGGATAAAACCAGATCCGAAATTAATAGATAAATTTCCTAACACAGATGGAGAGTTTACTATCGTGGATGAAAGCGATTACCCTATCGGTAAATGTGAATTACAAATAAAAACATTGCCAGACCATAATATTATTTCTCCAAAATATCAGTGCACTTTACCCTTTCTTTCACATTGTGAAAATAGTTTGCTTCCAGTTATTCTTATCGCAGTAAATTATAATAATGAAAAAGCATATTGGATGCACTTTTATCGTAAAGATTTAATTGAAATTAATTCAAGGCTTAAAGGCGAATCTATAGTTGTAAATTTTCCTATTTTAAATGTGATTTCAAGGACAGATAAATCTTATGTAGACAGATGGACAGAAATTTTGAACACTTATATTCAAAAGAAGTTTGATTACGAGAACCTTCTTGAAAGATATAAAGAATTAGAAATCCTTCAAAAAACTATTGGTAAAATGGAGAAACCATTTCATAGTATAAGTTCTGATGACTTGCATTGTCTAAATTTATTTATTGACACTCTAAATAATAATCTTGACAATGCTTTTAGCTCAATCAAAGAAATATTGTATCATGGCTATTGGAAATTAAGCATTGTTTATTCAAAGTTTGAAAACACTAAACTTTCATATGCTATTGTCCCAATAAAATATGGAGACAATAACTTGCTTATCAAAGAAACTAAGTCCTTAACAGCTAAATATTCGTCTGATGTTGTGAAGTTAATTACAAATTATAATTTTGAGAATCCTATAAAGAACAACCCAATAGAATCTGCATTATTATTAATTAAAAAAGATACATTAGAGGTTATAAAAAAAAGGAATATTCGCCTTGTAAATATTCCTTTAAGCCAGGAATACATAATTGATTTTTTTGACAAGTTTTATCAAGTTTTTCCTGAGATAAATTTAGATAGTGTAGAAATAATTGAATTGGTAAAATTACTTAATCTTTATTTACCAATTTGGATAGAAGAATATCAGAAATCTGAAAATGAATCCTTTGATGAGCCAGTATTATTTGACATTGAAACTATGTTGTGGCAT
The DNA here is from genome assembly GCF_946478785.1 of uncultured Flavobacterium sp. The sequence goes on from NZ_CAMLDD010000001.1 coordinate 135,684, forward strand.
ACATTTAATGAAGATTTAGAAAAGATTACTGTAACTGCAATTGAAAGGTACAAACAAGAAGAATTTAGTAAGATTGAAATTACTTATGCTAAACATGATTATGATGTTGTAAGGATTAGAGAATCTCTTGTTTTTTTATATAATCAGGGAATAAATTTTATTGAGAGACCTTATCCGGCTAGAGTTTACAAAGAATGTAGTTTTGCATGGGAGCTCTATTCACCTGAATCAGCCTTTATTAAACTTAAGTTTGTTTATAAACAATTATTTAAAACTTATGATCAGTTTATTGAAGCATTTTTTCCTAATATTTTTAAGGAACTAAATTATTTTTCCACTTTTGACTTGCAAATTATCGACCTTATATATGATGATGATCAAATACAAAGGAGGGGGTCTCCGGGTATTCATATTTATAATTTAAAAATAATCAAAGGCAAAACAAAACCAAAAATAGAATTTTATCTAAATTCTAAAGGATGTCCTCTTTCTTATACGGATCATTTTTTGGACAAGAAAAAAACTATTGAGGTGGATGGTAAAGTTTATAAATTAATATCAGGATCTTCGAGCAGTATGAGCTATTTTTTTGAAAAACATGCTCTAACAAAATCATTATATGAGCTATTAAATGATAAATTTGAAGAATACTTCAAGAAAATTTCGACTGTAAAAAAATAACCAGACATAAGCTTTACCAATAATTTATAGAGAAATAAATCTGACAATCTGACTGATTACTATTATTATAAAAGATTTTGATACAGGACAGTAATTAAAAATTAGTTTTAAATTAGCATGAGCAAAAACATTTAATTATGATAAATCTTGCTACTGGATTATAATTAAAATAATATGATCGCTAAATGCTGAATATAACTTTAGATACGTGTGTATGGCTCCAACTTCTACAGATAGATTTCCAAAATGAGGATAATTATTTAGAGGAAATTTGCTACTGGATAGAAAATGGACATTTAAAACATATAGTGCCAACAAACATTATTGATGAATGGAATAGGCACAAAAATGGCTACCAGAACGAAATTGTCACTTACTTTAAAAAGAAAGAGAAAGACAATATATATATGTTTAAGCACAATTCAGAAATGGCATCTACATATAAACCTGAGGAAATTGAAAAAAATGTGCAAAAAAGAATTGAAAGAATTGATCTCATATTTTCATTGTATTCTGAAAAGGCGCCATATGATGATTTAATTCTGATAGAATCGGGTATTAGAAATCTCAAAAAAGTTGCGCCTAATCATGCGGGAGATAGCTATAGAGATACTGTAAATATTTTAAGCTTAATGTCATATTTGAAAAATAAAGAATATAAAAATTCAATTTTCACAACGCTGAATTATAAAGATTTTTGTGCAGATAGTAGACATCGTTTTGATTTACATGATGGTTTAAAAACGGAATTCAAAAGTGCAGATTTGACATATGAATATTTTGGAGAAAATGAAGTTTTTGGTACAAAATTTTTTAATATTTTGCGAAAAGAACTTAAGCATTATGATTTTCAAGTTTACTTGAAAGACAAGAAGGACAAAGAAGAATCCGCGTTACTTACAACAAAGAAGTCTAGTCTAACAACTCCAATTTTACATCCTGATTCAGATTATCTTGAAAATATTAGATATATCGATTTGATTCTAATGAAAAAGCAGCCCACTTCTTTTGAGCAAGATTTAATTAAATCTTTAGTAACTAGACATGAAAGTTACAAGCAATATTTTTTAAATAATATAGGTAGTAATGGGTTGGTTTAATTTTTTAAAAGTAGAAGGTTTTTTTGATCCAGAAAGTAATCCGGATCCAATTCAAGATTCCAAAGGATTTCAAATTCCTTACTGGGAATCTTTATCTTATTTGGAAAAATTATCTATTCAAATTAAAGATGGAAAGGAAATGAATCTCATTGATGGATTAATTGATGTTATTAAAAATGTTTCTGAAAATCCAAAAGATAACTATAAAACATGGTATTGGTTTATTAAAATTTTAGGTAACATTCCAAATGAAAAAGTTTCTATTGAGATTTTAAATTTTATACCTGTTTGGCTTTCTGGGAATTTTGACACGATGCTTCAAACCTCTGAAATATGTGATAATCTTCTTCCTAAATTTTTAAACGAAGAACCAACTTCAGTTGATATTCAAAAAGCTGATATAATTCTTAATCATATTTTTCAAGTCGAAAAAAAAGGGGAAGTTAATAACAACTCTTTGGATGGTGAGGGAGAAAGTTATCGTTCTAGATCATATCTATATTTTTTGGCTGATAAATTTGAAAAAAAAGAGCTTACCACTAAAGTTATAAAATATTGTTCCGATAGTTTTATTTTAGAGCTGGGCAGAACTTTAAAGTTTCTATTACTGGATTATCCAAAAGGAATAAATTCTATAATAAAAGATGCTGACAAGAATTACGAAATTAAAATTCTGATTAAAGAGCAAAATCTTTCTATAATAATAAAATTAGAAAATAGTAAAAGTGAAGACAAAACCGCTAACATTTTAAATTGGGAAGATAAAGACAAGAATTTATTGAAAGAAGAAATTGTTTCAGTAATGAAAAAACATGAAATCAATTATGTACCAAATGAAGAAAATGATGATACATTTCAAAGACTAAAGTTTGCCCTGGAAACAGATCTTTCCTCTGCTTTTGGATTTGATAGTATTAGAAAGCTGGATAGTCTACATTCGAACAATGAAAAATTAATAACTGTTTTTGGAATAATTTTCAGGGATTTACTTAATGAAAAAGCAAAACAGAACGCACAGGAAGCAATATTACTGTTAGAAACTTTTTGCTATGATAAAAGATATAATCTTCCTTTTTACAAAAGAATTGCATTATTTGTGATTTGTGAAAATTGGAATATAATGAAATCTTTATTTTGGAAATTGCTGAATGTAAATGATGATATTTTTCATTTCTTCTCTCGACATGAATACCAAAAAGAACTGTTTGACTTACTTCGAAGAAATCAACAGGACTTTGCAGTAGACGAGATAGAAATTCTTAAGGCAATAATTAAAGAAGGAGAGCAAAATGAAATTATTGAACGGGAAAACCGGAAAGAATATTGGCAACTCAGTTGGTATTCTGCATTAAAAGACATTCAACCATTTAACGGCGAGTATTTGTTCCTGTCAAAAGCTTTAAATTTAACAAGTGAACACTACGAGACGTTGGGAGAAATTCAAATTCGAAGCGGTTCTGTTTCACCAATTTTAAAGGAAGATTTACTAGTAAAAACTAACTTAGAAATCGTAGAATATATAAGACTTTTCAGGCCTGAAAAAGCTTGGGGAAGTCCGACTATAAAGGGATTGTCTGATGTATTGAAAGGTGCTGTTGAATATGATCCTTATAAATTTTCGAATGAAATAGAATTATATTTTGATGTTCCAAACATCTATTCTTATAGTATTATAAATGGTTTTGAAGAAGCATGGAAGCGGCAAATAGCATTTGATGTAGAAAAGCTTCTTCATTATTGCTTGCATATAGTTACCAATGAAAAGTTTTATTTAGACGACGAAAAAGAAGAAGGTTTTTATGATTATGGTTTCGATTTAGTAGTTGGCTCTGTTGCTCATTTACTTACAGAAGGCTTACAACATGATAAAAATGCCTTTGAAATAGGATTAATGCCTGTTGTTAAAGAAATCATCGTAGTTATAGTAAAGAATTTAAAAATTGATAATGAAGTCCAAATTAGAAATATGGATTATCCACTTCATTTACTTAATTCTGTTGCTGGAAAATCATTAAAATCATTATTGGATTATTCACTTAGAAGAGCACGAAATCTTGCGAAAGGCGAAGATAATAAGTTGGAAGTAGATATATCAGATCTATTTGAAATTACATTGAATAAAGGAATAATTGATGGCTATATATTGCAGGGAATGTATTTTGAGCAGTTCTACTTTTTAAATAAGGGCTGGATAATAAATCAAGTCCAAAAATATTATGAATTGGAAGAAAAAAAATGGCTTGCTTTTATGGGCGGAGTTGTATTTGGAAAGCCTCCTTTTAATGAAGAACTCTATAAAGTCTTTTATTCTCACTATGAAAGAGCCATTCAAGAAAATGTAACATTTAATGGTTTGCGTAATAATGGTTTAGTAAGACACTTAACAACATTTTATTTTTGGGAATTTGAAACTTTATCTCCAGATAGTTTAATAATCAAATTTATAGAAAATACTTCTGCAGAAGCTGTAAGTTCATTAATTAATTTTGTTTGGCAACAAAAAAACTATGAAAACAGTTTGTCTGAAATAGAACGATATAATTTTCAAAAAAATATTTTAGGATTATGGGAGTATTTAGTATTTAAATATGAGAATTCTAACAATGAAAATGAGCAAAAGAATCTTTCTTTACTAATGAAATGGATTGTGTTTGCTCCCGAACTTACTGAAAGTTATAAAATACTCATCTTAAAATCCTGTAATGATATTGACAATCGTTTCAGACATCAATTACTCGAAAAGCTTGTATCGCTTAAATATAAAGGAAATCCACATATAATCGCAAAATCAATTGCAGAAATAATTTCAGCTCTCAGTTTTAAAAATTACATTGACAAAAGAGAACAAGATCCAATTAAGGATTTAATTTTATTTCTTTTTGAATATGATCAAAAATCTGTAGCATCGGAATTTTGTAATAACCTTGCTTCCGTTCATCAACAATTTTTTCTAAGAGAAATATATGAAACTAAAATGATGTTGTAAAATTATTATAAAGATTAGATTATCGAAACAGAACTACATTCCCAGAAGTTATTTTTTTTGATATGATATTTGAATGGTAATATGGATTTCCGTAGTTATCAGAATGTTTATATAGTTAAGTTTGTATAAATTGTTAGTTTTTAATGATTTAATAAGTTGAAGAATAATGTAATAGTTCGAATTTAATTTTATATAATATGGAAATAATTCTACCTTCTTTAGAGTGTACTCTCTACCAAAAAATTGGAGACAAAAATATTGTAAAGCAGCTTTTGGTTCCGATGCAAGCTATAACGTTAAATATAATCGAAGAAAATCGGTTTTATTTATTAATAGAAGATAATGGATATAAAATTTGTTTGACTACAAAAAAGCAGTACGTACCTCCTGAAATTGAATATGCTCTTTTGACTAATATTCTTCCAAGTAAACAAAGAATTGAAAAGGGGGAAATAATAATAAAGCGGTGGTTAAAACATACTTCATTTAAAGAGTATACGCCAAGAGAAATTGCAGAGTCATGGAAAAATGACTTCATGTATAAGGAAGAAGATGAGACCACACCAGGTTTAAGACAGCCTCAAATTGCAGCTCTGCATATGATTATGGGGCATTTAAAGATCCCTGTTGATGCAGCCACCGTGGTTATGCCGACAGGTACAGGTAAAACGGAAACAATGCTAGCCACTTTAGTGGCTAATAGATGTGAGAAACTTTTAGTAACTGTACCTTCCGATTCATTACGCAATCAGATTGGCGGGAAGTTTTTCACTTTAGGTCTTCTAAAACAATTTGGTGTTGTTGGTGATAAGTCTTTGTACCCAATTACAGGGGTTATTAAAAATAAATTCGAAAATCTCAAAGAAGCAGGTGAATTTATCGAGAAATGTAATGTAGTAGTAACTACAATGAGCTGGCTTACTAACCAGGATAATGATACTCAAACCTTTTTCGCTGAAACTTTCAGCCATGTATTTATTGATGAAGCTCATCATGTTAAAGCTTCTTCTTGGAATGAATTTAGAAATAAATTTGATAGCGAAAAGATAATTCAATTTACTGCGACTCCATTTAGGAATGATGGCAAAAGATTAGATGGTAAAATTATTTCTAATTTTCCTTTAAAAAAGGCTCAGGAGCAAGGCTATTACAAGAAAATAGAATTTATTTCTATTCGCGAATATGAGAAACAAAAGGCAGATCAGGAAATTGCTAAAGTGGCTGTTGAACGTCTGCGCTTGGATTTAGCAAATTCTTACAATCACATTCTTATGGCGCGTTGTTCTACGAAAGATCGTGCAAAAGAGATTTTTAAACTTTACGAAATTCACAAAGATCTTAACCCTGTAGTAATATATTCTGGGGTATCGAATTTAAGAGAGGTTTATGACATTATACTTGAGAAAAGAACAAGAATAATTGTGTGCGTTGATATGCTTGGTGAAGGTTTTGACTTGCCTGAATTAAAAATAGCTGCATTTCATGATATTCGAAAAAGTCTTCCTATTACGCTGCAGCTGGCGGGGCGTTTTACAAGAACGAAGTATGATGAAGAGCTGGGGAACGCATCTTTTATAGCCAATATAGCAGATCTTGAAGTAAGAGCTGAATTAGCAGATTTGTATGCTACTGATGCTGACTGGAACGAAATTCTATCAGACACGAGTTCAGGTAGAGTAAATGAACAGGTGGAGTTCAAGGATTTTATGAGTGGTTTTAAGAAATTGAATAATACAAGTATTCCTTTTCAAAATATTAAACCCAAACTAAGTGCAGTAGTTTATAGAAATAAAACTTCTGATTGGTTTCCTAATAATTTCCGTGAAGGAATTTCTGGTTATGAAGATTTTGAATTTAAATTTGATGATTTAAACAGAGATCATAACATGCTGGTTATAGTTACGGGAAAAAGATTTGATGTAGAATGGGTACACGATAAAAGAGAGATTTATGATATCCAATGGGATATAATTATCGTTTATTGGGAGACTAAAAATAACCTTCTGTTTATAAATAGTTCTGACAATGGAAGTCTTTACAACGACTTAGCTGAGGCAATAATAGGTGATAAAGCGGAGTTAGTCAAAGGGATAGACGTTTTTAAATCTTTTCATAATATAAAAAGAGTCAAGCTTCAAAATGTTGGATTGAGACAGTTTTTGGGCAAAAATATTCGTTTTAGGATGATGGTAGGGAGTGATGTCGGGGAGGCATTAAGTCTTGCGGAAAAACAAAGAGGAGAAAAGGCTTTTGTAATGGGAACCGGTTTTGAAATTGGTAATCCTGTTAATATTGGCGCTTCTTATAAAGGCAGAATTTGGACAAGGCTTCAAGGAGATTTGAAACAGTTTAAAAAATGGTGTATTGCATTGGGAGATAAACTGATTGATGAAGATATTGATCCAAATCAGATCCTTAGAGAAACACTTATTCCAACTCTTAGAACAGAGCTTCCGGAAATTTTCCCAGTATGGATTGATTGGGATACGGATATCTATTTAGATACTGAAACAAAATATGGCTTCATAATAGATGGAAGTAAATTTGATTTGTCAAATATAGAATTAGGTCTGGTCAATCCATCAATTGGTGGTGATTTGTATTTTTCTGTTGTAACTGAATTTCATGTGATTATTTTTAAATTTGAATTATTTGAAAAAATAGATGGTGAAGATTCTTTCGCTGATTTTAAGATTACTCAACAATCATCGGAAGTAGTAGAAGTACAATATGGTCGCTCTAAGCTTAGTGGAGCAGATTTTTTTGAAAAATTTATTCCTACTGTTTGGTTTGCAGATGGTTCAGCTCTTACAGGTAATGAATATTATGAGTTAAAACAGCAGATAGGGATTTATTCAAAGGACGAATTAATAGCCTGGAATTGGGATGGCGTGAATTTAAGTAATGAATCGCAGGGTGTTAGTCCCAAGAAAACAGATTCTATTCAATATAAAGTTATTAATAGATTAAAACAAGATGACTACGATATTATATACGATGATGATTATTCAGGTGAGATTGCTGATATTGTTACTATAAAAGCTAATAATGATAAGATTGAAATAAAGTTTTATCATCTGAAATTTGCTTTAGATGGCGTTATAAGTAATCAAATTAAGAACTTTTATGAGGTTTGCGGACAAGCACAAAAATCAGCTCATTGGAAGCATAAATCAGGAAAAGAATTCATCAATCATCTTCTTCGTCGAGAAAATAAAACAAGGAAAGGCCAATCCTGTTCCAGACTCGAAAAAGGTAATAAGAATGATTTAGTAAAATTATTAGGGATTTTAAAAAATGAAATCCCTGTGGAGTTTGAAATTTTAATTGTCCAACCTGGTTTGTCTAAGAAAAATGCTTCTAATGATATTCTAACTTTATTAGGGATTACCTCTACTTATGTTAAAGAGTTTGCCGATATTAATCTTAAAGTAATTACAAGTGTTTAGCAATTAAATCAATATCAATATGCATATAAAAAAAGAGATAGATAGTTTACCAGATGTTTGATAAGTTTGTCACTGGATTAGGAATTTTATACTACAATTTTCAATTGAAGTTGTAAAGTTTTGAAGATTTAGTTATATTAATCCTATTAACTTCCTCACTAAACATTTGCGCTTTATCCAACATATTTCTTCTATCGTATATATGCACGCTTGAGCTGTTGTTTTTTTTCGAAGGATGAGTAACATAACTTATTACTGTTTCAGATAAACCTAAGAGTGATAAATTGCTCACAAAACTGCTTCTGAGATTACGTGTGCTAAATAAGTCACTATTATAAATTTTTACGGCTTTTAAAACATTTCGAATATTGATATTAAGGTTAGCCAACGTTAAATTTTTTAAGATTATGGACTAAGGAGGGCCTAATAATGATAGGTTACTTACAAAACTACTTCTTAAGTTGTGAGTGCTAAAAATATGTTGTTTTGTGAAATAAAATAATTACTTTGTTCCATATTTGTACCATTTAAATGTAATGTATTGATAATCAGATATTGTTATTTTTGAAGAAGTAAAATAATTTTGCTTTGTGAAGACGCTGCTGTGCGTCTCTACGATATAATAATGAAAACCGGGTCAGAGATGTCCCGGTTTTTTTTGAATGTATTTAACTTCCATAGAAAACAAAACTATAATTAGCATTGTTTTTAATTTTTTTTTACATATTTCATTAGTAAATTTTGTAAATTATTTTTTCAAGAATTTAAAATATTCTAAAAATTTATTAAGTTTTTTATTGTTTATTTGCAGGAAATTTAACCCCCGTAAAAAAACAATTATGAAAAAAATTTTACTTATTGGATTAGTTTTATTTTCTTTTGCCTTTACTGCATGTAGTAGTGATGATGAAAATAATAATTCGGAAAGTTCATTTTCAGCAACTATTAATGGTGTAGAATGGAAACCAACAAAAATTAATATGGTTACTTTAATAAAAGTTCCAGGATTTGGTCAGCGTTTTGATATTAACGTTCAGGATGATTCAGTTTTGCTGGCATTGGCTTGTGAAAGCGAATTAACAAATAATGATGCTATGCCATTGAAGCAATATAATTTTTTTGAAGATCCAGAAGATAATCAAGTTAGTAATGCCTTGTTTATAAATACTTATTTATATCCAAATGAAAATTCGTTGACAGAACATTTTCCTGTATCAGGAAAAATTACAATTACATCTATAGATACTGCGAAAAAGACAGTGTCGGGTACATTTAGTTTTAGAAATGAAAAGATTCAGGATGAAGAATCTAAAATAAAAGTTTCAGTCCCTACAACCCCAACTGTGTTTGAAGTTACAAATGGAGTTTTTAACAATTTATCTTATACAGTAATTACAGCTCAAAATTAATTTGAATTAGTTTATATTATTAATCATAAAAAAACGAGTCAGAAATGATTCGTTTTTTTATGATTTTTATCGAACAGATTATTTATCAAAATGACAATTGTCATTTCCTTTTCGAATTCTTTTTCGTAATATTACTATTGTAAATTTTTTTGAATGAGAAAGATAAAATACAAGAAAGGCCGTAAACTACAGCATGTCACATTGGAATATACCGGATTACAAAAAGAACATGAATCAGAAATGCAGCTTTTTATATATGACAATGACGATGTTGTTGAATATGAAAAGTTTACCGTTGAATCTTTAAATACCTGTATAGATTATTCAAAAAATAACTGGCTCAATATTCATGGATTGACGGATATTGATTTAATCAAAACCATTGGGGCTCATTTTAAATTAGATGATTTTTTGCTGGCCGATATTTTAAACACTACCAAAAGAACTAAATTGCAGGAACAACCCGATATTTTATTTTTTAATATAAAATCACTATTGCCTTCTGAACACTCTGATGGGCTTAAAGTGGAGCAGCTTAGTTTTATAGTAAAAAACGGAATATTAATTTCATTTCAGGAAAAACGAAGCGATTTTTTTACCCACATACGAGAGCGAATTCGAACACATGCCGGAATTGTAAGAACAAAAAAGGTAGATTATCTACTGTACTTACTGCTGGATGCCGTAATGGAGAACTTTTATATTACCATTGAGGATGAAGAGGACAGTATTGAAGAACTCATTGATTTAACCAAAAAAGGAGCGGATCCCATTATTCTTGAAAAGATTGAAAATCACCGGGATAATTTTAATTTTTTAAAGCGTTCTATCATTCCGCTACGAGATTCCTTGTATTATTTGAAAACAATTAAAGAGGATGACACCAACAGCTTGATCCAAAAGGAAACGTTTAATTTCTTCATCAGATTGCATCAAAAAAGCTTAGAACTTTTAGAACAAATTGATTCGGATATGAGTTCTTTGGAAAGTGCGTCTAACTTTTATTTCTCGGAACAAAGCCGAAAAATGAACGAGATTATGAAAACCCTGACGATCATTTCAGCTATATTTATTCCATTGACATTTATTGTTGGAGTTTACGGAATGAACTTTGACTATATGCCAGAACTACGCGAAAAAAATGGCTATTTTATTGTTATGGGAACCATGTTTTTATTGGTTATAGCCTTAATTATTTATTTCAAAAAAAGACGCTGGTTTTAGTATTTAAATTTGCGATTTAGGATATATTATTTAGTTTCAAAATATAAAATTATGAGTAAAGCGATATATATTGCGACAAGCGACCAGAACAGCGGAAAATCGATTATAACACTCGGATTGATGAGTATTCTGATTGGTAAAACGGCTAAAGTAGGCTATTTCAGGCCTATTGTTGAAGACTTTGTCGATGGAGAATTAGACAATCATATCGAAACGGTTCTTTCGTATTTTAACCTTGATATTCAATTTGAAGATGCTTACGCCATCACTAAGAGCAAATTAATAAAGAAGAAAAATAAAGGCAAAATAGGCGAGGTTTTAGATTTGATTATTGAAAAATATAAAAAACTCGAAGAGCGTTTTGACTTTGTTTTGGTAGAAGGAACCAGTTTCACGGGCGAAGGAACTTCAATCGAATTAGACCTGAATGTTTTAATTGCTAAAAACCTCGGGATTCCAACCATAATTATTGGTTCAGGAGTAGGCAAAACGTTAGATGAATTGGTTGACAGCCTTTACTTAGTCTATGATTCCTTTAAAATAAAAGAAGTAGAAGTACTATCTGTTTTTGCGAACAAGGTTCAGCCTGAAAACATCGAACTGGTTACCAAAAGCCTTCAGAAAAGTTTACCTGAGAATGTTTTAGTCAATACGATTCCCCTAATTTCAAGCTTGAACAATCCAACTATGCAGGAAATTGTGAATGAGCTTGATGCTAAAGTTTTGTTTGGGGAAAATTATCTGAACAATGAAATTGGTCATTTTAGTGTTGGTGCCATGCAATTGCACAATTATCTGGTTCATTTGCATGATAATGCATTGGTAATTACTCCCGGCGATCGTTCTGATATTATTTTAGGTGCTCTCCAGGCTAATGAATCAGCTAATTATCCAACAATTTCAGGGATTATTCTAACAGGAAATATTCTTCCTGAAGAAAGCATTCTAAAATTGATTGAAGGACTTTCTGCTATTGTTCCGATTATTGCTGTTGATGGCGGAACGTATCATATTACCAACAGAATTGGTGCGATTAAATCTGAAATTTACGCCAATAACCTCCACAAAATTGAAACTTCAATTACAACATTCGAAAAATATGTCGATAATGATGCATTATCCGAAAGATTAATCACTTTTGTGCCTGAGGGAATGACACCGAAAATGTTTCAGTACAATATGGTCAAAAGAGCCAAACAGTATCGTAAACATATTGTTTTGCCGGAAGGGAATGATGACCGAATCATTACAGCTGCTTCAAGATTATTAGATATGGATGTGGTCGATATTTCCATCATTGGAGATAAGAAGCAAATTGAAAATAAAGTTACAGAACTAGGAATTTCGTTTGATTTTTCGAAAGTAAATATCATCAATCCAATAGAATCTGAGTTTTATGAAGATTATGCCAATACGTATTATGAGCTTCGAAAAGCAAAAAATGTCAGTATAACAATGGCAAGGGATTTAATGGAAGACGTTTCATATTTCGGTACGATGATGGTGTACAAAGGCCATGCAGACGGAATGGTGTCAGGAGCGGCACATACGACACAACATACTATATTACCGGCATTGCAATTTATTAAAACCAAACCCAATTCATCAGTAGTTTCATCTGTGTTTTTTATGTGTCTGGAAGATCGTGTTTCTGTTTTTGGTGATTGTGCCATTAATCCAAATCCAACAGCTGAACAATTGGCAGAAATAGCAATTTCATCAGCAGATTCAAGTTCCGCTTTCGGAATTGAACCCAAAATCGCAATGCTTTCCTATTCTTCCGGTTCATCCGGGAAAGGGGATGAGGTAGAAAAGGTAAGGGCTGCGACAGAAATAGTAAAAATAAAACGTCCGGATTTAAGGATAGAAGGACCAATTCAGTATGATGCGGCGGTTGACCGTGCTGTTGGAAAAAGCAAAATGCCGGACTCAGAAGTGGCGGGGCAGGCGAGTGTACTTATTTTTCCGGATTTGAATACAGGAAATAATACCTATAAAGCAGTTCAGAGAGAAACAGGAGCCCTGGCAATAGGACCAATGCTACAGGGATTAAATAAACCAGTAAACGATTTAAGCCGTGGCTGTACGGTTGATGATATTATCAATACAGTGGTTATTACGGCGATTCAGGCACAAGGATTGTAGTCAATTAAAAATCTGGAATTAAAAATTAAAAATTTAAGCTTTTAGAAAAAAACTTAGAACCTTAGCAACTTAGCATCTTAAAAAAATGAAAATACTAATAATAAACTCAGGAAGTTCCTCAATCAAATATCAATTAATGGTTATGCCGGAAAACAAAGTAATTTGTTCGGGTATGATTGACAGAATTGGACTTGAAACTTCCAACATTACTTTTAAAACCGCAGAAAATGCAATAGAAGAAATAGTATCAATTCCAACACACAAAGTTGGTTTGCAAAAAGTAGCCGAAATGCTTTTGGATGCAGAAAAAGGAGTGATTAAATCGACTTCTGAGATTTTAGCTGTTGGGCATCGTGTGGTACATGGAGGAAGTTATTTTTCGGATACAACGATTATAACTAATGAGGTAAAAGAAAAAATCAAAGAACTTTCGGAATTGGCACCATTACACAATCCACCTCATTTGGTTGGAATAAATGTTGCCGAAGAAATCTTTTCATCCGCCAAACAAGTAGCTGTTTTTGATACGGCTTTTCACCAGACAATTCCCGTTGAAGCTTATAAATATGCAATTCCAAATTATCTTTTAACTGAAAATAAAGTACGTGTTTATGGTTTTCACGGAACAAGCCACAAATATGTTTCTGAAAAAGCAATCGAATATTTAGACAGTAATTCTAAAATCATTACGATCCATTTAGGAAATGGCTGTAGCATGAGCGCTATAAAAGATGGAAAAAGTATCGATACAACAATGGGGTTTTCACCGGCAAACGGTTTGATAATGGGAACAAGAGCAGGCGATATCGATCAATCGGTAATTTTTTACCTGATAAAAAATCTGGGATATTCAGCAGATGAAGTAAATGCTATTTTGCTTAAACAAAGCGGAATGCTTGGGCTGACAGGTTACAGTGATTTACGTGATATCGAATCAGAAGCGGAAAAAGGGAATAAAGATTGTCAATTGGCATTATTGATGAATGCTTACAGAATCAGAAAAACCATAGGAGCTTACGCAGCAGCTTTAAACGGTTTGGATGCTATCATCTTTACGGCAGGTATTGGTGAAAATTCATCTTATATGCGAAAATTGGTTTGTACAGACATGGATTATTTCGGAATAGAAATCGACGAACAAAAAAATCAAATACGCTCTAAAGAAATCAGGGAAATCAATAAAACTAATTCAAGGGCAAAGGTTTTAGTCGTTCCAACAGATGAGGAATATGAAATTGCAAAACAGGTTTATCGATTATTGGAAAGTTAATTTTAAAGTTTAAGTGTCATCTATGATTATTGTTACGTTATTATTGGTCTTAATTTTTCTTTTTCTCTCATCAATTCATTTTTATTGGGCTTTTGGAGGAAAGTGGGAAATAGAGGGTGTTTATCCATCAAAAACTGACGGAACTCCGATGCGTCCGCCCGGCATTTTAGCTACATTGATTGTGGCAATAGGATTATTATCATTTGCTGCCTTTTACCTGATAAAAGCAGGTTATATTGCTGTTCAGCTTCCTCTGTGGCTTAATAAAAATGGCTTGTGGATTTTGACAGGAATATTTATTCTAAGGGCAATTGGGGAATTTAATTATCTGGGATTTTTCAAAAAAGTAAAAAACACAAAATTTGCTGTTAATGATACGAAATATTATGCTCCTTTATGTTTGATAATTGCACTATTGACTTTGATTTTGCAATTGAATAGTTAAAAATTACCAATTTTAAAAATATAATGACTCCTTCAATAGAGGGAGTTTTTTATGTTCAAAATTTAAATATTTGTCAGTATATTTGAGTTTAAATCCGAATATTTTGAAATCGATACTCCTAAAATTACTTTTCTTTATTTTCATCGCTTCTCAAATTCAGGCACAAGAGTTACTTCCATTTGTTGAAAATTATAGTAAATCAGATTATCAGGGCGATAACCAAATTTGGAATGTTGCTCAGGGAAATGACAATGCCATGTATTTTGCCAACAACCATTATTTGCTGCGATATGATGGGGTAGTTTGGGAAAAATATACACTTCCTAATAAGACCATTATCCGTTCCATTATGGTTGAAGGAGATAAAATTTACTCTGGTTCTTATAAAGAATTTGGCTATTGGTATAGAAAAGAAGGCAAAATGCATTATGTGTCCATTTCGAAAAACCTTCGATTATTTGACGAAAAGGATAATGAAGAAATCTGGAAAATTTTCAGATTCAACGGATCCATCTATTTTCAATCTTTTAATGATGTTTTTATTTATAACGGAAAACACATACAAAAAATCAGATTTCCATTTTTAATATCATACTGTTTTGTAGTAGATCAGGACGTGTATGTCGCTTCAGTAGCGAAAGGTGTCTTTAAGATGAACGGCACCCGAATCGTTAATCCAAAAGGATGGGATGTCTTAAAAAATTGTGTGGTGCATGCGATGGAAAAGTATCAGGATAAGACCTATATTTTTACACAGAAAAAAGGCATTTTTATTGTTGAAAATGAAGGTTTAAAACCGTGGAAAAATCCATTAAATGAAATACTAAAGACAGCGACAATTAATGTAGCCAAATTTATTAAAAATAATAAATTAGTATTGGGTACAGGAAACAGGGGAGTTTATATTTATGACTTTAAAACGGATAGCCACAAAAATATTGATCGAAACAATGTTTTGATGAACAATTCGATTTTAAGTATTGGTTTTGATAAAGAAAATGATTTGTGGCTGGGTCTGGATAATGGTATTGCTCATGTAGAAGTAAATTCTCCCATATCCATTTTTTATGATAATTCGGGGATTTTGGGATCTGTTTATTCAGTTGCGACTACAAAGAAGGGATATTTAATTGCTTCTAACCACGGTCTTTTTGAATTTGATTCTGGTAAAATCAAGATGATACCCAACACGCAGGGACAGGCCTGGAATATTACCAAAACAGATAACAAATATATTATTGGGCATAATGACGGAACATTTTGCTATGAAAATGGCTCTTTAGTGAAGACAAATAATGTAAGCGGTGGCTGGAATTTATCAAAAAGCAGTATTAACAACACTTTTTTCCAATCTACTTATAGCGGGATTTTGGTTTATGATGATATTTCAAAATTAAGCGAATTTAAATTGATTAAGGATATTCTAAAACCTATAAAATATGTAGCTCAAAATAAAAAGAATGAAATTTTTGCTGCCGATAATTATCGTGGTTTATATCGTGTTGTGTACAATGATGACTATGAAACTCAAAAAGTTGAGAATATCACCCAACAAAGTAAAATAAAAAATGATTTTGGAGTCAAGGTTTTTGAATTTAGAAAAGAAATTCTTTTTCTGATCAATAGTTCGTGGTATACCTATAATTCAATTACTAATAAGCTTGAAGAAAATGAATTGTTTAATGACAATTTTAAAAATATTACCGATGTCGTCGCAATTGATGAAAATCATTTTATGGTACTTCAGGATGGTATTTTATATCATATTTATGCTGTCGGAAATAAATTTGTATGGAATATCATTCAGGAAAAATATTATAAAGGAAAGCTGATTAATGATAATTTGAGGATTTTTAAAACACAAAACCATTATTTGCTAAATCTTGATGACGGATTTATTTCTCTTCAGTTAAACTATGAGAAGAAACAGAATAAGGAAATAAAGATTGAAGCTTTTAATAATGAGACTTTAATAAAAAAAGACTCAAAAATAAAATACAATACAGAATTAAAAATTAATATCATATCAGGCATTTATGGAGCAAACAGACCCAATTTGTTTTATAAACTTGATGATAACAAAAGTTTTACCCCGATTTCGGATGGACTCATTTTATTAAACAACTTAAGTAGTGGTTTTCATTCTGTTGTAATTTATAAACACGATGGCGCTAATTTTGATAAAGTTTCGGACTTTGATTTTATTGTTGCCCAGCAGTGGTTTTTTTCAGTATGGATGATTTTGTTATATATTTTGTTAATAGGAATAGTTTTGTTCTTGTATTACAAATGGAATAAATTGCGTTATATCCAAAAATTAAAGTTGCAGGAAGAAGAACAAAAACACCAGAGAGAAATTCTGGAGATGGAATTAAAGGCCGAAAACGAATTAAACATTCAGGAATACGAAAAACATATTCTGGAACTAGAACTTCAAACAAAATCATCTGAAGTTGCCGGAAAATCATTATCCATTGCCAAACAAAGCGAAATGATTGAGAATATTCAGAGTATTTTGGATTCAGAAAAAGATTTTAATAAACTGAAGAGTGAAATCAAGAAAGCAATTAAGATAAATGAAGTCAATAAACACGAATGGGAAACCTTTGAAACTAATCTGAATCAAATTCACAATGAATTCATCATTAATCTTTCCAAGAAATTTCCAAACCTGACTCCAAAGGATATCAAACTCTGTGTTTATCTTAAAATGAACCTTTCATCCAAAGAAATTGCTCCTTTAATGAACATATCATTTAGGGGAGTTGAACTTCATAGATACCGTCTTCGAAAGAAGCTAAACCTGTCTCAGGAAGAAAATCTTTCCAAATTTTTGCTTAATTTATAAGCTCTTATAATTCTATTTAATTTTCTTACATTATCTTTTAATTGATTATAGTACATCATTACTACATCACAATATAATGTTAACTAGTTATACTTTGTTTCTAAAATATTGATTTTTAATGTTTTGTTTGGTTTTTATATTGTAACGATGTAGTTGTGTAGTAGTCAGTATGATGTACTACAACGATGTAATTGTTTAATTTGGTACTACTAACTTAAACGATTGAAAACTGTATGAAAAATTTTATTTTTAGCTTTTTAGTCCTATTAATGCTTCCGGCTTATATGTCGGGTCAGGCAATTCAAGGAAAAGTAATAGATAGTGGCGGAATGAGTATTCCAGGAGCAATAGTTGTTGCTGCAGAATCCAGAGTCTCTACCGAAACTGATTTTGATGGAAACTTCACCATTAATGCCAAAGTTGGCGAAACATTAAAAATTTCAATGTTGGGTTTTGAAGCAGTTTCAATTCCTGCCTCTGCTGGAGTAATGAACATAACATTAAATGAATCTGAAGATACTGCTTTGAGAGAAGTAATTGTTATTGGTTACGGAACCAGAAGGGTAATCGATAATACTTCGTCCGTAAGTTCTATTAAATCAGAGGAAATTACAAAAATGAAAGTAGCGAATGCCTCCCAGGCTATACAAGGTAAAGCTGCAGGTGTTCAGGTTACTTCATCAAATACACCTGGAGGCACTCCCTCGGTGGTAATTAGAGGAGTTGGTACAGCATTAGGAGGCAGAAATCCTTTATATGTAGTTGATGGTATGCCAACTGAGAATATCAATAATATCAATACAAACGATATTACTTCTTATGAGGTCTTAAAAGATGCTTCGGCGCTTGCTATCTACGGTACCAGAGGAGCAAACGGGGTTATCATGATTACGACTAAAACAGGAAAAGGAAAACTTACAGTAGACTTTGATAGCTACATGGGTTTCAAAAGTGCATTGAAAAAAGTTGATATGGCTAATAGTGATGAATTTGCCCGTTACAGCAATGCAGCTTTCAACGACCCAAATAAATTTTCACTAAATCAGCCAATCAATACAAATTGGTATGATGAAATTACAAGAACAGGAACATATTCAGAAAGCAACATTTCGATTTCCGGATCATCAGAAAATATTAAATACTTTTTAAGTGCCGGAAATTATGAAGAAAAAGGGATACTGAATGGAACTGATTATGGCCGTACCACTATTAGAAGTAATAATGAATATAAAGTTTCTGATAAACTAAAAGTAAGCCAAAATTTTAGTGTCACTTCTATAAAAAACATCCCTAAACCTATGTCTGCATTTACAACAGCATACAGACAATCTCCAATGGTACCGGTGCGCTATCCTGACGGAAAGTATGGTGTTCCATTTGTAAATAATGGAGTAGTAGCTCAAAGCGGTTCTCAATTCAATTCTGTAGGAAATCCTGTAACAGCTTTAGATTACAATAATGAAAAACAGCAAACTGTTATTTTGCAAGGTGGCTTAAAATTGGATTATGATATTTTAAAATCATTAAAGTTTACCTCACAATTTAACGGAGAGTTCTCTACTTACAAACAGTATAATTACGTTGATAATCTGGCTCTTTGGCTGGCAGCAGATCCAACAAGAGTGGAGTCAGGTTATGATGATAGCAGTTTAAATATCAATACTTTAACTAGGAATAGGGAGCAATACTTCAATTGGAATCTGTCTAATTATTTTACTTATAATAAAGTTTTCAATGACATACATGATGTAGAAGTTACAGCAGGTATTGAAACAAACGTAATTGGTACCAGGGAAAAACTAACAGTAACCAGAAAAAATGTTGAGGCCAATTCTAATTATTGGGCATTAGATAATGTTCCATATGCACCAAATGTAGTAGGATATAATGATGTAGCATTCAATCAGTCAAAATTATCATCATATTTTGGCCGTTTTCAATATAAATTGATGGATAAGTATTTGTTCACCGGTACTGTAAGACGTGACGGATCTTCACAGTTTGAAGAAAACATTCGTTGGGGAACTTTTCCGTCTTTTGGTGCTGGCTGGATAGTGTCTAAAGAAAGCTTTTTAAGTAATGTAAAAGGACTTAATTTATTAAAAATAAGAGGTTCCTGGGGTAGATTAGGAAATCAAAAAGTGCCACTTAATATTCAAACTTTTACTTCAGGTTTAAATTATGGACCAGATTCAAGTCCAGGAACAACAATTAATTCAACTGTTGATCCAAATTTATCATGGGAGATTGTTGAAGAACTTTCCGGAGGTTTTGATTTTGAAGTACTGGATAGCAGACTAAAAGGATCTTTTGATTTGTATGATAAAAATACAACAAATGCAATTTTATATGTTTTACCATTGTCAACTTCAGGTATTACTGAGAGGACACCTTCGCATATTGGAGAAGTATCTAACAAAGGATATGAAATTGCGTTACGTTGGGATGATAAAATAAACGATAACTTAAGTTATTGGGTAGGAGGTAATTTCTCGCATAATAAGAATGAATTAGCAAGTTTGAAAAATCAGGGAATTGCAGCAATTATTGGCGGATCACTAGGAAATGGACAAAATACTAAATTACTTGACAGAACTTCGGTTGGTCAGCCAATAGGTAGTTTTTATATGTATGAATATGCAGGAATTGATCCAACAAACGGTCAGATGTTGTATTACAAAGCAAATGGCGATAAGGTAGTCCAAGGGGCATTAGATGAGGTTAATGACAAAAAATATGTTGGTTCAGTATTACCAACTACCAATTACGGTGTCACCGTGGGGTTAAACTATAAAAACATAGATTTTTCTGTTGATGGTTATGGAATAGGAGGAGCAAAAGTGTATAACGGTAAAAAAGCACAGCGTTTTTCAGGAGAAAATGTAGAGGCTTCTTTAGCTAATAATTTTTGGACTGCAACAAATACTACAGCTTCAAATCCTGCTCCGTTTAACCAGGTTCCGGTTGCTTCAACATATTACTTAGAATCAGCTGACTTCTTTAGAATTAATAACATCACTTTAGGATATAAACTTCCTTTAAACGATACTGGTTTTATTAATTTCTGCAGAATTTATGTAAATGCTATTAACCCATTTATCTCTCAAAAATTCTCAGGATTTTCACCAGAGGCATTAGGAGATGGCGAATTAGTAACAGGTACTCAGGGTGTCGAACTGGATGCATACCCTTCATTGAGATCATTTGTTATTGGAGCTAATTTAAAATTTTAATATTATGAAAAGAATATATATATCAATGTTTGTACTTGCCGGAATATTATTTTCAGCATGTTCAGATGATTTTTTAGATGTTGATCAAACGGATAAAATTCCAGTTGATCCGGAATTTGTTAATACAGATGCCAAGGCTACTGAATTAGTTACGGCAATATATAATCAATTTTTATCGTGGGACATGTCTTCTTTTGCATGGAATGCTGTTACGAGTATAATTTCAGATGATGCCGATAAAGGTTCAGATCCTGGAGATACCGGAACAGATAAAGATGTAATAGATGCTTTAACTTACAATGCTTCAACTCCATCATTCGAGGGTATCTGGAAAGCTAATTATGCTGGTATCAACAAAGCTAATCAGGCATTAAATTTATTGACTCAACTGGATAAAATTACTCCGGCATTGCAAACCAGACTAATAGGAGAAGCAAAGTTTATGAGAGCTTTTATGTATTTTACATTAGTAAGAGGGTATGGAGGCGTTCCTATAGTAGATCATTTACCTGTAGAAGGCTCGGAGGAAGACAGGATTATGCAGTTAACGCGTAAAACAACAGCAGAAGTATACGCTTTTATAGAAAAAGATTTAATAGAGGCAGGTGAAGCGTTACCGGATAAATCTACTTATGCAGGCAATGATAGACAAAGAGTTTCTAAAGGCTCGGCTTATGCTTTATTAGCAAAGGTCAGTTTGTATCAAAAAAAATGGCAAGAAGTGATTGACAACTGTGATAAAGTAACTGGTTATTCTTTAGTATCAGATTATGCATCAATGTTTAGAAAAGAAGGAGAATTTGGTCCTGAATCTATTTTTGAAATCAATGGTGTTGGTTCATCGACATCCGATCAAAAACTTGGAATTGGTAATTATACTGTTTCTCAGGCACCACGTGGGGCTGGTGGCTGGGGCTGGGGATTCAATACACCATCACAAAGTTTGGCAGATGCTTATGAACCTGGAGATGTTAGAAAAAATGCTACGATAATTTTTAGAGGTTCAACTTTATACGATGGCACAGTAGTAGCTTCAACTGTCACTAATTCAATGTATAATTATAAAGCTTATTCATCAGATTTTTATAATCAGGAATTTACAGATACAAATCTCAGGTATTTAAGATACGCAGAAGTATTATTAATGAAAGCAGAAGCTTTAAATGAATTAGGGCAAACCGGAGCAGCTATTCCGTTATTGAATCAAATTAGACATAGAGCAAACCTTGGCGATACTCCAGCTGTTTCTCAGGCTGATGTGAGAACAGCCATCTGGAAGGAAAGAAGGGTAGAATTGGCTTTTGAGCATGACAGATGGTTCGATATTATTAGAACCGGTCAGGCTCCGGCTGCAATGGCTGCTAATGGCAAGACATTTGTTGTTGGAAAACATGAATTATGGCCTCTTCCTACCTTTTTTATAAGAGAATCAGTTGGATATTCTACTCAAAATCCTGGCGGATATTAATTAAAATCTTAAAATCACTTCCTTCAGTACTTGAGGGAAGTGACTATTATTCAATATTAAATTTTTATAATGATTAGAATTTCAGTTTTATTATTAGTTTTTACTTTTTTTAGTTGTGGTTCAAATACTGATAAGACAAAAGAAAATGTATTATCTGAAGCTAAACTGACAGATGAGCAACTTCTTGATGCCGTACAAAAACAAACTTTTAAATACTTCTGGGATTATGCAGAACCAAATTCAGGATTAGCAAGAGAACGTTACCATCCTGATGGGATTTATCCAGAAAATGATTCGAATATAGTTACAACAGGTGGCTCAGGATTCGGTCTAATGGCATTGGTTTCAGGGATGTCCCAAGGATATATCACTAAAGAACAAGGTGTAGAAAGACTAAACAAAATTGCTGATTTTCTTGCCAAAGCAGATCGTTTTCATGGTGCATGGTCGCATTGGATTGACGGAAGTACAGGAAAAGTAAAACCTTTTGGAACCAAAGATAATGGTGGAGATTTAGTTGAAACTTCATTTTTGGCTGCAGGAATGATTACAGTTCGTGAATATCTGAAAGAAGGCTCTGAAAAAGAAAAACTGGTGGCTCAAAAATACGACGAACTTTGGAAAGGGATAGAATGGAACTGGTACACCAATAATAAAAACGTATTGTATTGGCACTGGTCGCCTACATATGACTGGCAGATGGATTTTGCTTTAGAAGGATACAATGAATGTTTAATTACTTATATATTGGCAGCCTCTTCGCCAACGTACACCATTAATGCAAAAGCATATCACGAAGGGTGGGCGAGAAGCGGTGGAATCGTGTCGTCAAAAAAAAAATATAATATTCCTTTAATCTTAAAGCATAACGGTGCTGAAGAATTTGGAGGACCTTTATTTTGGGCACATTATTCTTATGTTGGTTTAGATCCGAATCAATTGAGTGATCAATATGCCAATTATTGGGATTTAAATGTAAATCAAACAAAAATAAACTATCAGTATTGTGTCGAAAATCCAAAGAAGTTTGAAGGTTACGGATCAAATTACTGGGGCTTAACAGCCTCCTATTCCAGAAATCCGGATGGTTCTATAGGATATAATGCGCACATGCCAAGTAATGATCAGGGTGTTATTTCGCCAACAGCTGCTATTAGTTCAATTGTGTATACTCCAAAAGAATCCATTGCCTTAATGCGAAATCTTTATGAAAATCATAAAAATGAAACTTGGGGAAATGCCGGTTTTTATGATGCTATTAGTTTACAAAATAAATGGACAGCTAAAAGATATTTGGCAATTGACCAGGGACCTGAAGTTGTAATGATCGAAAATTACCGCTCAGGATTGCTATGGAAACTATTCATGAATGCCCCGGAAGTAAAACAAGGTTTAACAAAACTCGGATTTACATCAACAAAATACGGATTTTAAAATAATAAAATATATAAATACCACATTTATAAATCGCCATTGCTCCGAACCAAAATAGGAATACACAATGGCGATTACACAAAAGAATAAACATTATCTAATTATGAAAAAGAAATTAATCATACTTTTTTTAGGATGTACCGTTTTGGGTTTTGCTCAAAAGAAAAATGCTAAAAATGCTGTGAAAATCAAACCAAAAGCCGAATTTGTTGCAGAATTACTATCGAAAATGACTTTGGATGAAAAACTCGGACAACTTAATTTACCTACTTCCGGAGATATTACGACAGGTCAGGCAAACAGCTCAAATGTTGCAAAAAATATTGCAGAAGGAAAAGTTGGAGGTTTGTTCAATATAAAATCGGTACAGAAAATAAAAGAAGTACAAAAAATTGCTGTTGAAAAAAGTCGTTTAAAAATTCCATTGCTTTTTGGTATGGATGTTATTCACGGTTACGAAACAACATTCCCAATTCCGCTAGGATTGTCTTGCACCTGGGATATGAATTTAATTGAAAGAAGTGCTCAGATCGCAGCAAAAGAAGCTAGTGCTGACGGAATTAACTGGACATTTTCTCCAATGGTTGACATTTCACGAGACCCTCGTTGGGGAAGGGTCTCTGAAGGGTCAGGAGAAGATCCGTATTTAGGAAGCCAGATTGCAAAAGCAATGGTAAACGGTTACCAGCAGAATGATCTTTCTAAAAATAATTCGATTATGGCCTGTGTAAAACATTTTGCTTTATATGGCGCTCCAGAAGGCGGACGTGATTATAACACCGTTGATATGAGTCATATCAGAATGTTTAATGATTATTTTCCACCTTACAAAGCGGCTGTTGATGCCGGAGTAGGTTCTGTAATGGCCTCTTTCAATGAAGTTGACGGAATTCCCGCAACAGGAAACAAATGGCTGATGACCGATGTTTTACGAAAACAATGGGGTTTTAAAGGTTTTGTAGTAACCGATTTTACAGGAATTCCTGAAATGATCGAACACGGAATGGGGGATCTTCAGACAGTTTCGGCTATGTCATTAAACGCCGGTGTCGAAATGGATATGGTGGGAGAAGGATTTCTGGGGACTTTAAAAAAATCATTAGACGAGAAAAAAGTAACCATCGAAACGATAGATAATGCCGTAAAACTAATTCTGGAAGCAAAATATGATTTGGGATTATTCCATGATCCATATAAATATTGTGATGATAAAAGAGCCAAAACAGAGATTTTTACATCGGCAAGCAGAAAAGAAGCGCGTCAGATTGCCTCACAATCATTGGTTTTATTGAAAAATCAAAATCAAGTATTACCGCTTAAAAAATCTGGAACAATTTCCGTTATCGGACCCTTGGCTGATGCCAAAGAAAACATGCCGGGAACCTGGAGTGTGGCTACGAAAATGGAAAATGCCATTTCATTATTGGCCGGAATAAAAGCAGTGGCAGGAAATTCCACGAAAGTGTTATATGCGAAAGGAAGCAACTTAGATTACGATGAAACTTTTGAAACCAACGCCACGATGTTTGGCAAAACCTTACATCGTGATCCTCGTCCTAAAGAAGAATTAATTGCTGAAGCTTTAAAAGTCGCCAATCAATCAGATGTAATCGTAGCAGCGCTTGGAGAATCTGCCGAAATGAGCGGAGAATCAAGCAGCCGTACGAATCTTGAAATTCCACAGGCTCAAAAAGATTTATTAAATGCATTATTAAAAACCGGAAAACCAGTTGTTTTGGTATTGTTTGATGGTCGTCCTTTAGTTTTAAAAGATGAAAATGAAACTGTACCTGCTATTTTAAATGTGTGGTTCGCCGGTACAGAAGCAGGTTACGCCATAGCAGATGTTTTGTTTGGAGATGTAAACCCTTCAGGAAAACTGACAACAACTTTCCCAAGAAGTGTAGGGCAGGTGCCAATCTACTACGCACATAAAAATACAGGAAGACCGCTTTCTAATACAGAAGGAAA
Organism: uncultured Flavobacterium sp.; assembly: GCF_946478785.1. The sequence goes on from NZ_CAMLDD010000001.1 coordinate 161,347, forward strand.
ATTCGAAAAATTCAGATCCAATTATATCGATGAAAGAAACGAGCCATTATTTCCATTTGGTTTCGGACTGAGTTATACCAAATTCGAATATTCGAACCTTAAAATTTCTTCTGATAAAATGAATTTCGGTGGAAAATTAAAAGTAACTGTTGATGTAACCAATACAGGAAATTATGACGGAAAAGAAACCGTTCAGTTATACATCAGGGATTTGGTTGGTTCGGTAACAAGACCAGTTAGAGAATTGAAAGGCTTCCAAAAGATAACCCTAAAAAAAGGAGAAAAACAAACGGTGACATTTGACATCACTGTTGATGATTTAAAATTTTATAACTCTGATTTGCAATTTGTAGCAGAGCCCGGACAGTTTGATGTTTTCGTTGGAGGAAGCTCAACTGCCGACAAGAAAGTTAGTTTTGAATTAACTAAATAGTTGGTTTGTTATTAGTAATTGCCCTTCGTACTGGTTATACGGAGGGCTTTTTTTTAATGACAAAGTTTTTATTTTTTGTACATAAAGTTTGTCATTCCGTAGGAATCTCTAGATTACGATTTTAGTTCTCTAAATAAAATTATAAAGATAAAAATGAAAAAAACGTATTCAATTCTGCTTTTACTGTTACTGATCGGCCTTAATTTTAAGGCATCAGCACAGCATAAATATGGAAAAACTGAATGGTTTGATCCCAATAAACCCGCCACCACTTATTGTAACCCTATCAATATTGGATACAATTATACAACTGAAAATCACAACGGAATTCCGGAATCGCGTCGTTCCAGCGCCGATCCTGTAATTATAACCTACAAAGGCGATTATTATTTATTTGCTACCAATCAGGCCGGATTTTTCTGGAGCAAAGACATGTCTGACTGGAATTTTGTATACGGAAGTTTTCAAAGAAAACCTGCAGACGACGATCAGTGCGCACCATCAGCCTGGGTTGTAAATGATACATTATTTTATGTAGGCTCAACATGGAAAAGAGACCATCCGATCTGGAAAACCGCCGACCCAAAATCGGGACGATGGTTACGACATGTTGATACCGCTATGCTGCCAACGTGGGATCCTGCGATTTTTCAGGATGATGATAAAAAAGTGTATATGTATTACGGTTCAAGCGGAAAATTGCCTCTGGTAGGAGTTGAGGTAGATTATAAAACCTGGCTGCCAAAAGGAAATCAGGCTGATTATGCAAAGTTGTATAAAGCAACAGAAGTCGAAGATATCCAAAAACCGTATGGTGAGATAAAAGAAGTAGTGGGTTTAGATCCTGCTTCTCACGGCTGGGAACGTTTTGGACCTAATAATGATATGGAACCTGCGCCTTGGGGAAATTTTATCGAAGGCGCCTGGATGACCAAACATAATGGCAAATATTACATGCAATACGGCGCTCCTGCAACCGAATTTAAAGGCTATGCAAACGGAGTTCACGTGGGAGATCATCCACTTGGGCCTTTCAAATATCAAAAACACAATCCAATGTCTTATAAACCGGGCGGATTTGTAATTGGTGCCGGACACGGAAATACTTTTGCAGATAACTATGGCAATTACTGGAACACCGGAACCTGCAAAATTTCTATAAAAGATCGTTTCGAGCGCCGTATTGATATGTTCCCTGCCGGATTCGACAAAGATGATATCATGTATTCGAATACTTCTTACGGCGATTTTCCAATAAAACTTCCAACAGAAAAACGCAATCATGAGGAAGGAGCTTCTTCAGGATGGATGCTGCTCTCATATAAAAAGCCGGTTACAGTTTCTTCTTCTGAAGATTGTATGGAAGTTGAAACACACAGAATGGATAATGGTGGAAAAAAGGTCTATGAGAAATTTTGCTATGGTCCGAATAATTTAACCGATGAAAATATTCAGACGTATTGGTCTGCCAAAACCAGTAATCCCGGTGAATGTCTGCAGCTTGATTTAGGCCGAAAAATGCAGATCAATGCTTTACAAATCAATTATGCCGATCATAAAGCAACGCAATACAACAAAGCGATGGATATTTATTATCAGTATAAAATATTCATGTCTGATGATGCTGTAAACTGGACATTGGTTGTCGATAAATCCCAAAATGATAAAGATGTCCCTCATGATTATGTCGAATTAACAAAACAAATTGAAGCGCGTTACATCAAAATGGAGAATATTCACAATGCTTCGGGGTTATTTGCCGTTTCAGATTTTAGGGTTTTCGGAAATGGATTAGCTGTAAAACCAAAAGCTGTTTCCGGCTTTAAAGTAAACAGAAATGCCAACGATTCCCGTAACGCCATGATCCTTTGGAAAAAACAGCCTGACACAACTGGCTATACTATTTATTACGGAATTGCCCCTGATAAATTATACAACTCCATAATGGTTTATGACGAAAGCTCCTATGATTTCAGGGGGTTGGATAAAGGAACAAAGTATTATTTTACCATAGAAGCTTTTAATGAAAATGGCATTAGCAACAAAAATAAAATTATCGAAGTAAAATAATTATTTATAGCATGAACTTGACTATTGATTTTTGAAGCAGAATGATTAGGTTTTTCAGTAAGCATCGTCCCGCTTTCCGTTGCAATCTTTTATGCCGAACCCCGGCATAAAAGGATTTCCACTGCAATCGGGGCTAAGAGATAATATTTTGTTTTTTCAGGAACATTCAAAAAATAATTATCAAGAGCTAACCATAACTAACGGTTTGAACCGGCTGAGATAACAATGATTTTCCTTTTTGTAGAAAAAGGTATATAAAAAATAGCAAGAGTTATAAAGAATTTTGTTCTTTTGTAAAACCAAAAAAGAACCCCAAATACTTTATAACCAATGAAAAAAACGATTTTTTTAGCTGCTTTAGTTTTAAACGGATTGACTTCATTTGCACAATCAATTGAGGAGAAAAACATTAAACTGTTTTACAAAAAAGCTTTAACCGATTCCAAATGTTATACCTGGCTGGAATACTTGTCTAACGATATAGGAGCCCGTTTATCAGGATCTCAAAATGCCCAGCTGGCCATTAACTATACAAAAGCGCAATTAGAAAGTTTAGGATTGGATAAAGTGTATCTGCAGGAAGTTATGGTACCACATTGGGTACGTGGCGAAAAAGAAACCGCTTTTATCTTAGACGGAAAAGTAAAAACCGTAGTCCCAATTTGTGCTTTGGGAGGTTCTGTAGCAACACCAAAAACCGGACTTACAGCCGAAGTGATAGAGGTTCAGGGTATTGAAGAATTAAAAACGTTGGGAGATAAAGCAAAAGGAAAAATTGTGTTTTTTAACAGACCAATGAACCCTGAAAACATTGAAACCTTTATATCATACGGAGCTTGTGTTGACCAAAGATTTGCCGGAGCACAAGAAGCTGCTAAATTGGGAGCTATAGGAACAATTGTTCGTTCTATGAATTTGCGTTTAGATGATTTTCCACATACAGGAGCCCAGAGTTATGGTGATTTGCCAAAAGAACAATATATTCCAACAGCAGCAATCAGCACCAACGGAGCCGAATTATTAAGTGCTACTTTAAAAAGCAATCCTGCGTTGAAATTTTATTTCAAACAATCATGCGAGACATTACCGGATGCATTGTCGTATAACGTAATAGGAGAATTGACCGGAACAGTAACGCCGGAAAATATTATGGTTGTAGGAGGACATTTGGATTCCTGGGATCTGGCAGATGGCTCTCACGATGACGGTGCCGGAGTAGTACAAAGTATGGAAGTGGTTCGAATTCTTAAAAATTTCAATTACAAACCTAAAAATACAATTCGTGTTGTTTTATTCATGAACGAAGAGAATGGCGGAAGAGGCGGTGCTAAATACGAAGAAGTTTCGAAGCAAAAGAATGAAAACCATATTTTTGCTTTAGAAAGCGATTCTGGTGGATTTACACCAAGAGGATTTTCAATTGAGGCAGACGATGCTAATTTGAAGAAAATCCAAGGATTCAAAGACTTTTTCGAACCTTATTTAGTGCATAGTTTTACAATAGGCCACGCAGGAGCAGATATCAGTCACTTAACCTCTAAAACAATAGTGAAGGCAGGATTAAAACCAGATTCACAACGTTATTTTGATTACCACCATGCTGCAAATGATAAATTTGATGCCATAAACAAAAGAGAATTGGAACTTGGAGCTGCTACTATGACGACCTTGGTTTATTTATTGGACCAGACTGGAATTGTACTTCCAACAACTAATTAAGATTTATTTTGAAGTTCTTTTTAAATTTTGTTGCTATTTTATCTGTAACAATAGGATTTACACAGCAAAAATCAGAAAACGTACCCGAAAAGTTATACATAAGTGAAAAAAAGTATTCAATACTATTTCCTTATAATTGGTATCTTCAAAAATCGGATTCTCTAGACAAGAAATTTATGCTTCTAAGTCAAAAAAGTTCTGCTAACGATAATTTCATCGAAAATATAAGTTTATTGATTTCTGATTTAGGATATTCGAAGGTTAAGTCAAAAACGGTGAAAAAAATAATAGATAAAAAATTCGGAGTGAGTAGTGAAATTATCTCTAATCGGAATGTCATAAAAAATGGTTTGAAAGGACAGGAAATTGTTTACAAACAGTTAATGAGCAATGGAGCTATTGCAACTATTCTCCAATATTATTTTATTAAAGGAAGATATTTGTATATTCTTAGCTTTTGTAGTAAAAGTGATGAATACCTGTTTTATATGCCAGTTTTTCAAAGTTTTTATGAAAATTTTGATATCAGGTAAAACCTTAAATTATAAAAAAGCAGTAATAATTAATTACTGCTTTTTTATAATTTAAAGCGAAATTTCGTGTTTAATTGTGTTTCATCACAATTAAATAATATAAAACAGAAACAGGAATATTACTCAGCAAAAGCAGAATTTTAACGGCTATATCTTTTCTCTTATCATATAGTTTTATAAAATTATCTATCAAATGAAATAGCATAATAACGTTTGCAAGCAAGGTCGAAACAACAAAAGGTGAAGCGAAAACCAAAACGTTCGAACTCTCGTTTGAAAACATATAAACTGCAAATAAGACAGTACTAATTATAAAAGTTCCAATTACTACTTCAATGGATTGAGTTTCCTCAAAAAGTTTTTTATCGATTGTTTTCATAAGTTAAATATTAAAAATGTTTTGAATAACGTTGATGGGAACTAAAAGCATATTTGAAAAATTCAGATAATAAAAAGGATGTGCTTTTTTGCCTCTTTTGTATTGTTCGATAAAATATCGAATTTGTTTAGGGTAGAAAGGAGTACCAGAAAAAATGACTAAAAACAGATACAAACTTCTCTTTCCGTTTCCTAAAAGATAATACTGCATTCCGATTTCATCTACCACAGAAATACCAGTATTGGTCAAAACATGAATAATGTCATGATCTTCTAATTTGGGCTGCATATCAAAATGATGTTTTGAAAGAAAGTTTCCTAAGCCTTTCCCTAAAGTACCTTCTGGATAATTCAGAAGTGTTGCCTTATCAACTTCCCAGGGTTTATTTCTTTTAAAATATTTTTGATAAGGCTTTTTTGTGTATTCGTACATCTTTTCAATAATATGATCTTTCATTGTGTTTCTTAAGTTTTAAAAAGTTCTTTGAATTTCAAAGTTTTTAAATAAAAAAAAGTAATTTTTGAATTACAAGCGAAAGTGTGTTTTACATTCCATTTTGTTTTATTTACTTAAAGTACTTTGAATTGCAAAGTAAATTATAAAATAAATAGCTGCCAAATAAAATTGCAGTTATTTTTAATAGAATAATGCTTCACTTTTATTTAAAAAATTAAGTGTTGTTATTATATTTGTCTGAATTATAAATCAGGATTAATACCTAAATTGATTATTAAGTATGAAGAAATTATTTGTTGCAGTATTGCTGTTTTTTTCTGTGATTGCTGTTAAGGCGCAGGTTGTAGGTTTAGAAGTTGGAGATATAGCTCCTGAAATTGACCTTCCGGATACAACAGGGAACAATGTAGCACTTTCATCTTTAAGGGGAGATATTGTATTGGTTGACTTTTGGGCTTCATGGTGCGGTCCTTGTATCAAAGAACAGCCCGAATTATTAAAGTTATACAACACATATCCGGATAAATTCCAGGTTTATGGTGTTTCATTGGATACAAAAAAACCGCTTTGGACTGGAGTTATTACAAAACTGAAACTTCCATGGACACAGGTTAGTGATTTAAAATACTGGAGCTCCCCGGCAGCAAAAGACTATATGGTACAAGCTCTGCCATTCAATGTTTTACTCGATAAAAACGGAATCATTCTCGCAAAAAATATTCATGGAAATAAGTTAAATGAGTTGGTAAATGAGTTGTTGACGAAATAATTAGTTTTAAATAAGCTTTTTTATCACTAAATTATCATACAAAGTTTTATTTGATATCCAAAAAAATATAGTGCTGTGAGATTATATCAGGACAGTGTATAATGAATATGAGACTAAATTTTGTCGTATATTTGTGAAAATTTTTATTTTTTAATTATGCTACTTACATTAGACATATACCAAATGGCTGAGCCCATAGTAAAAGAAACCAAACATTCTGGTTTCTTATTAGGTCTTTTGTTTTTTGTAAAAAGAAGATTTGTAAAAAAAATAAATAATAAGCTTGATGCTTTTATACTAACTTTAGAAGGTTCCTTTCATCATGTTGATGAGTTAGATACTCCAAAAGCTGAAAAATTATTAATTGACACAAAAAAAATAATTGACGATTTATATTTAATTAATGAAAGATTAAAAAAGATATATTATTTTGGAGATAACAATATAAGTGAAAAATTTCAATATTTATTCCGTACGCTATATAAATTTGAAAGTACTCTTCATAAAATAACCTACAAGGATACTCCTGTATCCAAAACTCCCGATGAAATTTTAAGTGGTATTTCAAAGCTTAATATACAAACTCTATCAAAGTATGCATCTTAATGGCTTATAATAGAGGCGAAATTATTGAGATGTATCTTGATTTACCATATCTTGAAACATCTAAGCCCCATCCTTTTGTAATTATTTCTAATGATGATGTTTATCAGGAAGATGGAATGTATATATGCGTTATGCTTACACATTCTACAAAAATTGATAAATTTACTTTTGAAGTTACTAATGAAATGTTAGTTAAAAGTGGTGATGGAAAATTTTCTCAGGTTCGTTGCCATTTAGTCGTCAATGTTAAAGGCGAGCACATAATTAAAAATAGTAACAGGAACTCTATTAAAAAAACTTATGTAGACAGACTTGTTTCCAGAGTTGAAGTGACAGCATTAAGTCAGTAAATTAATAATTTCTACATAATACATTGAGCGTTTGTCATACTTCTGTTATTTGAATTTATTTTTAAATCACAATATATATTCTTCTAGGTCAGGCTCAGCTTTAGAAATCATTTTTGAGTTGAAAATAGCTATATTTACACCTACTTTATTATTTATTTCATGGAAGAAAATAAACACGTAACAATCTACGATATTGCTAAAAAATTAAATTTAGCGACTTCAACCATTTCCAGGGCTTTACAGGATCATCACACAATTAGTGATAAAACGATTAAAAAAGTAAAAAAAGCTGCCGAAGAAATGGGTTTTGTACCTAATACTTTAGCAGCAGGTTTAAGGGGTAATAAAACAAAAACCATAGGTGTTTTGATTCCCACTGTTACCCAGCCCTTTTTATCTTCCCTGATTAGCGGTATCGAAATTACAGCCCAAAAATCCGGTTATACGGTTATCATTATGCAGTCGCATGATTCTGCTGAGGAAGAGGCAAACATGGCGAAATCTTTATACAGCAATCGTGTAAGCGGCGTTATTTGTTCACTGGCTATGGAAACCCGAGATACATCGCACTTTTTACAATTTTCAAATAATAATATTCCGCTTGTTTTTGTCGACAGGGTGCCTAAGGATTTTAATACTTTCAGGGTTATAATCGACAATTATTCAGCCGGTTATAAAGCAACCAAACATCTTATAGACCAAGGCTGTACCCGAATTGCACATTTAACTGCCGGATCTGAATTTGGTAATTTATATAATGAAAGAAGAAGAGGTTATGTTGAAGCTTTGAAAGATCATAACTTGCCTGCAGATGAAGAACTGATTGTGAATTTGAAAGCAGTTACTTATGAAGAAGGGGTGAAGGCAAGTAATAAATTGTTTGATTTGAAACCAATTCCGGACGGTATTTTTGCGTCTGGGGATATTATTGCAGTAAGCGCTGTTCAGACCGCTAAAAAAAGAGGGATAAAAGTTCCTGAAGATGTTGCTGTTATTGGCTTTAATAATGACCCTATTTCTCAAATTATTGACCCAAACTTATCCACAATAACACATCCTGCAGAAAAAATGGGCAAGGCTGCTGCAGAAATTATCATTAAAAACCTAAAATCTCCAAAAAGTGATGAAGTTAAAGAAATCACTTTCTTAAATACGGAGGTTCTGGCACGTGAATCTTCGAATAGGAGATATTAGCGATAAAGCTAATTTAAAAAAAAATGGGGGTAGAAAATGAAGTTAGAAGATAAAATCAAAGCTATAAAAAAGATTATAAATGAAAATGAACATATCGACGGAGACTTTTGGTATCATTGTGGAGATGAGTTAATTCATAAAGTTTTAGATACTTTTAATGAAAGTGAATGGCAAATTTTTATCAAGGAAATCAATGATTTTAAGAATTATGAACGCTATCAATTTTGTTGTACACTTCTAAATTATGACAATGAAAGGATTATAAAAGTTGTTGATATTTATGACATTTTTTTTAATCAATATTTATTATTAGAATTGGAAGATGCTGATTGGATTATTCAAGATATAATGTATGTAGAAAACATACGTCAACCAAGTCTTGATCTACTTAGAAAATTAAATCAAAAAATTCATCAATTAAGGAATTATGATAAAACGGTTTGGAAGGAAGATCAATTTTTGCGTGCTGAAAATACGATCCATAAGGTGATTGGAAAATACTATAGTAAGCAGTAATCAAAGCAAATTTAGACCATTGATTTAAATTTTAAGGTGGTCTATATTAAACCAAAGTAACTCTACAATTTAGCTTTGAATTTAGGAATCTTAAAATTCTTAGACTTAATTATCTTCCCATCATCCGTAATCATGATACAGCTATAATCAGGATATTTATTTATGAAATCCATTCCGGCTTTTCTTCCCATCACCATTAATGAAGTACTAAATCCATTGGCGACTTCAGCTTTAGGACCAAAAACGGTTACGCTGCAGAGTCCTGTTGCCGGATATCCCGTTGCCGGATTTATAATGTGTGAATATCGCTTACCATTAAACTCAACAAATTTCTCATAATTGCCGGATGTCGTTACGGCGCCTCCTTTTAAAGGCACAACAGCAAAAATAGCATCAGGATGAAAAGGGTTTGTAATGCCAATGTTCCAGTCTTTTCCGCTAATTTGTTTCCCCCAGGTTGTCATATCGCCTGATGCGTTTACTATTCCTGATTTTATTCCTTTGGCCAGCATAATGTCACGGCATCTGTCGGTTGCGTATCCTTCTCCCAAAGCACCAAAACCAATTTTCATTCCTTTAAATTTTAAGAAAATGGTTGACTGAACACTGTCTAAAATAATATTTTTATAGCCAACTTTCTCTACCGATTTTTTGATGGCTTCCGCCGAAGGCATCTCGGTCATGGAACCGTCAAATTTCCAGATTCTGTCCATTGCGGCAAAACTGATGTCAAAAGCACCAGTGGTTAGTTGGGATAATTTTATTGCCCTTTGCGTTAATTCAAAAACTTCACGATCGACTTTTACGGGCTTAATTCCTGCATTTTGATTCACTTCAGAAACCTGCGAATCCGTTTTCCAGTCTGAAATTAGGTTTTCGATTCGGCTTATTTCTGCAATAACTTCGTTTATATTTTGTTCCGCCGTTAAAGAATCAGTGGCGACAATGCTAATGTCAAAACGTCCTCCCATTAGCAAAGTAGTTCTCTTACGCAGGACTTGCGAATGCCCATGAATACTCAAAATCACCACAAAAAGAATCAAAAATTTATATTGGAACAGTTTCATTGATATAAAAATATTAATAGCAATCGGTTAGTAACTGTCCGTTTTTCTTATAATCATAAAGATTCTTAATGCTGTTGACAAGACATAAATCATTCAAAATTAATTCTACATCTTTTTGCATGGCGAGCGAACCACAAATCATAATGACACCGCCTTGCTGTAATAAATCGACAAAAAATACGGCATCACGTTTTATTAGATCCATCACATAAATATGTTCTGCTTCACGTGAAAGAGCCAAATGAAAACTCGTAAGTTTTTGTTTCTGAATCATTTCATCTGAAAACTTTTTGTAGCCGGAAACGGTTTCGGTTTCCATTCTAAAACCACAATACAAATGTGTTTCTGTTTTCTTACTGTTTTGTTCAATCATCCCAAGGAAAGGAGCAATTCCGGTTCCGTTTGAAATTAGAGCTGTTTTGGGAGCTTTGGCAGGAAAATGAAAAGCCTTGTTATTAATGATTCTGGCCTTAATGGTGTTTCCAGCTTTCAGGCTGTTTAAAAATTCGGAGCCTAATCCGTGAGGATGCAGTTTTACCACCAATTGTATATTTCCGGAATGGTTTCCAATAGAGTAGAGGCGTTCACGGGAATCGTTTGCCGGATAAATAGCCAGTAAATCACCGGAAGTGAATTTTGCCCGCATATTTGCCCGTAAGGTTAATATAAAAGTATGTTCGGTATCAGAAACAGCTGTTTTGTCTAAAACCATCAGTTTTTGCAGTCCCTTTGGAACATGGTTGTATAAAGATGGAGTAGTAGCTAACAGAATCCCGGTTTTTTCGCTCCATAATTTTACCCAGTTTACAAACTCCAAAGCCGATTTGTCATTAACTGTCTGAAATTCCAGAAAACGTTCTGTCCAGTTTTGAGTTTCTAAAAGCTGATCGATTTCTACAGCAAATTTGCAAAAATCTGGATATGATTGTGACCCAAAGCCAACTACAGAAAACTTGATTTTTTGTTGTTGCTGTTGCTTTTGCAAAAGTGTTTTGAATTTATTTCCGTTTGAGGGTGCATCTCCTAAACCGTGCGTCGAAGAAAAGAAAACGATATGTTCTGCCTTCGGATAAACCGAGAAACTGTTTAATTCTGTTATAAAAGCTTTGTGTCCCTGATCCGTTAATTGTTTCAGAATGGCATTGGCAAACCTGAATGAGCTTCCGTTTTCAGAACCTACTAAAAGAATTATACTGCTTTCATTGGCATTGAATTTATTTTTTATCCGACTGGATCGCCTTTTTAAAGTCATAGCAAATCCTGAATAGATAAAAAACAGAATATTGATACAGGCTAAAGCTAAAATCATAGCCCAGACAGCGTTGCTTCTTCCGGTATGAAGATCAAGGCTTAATGCAGATAACTGAAGAGTTAATGGAGAACGTTTTTCTGAAATAACAGTTCCAGTAACCTGATTTACTTCAATTTCACGATCTTTTAATTCGATGATATAATATTCTTCGGGATCATCCGTAAAAGGAAATTCTATTTTTTTTATATCAGATAAAAGTGTGTTTTTAAATATAGAATTTTTTTTGTCTTCTTCCGAAAGTTCAGTTTTTATCGGTTTGGCTTTTTCTTCACTCATGAAAAAATTGAATCTTTCCAGTGTAAGATAAGTTCCGGTAATCGCGATAATCAAAATCGGAATTAAAGCAAATCGTCCCAAAACGACATGGTAATACTGGGAAAAATACTCCTTGATTACTTTCGAAAAAAAGTTTCGGATTCCTCTTTGTCTTTTTAAAATAAGTACAAAACCCGAAATCGAAATCAGGAATAGCAAAAACGAAATTACACCAACAAAAAACCTTCCGGCTTCATGAAGAAACATAGAACGATGAAAAGCCGTAACCCACTGAATAAACCCGCTTTTTTTGAGAGGAGTACCTACTATTTTACCGGTTTTGGGATCAATATAAGCGTTAATATCATTTCCGTCCTCATCAATTGCCTGAAGTGTTACAAACTGATTGTAATCGACACTCAATTCTGTAATTTCCGGATACGCTTTTTTTAATATCGGCAGTGTTTCTCCTAAAGTTATTTTGTCAAAATTTACTGTTTTATACGGCAACGTTTTTTCGTTTGCCGCATCGATAGCCAGAATAATTCCGGTGACCGAAGCTAAAATCAAAAATACAGAAGAAAATAAGGCCAGAGCCAGGTGTGCGTAACGCCAGAAAGAAAGAGTCATTGAGAGTATGCTAGAAATGTAATGGTATTATATTTTGTTCAGTCTTACGTATCTTATGTATCCTTTGCCCTCTGTTTTTGCAGCAAGACCTTCAGTGGTAAGCGGAATTTCAATGTCGTTAACATAATATTTCTGATCTTCAACAGCTGTTTCAAATCGCAATTTATATCCTTTGTTTATTTTAGAATCTTCAATTTCTATAGTTGTAATGCTTCGATCGCCGCCAGTAACAGAAGCTCCGGTCTTAGCACTAATGTTACTTGGTTTTTTAGTATGAAAAGCATTCCATTCTTTCAAACTGCTGTACCATTTTTTGTCATCTCCCATCACATAAAGTGTTTTTTCATAATCACCTTTAGCATTGATAAGCGAAACGACCACATAGGCTCCTTCTCCCATGTAATTTGACATTTGGAGCATGCATTTGTATTTACTGCTTTGTGCAGTAGCCTGAAAAGATAAAAAGCAGATTAGTATTGAAGTAAGGCTTATTTTAAATATTGATTTCATGTGTAGATTCTATTTGTTTTTGTAAATGTATTGCTGCTTGTTATTTTAAAAAATCTAATGCTATATTGTTTTTAGAAAAAGTTTCGTTTTCTTTTGCCAAAGCATACGCACTCTCATCAAATTCTGTGGTTATTTCTTTTTTGGCACCAAGAGATAAAAGGTATTTCAGAATTGTATCATCTTTAGAGATCATCGCTGCTTTATGTAAAGCTGTCATTCCATCTTTGTTTTTGGCGTTGATATCGATGTTTAAATCAGCAATTTTTTTCAATAAAGACAAATCATTTTTAACAACTGCCAAATGGTATAATGTATTCCCGTCTTTTTGAGGAGTTGCTAAGTTTAACCCCTTATCCTGCAATAATTTTATTTTGGAAGCAAAAGGATCTTGTTTTGCATTAGCTCCATCACCACCGCGTCCCATCATTTGAGGACGATAAGATTGTACCAAATAAAAACCAAGATTGTTACCGTCTTTGTCCAGTACTTTTACGTCGGCATCTTTAGTCAAAAGTAAGTTTACGGCTTCCGGAGTTCCTGATTTTACTGCATTTGTCAAAGCAGATTCACCTTTTAAGTTTTGAGCATTTACATTTTTTGAAGTAGGAAGTAAAAATTCTAAAACAGAAGTTTCTCTTGCTGAGGCAGCAACCATTAATGGTGTGTTCCCTTCTTTATCTGTTTTATTTACATCAACTCCTTTGTTTATGAAATATTTGATGATTTCTATCTGATTTGGTTTTCCTGCCAATAGATGCAATACATTTTGACCGGACTTATTTAGTGCAGTTGGTTTAATTTTTACTTCTTCAACCAGATATTTATAAGTTTCTATTGTATTACTTTCTCGGCGGCTTCCTTGAGCAGCAGTAAAAAGCGCATTATCATTTGGTTTAACGCCTTTTTCGAGAAGTTTTTTCAAAAGTGGAATGTTTCCGGATCTTGCTGCGTATGTAAAAGCGGTATTTCCATCATTATCAACATCTTTTAAAGACATTCCTTTTGTAGCAAAATAATCGGCAGCTTTTAATTCTTTGTCAGATGCAATGGATAACAATAATAAGTTAGCACCGTCTCTGTACTTTTTCTTAGGATCGATTCCGGCCTTAAAAAAAGCTTCGTAGATCTCTGTGTTGCTTTGACCGCTGCTTGCTGCTGCCGTAATTGGAAACGAGCCGTGGCTGTCTTCTAGATTAATGTCAGATCCTTTATCTATAAGATATTTTACGATTTCTGTATTTCCTTTTCCCGCAGCCCAGTGAAGGTAAATTCGGTTATCGTGTGTGGGCTTGTTTACTTCATTGCCCGGTTGTTCCAATAAGAATTTTATAGTTTCTGTGGGAGCATCATTATTAATAGCAAAAACTACTACATCAAAAGCATTTGAAGTAGCTGCTGATGGACTGTTGCCTTTTGCTATTTCTGCTTTAACAGCGGTAACATCTGGAGCGGTTTTCCAAAAGGATTGTTCTAATAATGTATTTTTTTGCTGAGCGTTTAAAAAAAATGATGCCACTAAAGCAATAGAAACAAAAAGGTTATTTTTCATAATTTTAGATTAAGGTTTTTTAGAAAAGGGATCTAAACGCCTGTTAGATGCTTTTATACTAAAAAGGTTTAAATATGGCTGAATTTTTATTAATTATTTAGAATAAATAAAAATAACGCAAATATAAAAATAAATGTTATAATACCAATGTTTATTTGATTTTTAAGGGAGATTTTAAGGTTTATTAAGTTTACATGTCTAAGTTGACATCAACTCTATTTGTTTGTTTTTTCAATGTAGGTAAAAACTCTGAAAAAATTAGTATTGAGTTATTAACCTTGAATTACTTATTACGGATAAGCCAATTTACTTTCATCGCCGGATACCAGATAAACTCGGGCAGGTTTTTTCTCAAGTTTACCAATTCTTCGTTCTAAGGTTGCGACATGTTCCTTTTTTAATATTTCAGGACAATTATGAAGTCCAATTGTAACTGTAACTTTAGCTTTGGGATATTTAGCAACTTTTGACGTAACGGTTCCTATTGATTGTTCTATTGCATCATGAACATTTGAAGTATCAACATTTTGAGCATCACCAACACCTTCCTCAGAGAAATAATCTGGTTTTTTTCCTGCGTCGACATCTTTGTGATTTTCACCACCGGGAGACAGTGCATATCTGCTGTTTAGAAATATTGTTTTAGCATCGAAAATTTCCTGAGTTGTATACCATATTTTTGGAGGCATTGTAGATAGATTCCTCTCTTCTCCTTTTTTGCCGACTTGTTTGCTTTTCCATGCGGATTCCATTCTTTTACGGAGTTTTGCTCTGGTACCTTCAGAGTTTGATGAATGGATGTTTTTTAAATTTTCAATTAATTCATTAACTGCTTCATCCCAGGTTTTTACATTCAAATTTCCATCTTTAGCAGCTCTGGTAACTTCACCATTGTTTAATAATTCAGCTTTCTTTTCATCGATTTCAGGCAACCATGATTTTATAAAATCTTGATTTTGCTTATTTTCTCTTTGCCTGTCCACTTCATATCTTGCTTGTCTGATTGTTCTTTTTTCAAATAATCTTTTATTTTGATCTTTTTGTTTTTGATTCCAGTTTGCTTTTTTGTTTCTTCCTTTTTGTTGAATGGTTTTATCTGATTTTATATGCTCTGATAAATCTGTATTAATACTTTTTCTTTGCAAGATAGAAGCAGGGCGATTGTCTTGTAATATTTTTGCGTTTCCATGGATTGGTTTTTGAATAAAACTGTTGGAAATAGATTGGTTTTCAATTTTATTGCTATTATCGTGCGAATGTCCCATACTTTTTTGAATTTATTTTAAGAATGATTAAACTTTTAATAAAACATCAGCAATCTCACCAATAAGTTTGGAGTTTTCCAGAATTACTAAAGATTCTTCGTCTTCTGAATCTGTATCATCTGCATCTGATTCAGCGTCCGCATCATCAACTTTTTTATCTCCGGCAGCTCCTGTATATCTTTTTAGGGTTGATAATCTGGATTCTAGAATTTTCACAAGGTTTATTAAATAGTCTTCTGCAGTTTCTATAGAATCAATTAATAATTTGAGTTGTGCCTGTGATGATTTGGATATCCATCCATAACCTACGTGATCACCCAATAAGCCTTGCTCATTTAAGTGCGTAAAAAATGCCTGACAAGCCATGCACGCTACCTTTGTACCTCCAATTTCCTGTATTTTTAATTTTGTATCACGCAAACTGGCAAGAATGGCAGATTCTGCATGAATATTTTTTTTATTTTCAGGAACCCGAACAGGTTTTAAAGAATGTGCTCTTGCAAATTTTCTTGCGCTAGTCCCTGAAAGGCGCAAACTATTTTGCTTATTATCCGTTAATAACTGCCTTGATATTTTTTTAATTATAGTTTTTTCGGTATCGCCTTTATCTATTTTTATTTTATCTGAAAAAGCTCTCTTAATGACATATTTTCCACGGCTATTTTTATATCTTAATGATTTGGCAATTCCTTCAATTCCACTGACCCTTCTTCGAATGCTTATCGGCCGTATATTGGTTTTATAATAATCACCTAATACCATTGCTTTTTTTCCTGTAATTTTTTTATTTGCATTAGATGTATTTCCGGAAATATAAATTGTCTCTGAAGCATCTAAGGCTGATTTTACTAATGCAGTTTGTATTTCAGGGGTTACATTATTTTTTTGCATGGCATTTACAAATTCTTTAACCATTGAACTGAAATTGGCCAGCCTGGCGTCATCTTTTGAAATTTTCATACTGTCAGTAGTAGGAAGTTCACTTATAAATACTGCCGGATTCATAGGAGTTGTTGAAATATCTGTACTGAGTTGGGCTTTTATTTTATGAATATCCTGAATTTTTTCGTTGGCTTTGGTTATTTGACCATTAATTTTTTTCATTTGTTGGTCAA
Source organism: uncultured Flavobacterium sp. (assembly GCF_946478785.1). The sequence continues at coordinate 178,075 of NZ_CAMLDD010000001.1, forward strand.
ATTTCTCTTTACTTTCCTTTGTTCTGGCAGTCTGAACGATTCGTTGGAATATTGGCTTTTTTAGCGATATTTTTTTATTTGAATGAGCTGAATTAAGACCAGCAGCTTTACCTCCCATAACATCTGCCTCATTCTCCAAGCCTTTATCATCATTAACATTCACCTTTCCCTTCATTTGAAAAGTAGGTTTTACCCGTCCTTGTTTTTGTTGCACTACATGCCAGGCTTCATGTGCCAGATGTTTCTCCTGTCCGGATGCCACATGAATATCAGTTCCCTGAGCATAGGCATGAGCATTTAATTGTGCAGGTTTATCAGAGTTGTAATGCACTTTTACATCATCCATAGAATGACCTGAAAGATTTTCTATTCCGGATTTTAAGTTATCCGGTAAACCAGTATTGTTTACTTTTCTTTGTAAAATAGAAGCAGGACGATTGTCTTCTAATTTGATGGTTTTATTTTGAATATTTTTCCCCACCAAATTATCAGCAACAGATTGTGTTTCATTTTTTCCTGTTATGTCGTGAATGTGTTTCATACACTTTTTTCATTTGTTAGTAAGAAGTAAAGTCTAACAGAAGGATATATTTTAAAAAATGTTTATATCAAATGTTAATAGATTTTTTTATCTGGCTGCTATGAGAAATTTTTCATGATTTATAACATTATAGTAAATGTGATGATTCATTTCTTTCTCCCATTTTTCTGATTTTTCCATCAAGTTTTCGTATTAGTATTTCTAAAGTAATAGCTAAAGGCAGCGCTGCTACATGTACAGATGCAAAAGCATGACCACTAGCAATTTCTGTAAGTATGTGATACAAGCTAACTGTCCACACACCGGTATTTACTGCAGCCATAAGCAACGAGGTTAACTTAGGTAATACAGTGCTTTGTAGCCAACGAATAGAAACATAAGCTCCATATAAAATACCGGCAATATCAATAGCAACTTTTAATCCCCAGGGAACACCGGGCAGAGAAAGAAAATGTTCGGCAATAACAACTGCACCAACTGTTCCTGCAACTCCAAGAACACCCAAAATAGCATATTTACTTAATGTACTTTTAAGTTCACTTAGGTATTTCTTAGCGACCTCATGTGTAGTTTGTAACCTTTCAATAACTTCTTCTCGACTACTTACATTAATATCTATAGCAGCGATAGCTTCTTGAAAACCTTGATGTATAGCTCTGATTCGTTCATCTTGTGCTACAATTTGAGCAACATATTCTTTTGAAGTTTTTCTAAGCCAAATACCAGTTCCTTTTTCTTCTTCTTGTTGTCCTTCTTCGTTTAATTTTGGAGCCCAAATAGCACTTATAACCGGGCCGTAATGATAAATATTTCCTCCTGGAGCATATTCATAAAACAAACCCTGAATTACACTTGGAGCCAAAGGGCGTTTGGTAAGAGGTTGATTAGGAGAATTTCCGTAAGATTTCATTTGCAATGCTTTCGCCCCCATAACATCCGCCTCATTCTCCAAACCTTTATCATCATTTACATTCACTTTCCCCTTCATTTGCAAAGTAGGTTTTACCCGTCCTTGTTTTTGTTGCACTACATGCCAGGCTTCGTGTGCCAAATGTTTCTCCTGTCCGGATGCCACATGAATATCAGTTCCCTGAGCATAGGCATGAGCATTTAATTGTGCAGGTTTATCAGAGTTGTAATGCACTTTTACATCATCCATAGAATGACCTGAAAGATTTTCTATTCCGGATTTTAGATTACCAGGCAGACCTGTATTATTTTTCCTTTGAATAACAGATGATTCCTGAGCGGTAGCTTTTTCAGACAGTTTTTGCTGCACAATAGAATGTTGCCGATTATCTTTTAACTGAACAGCAGTTTTGCTGCTATTCGTATTTGCAGCAGTAATTTCGGTCTTATTTTCGGATATTTTTTTCTGATGTTGCATCTTTTCAGAATTTATAGTTTAATCAGCAATCAATGTTACATCCACAGGTCCAATAGCTCCCGAATAATCAATTGCCGAACAAAAAGGATGATGTTGAATCATTAATTTTAAATCTTCAAGCTTTCTGTCAAAATAGGGAAGTACCACTTTTTTTCCTGTAAGGAGTTGTACTAAATGTTCATTTTTTAAGGGATATAACTTAAATAAAGGTTCTCGGATAGTATAAAAAGCATCATCTTCATCATCAGCCATAAAATTATTTGCATAACAGTTTTGTATTTCTTTTTTGTGTGTTTTGAGCAAGAGATAAACATGCATTTCAATTTTATTCAGCAGGTTGTCAAATATTTTTTCATTTGTTTTTACAATCAGATAAATGGTTTTGGATGTAATCAGATACCCTTTAATTATGAAATCCTTGTCTTTAGTGCAATGATTTAAGGTCATTGCAATTAGGGTATTTACATAATTTAAATCAAATTTTTTGCTCCAGTTTCCTATCCTAAGTTCTATTTTATGTTCGTGTAAACGCTTTTCGATAGTTATGGATATAGATTTGTCGTCTACCTTTTTCATATCAATTCATTTGCGTTACACTAATTGTCCGGTTCTCTTTTTTAAATTCACGTCTTATCCCTTCCAGCAAATCCCGTTTATTAACAGCAGTTTCGTTTTTTTGTATCGCTTTTAAGGCGCAGTATCGTAACACATTGATAATTGCTCCTCCTGCGAGTTCATACTGCTCTGCAATATTTTCTAAATCAATTTCCGGATCTAACTGACATTTTCCTGAAAAGGCATTTTTCCATAATAACAGACGTTCTTCAGGACCTGGCATCGTAAAATGAATCATGGATTGAAATCTTCTAGAAAAAGCTTCGTCCATATTTTCTTTTAGATTGGATGCTAATATGACAACCCCTGGAAAATCTTCAATTCTTTGCAGCAAATATCCCGTTTGCTGGTTGGCATGCCTGTCATTTGATGATGATGCACTGGTTCTTTTGCCAAAAAGGGCATCGGCTTCATCAAAAAACAAAATCCAGTCTTTATGTTGTGCCACATCAAATATTTTAGAGAGGTTTTTTTCTGTTTCTCCAATATATTTTGATACAATCATTGAAAGATCAACCCTGTAAACTTCCCTATCTGTGCTTTTTCCCAACAAGGAAGCAGTCAGGGTTTTTCCGGTTCCCGGAGGCCCATAAAAAAGGGTTCGATAACCGGGCTTAATTTTATTTTCAAGTCCCCATTCTGTCATAAGGGTTTCCCCATGATGCAGCCACGCATTGATTTCCATGATTTGTTCCATAACATGATTTTCTAAAACCAAGTCAGCCCAATTTAAATTGGTAGAAATTTGCTGAGCCGGAAAGGAAACACTATGTTCTAATTTTGGCAATATTCCGGTCATGAAATAATGCAGCCAACGCTCGTTAATCGAAATGATCTGATTTAAAAGAGGCGTATTAGATTCTGTAGTTTCTAAAATTAAAACCTGTTCTCTGGAGAGAATATTGGTTGCGCTGAGAACATCGAGCATTTCCATCCTTAATTCCGGATTAACAGCAGTGATTAAAAAGGAGAAAGTCTGGCCAGTGGGCAAAAAACCACTGTGATTTTTGTTTACAACTCCACCAAATTCAGTAAACCCACGGTCATACATGGCATTTTTGCTAAAAAAAATATCCAGTGCTTCAGGCTTTATCTGAGGTGCAATTATCAAAGCAAGGCAAAGTCTCTCCAATTGGTTAAGATTCCATTCTTTCAGTTTTTGATAATAAGGACAGTTTTCTTCCCTTTCATCAATTTCCGGAAACGGAATATCCATCCAATGGTTTTCATGCCCTTCCTGAAGCAAATAACTGCAGATAACCTGATCGATTACGCTCTGCAGCCAGTCCATTTCTTTGTACAAAACCAGAATATTTTCTTTAGTTTCCATAGCTTTCAAATAGTTTTTCGATGTCATCTAAACTGCTATCAGCCCATTTAAAATATAATAATGCGGTGTTCGGATTCAATTCATTTGCCTGCAGCATATCCAAAAAAAAGCCCTGTGCATTTTGCATCGTCATTTGTGGACTGTAATCAGTATCATTATGAAAATCCGAATCAAAAAAAGCATCTGTCCACTCACTTGAATTATAGGTTTTGTTTAAAAAATCACTAATAAAATAAGCAAGTTTATCCTCTTGCACTACGAGTTTTTTTGCCTTAAAATAAGCCGGTTTCCTTTTTGTTTCACGATGGTAATAGTCGATATCCTTAGACTGGATTGTTTTGGTGTTGTCATGTCCGAAAATATCAACCAGCCCAAAGTTTTCCTCATCGCTTGCCAGTTCCAGTTCAGCATTTGCTTCGCCTGCCACAGCCAGTGTAGTGCTTGTCGCAGTAGCGCTTTCGGTCACGATGTACAGTTCCCGAAAAGAGAATAAGGTTTGCGTAAGTTTTATAATTAATTGCTGTTGGATATTATTCCAGTTTTTAATTTTTACGGATTCAGGTTCTTCGGACCTAAAAATAAAACTTCCCTTATTCGCAAAAGCAAGTATCTGTTTGCTAAATTCAAATTGCCCTTCAATAGCACTATTTCCCAAACCTCTTCCTGCATAGGGTTTTGCAATGCCGTCACTAAAATTCCAGTTTGATGGATTCAGTTTAATTCCAGGACTTATATCAACATCTTCGGGAGCTACGATACCATTTCGGTATAAATTTCCCAGAAGGGTAATAGTACCGTTTTTAATTTGGAAATAATCACCCGGGAAAAAGCTTTGATTTAATGGTTTAGCAGGCATAAAACCACCTGTTCTCAAATAAAAGTGCCTGTAATAATTTTTATAAATTAAATCCATAAACTAAAAGTTAGCTGATTATGTCCACTGAACTTTTTATTGAAGAACAGTGGACAATTTTAATGTTAAGAAGCCAGAGCAGCAGCGTTTGCAGCAGCCAAAGCAGCCTGTAGGGATTTAAGCGCAACCTGAGCTTTATTTAAATTGATATTCGCTACATTCAGTTGTCTTGTCGTTTCATCATTTGCTTTATTTGCTTCGAGATAATTGGCTTTTACTTCATCGTCTGCTTTGTATATCAGGGCTTGTACTGAATTATTTCCATTTAAAGTGAAGGGATCTTCCGGTGCTGTTTTTCCGGTAAGCGCCAAATAAAGTGTTAAGGCCTGTTTTTGCTCAAGGGCTGTGGATGCCTCCGATTCGAGGGATAGGAATTGTGCGGCAAATATTGATTTTAAAGCAATTAAGGTGAGTGCGATTGCGTTATTGGAATCAGTTCCGGCTGTATTTATTTTGGTTATCAGATCATCTGAAATAAGCGGGTTTAATGATTTTTTGCGAATAACGAGATTAGACAGTTTATTAATAATCTCTACAGAATAGATAAGTTTATTAATCAGGACTGTTACTTCTTTTGCAATTTCTGCTGTTGCATTGTTTGCCACAGTCATTTTTGTAAAAGCAATTTCAGAGTTTTCAAATAAATCCAATGCGTTCTGAGCTACCTGATCTACAAGTTCTTTGTTGCTTTTTGCCTGAGTTCTTGAATTTTCAGCGTCCAGTAAATAGCCCTGATATTTTATTGATTTTTGATTTAAGGAAGCAACAACTGCTGATTGCTGATCAACAACAGCCTGAGTGTCTGTTACCTGAGAAGTCAATAAATCGATATCTGATTTTTTCTTTTCGCTAATTCCATATCTTTTTGGATTTGAATGCAATATAGTTTCCATATTTTAGAATTTAATTGGTTAGTATTTGTTGGTTATTGGTGATGGAAAAAGTGAAATATTCCTCATTTTCCCAATCTGATAAATTGTTATTGTATTGCTTTTTGCTCGTTTCAGCTCCTTTATAATAAGACAGGATTACAGGTATGTACAATTTATTATTTATTAGTGCATTACCAAAGTTGTCTGTAGTTGAAGGATCAATTTTAACTTCGTAAGTCAGCGAATTTGCTGAAGATTTAACGGCAGTGATATAATTGCCAGAAGGAACGTTTTCGGCCAATTTTAAATTGAAGAAAAAAGCTTTTGTGTTTTTGATTTGAGCTTTTTTTCGGGAATACATTTTTTCAAGTCCAATATACAAATGGTTCAGTTTAGTTTGTGCCATTTCCAGTCTTAAATTAATCTCTGTCCCAAGCAGGCTATAATTGTTTTCATCATTTTTAATTCGGGCAGTTTCAGCTTCCAAATTTCCCTTATCAGCTAAATCAAGAGATTTTTTTTCCTGCTTCAGCTCGTCATTTTTATTTGAAATTGAATTTAATTCAGACTCATATTCCTGTATTTCATTTTCAACAGACGCTATTTCTGTTTTTAAAACAGATTCCTGAATGGATTCTTCAAAATTGTCAAGATCATTTTTTGTAAAGCTATTTTCGCTGTAAGGCAAAAACATACATCTGTATTCTGTAATTGGATCATCATCCTTATTCACAGTAAAATTTACAGCAAGGGGAGAAAGTATTGGCAGGCCAAATTTAGGATTATCCTTTTTTTCTGGTTGTTGCACAATGTTAATGCCTTTTATCGCTTTTAGTGTTTTCTTTAAACTGAAAGTCTCTGATGGAGCCGATAAAAAATCATCGTAAGTGTTGATTCCTTTTTTATATTCATCTGTAAATACAGTAAGAAGGAAAATCACATATTTCTCGCCCAAAACAATCATTTCGTTATCTGTATCCATCAGATCCAGCATGTTGATGGTTTTAAAAACGTCTTTCCTTTCTTTAAAAGCGATTTCGGCACTTTTAAGATCATTTTCATCAGTAGCAAATAATATTTCGGCTTCCGATAATTCATTTTTAGCATTGACTACATTTGTGTTTGCAATTTTTAAATTATCTGAAGCTACTTTAACAAAGTCAGTTGCTTTTGTTTCGGTAAGTTTGGCAATATTCAGCGATTGTGCAATGGTGTCCTGATCTCTGGCTGCTTGTGCAGAAGCTCTGGCTGCTTCCTTATCATCAGGATTTTTTTTAGCATGTTCAGCTGCTTTTGCTGCACTCTGTTTGGCCGTATCCAATTCTTTAGTTAGTTTGGTAATGTTGTTTCTCGCATGTGTAACAGCAGTATCAGCATCACTTTTTTCTTTGGTTGCGAGTACCAAAGCTTCATTGGCTTTGCTTAAATTGTCTTTTGCCTCAAGAGCTTTTTGTCTGGATTTCCTTAGATTGTCTATTGCCTGAAAGCGGGTTTTGTAATTAGAAAGAATGGTCTGGCTTGTCAATAAATTTGCCTTAACAGGACTACCCGCAGGAGGAATCAAGTCAGCCAGCGGAATTATCTGAATATGCTGAAGCGCATTCCCTATCAACTCCTCAGCTGCTGATGCTGAAAAAACAGACTTTTTACTATCCTTGACCAAAAACAGGTTGTAACTTTTTACAGGATTATCCAACCCAAGCGGCGGTGTATTTGTTCCTTTTTCATCGGTATCAAATGGTGCTTTGAAATAGTTAAATGAAACTTCATAAGTGTTATTAAAAACTTTAGGGACATCGACTCTTAAATTATAATTAAGGCTTTTGTTATTAAGCAGATAAGCAACTTTTGCAGCTTCTAATTCTACTTTATTCGACTCGATAATTCCCTGAGCCGCTTTTGTATTTACACTCGCAGCCGCTTTTGCGTCATTGTCGGCGGCAAGGACTGCAGCTGTGTTTGTAAAATTGGTATTGGATACCTGCAACAGGCTGTTGATTGAAGTATCTGTAGCTTTAGCCTTATCCTGTACGGTTGATGATGCCACTTCGGCAATAGCTGCAGAAGCTTCCATCGCATGCTGAGAAGCCACTTCGGCAAGATAGGCGGTTCGGTTCATCAGATTATAAGCTTCAATGCTTTGCTGGTAAATTTGGGTACCATAATCTGCTGCATTAATGATACTGAAAATGCTTCCCATGTCACTCGCCAGCCGTACAATTGCATTGGCAGCAATCTGAATATTGGCCGCACTTACAGCACCATTGCTTACCGACTGTAAAGTATTGGTGTTTTGCTGGGTGGCAGACATTAAAAGATTTGTAGAAATATTTTTGGTTTTAACCGCCTGTTCCTTTACTGCTTGTTCCAGATTGTATTTTTTTGTTGCCAGTTCAAGTTTGTTATCGGCAATGATTTCTGCACCTTCGGCATAATAAAGTGTAAACATGGATGAATTCAATTGGGATTCCAATTTTTGCTGATTCATTTCCTGGCTTTCTAATGAAGCCAATACACTTGAATGTAAATTTTCACTGTAGCTGTTCATAATTGATTTTTTTAATGATTAAATTTTTATTTTAAAGTATTTATAGTTTGAAATGATTTAATAAGGCCAGTTTACATGCAGGGGTTTGCTCATCCAGGGATATTTTATGATGGAAAAAGCAAAAGGCGATTTGTTGATTAATACATCATACGCTCTCTTCTCTACTGTAAGTTCCCATCTGTCTTCTAATTCTGTCAGGATACCGTCACGCACAAGCCAGTTTCCCCTAAAACCATCTACAGAGCAATCTCCAATTACATCCCAATAAGAAATTGCTGCCGAGATCAAACCGTTAATTAATATTTTATTTTCTTCCGAAATTTCGATTCCATCAGGTATGGCATGCATCATCGATAATCCGCACAATACTTTATTAAGGGGTAAATAGGCTTCTTCGGTTTTCGGTAACCCGGTAACCACATATTGAAGGTATTGTGCAGCACGAATCTGATTTTCTACACTGGTAAATTCGTTATCGACGACCAATTTAAGCCTCTCAAACAGCATGACGATATAATTGTTCAGGATTACAATTCCGGCATTTCTTACCGCAATACCTTCTTTAATAGGGTGTTTTGTTATTTTACTCATATTTATTGTTTTTATTTTCTCAAGTATTTCAATATTGTTTGAGATTTGCACAACTTGTTTTTCCTTCTTATTAACTTCTCGGAAACTAAGCTGTAACGACAATGGAAATTGATGAATATGATTTTCAATATCCATCAGGAAATCTTTCTTTGAAATGCCTTTTTTGGTCACGGCCTCCCAAATAAGTTCATTCCAGATTTTATCAACTGAAATGAGTTTCCAGTTGTCATTTGCCGACGCTTTTAGCAGTTTTCTCAATAGCAGGGTTTGTATATCTTTTGAAGCTATTCCTTTAAAAGTAATTGTCCCTAAAGCATGATGGAATTTCTTCAGGATTTTCAGGTACGATTCCCTGTTTTTATCCAAATGGCCAATTCCTTCACATAGAGTATCAAAATTAATAGTGCGGCTAAGCCAGTCTATTTGTGCCTCTGCAATGAACTCTTTTTTAATAACCCTAAAAAAATCTTTGGGATGGTGTGCTATAATTTCGTTGAGCAATTCTTTTATCTCCAATTTTCCTGCAATATGTAGGCCGTCAGGAATTTGCTTTTTACAGATAATGAGTGAAAACCATTCCTGTTCTTCTTTTGCAGTAAGCTTATTTCCTGAAAATAAAGGATTTTTTGAGGTTTTTGTGTCCAAAATAATAGTGTCTTTAACGGCACTCTCTAATGAAGGAATTTCTATAAATGAAGCCTTAACAGCATTTTTAAAATCCATCTGTTTAAGAAGTCTTATTTCTTTTGTTAACTTATTCTTAGTAGTAACAGAATTTGCTTTTATAAAAATAGCCAGTGCTTTTTCCAGCATTTTTTCAAACAAAATTTCGTTCCCTTTATACGATGGATATTTTAAAACAGTAATCCAGAACAACTCATTCAGTTCACAAATTAGTTCGGTTTTTGAGACTGTTTTTATTTTTTTTTCCAGCGTAGCCGAATGTCTTTTTACCCAGTTATTCTTTAAAAACATTCCGTTCTTTAAAAAATAATTCATGATATTTTCACCCTGCTTATCGTCTTGCTTTCGCAATAAAGAAAACTTTGGATCATCAAAATTAAGAATCAATAGATGAGATAATTCCGATTGTGCTTCTTGTGATGTGCTCTGAATTAATAATGCAAGTGATACAGCATCAATAGAATTATTGCTTTTCAACTGATATAAAAAGGTGTTTTTAACTGCTACTCCAAAAGTTTTTATTTTTTTGGACTGCAGTAATTTTGTTATAAACTGAAAGTAGTTTTTACGTTTTGTATTGGTTACTTTTTTTGATAACTGAATAATAATGGACTCAAGAAACAGCGATGAATTATGTTCAGGATGGAGCAGTATTTCCTGTATTCCAAATAATAATAAATCATCGGTCAGAAGCTCTTCCGGGAAATCGTATTTTTCTTTGGCGTTTAAGATTTCGTATACAACCTGAATGGCTTCTACCAATTTTGTTTTCTTATAATTGGCGGTTTTTACTAATAATTCCAATAACTCACGATTAAGAACCAGTGGCAGTATTTTTTTTAGCAGATCTTTATTGCCATAAGAAAGCATAACCTCAAAAGCCATTTTGGGATGCAGCGTAATATTTTTGATAAGCGACCTTTGCAAGTCTTTGAAAAGTTCATTTTTTACCGATTTCTTTTGTAATTGTGCATCCAGTTTTAACAGCAGGTTTTTGAATTGAACTGCCGGATAATTGGAACTATTTCGGTCTATTTCACTGCAATAAATCGTATTTAGACTGTTATAAATTGCCTCGAAATTATTGTTTTTTACAACTTCCGGAATTCTTGCACTGGTAAAAGACTCCAATAACTGTTCAGGATCAAGATTGTTCTTTTTACTTAATTCTTTAATGCAATGCAGCAGAAATGTTGTATGACTGGCATTTTTATTTGTTATCAGAAAAGCAATTGCAATTTTCCATAGCGTTTTGCTGTTTGTTTTCAGTTTAAGCGTACTGCTTAGCTTGTTCAGGCAAATTATCGTGTCCAGATTCAGTAAAGATGAGGTTTTGTCCAGTTTAGAAAATAATATTTGGACAGATGTTTCATTTAAATCCTCAATCAATGAAATAAGTACGTTTTCATGATTTAAAACACGATTCACAATTTTATTGAATTTAGCCGTGTTCTCATTGTTCAGCGTAACAATCAGTTCATTTAGAATCTCTTTATCAGTTTTTAATTTTCTGGCTGTTTTTTTTGTTAGTAATTGTTCGAAAATATGCCAGTAATCAGCCCTTTTTTCTGGCTGATAATCTTCTTTTTTTTGTGATTCATATTCCTGGGTAAGTGTTTTTAGGGAAGAAATAAAATGATTGTTCTGACTTGTTTTATCAGAAAGTTTCACAATCGTATTTTCGATAAGTAAAATAAGTTCTGCGTACGAAATATTATAATGATTTGCCATTTGAAGGATACTACTTTTCATGAAAGCCAGTTTATTAAAAAGCGTTCCTCGTTCTAAAAGCAAAAAATTAAATATAAAAAACCAAAGATTCTTTTTGAAATCGGCTGCACTGGTCTGGATAATGGTTTCCTTAACCTGCAGATTCGTCATAATTGACGTAAATTCGATTATTGTATTGCTATTATTGGGTTCAAGGCCAGCAATGATTTTGGTTATATTGCTTTCATCAAATTGCCATGAAATTCTTTTTCTTACCTCTTCATGAGTGATTCCTGCTTTTTTGATAATAACAATGATTTCTGATACATTGTTTTGAAGCAATTCGGCCATTATCTGATTTATGGATCCTTCCTTATTTTGATAATTCCACGGCAGATAACCTTCCATTAAAAAAACAATCAGATTTTCCAGAATCGATTTTTCTTTGTTGTAAACAGCAATCAGGTTTTTCTTTTGATTGTTTTGGGAGAGAATCATTTCGGCTATTTTTTCCTTTAACTGATTACGGATTTTGGTACTCAAATCAAATTCAAGATCCTCATAATCACAAGCTCCCAGATTTAGTTCTAGCGATTCTATTCTCCAGCTTTGTTCAGGCGGGCAAAGTTCATTGAATATATTTGCGACTTCTCCCGGCAAAGAAATTTTGCTCCACGAACTCAAACGGTCCTGAAGTTTGTAGCCTTCATTTTTTTGATCAAAAGTAGTGTCCCACTTTAGGCTTGATACAATATGGCGGTTAATTTCTTCCATTTTTTGCTTCTAAAATTGAGGTTAAACTACTTATCACATTCATCGCACACTCAATAGGATTTAGGGTCACTGTTTTATCTGAATGGTCTGTTGAAGGCTGCTCCGAATCAATTCTCATAGGGAGCAATTCATCTTTGTATCGTAAACTTTCATACCAACAGATGTAATCCGGAATAAATCCTTCTAATTCCTGACTGCTTAAAAAAAGACATTCACAGTTAACATTCACCGGAAGATTGATTTTAAGAAACTGTTTTAATCGTTTTTTAAATTCGGCAGTCTGAAATGGTCCAATAAAATCCGGAAATATCAGGAAAAGGCTCTTTTTAAAAACTTTAGAATCAAGAGTCACTTTTTCATTTCCCGATGGAATCGTTATGCGGAAAGAATAATTGGATAGTGCTGTTTTTACGTAATCACTTTGGTTTTCAATAGTTTCATTTCCGGGAGTAAAAAAATATTTTACACCAGAAAACACTAAATAGTTTTGTTGTAACTGCGCATCTAACGCAGCCTGGTCTGTACTGTTCAAAACATAATTAAGATTTGATGCGGTTTGAAAATCAATATTTTGAATATTGTAAGAAGTATAATTTACCTGATTTTGATTTATTATTTCGAGATTAAATTTTAGCTGATTTAAAAGAAGCACTGATTCCAAAAGCACACTTCCGTTTCTTTTTTCTGTAAACCATAATGCTTGACGTATCGTTTTGAAAGCATCACTATTCAATTGATTTTCAGGATTGTTTTTTAAAATATCCAGTTGGCTTGAAATGAAATTGGAGTATATATTTCTTAATCCGAAAAGTAAATTCAGTTTTAACTCAATTGCCGAAAAATCATTGAAATCATTCAAATGCAATTGCTCTTTTTTGTTGATTTGTTCCGACTTGAAGATGAAATCAGAAGTGTTTTCATTTATAAACTGAAACTGGTTTATCTTAATTTTCGGCAAATTTGTATCCGGTTTTCCATCAACAGGATTCACTATTTTTGAGGCACTTAAAAAGTTATATCCCTTTTGTCTGTTATACGACAGCAGTCCAAGATTTTGCAAATACAGGCTTTTTAAAATGATTTGGTCTTTTCGTTTGTCTCCGGTATAAACCGTGTCATCAATAATAGAATCAATCACTTTCGGGGATTCTCCGTGGCGGGCAAGAAGATGGTCGAGTAATTTATTTCTTCGGTCGAGGCTTGTGTTTTCCTGTTCCATAAGTTTCATTAAACCCAATATGTATGGATTATAAGGATCCTGCTGATATTCAATCCAGCTTTTTTCTTTTAATTCGGCCTGAGATTCATTGCCATAGCTGTAATTAAAAGTATTACTGTCTTTTAATAAAGGCTGAATGTGAGGTACAGTATACAATGACTGATAAAAATAGCTTGGTGAGAACATTTTATAAGGCACCGGATATTCCAAATGTTTTTGCTCGTATTTGTCTTTTACGGCATAAAAAGCTTCTTCATCTGAAGGAGCTCCGCAAACAGCATTTTTAAAAGAAAATAATTTTGAAATATTAGCCAGTTGCGAAAACTGGTTCGCCAATATTTGATCAAATAATGTCAAATATCCTTTTAACTGTCGTGATTGCGCTACCTGAATAGGTTGCGACTGGTCTGCAATCGTATCGTAACCAATGCCATATTGAGCCGGAAATGTATTTTGAATAGAGTAGTAGGTATTGATATCCCTAAAGTTACTTTTAGGCAATTTTAAGCTTGTACTGTTGTTTAAAATACTTGTTGTTTCTTCAAAATTATCGATCCCCGCCAATAAAGGCCTAAAGGAACCAAAAGGCAAATCTTTTCCGTTACAGCTCAATATCAGGTTTTTATTCTGATAAGAAGCTAAAATATCAATCGATAGTATTTGATTTACAGTTGCCTGAAGCACAGTAACTATTTTTCCATCCTGATAAAGCTGTAAACCGATAACTGAATCAATTCCAGCCACAGATTCTATTACAGGAACTAAATCAATTGCCTGAATAGTGTCTATTTTACCAGTTAAGGATTCCGTAATAATCCAGCCATTTTCTAAATAAGGGCCATCATAAATTTCAGATGAGGTATATCCCGCAAGTTTTAAATTATCATAACTTGTTTGTGTAATGGTAGAAAAGACATAAGACCGTATTGTATTTTGCAGTTCCAGTAAAACAGTATAGGGATCAGCAGCTTCTTTATTAAGTTCTAATTTGCCTCCAATCCAGCAATTTACAGGTTGTAATGCAATAGGTTCATTAAATAATTCTCCTAAGTTCCGACTTTGGTTAAGCAAATAAAAGGCCGACTTGCAAACATTTTTAATATCATTGGTATTTGTAATATCAGGATTTACATAAAGATAAACCTGATATACTTTGTTAAAAGGAAAAATATTATTGTTATAGCAAAGTAGGACAACATTAAATATATCTGCTATACCGTCAATCAAATATTTTTTATAATCAACAATTGTATACGGCGCAGTTGTAAGTATCTCAGTTGGTAAATAAAACTGGTTGTTAATTTCGATATTTCCTTTGGCATCCGTTAAAATATCCGGAACACTAAAATCAGTACAATATCCTAATTCAGTAAGGGCATAACAAAACTGATCCAAAATCGTCATTCCCGGATCGCTGGGGTTAAAGTTCGTCCACTCACTTCCAATATGTTTTTGGATATAATCAAGCGCTTCTCCTTTCAGGAATTTGAAATCCTGATGGGGTGGAAGTGGTGCTTTTATTATGTGATTGGCTGTATCCATGTGTAATTTAAAAAGTGATGTCGTGATTCGGTGCCGAAACTAAAAGTGTCGCCGGACCATAAGCTTTAAGTGTTGCTTTGTTTTTTTTGCAAACAGTTTGTATGCCGGTTTGGGAATTAATGTAATAACTGGAAAATGATACATTTTCAGCGATGGCAACTCCTTCAATGCTTTGAATAAATGTCGCTACTTTGGCATTAATCAGCGGTTTGTCTATTTCTGTCTGAGCTGCAGAACTCTTAATCCATGGCGACAGATATAATTTTAGAGCATCATTTATATTTTTTTGAATCAGAACAGGCTGATAACCGCTTTCGACAACTATTTTGGCAGAAACAGAAACATATTCCATATTAAAATTCGAAACTGTAATGTTGGCAAATGGAGAGGTGTTTTGTTTTAAAAAATCTTCTATTTCAGATTCCAGACAACTGGATACCAAAGGAATAAAAGCATTGCTGTCACTCTCATTATCCACTTTTTTTACCAGATACACATTACAGCAGTTTTGGTGTTTTTTATTTACAATTTTCGAATAATAAACACTGTCATATTCCTGAGCGATTAAAGTATAATAATCAGAAGAGGTAACGACTCTGTTTTTTGTTTTGATGGTATTGCTGACTCTTTGGTTTTTATTGGTTTCGCTTTCGGCGGCTTTTCCTCCAAAAGAAGCAAAGGACTGAATGAGCGTCGCAATCTGCGGAATTGCATTTTGCGGTTTGGTAATCGTTTCGCTATTTATCTGCGGAATTTGGGTATCTGATAAAAATGAAGTTCCGGTTCTTTGCACCCTAAATCCGTTTGTCTGTAAAAATGTCGTTTTAGAGTAGGAGTCAGGCTTGCCCGAAACAACAACAGAAATCCAATTGTTTTTTCCGGGCATGTAAATTTCGTTGTTATTACAATCTGCCGGAACAGGAAGTTCTATAACTCCTGAACATTTAAACTGATTCGTTTCGTCTGCCAAAGGTTTTATTTCGTTCCACCCTGAATTACTTAAATAGAAATAGGTAACGCTGTCTCCAGATGTAATTGAAGTTGAATTGCGGGCTAATTCAAAATATAAATTTAAAGAGCTGTTGCAGATCAAATTTTCAAGTTCTATAAATAAGCCTCCTGTATAATTAAACGAAGGGAAAAGTGGCAAACCTGCCGTAATAGTTGATGAAGTTCCTGCAATAGAGGTTTTTGCTGTATTGGTCTGTTCAGAGTTATCAAATATCTGATAACTGCTGAACGGTGTATAGATAAAATACTGCAGCGGGTATTCTGCCGTGCTGTCAAATTTATAGGTTACTGAAGCCGAATAGCTTCCCGAAAATGATTTGATTTTTGGCGCAAACGGCAAATTTGCCGATGCAATGAATACAGCATCTTTTTTACCTCTGGCTTTGGCAAGACTATTAGCATTATTCAATGCAATAGAAGTTACCACATTTGGATATATCTCTGAACCAAAACCATATTCAGGCCCGGTTAAAATCATTTTTATAAATCCGGATGAGCTGTTATCAGTGAATTTTAAAGCTTCGTTCTGAATTTTCGGATCCACCAAAAAAGTATTATCAGTTACTTCCTGAGAAGCTGATGCATTTGTTTTGGAATACATATAATAACTGCTCGAATCAGTAACAAAAGGCACTTTTGGATCGCCGTCTTCCGGATCAAACAAAAAAACAGGATTGCTGTTATCTGCGATTGGAGCAAAAACATCAATTCCGTTTGGGCTGTCGACTTTATTTATTTTAAGTTCCTGCCACGACTTTTCTGCCAATATATTAAAGTCAACAGTAAAACTGGCATTGCTGAAAGTTCCGTCATCATCATCTGCAATAACAGTTTCTTTTCTGGAGCCAATAAAATTCATTAATCTTTCTCCAATACCCGGATTTTCATCCTCCGTAGCAGCCGGATTTAAATAATCATTGTATTGTTGGTAATAGGTTCTAAAATCTGAAGGGCGTTTATCCCAGTTGATTTCTATGACAAAATCATCAATCGGTTTGCTGAATATTTCGTTATTTCCAATTATAAAATTGGCATTTTGTAACGGAATCGGACCAAATGGAGGAAATGGATTTTTAGTATTCAATTCTCCAAAATCATTGTATAACTGAAATGTTTTAACATCAATTACTTTTACTGAAATGGTTATGGAAAGTACTTTTGGAGGTGTCGCCGGATTTAAAACGGATTGAAATAATACTTTAAACATAGGCCATTCTGTCTTTAATCCGTCCGGGTTAATCAGGAACGGTTCTATTGCAGCCTCTGTAGCAGCAAGGCCAATTTCTATGGTAACTATATTTAAGGCAGTATTTATTTTAAAAACCGAGGGATCCAATTCAAGTTTTAACCAGTCTTTTTGTGTGCTTAAAAAATAGGAAGCTTTCTGTAAAAAACTTAAATACATAGCCGAATCAAATTCCAAAGTCAGGGTTATGGTTCTTTGTCCTTCCCGTAATAATAACATTGGCGATGCAAAAGCAATTCCGATTGGTAATGAAGCAGCCTTTGAATCTGATTCCCCAAAAGTTGGCCAGCTTATAATTTTTCCATCAGCATCTTTTTGTACGCTGGTTGGTTTAATGGATTGCAAATTATAAGATGCCGCATTTGACTTATTTTGGCAAGAAAGTGTACTGGCACTCACAATAGCTGCCGGATTTAAAGCGGTATTTTTTTGTGAAGCAAATACAACAGGATTCTTTTGTGCATCAACTCCGGCATTAAATAAAGTTCCGGCAGGCAAACTAAAAACCGAATCGGTTTTGGCAAGTGTGGCGCACAAAAAAGTACTGTCAGGCTGGGCAGGTAATTTGGTCTGTTTTAAAATATCACGATAATAAAAATCAAGATGTTTTTGTGAAATGCCGTTTAGCTGATCCTGCTGTATTTTTAGAATATTGATAAAGGAACGTAAAAGTGTCGTATCCGGAAATTTACTTTTTTTATGGCTTAATTTTTTAAATTCAGTTGAGGAATGATGAATTACAGTTTCTAAAAAGTGAAACAACTGATCTCCTTTTTTAGTCAAAATACCGAAACTGAAAGGAATTATTGTTTCTGATGCATTCAGGATATTTTGTTCTGTTTCGAATCCAAAAACTTCCCAAAAAGGACTTTTATCTTTGTTGATATTCCACAAATTAGTGTCAAAAGAAGCAAATTCAATGGCTGGTACCGGTTCAATAAAAACTTTTTTGACTGATGAATTGGTCAGGTATTGTCTAAACGACTGAATTGCCCAAAAATCAATGCTCAGTTTTGTTTTTATTTCGTGAAAAATATAATTTTTAAGATCATACGTTTCATTTGTGCTTTGCATGTAATTTGCCCAGCGCGCTATGATTTTGTAGATAGTATTAAGATGATCAAATAATTTATTTAAGGCTTTTGAATCCGGGTTGTCTTCGGAATCTTTTTGTGCTGGTTTTTGAATCTCAGTACAAATCGTTTTGTAGGCATTGTATAGGTTTTTATAATTTGTTTTGGATATCGAAGCCATTAAAAACACAGGATCTTTCAGTAAAAAGGGATTCCAGTTTCCTTCAATCGTATTGCTGTCATTATAAAAATTGATTAGTTTGCTAAATTCTGAAACAAAATATATCCAGTCCTGCTCAGTCCTTCCGTCAATTAAATACGGATTTGGAACGAGTGATTCGTTACGTGAATTGATGGCGCTATTTTGATCAACTGCAATCATTATTTTACGGCTAGGTTGGTTCCTTCTTTCAAATGAAATGGAAAAACATAATTATGTCTGGTGTTTGTTTGTGCGTAGAGGTAAATAATTAGTATTTCGATGGTACCATTTATTATATCTGTTGCAGCCACACGTACTTCCTGAACGACTATTCTGGGTTCATAACGCAATAAGGAAAACTGAATAGTTTCTATAATTTCCCCTTTTAGGGTATTGTCAATTTTTCTAAACATAAATTGCTGCAATCCGGATCCAAAATTGGCTTCCAGAGTGCGTTCTCCTTTACGGGTATTCAAAATGATATTGATAGATTCGTTTATATTGGTTTCGTTTGCCGAGATATTCACCTGGTGATTACCCGCAGAAAAAGACACAGGAAACGACCATCCTGAACCCAAAAAAGCATTTTCTTTTTTATCGGCTATTTTATCCACCTATCATTACATTAAATGCTCCAAGGACAATTGATCCCCCGTGAGCGGTTTGATCTCCAATTCTTGCGGCGGGCATTCCGCCTATCATTACTGTCGCCGATCCTTTTATTATCGAATCCGGCGGTCCTACACAAACTAACATATCGCCAACTCTTGCTGCCGGCAATCCTGCTATTAAAACAGTTGGTTCTCCAGGACCAATAATAGGCCCGCCAACATGCGGAATAGGAGGCACTGCCGGAGTCTGCATCGGGCATTCGTGAAAATCTGTAAGTCTAGCTGCTGGTGGCATATTTTTTTTTAATTGATAATTGATAATTGATAATTGATAATTGATAATTGATAATTGATAATTTTTTTAATTAATCATTACCATTGCGCCTTTTAGCGTTAATTGCATTCCTCCGGAAACCTGCGCCGTTTGACCGCCCTGAGCAGAATACTGCATGTCTGCTGATTCTTTGATATTCATTCCTTTAGTGGCAACATCACCTCCGCTTGATTCAATTGTAATTCCCTGCATTCCTTTTATGCTCACCTTTTCCTGAGCAGATATGTTGATGCTTTTTTGGCTGGATATATCGATACCGCTGCTAGACATGACAACACTATTCTGGTTTTCATCTTTAATCGTAATCTGTTTGTCTTTATCACTGATAATAATGGTGTTTTTATTAGGTGTGGCAACCGTCCAGATCTTATTTTCATCATCAAATTCTACTGAAATCCCGGATTTGGAAACAATAGCTTTTATTGAATTTTTTTCATTAGGGGCTAAATCTGTAAAAGGTTTATTTTTGGTTCCGCTGTATAAACTTCCCAGAATCACGGGATAACGGGGATCTTCGTTCAAAAAACCAAGAATCACTTCATCTCCAACTTCGGGCAAAAAAAATGCCCCGGCTCCACTGGTCGAATAAAAATTGGAAAGCCTTGCCCAAATTCCTGCACCATTCGTATCAAATAAGGGAACATCCACCAGAATTCGATATTGGGAATCTGGATCATCAAACATTTTTTTTACGGTAGCATTAAATAAACCTCTTGCTCCCGGCAAAAGACCGGAAGCCGGAGGCGACATCACATCTGGCTCTTCAGTGAACCAAAGAGGTGAAAGTCCGAGAGAAACCTGAGATATCCAGTTTCCCTGAGATAAATCATGAACAACCCCCGAAATAATATAATCTCCATTAAAGCGGTCTCCAAGACCATTAAAAGTCATGTATTTTCCCGGATCGATTAAATTTGTTCCCTGAAATTTAGCATCGCCAATTATTTTAGAATATTCACTTTTGGTAATTTGAGCTTTTGACCAATTAGTCAAATCGGCAGTTTCCAACGGTGCGGACGTTTGCAATTGAAAAGTGGAGAGTCCAATAACTTCGGATAATTTTTTTGATGACAAATTTCCAGCTCCTGTTATATTTGGAGAGGCTTCACCATTAGCGATTGCCTGATTTTTATAGTCCCAGGTATTAGAAGTGACGTTTCCTATTTGCGTCGTGGCATTTAGTTTGGCATTAAATTCCAAAAGATTGTTTCCATAAGTCACAGTCAGAACCGATGTTGTATTGCTGTCCGGAGCATTAACAGAAACTTTTCCGTTTATCGTAGTCACAATTAATCCGTTTGCTTCGGCAAGAGCCAAAATATAGTCCCAGTCGGTTACATAATATTGTACCTGTTCCGGCCACTTTGTAGCAGTAGCAGTCACATCAGCAGACAATCCATAAGTACCGATAATGGAAGAAATGATATCACTGTCTTTTTGATTAGAATAGGTAAGGCTTTTTCTTCCTACAATCATTTTTACTGCGGCATCCCTGCATTCTATTTCCAAGGCTGATCCAACAAACTCATCAATACGAATGGATTGTGCCATAATTAAACCCGAAAAAATAACAGTGTTTGTACTGTCATATCCAGCTTCTATACTGACAGTTGCGCCGGGAACAAAAGTCGAAGAGGAACTTGCGTCAAAAGTTCCGGTATTGGCTTCTCCGTCCAGAATTACAATTTTTGCGATAGCGATCCGGTTTACTTTTTTTTCGATGTGAACAGAAAGCACACTCAGTTCATCAGGTATGGTACTACCGTCGACTTTGATTGAGAATGTTGCAATTCCGCCACTTGTTATTTCGTTTGAAGCACTCATGATTAAGAAGGATTTACAGGAGGAAATATTAATTTGCTGATACCGCTCAGATCCCTGAATTTATTCAGGTTGTTAAATTGTGCCACTTGTATGTAAAGCGAGTCATCATCCCAGGTTTGCAGACACAGTTGAGGCAAAGACATTCCCTCTGATACATTGACAATATGTGTCAGATCCGGTGATTTTGGGGCATCAATCATCGTTACCGTTTTAGGGGAAATATATTGGCTGAATGCCAAAGATATTTTTGCCCGCAACGGACTTCCATCAGGTTTAAATAAAGTGTATGAAATATCTATAGAGTCCAGAACCCCATTGAAAGTAATATTTTGTCCCCATTGTACCTTTACGAAATTGGGACGGTGAATTTTACCGTTATACGTATAAATAATCGTTTCCAGGGCTTTTATTTCCTGTGCCATATCAATACGTTTTGTATCGACAATACCCGTACAGTCTATGATGATTTCAAAACTTAATTTATCGCTGGGCGTACTTTTATATTTTTGGGATGCCGAGCTTGTGGCAGGAGCCTGCTGTTCGTTATATTCAATGCTTTTTTGTACTTTGATGGTATCCGGATTAATCATAAACACATACGGATTTCCTGAGAATTTATTTTGAAATTCTTCATCCGTATATCCTGTTATTTTCATTAATTCCAGACTTGCCATTTTTTTATTTTTTAACGTTTATAGCTATTCTCCTGATTTTTTTCGGCAATCAGCCTTTTACATTCTTCCAGTACCTGTTTTCTTAAAACCGATAATTCTTTTTCTTTTACAGCAGAAGAATTTCTTGTATTATTAGTTACGATTTCGGTTTTGATAATGAGTTCCCTTATTTCTATTGGCATAATTGTTAAGTAAAAAGTTTATCAAATTTTGTATCTGAAGAAATATCAAAATAGGTATAAGCCAGTTCGATAGATTCTATAGCAATACCGCTTTCCTGAGAGTTTAAGTCAGAAATGGCATATTTTACAGGATATGCATTATTGAAAGTCCATTGCATACACACAATACCGCTGGCATTAAGCAAGCTCAAAATCACATTATGAGGCTGAATCGTAGTTGATAATCCCTGATCGATACAGTTTGCACACCAGTTGACCAATTGGGACCCGACAGGCACAACGGCTCTTTTAAGAACTAAGTTCTGGCTGTTAGAAACAGTTGGGAGGCGGTATTTAAAACGATTTTCGCCTCCGCAAACAATTTCTTCAACACTGAGTTCTTTCGAAATTCCTGATACCTCTTTAAAAGCAGCATCTACACCGGAAAAAGAAAGTGTAAAATAAAAGCTAACGGGATAATCACTACTTACCGCCATTTTTGATGATCAGCTGTTCGTGTGCAATTTCAATAGTATCAACCGCAACCTCGTTTCCATCCGATTTTAAATCGGTACTGGTAATTTTGGTTGGCCACGCATTGTTTAAAGTCCACTGCATGGTTACACCGCCTTTTTCGTCTAATAATTTTATCAAAACAGTTCTCCTTTTGATTGTGTTCATCACCACCTGCTGATGCCAGTCCCAAAAAGTATTGTCGTTTACAAAAATGCCTCGCTTCATAGTCACGTTTCCGTATTTGGTAATGCCCGGCATTTTTTCTACAGAAAAAAGTGGGCTGTTGCTTTTACGGTATTCTATGATTTGATTTTCGACATCCATTCCGGTAACTTCCTGAAAAGCTACTTTTGTTAGTTCTGTTCCAAGGTCTACTTCAAACCTGAATTTTGGCATGGGCCATGTTGCGCCTTGTACGCTTCCGTCATCTGTTGCCATATTATTTTATTTTAAAATTAAATTGATTAGATTATTTATTTGATTAGCTTGAGGTTGCCATTTGCTGTTGGAATGTCAGAACGATAAATTCGGCAGGATGAACAACTGCTACTTTTACGGTAACATTCATAAATCCGTTCAAAATATCATCTCCTGTCATTGTAGAACCCAGTCCGCAGGCAACTGAATAAGCATCAGATGCACTCGCACCCTGCAGTCCGCCTTGTTTCCAGATTGAGTTAAGGAAACTGCTGATCATAGCAATTACGGCTTCCCAGGTATTTTTGTCATTTGGCTGGAACACATAAGCCTGAGCGGCCAGTTTACAGGATTGTTCAAGGAAAATCATGGTTCTTCTTACCGGAATATACCTCCAGTCCTGACTATTCCCGTCAAGGGTTCTGGATCCCCAGATTAGAATACCCAATCCGTTAAACATTCTGATGGCATTGATAGATTTTCCGGAAACAGCATCTACATTTAAGTTGGCCTGCTGGCTTTCAGAAATACTGATTGGTAATGATGCCGCTCCAACAATAGAAGTATTTGCAGGCGCCTCCCAAGGGCCAACTTCATTATCGGTAGTTGTAATAACTCCAGCCATAGCACCGCTTGGAGGAAGAATATTAGCATCACTCAATACATGTTTTATGATTAACGAATATATTGGGCTCGCAATCAAAAGCGCATTGTTGTTTTGGGTAACGCTTAAACCGCTGTCCGGATTTTGTATGTTGGCAATAATGGAAGCAACTGCCGGGTTAGGGGCACTTGGCGGATTAAGAATTGGTGCCAGTTGTTTTAAGTCGCCTCCAAATAAATTAGTATAATCAATATCCGAATTTTGCATGATGGTAGTTCCTATAAAAGGATAATAAGCCATTCCATAATTCAGACCCTGAGCGCCTGTATTGTTCCTGAAATTGGTAATGTCCTGCGTGTACAAAATAGGATCAGGATCATCGCCTCCAATAATATCAAATAAACACATCGCTGTCTGCATTTGTGTAGCCTGAAGCAGCATTGACTGCATAAGAGTACCGTTGTCTGCAAGACTTAGCAAAGTGGCTTCTGGACAAATGTACATGGTTGGCTCAGGTTCGTTGAGCAATAATGAAAGACCGTTAGATAAGTCGTTTAACTGCACATTAGGATTAACAAGCGGAGTTCCCGGTGTCATTGGCTTTTGTGATTGGGGGCCGTAGCTGCCAACAGATACAATATAAGCATCTCCACCGCCATTTTCATAAAAAAGCCGTACGCTGTTATACAAATAGTAGATCGTATTAGGATCCGGAACTATAGAATAGTAAGATCCGTTAATCAACATATAGTCACCTTTTGTTGGCTGACTTTTTTGTTGTACCAAATAATATTCAGGACTGTATTGTTTGGCAGGACTCGCAGGAAGCGGAGGATCCGGTAAACAAAAGAACGCCTGAAAATCAGAGAACGATGTGATTCTTACCGGTACATTCGTGTACGATTTACCCTCGTAAGAAGCTTGTGGTGTGTATCCAATAAATGCCGGTACAGCTGTAGCCACTGCTACTACTGAATTTGGAAAGGCATTTAATTCCTGAATATACACACCAGGGGTTTGGATGGTAGATAAATTCATTGATTTAAATTTTTAATGTTCATTTTTATTTGTTTTTTATAGGTAGATATACATTGGTGATGAAACCTGGTTGTCTTTGCTGTTTTCGACTATTCCTATTTGCGAAACATCAGGAACAGGCAGTCCTTTAATAATTATTTTGCTTTTTGAATTGTTTTGACCAGTTTCATTTGATATGTTTTTATTGATTAAATCGAATTTGTATCTGGGTTTTTCACTTAGAAGAATATCAGTATTGTTTGATGTAAAAAGAAGCGCCTTTTCTCCCGTTTGAAGCGTTACCTGCTGCGGACCGTCAAATTGAATATTCTCTTTTTCTGTAATCGCCGGATTGGGTAACGGAATGTCATTTTTATTAATAAAATAGTATTGCCATTGTGTCGCCCTGGCTTTAAAATTTATTTCGAATTGCAGGGAAGTGCTATTTTGATTTTTCAGAATATCTTCAAAATAAATTTTTAAGTTTCCAAAAAAAGGCGCCATTGTTTTTGTTTCTAATGTTGGATTGAGCGTTACAGTGCCGTTATTGAATTGGTTTTTATTATCCTGACTTGCGTATGTGATTTCGCCTAACCAGTTAACAGGCAATGCTGTAAAAAGAATAAAATTCGGATTACTGCATTTGATGTTGAATTCAAAATAATCCTGTGTTGAGGTTTTCGAAATATAATCAAGCAGATTTGATAATGTTGAGGTTGTACTGCTGAACAGATCAAATCCGTTAGAGACAGTATTGATTCTGAAACCGAATTTCTTTAGTATTTTTTCCGTTTTATTGTTAGGAATAAAATGCAGGCAATTGCACTTATGGTTATCAAAATAAGTATGATACACCGCTGTAGTAAATAGTTTTATGTAATTGCTTTGTATCATGTCGTTACAGCATTATTTGTATTGGTTACGGCTGGTATGATTCCGATAGTTTCATTGGCCTGAACTTTTACAAGTTTCATTTTATAGATGATTGAAGGCTGGTATTTTGCGCCCATTGCGGTCCATAAACTGTGCATTTGATGATATGAAATCTTCTCATACTCAAATTCCAGTTTTGACAAACCCTCAGGAATAGAAGAAGAGGTGGAAGCATCCAGATAATTATTAATCTGAAAAAAATAAATAATCGCATCCAGAAATTTTAAGGATTCAGTATAATCATCAAAATTGCTGCTGATCAGAATGTCCAGATTGTATCTTTCGACAGGATTAAAACTGGAGTAGTTTCCGCTTTCTAATTGCCTGTTTTTAACATAAAAAGGCTGATTGGTTTCTTTCTCTACATTAATTAAGGACAAAACCACTTTGTTTTGGTTCATTTTAGGAAAAGAACCATTAACGTCAACAAGATAATTTAAGACAATTTTTTCCTCGTCCAGCCCAAAACGGTTTTTTAAAAACTGTCCCAGTAATTTATTCGTAAACTGAAGTGATTGATTGATCATTTTAATGCGATTTAAATTATCCAATAAACAGATGGTCAATGGCAGTGGTAAAATTACTTTAGAATTGAATTTGGATAAGATTTTCAGAATGTACTTTTCGTATACATAATTTGAAATTTTTGATGTTGCGTATACAAAATGTAGACAAGAATATTTTTTAGTAAAAAGAAAGGATTTATTCATTATGTAGTATCGATTTATAAGTCGATTTCTGAAAAGGTTATTTTAAAGGTTTTGAGTTGTATTTTTCACTAAATGAATGTGTTACAAATAAAAAAAATGATTCAGTTATACAAAAGTGTAAATGAATCAATTAAACTATGAGTGTTGAAATTTGAAGTTTTTTTAAGAAACGCTTCTTAAATACGAAATGATATCCTGTTCTTTCTCCAGTGTCAGTTTCTTTTTCAGGCGATATTTATGAGTGCGCACACTTTCCTGATTGATTCCAAGAAGATTGGTAATATCATTATTGCTCATATTCATTTTAATGTAGCAGCAATATTTTAAATCCTTAGGGCTTAGTGAAGGATGTTTTTTGGCAAGAGTCAATAAAAAATCAGGATTTGACTGTTCAAAATAAATTTTAAAATCATCCCAGAGTTTGTTGTCATTTGCAGCCGTTTTGATAGAATTTGCGATAGACATCAGTTCTCTTCTGATGCTGTCATCAACATTGGGATAGAGATAAGAAATACGTTTTTTTACTTGTTGCAGCGCTTCTACTTTTTGATCCAGTTCCATCACATAATGGCTCAGCTCTCTCGTATGCTTAAAATTGTTTTTTTGCAAAGCTGCTTCCGCAAATGTTGGCGTTGTTTTATTTGTGGTTTCTGTTTTTTTTAAAAGAAATATAGATTTGATTCTGTAAATTAAAAAATCAGTATTATTAATATGTTTATACGGATGCGTAAAAATGATGCAGTTTTTAGACCAGCACAACGATTCGCATTCATAGCTTTGAGTTAAGCATAAAACAG
This sequence comes from uncultured Flavobacterium sp., assembly GCF_946478785.1. The sequence continues at coordinate 204,931 of NZ_CAMLDD010000001.1, forward strand.
GGACGTTTGTTTTGTTAAAGTTGAAGTTGGCATTCTGAATGACAGGCTGATTTCTTTTGAAACCTAAAATAATTAAGTCAGGGTTTAATGACTTTGCAGAACTATACAAATCGATTGCCCGTGAAACAGAAACAGTAGAAAAGGCAAAATCAGACATTGTAGAGATTACATTTAATACCTGAGTCAAAATGGCGGTATCATCACATCCAATCAATATTGATTTTTTTTCAGGCATTATAATAGTTTTGGTTGGTTTATTAGATGCTTAAAATTAATATTTCTACCAATCTATTAAGGATAATATGTTACAGAACCTGTTTTTTATGTCATGAAATTGAAATGTTAGCACACAATTTTCTTTATTTTATTGGTCTCAGATATAGTTTAAAACTATGTGCTTTAGTGCATTTTGCTTTAGCTTCTAAAAATATTTTAGCCACAAATTACACAAATTTACACAAATTAAATTAGCGCTAATTTGTGTAATTTGTGGTTAACAAATAAGGGCTACTGTCTTCGAGACTTTCAGTCTGCCAACATTATCCTATGGACTTTCAGTCCATAGTGGTTGAGTTCAAAAATTATTTAAATTATATAAGCTATATAATAAATTGTATAATTTTTTTCTTTTATAAATTTGGATTTTTGAGGTACTAATTAAAATTCCACATAAAATGAAAAATAGAAACTACATTATATGCCTTTCAGGAGCTTTGGCACTGCTTTTTAGCTGTTCTAATGATGACAAAAATTATGATCCTGGCACTACTACAGATCCGGTAGAAAATAATGAGGCAAATACAACTTATGCTCCGGCATTTGAAGGACAAACACGTATACAGGGTTTACAGACTAATACTGAATATGAAAAAAAAGTAATTACTTCAGAACTAAGCAGTCCGTGGGGAATAAAAATGCTTCCTGATGGCAGACTTTTGGTTACAGAAAAAGCGGGAAATATGCGTATTGTTAAAGTAACAGGAGAAATGAGTGCTGCAATCACTGGTTTGCCAGCTGTTAACGCTACAAATCAGGGAGGTTTATTAGGCTTATGCCTTGATCCCCAATTTGCAACCAATAAAATGATTTACTGGGTTTTTGCTGAATCAGGTTCAGGTGGAAACAGGACTGCAGTTGCAAAAGGAAAATTATCAAATGATGAAAAAACAATTGAAGGTGCTACAGTAATTTATCGTGCTAATCCGGCACATCCGAGTACACTTCATTATGGTGGGCGCATATTGTTTGATAAAGCAGGTAATCTGGTTATTAGTACAGGAGAGCGTTCTGTGATAGAAACCAGGCCTTTGGCGCAATCAGTATCAGCAGCTCTTGGAAAAGTAATACGAATTACCAAAGATGGACAACCTGCATCAGGCAACCCAACATTTAGCCAGACAGGAGCTTTGCCTGAGTTGTATAGTATCGGACACAGAAACCCCCAAGGACTGGCATTGCACCCTTCGACAGACGAAATCTGGGTAAGCGAGCATGGACCACGTGGAGGTGACGAAATCAATCGCATTAAAGCGGGAGCAAATTATGGCTGGCCAACTATTACTTATGGAATAGAGTATGAAGGACAGCCTATTGGTGATGCAATTCAAAAAATGGAGGGTATGGAACAGCCTGTTTATTACTGGGATCCTGTTGTATCGCCAAGCGGTATGACTTTTTATAAAGGAGACCGTGTACCGGAATGGGAAAATAACCTTTTCATAGGAGCATTAAGCGGCAAGCATATCGTACGTCTTGCGATAGAAAATAATCGTGTTATAGGAGAGGAAAGACTTTTGGCTCAGGAAAATCAGAGATTTAGAGATATTACTCAGGGAAATGACGGAGCTTTGTACGCTGTTACAGATGAAGGCAGGCTCTATAAAATTGATAAGAAATAAATAAATGCATATTGGTATAGTCGGGAGTTTTCTTCCGGCTATTTTTTTGGTTTTTTTATTTAAGAAAAAAATAACAAAAATGAACTCTTTTCTAATGTTATTCTAATGTACCCCTAAAAATTTAGTTCTAACTTGCGCCCATAATTTTAGAAAATGCTACATACAATTAGAAATAGTATTTTATGCAAATGCCTTCAGGTATTGCTAATCGGCTACTTTTTGATTAGCAGTATAAACATATCCAATAGCTTTGGACGTATCATTGCAGACAATGCCAAAACAGATTCAGTTTCAGGCATTACTTGTAATTTTTTGAAAAAAATCTTTCATTGTGACGAGTTTCAGGAAGAACTGGATGACTATGAAACCAAAGAAACCAAAAACACAAAACTTGCAAAAGGAATCCCTATTATGGATTACCTGGTTCCTTTAGATTCTTCCCTTTCTGTTTTGTATTTTCAAATTAATACAAAAGGAAAAAATTACATAGATAATCCAATATTCTCATTTGGATTTCACGGCAAAATACATTTGCGCCCTCCTCAAATTATTATATAGATACTTTACTTATGTTTGGATTAGAAGAAATTCTATCATCCTTAATATGGTTTTTTACCGTATATTAATATTATCTGTTAATCTTGTATTTATATAAATTCATGACACCATTAAAGCGTTTTTATAATCTGCTTCAGCTTGATAAGCGTGATGTATATCAAATTATTTTTTATGCCGCCTTTGCCGGTTTGGTAAACCTTTCTCTGCCATTAGGAATCCAGGCCATTATTAATTTTATCCAAAGCGGACAATTAAGTGTTTCCTGGATTGTATTGGTAATTTTGGTAACTATCGGAGTTGGTTTCGGTGGAGTTCTTATCATTTTACAGCTTCGGATAGTTGAAAATCTTCAGCAGCGTATTTTTGTACGTTCCTCATTTGAATTTGCCTACAAATTGCCTTTAATTAAATTTAAAGAAATGTATACCGAATATGCCCCTGAAAAAGCAAACAGGTTTTTTGATACTTTAATGGTGCAAAAAGGCACAGCAAAACTTTTACTGGATTTTTGTGCGGCTTTCCTGCAGGTTGGACTTGGTATCATATTATTGGTTTTGTATCATTCATTCTTTACCGTTATTGGTTTGTTATTTATTGTTATCCTGTATGTGATTTTTAAATTTTCATATAAAGATGGATTAGAGACAAGCCTTACCGAATCTAAATTTAAGTATAAAGTAGCAGCCTGGCTTCAGGAAATTGCCCGTAATCGTGAGAGTTTCCGCCGAAAGGGAGCTTTTGATTATGCATTGGAAAGAAATGACGGCTATGTAAGTAAATATTTAAGTAACCGGGAAAAACATTTTCAGGTAATGAAAAAACAATATATTCAGCTTACTATTTTTAAAGTTATTGTTACAGCTGCCCTTTTGTCGATTGGTGGTTTTCTGGTAATTCACCATCAAATGAATATCGGGCAGTTTGTGGCAGCTGAAATTGTGATTGTTTTGCTTATCAATTCTGTAGAGAAAATAATCTTCGGACTGGAATCTTTTTATGATGTATTGACTTCTTTGGAAAAAATTGGGCAGGTTACCGATATGGAAATTTCTTCTATACCAAGTACATCAGTAGTCAGCGAAACCGGAATTACAATTGAAACAGAGAATGTTGCTTATAATTATCCGGATCATAATAAGAAATCACTTAAAAATATTAACCTGAAAATTTCTCAGGGTGAAAAAATAGTTTTGAGGGGGACAAACGGTGCCGGTAAAAGCACATTACTTCGTTTACTTTCGGGGTTACTTGAACCAGAAAGCGGTGCCATGTATGTTACAGATAATTTTATGAACCGACTTAACGAAGATACTTACAGGGCGCAGTCCGGAACTTTTTTACAAGGGGATACACTTTTTACCGGAACCATCAGAGAGAATATCCTTTTTGGAAAAGAAACCGTAAATAATGATGATTTAAAATGGGCGCTGGACAGTGTTTGTCTTACACCTTATATTAAAACATTCGAAAATGGACTTGAGAGTCAGATTCATCCAGGAGGTCGCGAACTTTCGGCCTCTGATGTTCAGAAAATACTTCTGGCCCGAAGTATTGTTCACAAACCTAATATCCTGTTCCTTGAAGACCCTGTTGACAAAATGGACGAATTGACCTCTGGTAAAATTATTGATTTTTTACTTTCTGAAGAAAATGACTGGACGGTAATTGTTACTTCTAAAAGTGATATTTGGAAGAATAAATGTGGCCGTATGATAACGATTGATGACGGAAAAATTATTAATGACATAAAACTTTAATCATGCTCAATATATCCAAAGATAATAATGTTCTTATAACACCGGGTAAATATGCATCTATTACCAGCGTTGCCCGCAGGCCGCATTATAAAATCCTGAACCGGATTATAGTTGGTTTTTTAATTTTTTTAATTGCATGTCTTTTTCTTCCGTGGACACAAAATATTTCCGGAAGTGGTTCGGTTACCACCTTAAAACCAGATCAGCGTCCGCAGACCGTTCATAACGCTATTGCAGGACGAATCGAAAAATGGTATGTGCAGGAAGGTGATTATGTAAAAAAAGGAGATACAATTGTTTTTATTTCGGAAACTAAAGAAGATTATTTAGACCCAAATCTGGTGGGGAATACAAAAGACCAGGTTGATGCAAAAAAGATGGCTGTAGAATCTTATGGAGACAAAGTAAATTCGCTTGATGTTCAGGCGCAGTCGCTAAATACCGAAAGAGAATTAAAGCTGCAGCAGGCACAAAACAAAATCAAACAGGCACAGCTGAAAATTAAAAGCGACAGCATGGATCTCGAAGCAGTAAAAACACAGCTTAGAATTGCCCAAACGCAGTTTAATCGTTCGACAGCACTTAATAAGGAAGGCTTAAAACCTCTTACAGATGTGGAACAGAAAAGACTAAAACTTCAGGAATCTGAGGCGTATATTATTACGCAGCAAAATAAATTGTTAAGCAGTAAAAACGAACTGATAAACGCCAGGGTCGAAATAAACCGTATTACAGCCGAATACTCAGAGAAAATCTCAAAATCAAAAAGTGATAAGTTTACGGCTTTAAGTACCCAATATGATACAAAAGCTCAGGTAAATAAGCTGCAGAACCAATATGTGAATTACAAAATCAGAAATGGACTGTATTATATTACCGCTCCTCAAAGTGGGTATGTAAATCGTGCTTTATTAGCCGGACTTGGCGAAACTATTAAAGAAGGAACCCCAATTATCAGCATCATGCCGGCGAGTTATGATATTGCAGTAGAAACGTATGTAGACCCAATTGATCTTCCGTTAGTGCATCGTGGTGCAAAAGTTCGCGTTTGGTTTGACGGATGGCCGAGAATTGTTTTCTCAGGCTGGCCGGGATTATCATACGGAACATTTGGCGGCAAGATAGTAGCAATAGAAAATTTTATTAGTGCCAACGGAAAATATAGGATTTTGGTTTCGCCAGATGGCAATAAAGAAGAGAAATGGCCAAAAGAATTAAGTATTGGAGCAGGCGCACAAAGTATCGCTTTACTGGAAACGGTTTCTGTTGGTTATGAAATATGGCGTAATCTTAATGGTTTTCCTCCCAATTATTATATGTCAGATGAAAAAGAAGCAAAGAATGGTAAGGACAAAAAATAAAGTGAGATATACTGTAATTTTATTCTCTCTTCTGTTTTTATTAAGCTTTTCTGCCCTTTACAGTCAGGATTTTAATAAAGAAGAATTAAGTTACAGTGAATTTTTAGGATATGTAAAAAAATATCATCCGCTGGTAAAACAGGCAAATCTTGAAATCTCGAATGCTCAGGCAGCACTTATGACTGCCCGTGGCGGATTTGATCCTAAAATTGAAGTCGATTACAATAAAAAAGAGTTTAAGGGAACCGAATATTATTCCTTATTAAACAGCAGTTTTAAAATACCAACCTGGTACGGAATCGAAATAAAAGCAGGATTTGACCAGACAGACGGGCAATATTACAATCCGCAAAACAGAACCCCTGAAGCAGGATTGACCTCTTTGGGAGTTAATGTGGCCTTAGGTCAGGGAATGTTCATTAACCAGCGTATGGCCGATGTCCGTGAAGGAAAATTGCAGCTGCAATTGAGTGATGCACAACGAAAATTAAGAGCAATCGAGGTTTTGTACAAAGCCAGTGAAGCTTATTTTGAATGGAGAAAAAGCTATAATGAAGCTGAACTTTATAAAAAATATCTGGGCTTTGCCAGCAAACGTTTTGAAGGCATAAAAAAACTAATCGAATTAGGGGATTCTCCTGCAATTGATAGTGTAGAAGCCGGAATTACTGTCAGAAACCGAGAATTAAACGTAGAAAACGGAAATTTAAAATTAGCGAAAGCAAAATTATATCTGTCGAATTATTTATGGATTGAAAATGTCCCGGTTGAACTGGATGATATCGTAAAACCAGAAGAAAATTTGATTCAGACACTTCAAGAAACGCTAAAAACAGACGCTATGATGGTGAACGTTGAAACTTTGGATACGCATCCAAAGATTCAGGCATTAGAAACCAAAATGTCAATACTGGAATTGAGCAGACAGCTTAAAGCAAATTCCCTTCTGCCAAAGTTAAATGTGGGGTATAATTATATTTCTGAACCCTCTTACTTTAATTCGTTCAATGCTGATGATTATAAGTTTAATGTCGATTTTAGTATTCCGGTTTTCCTGAGAAAGGAGCGTGGAAGCCTAAAACTGGCAAAACTCAAAATTCAGGATTTAAAGTTTGATATTGATCAGCAAAGACTGGAGCTTAAAAATAAAATTAAGGCGCAGCAGACCGAAATTGCCTCTTTGGAAAGACAAAAAGGAATAATTGATAATTTGGTAAAAGATTATCTGACGATGCTAAATTCTGAAGAAAGGTTGTTTTCGTTTGGAGAAAGTTCAATATTCCTGATTAATTCGCGTGAAAATAATTTGGTGAGTGCAAAACTTTCCCAAATCAGTATAGAAAATCAGTTTTACATTTCAAATGCTGAATTGTATAAAATCCTGGCAAATCCTGATTGATATTTTTTTTTAATAGCCACTTATTCATTCAGGTACGATAAGTGGCTTTCTTTTTTAATTAACGATTAGTTTAATCGTTCAGAGGTTTCCATTCTAAGGCATTTTTCAGTTCCCAGATAAAGTGGATTTCCATGTTTTTCTGACCAGAAACCTTCCAGTATATCTTTAGTTATGCATTTATAAACAGCTACACCTTTATAAGTTTTATTATTGTCGCCTTTGTAGCTAAAGTTTAGTACCAGTATATTGTCCTTAAAAAAGCCGTTACCCATTTGTTCCTGTGAATTGTTTATAATCCATTTAGCTATAATGCGGTTGTTTTCGTCAAGAGACAGGCTGAGAGTGCCTTGATAACTCATTTGGTTTGTATTGTCCTGATTGCTTCCTGAAACAGAATAGGTCCCAATTAAATCTTGTATTTCCATTAATGCGAAAATTATTTTTTGAAGACAAATGTATTATATTAAAAAAACGGAATGTATAGGTGTGTTTCTTTTTTCTTCTTTTTATGGATTTTTTTTTAATTATTGATAATTTTATTACGTAATTGTACTGCTTTAACAAATTAAACTCACTATCATTAAAAATTAAATAAATCTTGAAGAAATTTTTTATTAATATAATTGTATTAATGGGATTTTACGCACTTACTGTAGCGCAGGAGAATCCGGTTAAATTTCTTGACATATCGGATGGGTTGTCTAATAATTCGGTTACGACTATATTTCAGGATAATGAAGGATATATGTGGTTTGGAACTTATGACGGACTCAATCGTTATGATGGATATAATTTTAAAGTTTTCCGTAATCGTATCAATGATAAAAAGTCGCTCTTGTTCAATACCATTTATAATATTGAGGGCGACTCAAATAAAAATATCTGGGTTGGAGGTTCAGACGGTGTCTGCATTTACAACAAAAAAACGGCAGCATTTCATCCTGTCCGATTTACTTCAAACAAAAAGACCGAAGTCGTTAGAGACATCATACATCATATAAAAGCCGTTTCTGAAAACCGGGTACTTGTTGCTTCCCAAAACCTGGGTTTAATTGCTTTCGAGAATGGTTCCTTTATTGGCAGGCGTGTTCCGCTTGTAAGGTTAAGAAACAGAAATGTTATTAATAATTATGATGCAATCACTATTCAGGAGGATAAAAAAAATACGCGCTGCTGGGTTTACGTGCGCAATGTGGGGCTTTGCAATTACAGCTATGATTCTAAAAAACTGCAGGTTGTTTTTCCTTTTTTTGCAGAAGTAAAAACAATGAAACTGGCTGCTGACGGAAATCTTTGGCTAGGAACTGATGAAGGGCTCTTTTTGTTAAATACAAAATCTGGTTCTCTTTCTCAGAATTATTTTTCGAACAAATGTATTATAACCGGGATTCATCTGGAAAAAGAAGGAGAGATCTGGCTTACTACAGATGGCTGCGGTATTTATCAGGTTCTTGGAAAAAGTAAAAAAGCGATTCCGTATAATGAATTAAATGATAATCAGCTGGCCAAAAGTAATTCGGTTTGGAGTTTGTATAAAGACAAAGCGGGAAACAAATGGTTTGGTTCCTTGCGGGGCGGGATAAGCATGCTGAGCAATACGCCACAATATTTTAAAAGTGTAAGGGACAAGGCCAAAGATCCAGCCGAAAACTTTATTTTGTCTTTCTGTGAAGATGAAAAAAATAATGTATGGGTAGGTACAGATGGTGCAGGTTTAAAATACTGGGATAGAAAAAGCAATACTTATATCAATTATGGCAATAAGCTTTCGAGTAGTTTCATTACCGGTATAATCCGTGATGATAATAATGATATCTGGCTTTCTACCTGGGCTGGCGGTGTAAACCGAATTAATAAAAAGAATAATACTGTAACGCAGTTTTTATGTTACAACCCTTTTACGAAACAAAACGAAAAAAACATTTGGTTTGTTTATAAGGACTCAAAAGCTAATATTTGGGCAAGTGCTACAAATGAAGGTTCTTTATACATTTTTGACCGTACAGCAGGCCGTTTTGCTATTTTTGACAAGGATATCAATAATTTGCAGTGCCTGACAGAAACAAGTGATGGAAAATTGTGGGGAGGAAATTACACTACGCTTTTTTCTATAGAAAAAGGAAGCCGGAAGATCAACAAAACAACAATTGGCAAGCCTGTTCGCTGTATTCATGAAGACAAAGAAAAAAATCTCTGGCTGGGAACCCAGGAAGGTGGCTTGTTATTGTTTGACAGAAAAACAAATACATTTAAGAGATTTACAACTGATAATGGCCTGCCTTCGAATACCATTTTAAGATTACTCGAAGATAAAGAAGGAAATCTTTGGATGAGTACTTATAACGGTATTTGCAGATTTGATAAAAAGAGAAAAACGTTTAGGAATTTTTCTGTAAATGACGGACTGCAAAGCAATCAGTTTAGCTTTAATGCCGGAATTAAATTAGCCAGCGGAGAGTTTTTATTTGGAGGAATAAATGGTTTTAGCATCTTTTTTCCTGAAACTATTAAGAGTTTTAATCAGGAGAATAACTTATTGCTGACAGATTTTTATGTAAACAATCAGCCAATTGAGGAAAGTAAGGCCGAAGTGATTTCAGGGGAAAATCAGGGCAAGATAAAAGAAGTCAGTTTAGCTTATGATCAAACCACTTTATCACTCGATTTTGTCGCCCTGGATTATAACAATGCAGATAAGATCAATTATGCTTATTTTCTTGATGGCTGGGACGATCAATGGAATTACGTGGGTCAGACCCGAAAAGCAAATTACTCAAGATTACCTGAAGGAAAATATACTTTTAAAGTAAAAACAACCAATTTTAAAGGCGGATGGAACAAAGAAGTAAGTCTTGTTTCTATAGAAGTTTTACCCCCGTGGTACAGAACCTGGTGGGCTTATTTATTGTATTTATTGACAGTTGTCGGAATCCTTTTTGCTTATCTGCAATACAATAAAAACAAAGAAAGATTAAAATATAAGGTTAAAATTGCCGAACTGGAAAGCAAGAAGGAAAGGGAAATAGCCGAAAAACAATCGTCGATGTTTACCTATATATCACACGAATTCAGAACACCGCTTTCGCTAATTATAAATCCGCTGAAAAAAGCGGTACAGAAAGAAAGTGTTCAAAATGGTTCTTCAGGAAGTGATTTAGCGATTGCACATCGAAATGCAAGAAGACTTTTAAGTCTGGTAGATCAGTTGTTGCTTTTTCGTAAAGCCGAAAATGATGCCGACTCTCTCAGATTATCTACTATCAATGTTAATAATTTGTGTAATGAAGTATATCAGTGTTTTGTAAATCAGGCAAAAGATAAGAATATTCAATACAACTTTACTATTCCGGATCATGACATTATGATTATAGGAGATTATGAGAAAATTGAAATTTCGTTGTTCAATCTGATGTCAAATGCGTTTAAGTATACCCATGCTGGCGGAGAAATTAATCTTATATTGACTGAAAATGAAACCGATGTAATACTTGAAATTTTAGATAATGGTGTTGGTATAGAGCAAAAAGATATTGAGGTTATCTTCGAAAAATTCAGGCAGATCAATTCAAAAGTTTCGGTGGGAACCGGTTTCGGAATCGGACTTTATATCGTGAAATATTTTACCGATAAACATAAAGGGACCGTAAGCTGTACCAGTGAACCGGGTAAAGGAAGTGCTTTTAAATTAACATTTTTAAAAGGAAGCAGCCATTTTGAAGATGTTGAAATAACAAATGATATTCCGCAAAGAAGTCAGTTATTTAATGAATTGATACTCGATGAAATAGAAGAAAATAATCAGTCTTCAGAAATAGTTTCAGAAAATGATTTTAAGAATAACTTGCTTACCGTAAAACGTACCATTTTGATTATTGATGATAATGCGGAAATCAGAGGATATCTGATCAAATTATTTTCAGGAAATTATATCGTTTACAGCGCAGAAAATGGAGAAGAAGGTTTGAAACTGACAAAAAAACACATGCCGGATCTTGTAATCAGCGATATTACGATGGAAGAAATGGATGGACTCGAATTATGTCGAAAAATCAAGGAAAGTGATAATTTATCTCATATACCGGTTATTTTGCTAACAGCATCAAAAAATCAGGAAACACATCTTCAGGGAATCAGCGATGGTGCCGATGATTACATTACAAAGCCTTTTGATGACGATATTTTAGTTGCAAGAGTAGAATCACTTTTAAAAAACCGCAGCAATCTTCGAACTTATTTCCTAGACAGTATAACACTTAAGGAAAATACACAAAAAGTTCCTGTAGAATATCAGGAAATCTTAAAAAGATGTATCGATATTATAGAAACTAATATTCATAAAAAAGATTTTACCATTAAGAATTTTGCTATGGAAATGGGTATGAGCCACAGAACTCTTTACACAAAAATTAAAATCATTTCGGGGCAGACTTTAAATGCTTTTATTCGTTCGGTTAGAATAAGAAGAGCTGCTATGCTCATGCTTACCGAAGAAATGAATATTGCCCAGGCAAGTGCTGAGGTTGGTTTTGAAGACCCAAAATATTTTAGACAGCAATTTGTAAAATTATTTGGTATGACACCTTCTGAATACATTAAAAAATATAAAACCTCTTTTAATGCCGATTTGAATATCATAAAATAACTGTAGCTTTTCTATAAAAAATGATTCAAGTCATTTTAATACCACTTAAAGTATAAAAAGTTTTTTTCCTCGCCCCACTCCTCTCCACACGATCGAAAGCGAACTGGTGAAGCAAGGAAGAGGAAATTAAAAAAGTCGGATTATTTCATATTTCTAAATGGTACAAGTTTACTTGTAAGCCTGAACGATAGTGTACAAAGTGAAATAAATAGCATCTGTAATTTCTTTTATGCGGATCCTCCTGCGTTGTGACAATAAAAACCAGGAAAAGAAAGTTTTGCAAATAAAAAGTAGAAATAATATTTAAGCCAATTAGCCCAATCTGGAATTTCTAAAAAAGGTAGCAGAACACACGAAGTAAATCCCATTCATAAAGCAACGTATTTTAATATTATACTTCACAATAAAAGAAGCCACAAACTGTTTTAACAGTAAATAAAAATTCAGAGAAACAATTGTATATAATTCAAAAAAAATATGATATTTTTTCACACTCTATAATTTTTAGTCTAAAATAAACGCTAATTACCAATTTGACCTCCTTTTTTTTCGAATTTGACCCTCATCAAAATTTCAAACTAAACATTACTTTGCATAATCAGGTTAATATGTTAGTTGTGTTACTGAGAGTGTTATAAGTGTTTGTTTTACGATAAGTTTTTTGTCTGTTAAAGAATTGAGCTTTCTTTAAGTAAGATAGTAAGAGTTGATTTTACATAATTACTTATCTAAACCCCGTGGTTTAAAAATTACGGGGTTTAATTAAAATAATGCTGCCTGAATTAATTAAAAAAAACAAAGACCGGATATCAAATATTAATTAAAACCCATGTATATGAAAATAAAAGAGTAACCATTTTGCAGTTGCTTGTCTCAAAAAAGAAAGAGATGAACATACATATTTGCAACTTTTTAAGATTTAAAAAACCAAACTAACCTAACTTAAAACCAAAGAAATGAAAAAAAATATATTTTTATTTTTTCTTGCCTTTTGTGCAGTCCTTTTTAACGGATGCCAAAATAACGAGTCAGATTTCCCTAGTTCTGACAATCCTACAGTAGTTATTTCTACAAAAGAAATTTATGGTGCGCCAACCAGAAAATTTGAAATAAAAGCCGCTTTGGCTGATGACCTGGGATTAAAGAGTGTACAAATTCAAATTCCTGAATTATCCCTTGATAAAGTGATTACGTTTGAAACAAATCCTTTGCTTGAAACCTACGATTTAAGTTATTTTTTCGAAGTTCCTGCAAACAGAGGAACCTCTGAAGCTTTCAAAATTAAATTGAAAATAACAGACGTTTCAGGAAATTCAATTGATGAAGAGATCAACCTGCGCCTGGACGGAGAATTTGCTGCTCCTGCAATAAGCATGATTACTCCAAAAGAAGGAGCTGTTATTTTATTATCAACCAGTAATTTGCTGCCGGTAAATTTTGTAGTTAATGACGATTCCGGAATTGATTATGTTCAGGTTAAATGTGAGGCTCTTGGTATAGACGAAACAGTTCAGTTAACTGATGCTCCACAATCCTATACTTTCAATAAAACATATACATTACCCGTTACGGCTGATAATTATGTTTTAACCATTACGGCAAAAGATAAATTTGCAATTCCAAATACAGGAAGTCTAAACATCAATATTGTGGCTACCAATGAGTATCCGGCTATATATTTATGTGATCAGCCAAAAGGAACCAATCTTATGACAGATGCAGTGGGTGTTCCGATGTATTTTCACGAGAAAGCCGGTCAGGATTTTGAATTTAAATATTATGCCGATAAAGATAACAAAGAAATTTATTTCTTAGGACAGGAATCAGACTTTGCCCCACACTGTTTTGGATTAGATGCTTCAGGAAATTTAATGGATGATGTGGCTTCAACACCAATTATCTTACCTGCAAAAGGATATTATGTTATAAAAGTAAATCCAAACACATTGAAATATACAGCAACTCAATACACGCCATCCAGCAAAGTTTGGGCAGATATTGCCAACGGACTATGGCATGATGAAGAGGCTCAAAGAAAACCTTTCGTGAGTGTTTGCGGTGGCGGAATTCAGGGAGCTACCTGGAATCCCTGGGATGCATGGCTTCAAAAAGGATTGCATTTAGCAAATAACCCAAACAATCCTTATCAATTAGTGGGAGAATTCACAGTGACAGGAACAATGGAAGCTACTTTTACCGGTCAATGGTGGAGCCCGTCATGGAGATTGATTAAAAATGGTATTGCTACGATGTCGCCGGGAGAAAACGGCAATGCTAAATATCCAGCTGCTCCCGGAGTTTACAAAGTAGTTCTTGATACCGAGTTAGAAAGAGCTTTTATAACAAAAAAATAATTTGTTATAGTATTGTTATAACATTAATAAATAAAATAGCTAAATATGAAATTTAAATATATATGGTTTTTTATTGTCTTATTATGCAGTGCTGCATCATTTGGGCAAATAACGATCAAAGGAACCGTGAAGGATAAAGCCAATGTGCCAATTCCGGGGGTTAATGTAATTGTTAAAGGAACTTCTAACTCAACAGCATCTGATTTTGACGGAAAGTTTTCGCTTTCTGTTCCTAATAAAAATGCTAAGATTGAATTTTCTTTTATCGGTTTTACAACCAAACTGGTAGATACCGGAGATAAAACAACTCTCGATGTCATCATGGAGGAATCCAGCCAGATTTTGGATGAGATAGTAGTAGTAGGTTATGCTTCTGTTAAAAAGAGTGATGTAACCAGTTCTATTTCTTCAGTAAAAGGAAAAGAACTTCAAACGATGACCGTTGGTAACGTGACTGAATCTTTACAGGGAAAAGTTGCCGGGGTTCAGGTTACAGGACAAGGTGGTCCGGGAGCACAACCCAGGGTTTTGATTCGTGGTATTTCTACCATAAACCTGAGTACAGATCCGCTTTATGTAGTTGATGGTATTCCGATGGGAACAAGTATTAACTTCTTGAGTAACAACGAAATTGAATCGATGGAAGTATTAAAAGATGCTTCTGCAAGTGCAATTTACGGGTCACGTGCATCAAATGGGGTTATCCTTATTACAACAAAAAAAGGGAAAGCCGGAAAAACGAGATTTAATTTTGATTTGAGTTCAGGTTTTCAAATGATGGACAATCCATATAATATGGCAGATGCTGAGGGTTATGCCACTATTATGAATAGAGCTTATAATAATTCTGGTTATGCAGATTATTTATCAAATCCATCGCAATACAGAGGAAAAACTACCGATTGGTGGGGTGCCGGAATTAAAAAAGCATCTCCTGTAACCAATGCTTCTTTAGGAGTTAGCGGTGGTTCTGATAAGCATACTTATGCTGTTAGCCTGAACTATTATGATTCAGAATCGATGTATGAAGTAGGAGGTTGGGAAAGAATTACAATGAGAATCAATAATGATTTTAAATTCTCTGATAAATTCTCTGCAGGAATAACTTTAAACCCACGTTACGAAACTTGGGGAGGACCAGGAAACTGGGCAGATTTTGATAAAATTGATCCAATAACGCCAATTTACAAACCTGCAGACCAATTAACAGGACTAGAAAACGAGTACAGTATTTTCGCACGTTCCCCATCTTATGTTTGGAATCCGGTTGCTGCCGTAAAAAGACACGATGATTATACAGATCAGTATAACTTAAATACAAATGGTTATTTGCAATACGTACCAATTAAAGGATTGGTTATTCGCACGCAGGCATCTATTGAAGTTGGAAATAAGGTGCAAAGTATATTTAAACCAGATTTCATTATTGATGCCGCTCACGAAAAAGCTGAAATTAATAGTGTAGAAAGAAGAGCGACTACAAATACAGACTGGACCTGGCAGACTACAGCTACTTATTCCAGAACATTTGCAGAGAAACATAATGCTTCTTTAATGGTTGGTAGTACGATGGAAGAGTATAATGGTAATGATGTTTGGGGTTATGGTGAAGGTATTCCTAACAACTCAAATTCTATGAGAGAGGTAAATGCAGCAACTAAAAACCGTGATAGCGAAGGTAACAGCTGGTCAAGTTCTGTGATGTCTTATATTTCACGTCTTTCTTATAATTATGACAGTAAATATTATTTTACTGGTACTTTCAGACGTGATGGTTCCTCTAAGTTTATGGCAAATAACAAATGGGCTAATTTTCCTTCAGCTTCTGTATCGTGGAGAATTTCGAATGAAGGTTTTATGGAATCTACAAGAGAGGTATTAAGCGATCTTAGATTTAGAGCTGGTTGGGGTAAAGTTGGGAATCAGGGTTTGCCAGATGCGGTTTATCAGTCAAAAATCAAGCAAGGTTTTTACGTTATAGGAGATAATATTGTAGACACAACGTATCCGGATACTATGGCTAACAAAGATATTAAGTGGGAAACAGTAGAAGATATCAATTTTGGACTTGATTTTGCATTGTGGAAAAACAAACTTTCAGGCTCATTAGAATACTATCAAAAGAAAACCAATGATATGATATTCAAAAAACAGTTTCCAACCTACAGCGGTTTTCCGGGATTCTCAACAATCTGGACAAACGTAGGTTCTATGCAATCGAGTGGTATTGACTTATTGATTTCTTATAAAGATAAAAAAGGGGATTTCTCTTATGGTGCAGATGTAACTTTTACGACTGTAAATGTAGAGATGATGTCTTTATCATCAGAAGGAGAAAAACTTTATGGAGCAGGAAACAGAACGTTGACAGTTAAAGGTGATGTGCCGGGATATTTTTACGGATATGTTGCAGATGGTCTGTTTCAAAATCAAACAGAACTTAATTCGCACACTGACGAACACGGAACGAAATTACAGCCATATGCACAAGCAGGTGATATTCGTTTCAAAGACGTAAACGGAGATGGAAAATTAGACGATCAAGACAGAACAAAAATTGGTTCTCCATGGGCTGATTATAATGTTGGTTTAAATTTAAGCTTCGCATACAAACAATTTGATTTGGTAGCTAATTTCTATTCAAGCATTGGAAACGATATCGTAAATCAGAACATTTCAGATTTATACAATGGTACAAGCTTAACAAATAAGGTAAGCGGACTAGATCAGATGGCATGGCATGGAGAAGGAACTTCAAATTATGTTCCTCGTTTGTCTAAAGATGACAATAACGAAAATTTCTCTAAATTTTCTTCTTTTTATGTGGAAGATGGTTCATTTGTACGAATGAAAAACTTACAGGTAGGATTTTCTTTCTACAATAAATTCGGATTAGATAAATTGAGATTATCATTGTCAGGCCAGAATTTATGGACATGGACAAACTATACAGGTGTTGATCCGGAAGTTGCAGGAGGAGATACTAAGAAAGATGATGGAGTTAAAGGATCAGGTTTTGGAGGATGGAATTATCCGGTTCAGCCAACAATTTTGATGGGTCTTAATGTAGCATTTTAATAATAAAAGACATGAAAAAAATAATTTTATCAATAATGGCTTTTTCTGTATTTGCAGTTTCCTGTGAGGATTTTATAGAAAAAGAAGAAAGAGGAACTCAAACATTAGAAAACTACTTTCAAACAGCACAGGAATGTGAAAATTATACCAATGAATTAACGCAAAGGTTATTACTTGCTAAAGACTGGTTTACTTTGGTAGCGCCAAGAGTTACAAACGAAATGGCTACTGATGATGCCTGGATGGGTAATACTGGTCAGGACAATTCGGCTCACAGACCTTGTTCTCAATATCTTATCACGCCAGATAATATGGGTGATATGAATAGTATTTACACAGCACATTATTATACGATTCAATCGGCAAATATTGGTTTGGAGAAAATGGCAGTTTCGCCAATTTCTGATGAGCAAAAAAATCAATATATGGGAGAATCTTTGTTCGTTCGTGCTTATTGCTATTATGAGTTGGTCAATCTTTTTGGAGATGTTCCATTATACACACAATCTTTAGGAACAGCTGATTTGAAATTACAAAGAAGTCCTGCTACTGAAGTTTATGCACAAATTGAAGCCGACCTTAAAGAATCGGCAGCAAAACTGGAAACCATTCCGGTAAATAGAAACGGCAGAATAAACAAATGGGCCGCTTATGCTTTATTGGCACGTGTATCATTGTTTCAGGAAAAATGGGCAGAGGCTAAACAATATTCGAACAAAGTAATTACAGAAGGGCCTTATTCGCTTGAAGAAGATTTTCTGAACATTTGGAATGTAAACAATCATAATGGTAAAGAGTCCATCTTAGAAGCTCAGTCTTCATCTGTACAGATTGAAAATTTAGGAGCTGCATTGCCAACCTTATCAGGAGCAAGAGGGGAAGACAAGAAAAATTTCCCAAGTAATGATGCTCAGGATGTCCTTGACGGATGGGGATGGTGCATGCCAACCAGCGATTTGGAAAATGCTTATCTTTCTGAAAATGACGAAATTCGCCGCAAAAGCACCATCACAAAATGGGGAGAAGCAGCTTATGGTGATGAAGTTTTAAATCCTACGCATAAATTCAGTTTAAATGATAATAAATCTGGGCGTATTTGTCGTAAATATTACATTCCGATTGCTACACGTCGTACTTTGGATAAAAAAGACGGGCATTTGCCATTGAATATTCCGTTGATTCGCCTTGCAGAAATGTATTTGACAAGGGCAGAAGCCAACTATCATACAGGTGGAGATGCTTTGGCAGATATCAATATCATCAGAGACCGTGTAGATTTAGAACCTAAAACCGGAATATCAGGGCCAACTCTTTTAAAACAAATTTATAAGGAACGTCGTCTTGAATTGGCTTTTGAAGGATTGCGTTTGTTTGATATACGTCGTGAAAAAGATCCTACTACAGGAAAAAGAGTGATTGAAATGTTAATGGGACCAAACGGAACTTTTGTTCAGTACAACCTCAATTCAACAGATCCTTACGAAACAACAAATACAAGGGAATCGCAAGACAAAGGAATCAATTTTGATCCTTCTAAGCATTTACTTTGGCCAATACCTCAGTTAGAAAGAGATTTAAGTGGTGGTGTAATTACTCAAAACCCTAATTATTAAGATGAGATTATATAAAAATAACAAAGTAAGTCTGCTATGTGCAGGCTTGCTTTTCGCAAGTTCTTTAGTAGTAAGCTGCGAATCTGAAAACAATGAAAGCTCAAATTTAGAAGCTACAACAACCGAATTGAATGTAAATCTGGATATGAATCTCCAGACAATGGAAAGTTTTGGAGCATCAGATGCCTGGCAATGTAATTTCATTGGAAAAAACTGGCCTGCTGATAAAAAAAATCAGATTGCCGATTTATTATTCAGTAAAGAACTCGATGCTGAAGGAAATCCAAAAGGAATCGGTTTGTCTTTATGGCGTTTCAACCTTGGGTCAGGAAGTGCAGAACAAGGTGGTGCAAGTGATATTGGAGATGAATGGAGGCGCACAGAATGTTTTACAACAGATGGAGTTAGCTATGATATGACTAAACAAGCCGGTCAGGTTTGGTTTATGAAGGCTGCTAAAGAGCGTGGTGCCGAAAAATTGCTGGCTTTTACTAATAGTGCGCCTGTATATTTAACCCAAAATGGTAAAGCACATGCAAGCATCAAGGAATATTACAATTTGAAAGAAGGAAAAATGCCTGATTTGGCTGATTTCTGGGTAACTTCTTTAGATAAATTAAAAACGGTTCATGGACTAACAATCGATTATGTGAGTCCTTTCAACGAGCCACAATACGAGTGGGATGGCTCAGGTCAGGAAGGTTCTCCTGCTACAAATATGAATATTTATAGTTTTGTGAATGTCTTATCTCCAAAATTACAATCAAAAGGATTGAGTTCTCAAATTGTGGTTGGAGAAGGAGGATCTTATGAGCCTTTGTATAAAACAATTGCAGGAAAAGAAAACAGATCGAACCAAATTGATTATTTCTTTGGAGTAAATTCAAGTAAAAATATTGCAGGTTTAAGCAATGTCAAGAAAACTATTTCGGCACATAGTTACTGGCAGGCATGGCCGTTGAATGAACTTATCACTTCGAGACAATCCGCAGCGGTAAGAGCACAGTCGATTGGCGGATTGAGCCTTTGGTCTTCAGAATACTGTGTTTTAGAAAGTCCGGGAACAGCAGAACTTCCGGGTGGGGCAGGACCGGGAAGAGATTTAGGAATGCCGTTGGCACTTTGGACAGCCCGTATCATCAGTACCGATATCGCAATTGGAGGCGTAACTTCATGGCAATGGTGGACAGCGATTAGCCGTGGCGATTACAAAGACGGATTAATTCATGTTGATAATGGTTCAAGTAATGGAGCCGGAGATTCAGACTATTGTAAAAATGACGGATTCATTAGAGATTCCAAAACGCTTTGGGCTTTAGGAAACTTTTCATTCTTCGTAAAACCAGGAATGGTAAGGGTTGCAATTCCTGATCTGGACAACACAGCAGCTACAACTGATGTAATGTTGACAGCTTATAAAGATTTTGCCGGAAAAAAATTAGTAATTGTTGCGGTAAACATCAGTAAATCGGCAAAAAAATACAAATTGAATCTTTCAGGAGCAGCATTGGTTGACAATAAATTTACACCTTATACAACTTCAGAAACGTTAAGTTTGAAAAAAGGTACAGCGGTTGAAGCATCAAATTTTAAAATTCCGGCAAGGTCAGTTGTGACTTATGTGGGGACATATAAGTAACAACCTGAATAAATCGACAGAATAAGCGCAAGATTGTGAAAACAGTTTTGATAGAAAACAAAAAAAATAAATCTGTTTTGGCTTATTTATGTTGGTAACTTGCAATATTAAAAATTTCAGGTTTCAGATTTAAAAACACGGGAAACCTGAAACTTGAAACCTGAAACAAAAAAATAATTACAAATTAAGGAAGCTTAGAAACTTAGATTTTTAGCATCTTAGAACTTTTTAAAAAATGTTTACAAAAAAGATCTTATTACCGGTACTTCTCTTTTCGTGTGTCTCGGCTTTCAGCCAGATTTCGTTTGGAGACTCGAAAAAAATTAATGACAACTGGAAATTTAATCTTCAGGATGTTTCAGAGGCAAAAAACGCCACTTTTGACGACAGCAAATGGCAATCTGTAAATGTGCCTCACGACTGGAGTGTAAAAGGACAGCTAAGTCCAACATTGGCAAGCTGTACCGGCTATCTGCCGGGTGGAATTGCATGGTACAGAAAATCAATTAATATTCCGCAAAGCAAAGCCGGAGAAAAAGTCTATTTGTATTTTGAAGGCGTTTACAACAGAAGCGAAGTATTCATCAACGGGCATTCATTAGGAAAACGCCCGAACGGCTATATTTCTTTCGCTTATGATGCGACTCAGTTTGTAAAATATGGAGGAGAAAATACGATTTCAGTTCGTGTAGACCACAGTCAGAGTGCCGATTCGAGATGGTATACAGGTTCCGGGATTTACAGAAATGTGTGGGTGGTGTATGCAAATCCTGTTCATATTGCACAATGGGGAGTTTACGCTTATCCGGAAGTAAAAAAAGGAACCGGAACGTTGAATGTTGAAGTTGAGGTAGAGAATGGTTCTGCATCAAAATCATCACTTACGGTAATTAATGAATTGATTTCGAAAGATGGAAAATCGGTTGCGAAAGCTTCTTCTAAAGTTGATGTTGCAGCGAATCTGAACGGTAAAGTTTCAGCTAAAATGAATGTGAAAAATCCTCAGCTATGGGATTTAGAGCATCCAAATTTATATCAGCTAAAAACGACTGTGTTGAAAGATGGAAAACAAATAGATCAGACAGTTACAAAAACAGGTTTCAGGGATTTTACTTTTGATCCAAACAATGGTTTTGCCCTTAACGGAAAATGGATGAAAATGAAAGGGGTTTGTTTACATCACGATGCCGGAGTTTTAGGATCTGCTGTTCCTCGCGAAGTTTGGGAAACAAGATTAAAAACATTGAAAGAAATAGGTGTAAACGCTATTCGTACCAGTCATAATCCACAGGCTCCTGATTTTTATGAACTTTGTGATGAGTTGGGAATATTGGTATTGAATGAAGCGTATGACGAATGGGAATTTCCGAAACGCAAATGGCTGGAAGGCTGGAACTACGGTACTCCTGGATTCGAGGGCTCGTTTGATATTTTTGCCGATTATGCAGAAAAAGACCTTGAAGATTTTGTGCGCCGTGACAGAAACCACCTTTCGGTTTTTGCATGGAGTATTGGTAATGAAGTAGATTATCCAAATGACCCGTATTCTCATCCGGTTTTGGATAAAGGAAAAGATGGTTTTGGGCAAGCAGCTTACGGAGGCTATAAAAAAGACGCACCGGATGCAATGCGCCTTGGAGCAATTGCAAAACGTTTGGTTGCAGCGGTAAAAAAGTATGATAAATCACGCCCAACGACAGCTGGTTTGGCAGGGGTAGCGATGTCTAACGAAACAGAATATCCGGGCGCTTTAGACATTGCAGGTTATAATTATACAGAAAGCAAATACCAGTCTGACCATGAGAAGTATCCAAACAGGGTTATTTACGGAAGCGAGAATCGACACGACATGGAAGCTTGGCTGGCAGTAAAAAACAACAAGCATATTTCCGGACAGTTTTTATGGACAGGAATTGATTATTTGGGCGAATCAGGAAGATGGCCTTCAAGAGGATTCTACTCTGGATTGGTTGATTTTGCCGGAATAATTAAACCAAGAGGATATTTTCGTCAGTCATTATGGTCTGATAAACCAATGGCATACATCGGAACTTATCCTTTAAAAAATGAAAAAGACATTTCTATGGATGCGTGGGCAATCTGGAATTACAAAGAAGGAGAAAAAATTCGAGTAGTTTGTTATACCAATGCTGCAAAAGCACGTTTGGAATTAAACGGAAAAGTAGTGGGCGATACTAAATCATACGACGAAAAAACCGGAGTTGTGTATTGGGATATTCCTTTTGCTTCAGGAAAATTAGAAGTTATCGGTTTAAGCAATGATGCTAAAGAAGTTAGTAGATATTCAATTACATCTACACAACAACCTGTTGCATTAGCGATTGCAGATACCAATATTACAATTGCCCAACAAAAAGGTGTTGCCAAAATAGTGGTTCAGGTAAAAGATCAAAACGGACTGCCTGTAATGCTTTCAGATAATGAAGTGACGTGCACAATCAGTGGACCGGGAACTTTATTAGGACTTGAAGCAGGTAACAACAGCGACATGACAGATTACACAGATAATGTTCATAGAGTATATCACGGTCATATTGCGGCGTATATTCAGGCAAATGGAGATTCTGCAGAACCGATAAAAGTAACCTTTACAAGTCAATGGTTAAAACCGGTTGAAGTTACAGTGAATGTAAGATAAATTAGTTAGTTTTTTTAAATTGTCAATAAACCTGTCTGCATGTAGTATTCGCAGGCAGGTTTATTGTTATAATGAAAAAAAGTTTATTATATTTGAAGTGTACTATTAACACTTATTTTTAATGAATATGAAAATAATAAGCATAAATATTTTAGCATTAGGAATTTTTTTAACGTCATTTTTTTCAAATGCTCAAAAAACGGTTTTAAAAAAGGATGAATTCAAACAATGGGCACAAACCCCTCCAATGGGTTGGAACAGCTGGGATTGTTATGGACCAACAGTTGAAGAACATGAAGTAAAAGCCAATGCCGATTATATGGCAAAAGAGCTCAAAAAATATGGTTGGGAATATGTAGTGGTTGATATTAGATGGTTTGTAGAAAACGATAAAGCAGGAGGTTACAACCAGACAGATCCTCGTTATGTAATGGATCAATACGGAAGATATTTGCCGGCTCTTAACCGTTTTCCATCCGCAAAAGACGGTCAGGGTTTTAAGCCTTTAGCAGATTACATCCATAAAAAAGGGCTGAAATTCGGAATTCACATCATGCGTGGTATTCCTAAAAAGGCAGTTGCAGAAAAAATGCCAATAAAAGGGGCAAACGGAATTACTGCCGACCAAATTTATACTACAGCTTTGCAGTGCGAATGGTTAAAAGATAATTATACTATTCTGGCAGATAAACCGGGCGCACAGGAATATTACGATTCTATTTTTGAATTATACGCACAATGGGGAGTAGATTTTATAAAGATTGATGATTTATCAAGACCCTATCACGAAGGCGAAATCAACTTAATCAGAAACGCCATTGACAAATGCGGACGTAAAATCGTATTGAGCACTTCACCGGGTGAAACGCCAATTTCGGCTGCACCGCACGTAAAAGAACATGCCAATATGTGGAGAATGGTTGATGATGTTTGGGATACCTGGCCGCACATTACGCACCTGATGAAAGTAAGCGAAAAATGGTATCCATATATCGCTCCGGGAACATGGCCGGACTGTGACATGATTCCATTAGGACGTATTTCAATAAGGGGAGAACGTGGCGAAGACCGAATGACACGCTTAACAAAAGACGAACAATATACATTGATCACGTTCTTTAATATTTTTAAATCTCCGTTATTTTTTGGAGGTGATTTACCAAGTAATGATGCTTTCACTTTATCATTATTAACGAACAAAGAAGTGGTAAAAATGCATAAGGAAAGCACTGATGTAAAACAGCTTTTTCAGCAAGACGGAAAAATAGCCGTGACATCAAGAAATCCTAAAGACGGGAGCGTTTATTTAGCCTTATTTAATATTTCGGATACGGATTCTCAAAAGGTTTCTGTAAATCTTTCAGATCTTGGTATTACAGGTTTTGCTGCAGGTTCAAATATGTGGACAGGCGAAAAACTGAATATTTCTTCAAAAGATATTTCAGCGACATTAAAACCGCATAGTGCTGTTCTTTATCAATTAAAAAGCAAAAAATAATGAAGCAATTTTTAAAGCATCCTTTTTTGAGTTTGGCATTCCTTTTTTTGTTGTCAGGATTTATTTCAAAACCCACAATAAAAAAGCCAGAGAAGGTATATTTGTTTGCCTATTCAACAGTAAAGAATAATGGCAGAAACGGTCTCCATTTTGCGTGGAGCTCCGATAAGAAAAGCTGGTTCGCCATTGGTCCTGAACATCCTTTTTTAAAGTCTGATTATGGAAGTTGGGGACCAATGGGGAAAAGTATGTCTGAAGCATTTTTGTTTAAAGACGATGCAGAAATTTTTCACTGTTTTTGGAGCGTAAAAGACGATGTTTTGGCACATGCATCGAGCAAAGACCTGATCAATTGGAAGAGTCAGAACTACATTCAGGCAATGAAGGAGATAAAAAAAGATGCTAAACCTGTTATTCAAAATATAAAAGTAAGCCGCAAAGACGGGCAATATAGTGTACAATGGACAGCTGAAAACACCAATTATACCTCTTTAACCAAAGATTTTAAAAATTACAGTAAAGCAATAATTGATACCAATAAAGCACCTAATTTAAGTGAAGTTTTATTAAACGGTCAAATTGAAAAAGGTACCATTACAGAGGTAGATTGGAGTTTGGTTCAAATGCTGATTAAAACAATGGAATCTGTAAAGTTTAAGGACAAACAAAACAATACCTCTTCAAAAAGTGACAGCTTACTATTTACAGGTTTAAAACCTGTAACGGCTCAAATAGACATTAATAGCCAGCAGTCTAAAAAAATCAGCAATATGCTGACGGGCATATTTTTTGAAGATATTAATTATGCTGCAGATGGCGGTTTGTATGGTGAACTGATTCAGAATCGTGATTTCGAATATACGCTAAACGACAAGAAAGGCAGTGATGAAAAATGGAATGCGACCATGGCGTGGAGCGGTGATTTAAAAATTGCAAAAGACAACCCGATCCATCCTAATAATCCCAATTATGCTGTGGTTACAAAAGGCGCAATCAGTAACAGCGGATTCGATGGAATTGCCCTAAAAGCCGATGAAAAATATGATTTTAGTGTATTTGCGAAAGGACAAAAAATTACTGTAAAACTAAAAGGAGCTAACGGAGAAACTTTGGCGGAAGCCGTATTAAAACCAACTGCTTCGTGGAAAAAATTAAATGCCGTTTTAAAATCATCAAAAACGGTAACCGATGCCCATTTAGAAATTAGTACAGCTGGGGAAACTGCTGTTGATATGATTTCGCTTTTTCCTCAAAAGACTTTTAAAAACCGTAAAAACGGATTGCGTGCAGACTTGGCACAAGCCATTGCAGACATGCATCCTAAATTTGTCCGTTTTCCGGGTGGCTGTGTAGCACATGGAGATGGATTACACAATATTTACAAATGGAAAAATACCATCGGACCTTTAGAAAGCCGTGTTCCTTCAAGAAACATCTGGAATTATCATCAGTCGATGGGATTGGGATATTTTGAATATTTCCAGTTTTGCGAAGATTTGGGAGCAGAGGCGGTTCCGGTTTTAGCAGCCGGAGTTCCATGTCAGAATTCATCTGATGGTGGAGCAGGACAGCAATTTGGAATTCCGATGCAGGAAATGGACGAATATGTGCAGGATGTATTGGATTTAATTGAATATGCTAACGGAAGCGTAAATACCGTTTGGGGTAAAAAACGTGCTGAGGCCGGTCATCCAAAACCTTTTAATCTAAAATATATCGGAATCGGAAATGAAGATCTTATAAGCGATGTTTTCGAAGAACGCTACAGAATGATCGTAAAAGCAGTTCAGCAAGAATATCCAGAAATCATTGTAATTGGTACTGTAGGTCCGTTCAATGAAGGAACCGATTATAACGAAGGCTGGAGAATAGCCAATGATCTGAAGCTGCCAATGGTAGACGAGCATTATTACCAAAGTCCGGGTTGGTTCATTAACAATCAGAATTTCTATGATGGTTATGACCGTTCAAAATCAAAAGTATATTTAGGAGAATATGCTTCCTGGGGAAACAAATTTTACAACGCCCTAGCAGAAGCCCTCTATCTTACAGGGATTGAAAGAAACGGAGATGTAGTTGCCATGGCATCTTACGCACCCTTATTAGCCCGTGAGAAACACACACAGTGGAATCCCGATTTGATTTATTTTACAGGAAGTGAAGTTAAACCTACGGTTAATTATTTTGTACAACAATTATATGGGCAGAATCCGGGAGATCTTTATTTACAAAGCTCGATAAAACTTTCTGATACCAATAATGAAGTCAGTAAACGAATTGGCATATCTGCCGTTCAGGATAATGCTTCCGGGGATTTGATTGTAAAATTGGTCAATTTGCTTCCGGTTGCCGTGACTCCATCAATAAATTTTGCTAATTTTTCAACAGCTGAAAATGTCGTTTATACTTTATTGTCGGGTGATCCAGAAAAAACAACGGCAAGACCGGTAACTCAAAAAATAGCTGCCAAAGAAGCATTTTCAAAAGAATTGCCACCATATTCTTTCGTAGTAATACGGGTGAAGATGAGTTCTAAAACACTTTTAAACGAAACTTTTTAAAATTTGCTTTAGCATCACTTTAGGAATTTAAAGCATAATAAAATTAATTGATAATGAAAAGAACACAATTTTGTCTGGTACTATTGATAGCTGTTTTCAATCTATTACAAGCTCAGGAAACTCCAAAAGGAGGACCACCTGTTATTGCCGAAAAGGATTTGACAGCCTATTTATTTGTTTATTTTACAGGAAACAGAGTAGAAGAAGAAGCGGTTAATTATGCCGTAAGTGCCGATGGTTATCATTACCATAGCCTTAACAGCAACAAACCGGTTTTAGACAGCAAAGTCATCAGTTCAACAGGAGGTGTTCGTGATCCACATATTTTACGTGGAGATGACGGAAAAACATTTTATATGGTGTTGACCGATATGACTTCATCAAAAGGCTGGGACAGTAACCGTGCAATGGTCTTGCTAAAAAGTACCGATTTAATAAATTGGAAAAGCAGCGTTGTAAATATTCAGACCGCTTTTGCCGGAAATGAAAACCTCAAACGAGTTTGGGCACCTCAGACTATTTATGATGCCAAAGCAGGAAAATATATGATTTACTTCAGCATGAAACATGGAGATGGCGCAGATAAGATTTATTATGCCTATGCCAATAAAGATTTCACAGGATTGGAAAGTGCGCCTAAAATACTATTTATTCCAAAATCCCAAAAATCCAGCATTGACGGTGATATCATAGAAAAAAACGGTGTATACCATCTTTTTTATAAAACCGAAACAGAAAACGCGGGTATCAAAGTAGCCACAACAACCGATTTGACTTCAGGAAACTGGACCGAAAACGACAATTACCTGCAACAAACCAAAGAATCGGTTGAAGGATCAAGCATCTTTAAACTCAACAATTCTGACGATTATATTTTGATGTACGATGTTTACAAAAAAGGGCAATATCAATTTACAAAAAGTACCGATTTAGAAAATTTCAAAGCGATTGACGATGAAATTGCAATGGATTTCAAACCACGTCACGGAACTATTTTGCCTATAACACGTTCCGAATTGAAAAGGCTTATTGCAAAATGGGGAATGCCAGCCAAATTTCCAAAAATAAACAACAATCCGGTGTTGCAAGGCTATTATGCCGATCCTGATATTTTATATTCAAACAAAACTAAAAAATACTACATCTACCCAACCAGCGATGGTTTCGATGGCTGGTCGGGGACTTATTTTAAAACCTTTTCATCAGATAATCTGGTTGACTGGAAAGAAGAGGGCGTTATTTTAGACCTTCCAAAAGACGTAAGCTGGGCCAACAGAAACGCCTGGGCACCTTGTATCATAGAGAAAAAGATAAAAGGCAAGTACAAGTACTTTTATTATTTCACAGCAGCGCAAAAAATTGGCGTTGCCGTTTCAGACAGTCCAACAGGGCCATTTAAAGATAGTGGCAAAGCTTTAGTAGCCACCAAGCCCGAAGGAGTAAAAGGCGGTCAGGAAATTGATCCAGATGTTTTTACAGATCCTAAAACCGGAAAAAGTTATTTGTACTGGGGCAATAATTATATGGCTGTAGCCGAATTGAACGATGATATGACCTCATTCAAAGGGGATGTAAAATTAATTAAGGTTGATAAAACTTACCGCGAGGGAACATACATCATCTACAGAAAAGGAACCTATTATTTCATGTGGAGTGAAGACGATACCCGAAGCCCAAATTACAAAGTACGATACGGAACTTCAAAATCGCCTTTAGGACCAATTGAAATTCCCGAAAACAATATTGTAATTCAAGGAATCCCGGATCAGGGAATTTATGCAACTGGCCATAATTCGGTTTTACAAATTCCGAACAAAGACGAATGGTACATAACCTATCACCGATTCTCCTACCCAACCGGAATAAAAATGGGTGAGGCCGGCGGTTATCACCGTGAAGTCTGCATCGATAAATTAGAGTTCAATCCTGACGGAACCATCAAACAGGTAATTCCGACACATCAGGGAATACAACCAATTAAATAATGCAAATTATTTAGTTGTAAAAAGCTGCTCTACCTTGCCCCGGAGCAGCTTTTTTGTTTTTAATAATTTTAAGTTTTTTAATCAGGAGCTGTTTCCTGCTGTACACTATATCTTTTGTGTCGAACCCCGCCACAAAAGGATGGCGTTCCCATCAGGGCTAGGGCTTTAGGTTTTATAATAATGTTTGTGGCATACTAATTTTATGCTAGTATTTTGAAATGCATAAACCATGTGTGCTAAAGACTA
This sequence comes from uncultured Flavobacterium sp., assembly GCF_946478785.1. The sequence goes on from NZ_CAMLDD010000001.1 coordinate 234,179, forward strand.
TTAAAATTACAATTTCTTACTACAAAGGATGAGACAAATTAACAGCCCTAATTAATGATTAACAGGAAATTATCATATATTTGACCAACAATAAATCTGACATTTGTCAGACATAGCCACCCAATATAGGGCGGATAAGTCGGATAGTGTCAGGCATATATACAATTTGTATGCTATGTTATAAAGAACAGAACTTAATAAAGATAAATTTTGAATTGGATAATTAGAAGCACGAAGAAATTGCATTGTCATACAAATCTAAATAATCTTTTAGATTTATCGTGGATAGACATATCAGAATTTAATTGGTTAGTGTCAGATTTAGATGTTGTAAATTTCTCCGAACTTAAACTGCCAATTGACTTTCGTGAAAATTATTCAATACTTTCTTCCGAAAATTTTAAAAAAATAATCGAATCAAATATTCAAATCATTTGGGGCGTGATTTCAGCCGTAAAAAAATCTGAAAATCCGAAATTTGACAAAGAAAACTTTCCTTACGTAGAAGGAAATGATAACGTTTGGGAGAATGACGAATTTCAAGTGGAAAATGCGGTTTTTGAAATAACTGCTTGGGATAGCTCGTATACAATCGTGAAATTTAAAAATGCAGAATTATCAGAAAAATTTAAGAATCACTTTGACGAAGCAATAGAATTGGATAAATACAAATTTTAGAACATAAAAACACAGCACACAATAGCCACTACAACGGATTTGGGCATTGGGCTTAATGGAAAAATAGCTTTGTATTTGTGATGATTTGACAAATCCGAAAATAGGGGCTTAATTTAGTCCCAAACCCGCTGTAGTGCCAGAACGTTGTGCGTAATTTTAAAGAACCTTGAAACCTACCAAAAGTGACTTTTTTTAAAAACATATTAAAATCTGACAAAAAAAACATGGAGAATGATTCAGAAAATACAACAGATAAATCGTCTGAATTTGGTCTTGGTGAATTTGATATAAACGACTATCCCGAAAATTCTAGGAATAAATGCTTTTACTTTTACGAATATGATAAACCGAATGGAGAATGGATTGAAATCGGTGAGCCAATTTGTGTAATTCGCATTGGAGAAAAAAGCGGATTTACTTTTACATCTGCAAGCATAATTGCTTCAAAATCTGGAATTTTGGAACATACTTTAAAAAAAGACGATTTGCTTTCTAATGGAAAAATTTTTTACAAACTTCATCCAAAAGGAGAATTCCAAAATGAAAATTCGATAGAAAATTCAGAATTTAAAGAATATTTTAAAAGTCCTGATTATAACTATTCGTTTGACAAATGGTTAGTCAAAGATGGTGCATACGTAAAAATTGATGAACCAATTTTTCAATTCAATGATTCCAACCGTCAAAAGCAGACAAACTACTCAAAAAAAGCTGGCTTCATTTTTCAAATTGACCCTTGTAAAGTTGTTCTTTTGAAAAACTATGAGTTAATGTATATAATCAGAAATAGTGATGAGAAAAGAATTAGTGAGCGATTTATCAACATTCCTAATTTAATTGTCGACGAATTTACTAATTCAAGAATAATTAATTGGCACACAGTCAGCTCACGATATGGAAGAAATATAGGTATTAAAACAAAATCCGATGACTCTACAACAGATTTTGTTTTCACTTTAAATTACATTGATAACAATGACTACATTATATTTCATTTTAACCCAAAACAAATAAAACCAAGACAATTTGATAAAGTCTTATTTTTATTTGAAAATGGAGAACAAATTCAATTTGAATTACATGAAAACCCAATATCATCAAAAAATAAGTTGAACGAAAGAATTTTAGAATACAAAGGCTTAATTACAAAAACTGAACTTGACCTATTTTCAAATTCTATTTTTATGAAATGGAAAATCTCATTAGTTAGCGATAAAAGAGATATTTTAGGTGGAGAAATTGGAGGTGATGACTTTTATTCAACAAAAAACAACATTCAAATAGTCATTAAAAAATTTACACGAGAATATGTAGAATTAGTAAAGAAAAATATACCAAATTACAAACCAACTGAATTAAAACAAGCAGTAGCGATTAAAGAAATTACAACAGATTTTTGTTGTGTTTATTTAATGCATGATACAAGTAACAACTATTATAAAATAGGAATCTCTAATAAACCAGAATATAGAGAAAAAACTTTACAAAGTGAAAAACCCACAATCGAGATAATTATATCCAAGAAATTTCCAATTAGAAAAATAGCGGAAAGTATCGAGAAAGCATTACATGATACGTATTCGGAAAAAAGATTAAGAGGAGAATGGTTTGAATTAGATCTAAAGGATATCGAGCATATAATAGAAACATTAAAATAAAAAACACGCACAACACACGCTACAAGCAATTTGGGCATTTGGCTTAATGGAAAAATTGGTTTGTATTTGAAAGATTTGGTAAACCCGAAAGATAACGCTGATTTAATCCCAAACTGCTTGTAGCGTGGGAACGTCAGGCTGTGAAAAAAACTCTTCAAATTTAGAAAATATTCGGAGGGCTAACCAAATAAAAACTCAAATATGAGATTCTCAAGAGGTTGATTTTAGTTTTTTCACATGCTGACGTTAGCGGTCAGGCTAAAACGACATCGCACAGTAAACAGAAACTATGACAGACGTAAACATATACAAAGGCGAGTTTTGCATTTCAACCGAAAAGGTAAAATTAGACATTGACCCAAACTGGCGCTCGTTTACACTCAACTCTGGTGCTTGCCTGTGGCGAGTACCTACATAAATTAAAATACAAAATGTAGCGTTTGCAACGCGGGTAAATAAAACTAAAATAACTTTGCTACTCGGCAAATCACAAAACATTACAGATAATCTTTATTGACGACGACACATCAAAAACTTTTAACTTGAAAAAATATATAACCCTCCTTTTCTTTATTTTTTTCAGCAATGCAACATTTGCCCAAAAAAGTGACATGATAATTAGAATTTCAGAAATAGAAATTGAACCGTCCTTTCTAAAAGAATATCTGGATATTCTCAATGAAGAAGCGAGTGAGTCAGTTAAACTCGAACCAGGGGTCATTTCAATTTTTCCGATGTTTCAAAGGGAGGATCATAACCAAATTAGAATTCTTGAAATTTATGCTGATAAAAAAGCATATGAGTCCCACTTAAAAACGCCACATTTCCTGAAATACAAAACCACGACTATTAAAATGGTTAAATCTCTAAAATTGGTGGATATGGAGGCTTCTGATTCAATCACCATGAAAGAAATATTTAAGAAAATTCAAAAATAAGATTGCTGTCAACACAAATTAATTAAATTGACTCTTCGATTTGCTTTATGGGCAGCGTCACTACAAATTCAGCTCCATTATCTTTTTCACCTTTCGCAGTAATGGTTCCGTTATGTCTTTTTGCTATTTTTCTGCAAAGGGAAAGACCAAGGCCGTTTCCTTCATACTGATCTTTAGAATGCAGTCTTTCAAAAGCATTAAATATTCTTTCGACAAAGGCCGCTTCCAATCCTATTCCATTATCTTTAATGATAATTTCTACCCAATCAATGTTGTCTTTATTAAGTAATAAACAGCTTATTATCACTCTTGGAGGCTCATCGTTTTTTGAAAACTTTAAGGCATTTTGTATCAGATTATAAAAAAGCTGGTTAATAAGAATTGCCGCTCCTTGTATTACAGGAAGTTCTGAAGTTATTAGGATAGCACCCTTTTCTTTTATAATAAGCTCCAAATCTGTTTTTATATTTTCTACGATTTCGTTAAGATCTATCTCTTCACTAGGCTGTTTGTTTTTATCCAAAGTAGAGTAGTCAAGAATCCCCTCAATTATATTCTGCATTCTTTCTGCAGACTGATCAATTTTATTTAGATATTTTATGGAGTTCTCATTAAAATTGGAGTCCTTTTCCCTTCTAATATAGTTATTGAAAATTTTAATTTTTCGCACCGGTTCCCTTAAATCATGACTTACTACATTGGCAAAGTGTAAAAGATCATCATTAGAGCGTCTTAGCTGTTCTGTATTCTCGGCTACCTGTTTTTTTAATTCTTCCTGAAATTCCTTGTGCTCATTAATGTCCTGAACCGTTCCTATGATAGTGATTGGCTCACCATTTTCATCCTCAATGATTTTACCATTAATTTTAATCCATTTTGATGAAAGGTCATTATTTAATATTCTGGCTTCATAGGAAATTTTTCCGGTTTGTTCAGCTTCTTTATAAGCTTTTTCACGTACTGCCACGTCATCAGGATGTAGCTTTGTAATTAATTCGGCACTGGATATTGTTTCATTGATGTAGGTAATTTGGTTAAAGTTGTCGCAACTTTTTATTTCTTTAGTTGCAAGATCAATTTCATAAGTTCCCATTCCGGATGATTCAATAGCTATTCGAAGCCTTTCTTCGGCACTTTGTACCTGCTGCTTCGCTAAGTATAATTCAGTGACATCTACCCCAGTATTCATAACACCATAGACTTTTTCATCTGCATCAAAAAGGGGAATAAAACTGTAGTTAAAATAATGTGATTTCATATTACCGTCAATTATCAAATCTACTTTTTTGTTTTTTCCATGATAAGCTATTCCGCTTTTTAGTACATTGGTTGCCTGTTCAAAAAAAACGTCATTTTTAATTTCCGGAAGTACATCTAAATAATTTTTACCTATTACCTGATTGCCCTTTCCCCAGGTGTGAATCATTGCAGTATTCGCCAATTCTATTTTTAATTTATCACCGGTATATACTGCAATAGGTAAAGGAGTATTTTCAACAATATCCTTTAAAATTCTGATGTTTGGGTACATGGCGTTTATTTTATTACGAAGTTATCTGTTATTAGAATTGACAATATTACATTACTTTCAGAAAGTATTTCAAAATTATAGCACAATGATAATATTTTGAATTTAAAAAAAAATATAATTGTTTATTTTTTTATTTAATTTATTAAACAGTATATAGTATATTGTTTTACATTTGGCTAGTTTGTTTAGTTTTTAATAATTAAATTTAAACAAAATAGTTTAGTAGTTTTGTTAAATATTTCTCAAAAGAAGGAATGTTTTTATTGTCGAATTTAAAAATGTTTTTTTATACATTTGTTAGGAGAAGTAAATGTAATTTGGCTCTCCTAAAACAAAGTAATATTCCTATAATGAGTGCAAATTTGACTTCTTTATCATCATCAAATTTTCTTATTGATTTAAAATCCCGAACAGCAGATTCACATAAAAAATTAGAAGGCCTGTCGGTTTCAGCATCAGTTGTATCTCCAGAAATGAAATTGTCTGATTATGTTCATTATCTATGCCTGATGCACGATGTTCATAAGGATACCGAGAATTTGGTTTTTCCTTTGCTTTATAATGTAATAGATGATTTGAATCAAAGAAAAAAGTCGCATCTTATTGAAGATGATTTTTTTTACCTTAATCATAATAAACCTGTTGTAAACCGTGTTTTTAATATTTCAGAAGCGACTGTGCCTTTTGCTCTTGGTATATTGTATGTTATTGAAGGATCAACCCTTGGAGGCAGATTTATATTAAAAAATAGTATTACAATACCCGGACTCGACAAAGGGCAGGGAATTTTATATTTTAATGGATACGGAGAAAAAACAGGAAGTTACTGGAAATCGTTCCTTAATTTTCTGGAAGAATATGATCAGCTTTATAATTGCAGAGAAACTATTATAGAAGGAGCCATATATGCTTTTGATAGTATTTATAATCATTTTGAGCGTACAGAAAAAGCATGAAGATTAAGGATATAGTTAATCGTGATATTGTCACATTGACAAATTGTGAGCATGAACCCATACACATACCGGGCAAAATACAGCCTCATGGTTTTTTAATTGGTCTTACTTATGACTGGAAAATAGATTATTGCACAGATAATATTTCTTCATTTATTAGTGTGTCACATATTGAGGTTCTTGGAAAATATTTAATTGATGTTTTCGGATCAAAAGTAGAAAAGCAAATTTTAGAATACATAAATGATGATAAAATTCAGGATGTATTTCCACTTGAAGTTGATTTACTGGGAAAATTATTTCAGATTAGTATCCACAAGAGCTTTGATATATACATTTTGGAAGCGGAGACATTATTTTCAGGCAAGGAAAAACTAATTGATGTCTACACCCAGACAATTCAGTTTGTGACACAAATGAATAATACCAGGTCTCTAAAGGAGTTGTGTAACCTTGTTGCGCAAGGAACTCGTGAAATAACAGGCTACGACCGTGTGATGATTTATCGTTTTGATGAACAGTATAACGGTGAAGTTTATGCTGAAAATTGCAGGGAAGATTTGGAGTCATTTTTGGGATTGCATTACCCACATACCGATATTCCGGCTCAGGCGAGAGAATTATATATTAAAAACCAGCTTAGGCTGATAGTTGATATGGATTATGAGCCGGTTCCGATTTTTACGGTAGATGATAAAGAAAATAAAAATCTGGATTTAAGTCTTTCCATACTTAGAAGTACGTCACCAATTCATGTTCAATATCTAAAAAACATGGGAGTTGGGGCAACACTAACTATTTCTCTTATTCATCATGGCCGTCTATGGGGACTGATTGCCTGTCATCATTATTCTAAAAAAAACCTGTCCCCAGAAATCAGGCTGGCAGCAAAACTTCAGGGACAATTTATCACTTCTCAGATTGATATCAGACAATCAAACGACGAAAATATAACTGCACAAAAAACGGCTCTTGCACTTGAACAATTAACAAGTTTGGATTTTCCACTTTTAGAGGAATCTGTAGAAAAAATTATTGATGCTCCGCAGTTACTTCAAGTTTGCAATGCATCAGGAGTTTCTATTGTGGCAAGGGGGAAAATCTATAAAAATGGTATTACACCATTAGATCATCAAATTACAAAATTGATATCACAAATTAATGAACAGATCTCAGAAAAAATGTTTACGACCAATAAACTCAGTGATTATATTCCTGAGTTTGGTGAATTTTCTGATTTTGCAGGTATTATTTTTCATTCTTTGGGAAGTGATGATTATATAATATGGTACAGACCTGAAACAATATCAGAAATTAATTGGGGAGGTGATCCCGAAAAAACAATTGTAAAAGATAGTAACGGTTTACATCCAAGAAATTCATTTAATATTTGGAAGCAGATTATAAAAAACCAAAGTACTCTTTGGAAAGAATATGAAATAAATGGGGCATTACAATATGCGCATATTCTTCATAATCAGTTAATGATGATTATTTTAAGTGAAGAGGAAGAGAAATACCGTACTCAAAGTGAAATATTGAAAGAAACGAATTCAGAACTGGAAAATCTGAATTGGATAAGTACACATGATTTGCAGGAGCCTTTACGTAAAATTCAGTTATTTACTTCCAAAATGCTTGCTGAGCCGGATGTTATACAGTTAGAGTCAGTAACGAGTTCATTACACCGGGTATCAAACTCAGCCAGCAGAATGAGGGTCTTGCTGGATGATATACTTAAATTTTCAAGAATAAAATATACCAGAGAGGCTTTACAAAAAATTGATCTTAATCATATTTTAGAAGCAACAATGGAAGAAATGAAAGAAACAATTTCTGAAAGCAATGCAGTTATAGAATATGAAAACCTTCCGGAAGTTCATGCTGTCAACTTTTTAATGCGCCAATTATTTTCTAACATAATACAGAATTCTTTAAAATTCGCCTCTTCGGACAGAACCCCTGTTATTAAAATTACTGCTTCCGTTGAGCCTGAATTAGTATCTTATTCGAATAAAATTTATTGTAATTGGGTTCGCTTTTCAGATAATGGAATTGGTTTTGAACAGCAATATTCAGAAACTATTTTTAAGGTTTTTGGAAGATTGCACAATCAGGAAAAATACCCCGGTTCGGGAGTTGGACTCGCATTATGTAAAAAGATTATGCAGACATTGGGAGGAACTATTCATGCTGAAGGAAAACCGGGAGTAGGTACAGATGTCACTATTTTTTTTCCATGTGATCCTTTGGATACACTTTTGGACTAAGTAATTTATATTTTATTAGGTTTGCTTACATATTTGTTGCCTCTAACAAAAAACCGCCACGGTAAAAGTGCATCTTCCTGTGCGTAGGCTACACCAACACGAGGTGTTGAGATAATTTCATCTGTTTTATATCGAATACCATGATCTTCAATCCAGATTTCATCTCCCGCTAAATCTTTTTGATTAAAGGATTGATTAATTCCAAGTGCTTTAGCTGCAGATCCGGGTCCAGATGAAATTGATGCGTTAGAGGCTGGCATATTACGTCTGAATTCTATTATTTCTTTCCCTATTAATGGTTCAATGCCTCGAATCAATACAGCATGAGGTTCGCCTGCCACTGAACTGACAACATTAAATAAATGATGAATACCATAGCATAGATAAACATAAGAAATACCTCCTTCACTGTATAGCGTTTCAGTTCTGTTAGTTCGTCTTCCGCCATAGGCATGTGAAGCTTTATCATTAACTCCACAATAGGCTTCTGTTTCAGTAATTATACCTGCTGTCACTTCTCCATTTACTTGAGTAAAAAGGACTTTACCTAACAGATCTTTGGCCAGAAAAAGGACATCGGGATTTAGATAATACGATAATTGTAATTTGCGACTATTTTGGGTATATGTATGCATAATTTTTGTGGAATCAAGACAATTCCTTTTTCAAAAACTTAGCTGTATAGCTTTTTTTATTTTGTGCCACTTCTTCTGGAGTTCCTTTGGCGATTAATTGTCCACCGCCTTTTCCGCCTTCAGGGCCAATATCTATAATATAATCAGCAAGTTTAATTACGTCCATATTATGCTCTATTACTAAAATAGTATTTCCTTTATCAACCAATTTATTAATTACATCCATTAAGACACGTATGTCTTCAAAATGTAAACCTGTAGTAGGTTCGTCGAGAATATAAAACGTATTTCCAGTGTCTTTTTTAGACAATTCTCCAGCTAATTTAATACGTTGCGCCTCACCACCAGACAGTGTTGTACTTTGCTGGCCAAGAGTAATATAGCCTAAACCAACATCCTGTATTGTTTTTACTTTTCTATAAATCTTCGGAATGTTTTCAAAAAACGGGACCGCTTCATCAACTGTCATATTCAAAACATCCGAAATTGATTTTCCTTTATATCGAATTTCAAGCGTTTCTCTGTTAAAACGTTTCCCCTGACAAGTTTCACATTCTACATAAACATCCGGTAAAAAATTCATTTCAATCGTTCTCACACCTGATCCTTCACAGGTTTCACAACGTCCGCCCTTTACATTAAAACTGAAACGACCGGCTTTATAACCACGAATCATACTTTCAGAAGTCATCGTAAACAGGTTTCTGATTTCAGTAAATACTTCCGTATAAGTTGCCGGATTTGAACGAGGGGTTCTGCCAATCGGACTTTGATCAATATCAATTACTTTGTCAATATGTTCTAAACCTTCTATTTTCTTATATGGTTGTGGTTTTTTAACGCCATTAAAATAATAGGCATTTAAAATTGGGTAGAGCGTTTCGTTTATCAAAGTCGATTTTCCACTTCCAGAAACTCCTGTCACACAAATCAATTGCCCTAAAGGCAATTCAATCGAAACATTTTTAAGGTTGTTTCCAGTTGCTCCGGTTAGTTTTAAAAACTTTCCGTTTCCTTTTCTGTGCTCTTTCGGAATCTCCAGCTTCATTTTACCATTCAGATATTGAGCGGTAATTGTATTTGATTTTAAAGTCTCTGCCGGAGTTCCAATACTGATGATTTCTCCACCGTATTTTCCTGCTTTTGGACCAATATCAATTACATAATCAGCAGTTTCAATCATGTCTTTATCATGTTCAACCACAATAACAGAGTTTCCAATGTCACGCAATTGTTCCAAAGATTTTATTAGCTTTTCATTATCTCTTTGGTGTAAGCCAATACTTGGTTCATCCAAAATATACAAAACTCCTACCAATTGCGATCCAATTTGTGTAGCTAACCGAATACGTTGTGCTTCTCCGCCTGAAAGTGATTTTGAACTTCGGCTTAAAGCCAAATAATTCAAACCAACATTCATCAAAAAATTCAAACGATCTTTGATTTCTTTTACGACTTCAGAAGCAATCAAAAGTTGCTTGTCTGATAAATGATTGTTTAATTCCTGAAACCATGCCGTTAAATCAGAGATATCCATATCACACAATTCTGTGATATTTTTCCCGTTTACTCTAAAAAACTGTGCTTCTTTTTTCAATCGGGAGCCTTCACAAACCGGACAATTTACTTCATCCATGAAATCTTTTGCCCAGCGTTTTATAGTTGTAGAAGCGCTTTCATCATATTGATTTTTGATGAAATGCGAAATTCCTTCAAAATCTATTTTATAATCACGCGTAACACCTAAATCTTTGGAGTTTACAGTAAATTTATCTTTTCCGCCATGAAGAATCATATTCATTGCTTCCGCCGGAATTTTTTCGATTGAATCCGTTATTTTAAATCCGAATTTCTCCCCAATGACTTCTAATTGCTTAAAGATCCAGGAAGACTTATATTCACCAAGCGGAGCAAAACCACCAGCTTTAATTGATATTTTAGGATTCGGGATTATTTTTTTAACGTTAATCTCGTGAACCGTTCCCAATCCGTTACAATGCGGACATGCGCCCTTTGGAGAGTTGAAAGAAAATAAATTCGGCTCGGGATTTTGATATGAAATTCCGGTGGTAGGACACATCAAATTTCTACTAAAATAACGCACTTCATTGGTGTCCTGATCTAAAATCATCAAAACATTTTCGCCATGGTGCATTGCAGTATTGATACTTTCAGATAAACGTTTTTGATTGTCCTCGGTATCTTCAATTAGCATTCTGTCGACTACAATTTCTATGTCGTGGGTTTTATAACGATCCAGTTTCATTCCTGAAACCAAATCCTGAACTTCACCGTTTACACGAACTTTAAGAAAACCTTGTTTGGTAATTTGTTGGAATAACTCGGCATAATGTCCTTTTCTGGCACGAATGATCGGAGCCAAAATATTGATGCGTTTTCCGCTAAAATCCTGCATGATCAAATCCTTAATTTGCTCATCAGAATAGGAAACCATCTTTTCGCCTGTGTTGTAACTGTATGCATCAGCACCACGGGCGTATAAAAGTCTTAAGAAGTCATATATTTCAGTAATAGTGCCAACGGTAGATCTCGGACTTTTACTGGTCGTTTTTTGTTCAATAGCAATTACCGGAGATAATCCGTCAATTTTATCAACATCTGGACGCTCCAAACCACCAAGAAACTGTCGGGCATAAGCCGAAAAAGTTTCTACGTAACGACGCTGCCCTTCAGCATAAATAGTATCAAATGCCAAAGATGATTTTCCCGAGCCTGATAAACCAGTAATTACAACTAGTTTTTCTCGGGGAATAGAAATATCGATATTTTTTAGATTATGAACTCTTGCACCAAGAACTTCAATAGTATTGTCTTTATCTAGCATAAATTTGAGCAAAACGCAAAGTTACCACTTTGATTTGTTCTTTTAATACTAGAGTATAGAAGTTTATGTTAAAAATTGTAACAAAAAACGCCAACCTAAGTTAGCGTTTTCTTTGTCTGGTAACCATATATTCTTCGATGGCTTCTTTGGTTGTGTACCAGTTTCTACCTTCTTTATAAGCATCTATTTTGCCCGTTCGGGCCAGTAAACTAACGTATTCCTGCCCGTAAGGAGTTTCAGGCTCGCTAACAATATCAGATATTTTCTGATAGTCATAATCTGTTCCAGGCATTGCACTTAAATAAATATTTAAAGTTCGTTCTAAAGCCTGGCACATCAAAAGAGTCAATTTTTGATAACTGCCATTATTAGCCTGATTGAGTGCTTCATAATATTTTTTCCTGTCATTTTTAAGAATGATAGCAGGAGGGAAGCCACGACGCATTAATAAAAGATTCATACTCAAACGAACTGTTCTCCCATTTCCATCAAAGAAGGGATGAATCCAGACTAGTTTATGATGGTAAATAGTCGCCAGTTCAATATCGTTTAGACCTAACGGGTTGTTATTGATAAAATCAATTAATTCATCCAGATAATCTGAAACTTTATTGGCATTTGGAGGCATAAAATTAGCTCCTGAAATTCGAACACCGCCATTTCGTAATCGTCCTGCAAAATCATCTTCAATAGAACGCAAAACTAATCCGTGGATAGAAAGAATATCTATGCTTCGAAGTTTGTAACTATCATCTACAATCGAATATAGATAATCAATCGCCTTATCGTGATTATGAGTTTCAAAATGTTCCCGAAGCGATTTTCCTTTAATTGTAATTCCTTCCTGAATAACCATTTGGGTTTCGCGTAAACTCATCGTGTTTCCTTCAATACTGTTTGAATTGTAAGTCCATTCAAGAGATAAACTCTCACGGATTTTATGCAAAGCAATGTTTGGCAAAGGTCTGCTGTGTTGCAAATCAAGCCTTTTTTGGTACAATCTGTCGAAAGTAGATTGAAATTCGGTTCTATATGTTAAGTCTATTTTCCACATGACCCAACAAAGTTACTTCTTAATATCGGATAAACCAAAAAAAAACACTATCCGATATTAAAGTTATTCAATTGTCATTGAACGGAGTTTAGTTCTATAGGCTTCAAGTGCTATAGATTTGGAAATAAACCCATAATATTTTTCATTTCGAATTACGGGAAGAAAAGCTGATTTGGATATTTCAAATTTGCTCATTACAATTTCCATGCTGTCAAAAGAAGAAATTGTAATCGGTGGGGTTTTCATAACATCTTTGATCAAAGTATATTTTACCCGATAAGTATTAAAAATAATTTCTCGTATATCATTAAAATGAACAACGCCAAGAAGTTCTTTTTCATTTGAAACAACAGCAAAAACAACCTGATTAGAATGAGAAATGAGATCAACTAATTTACTGAGGTTTTCATCAGGATGAACGGTTAAATAATCGCATTGGATAATTGCATCAATATCTAAAGTTGATAGGATATTTGAGTCCTTATTACTCGTGAACGCATGGCCTTTTTTTGCCAGACCTTTTACATCTAGCGAGTATTTTTCAAAACGTTTAGAAATTGCAAAACTTATTGAAGACACAATCATTAGTGGAATCATTAAACTGTAACCACCCGTAATTTCTGCAATTAAAAATATTGCAGTTAAAGGTGCGTGAAATAACCCGCTCAGTATACCTGCCATACCAACCATGGTAAAATTAGTAATAGGCAGTTTTGATAAACCAATAAGAGTAATAAATTTTGAAAAGAAATAACCTAAATAAGAACCTAAAAACAAAGATGGTGCAAAATTACCTCCATTTCCTCCACTACCAATTGTTAGTCCTGAAGCAAACACTTTGATCATCATAGTGCATCCTACAAAGAGAAGTAAAATCCATTGATTGTTTCTGAAATCTCCAAATAATGTATTATCCAATAATTTACCAGGATCTGTTTCAGATAAAGTTCTGATACTTTCATAACCTTCTCCAAAAAGAGTAGGAAAAACAAAAATCAATAATGCCAAAATAGATGAGCCAAATAAAGCCTTTTTGTAAGGATTCATTTTTAGTTTTGCAAAATAATGCTCAACTTTTTGAAAATTTCTGGCATAATAAACTGCCATGAAACCTGTTAATATGCCTAAAAGCACATAAAAAGGGATGTTATGATAATTAAAAATTTCTTGTTTTTTAAAAGATAGCAAAATAGTTTCATCCAATACAATTGCAGAAACCAAAGCACCAGTAGCAGCAGAAATCATAATAGGAGTAAAGGCAGAAATACTTACATCAACCAGTAAAACTTCAATAGCAAAAAGAACTCCGGCAATAGGTGCGTTAAAAGCTGCTGCAATTCCGGCTGCTACTCCGCAGCCAATAAGTAAAGTTCTGTCTTTATAAGGTAATTTATAGTTTTGTGAGAAATTTGACCCAAACGCTGCTCCTGTAATTACAATCGGACTTTCTAATCCTGCTGAACCTCCTAATCCTACTGTTAATGAGCTGGTTACGATCTGGGCATACATCTGTTTTTTTGGAATAATACTTGCCTTTTTAGCAACAGCATATAAGATTTGAGATGTGCCTTTCTCTATAGAACCGTTAAGAACTCTTTTTATTACAAAAACAGTAAGTAAAATACCGATAATTGGCAAAATACTGTTAATGAAACTCAATTTTAAAATACCATTTATATAAGTAGCAAAAGAGAAAACACTATGGGCAAAGGTTTTTAAAACAATTACCGCCAAAGAGCATGAAATACCAATTAAAACACTTGATAAAAAAATAAACTGCTTTGGTGTCATTAAGGATTGAGCCAAAGTTATAATGCTTTCTAATTTTCTGAAATATTTTTTTAGCATTTTATTTGTGGAAATTAAGGAATAACGCAAATTTAGGTTTTAACATTCAAAAGTGCATGTTTTTTTATCAACAATCTTTTAATATTGAATTAATTCCACAGGGAAAAAATTATTATAAGGTAAGTAATTTTTCGTTAGTTTGCTTTTGAATGTCCACAAAAAATTGGGTAAACTCTTGCTCAAATTCAGGATAAAATTCTTTTAGCTCTTCGCTGGCAAATTGCATTTTAGATACGTTTTTTGACCTTAAATCCATTTGTGTCAAGATCTGATGAATTCCTTCAACAGTTTGATAACTCAAAAGCCAGTTTTTTTCAATCATATAAGGCATTATGCTTTGTGTTTTTTCTGTAAGTATAGAATAGTTGTCATGTAATGAACAATAAAAGCGATTGATAAAAGCTTCTAATTTTTCATCCGAATATTTTGTCCAGTTTTTAGCTAAAAAATGATCATAAAGAATGTCCACAACTACACCAGAATAATGATGATATTTTTCATGTAATCGCTTGGTGCTTTGTCTGAAAATATCATGTGAATCGGTATAAGTGTCTATAAAGCGATGCAAAATAATTCCTTTTTGAACATCATCAGGAAAATGATCAAATTGTTTCCCACGAATACCATCGGCCATAAAATTACCAATCTTAATTAAATCATTTTCACCGGAAAGAAATATGTGAGCTAAAAAATTCATTTTTAATGTTTCTGATGTGCTAAAAAATTTAGCTAATTATGGTAAATATATAAAAAACTTTTTAAATGTTTTTTGTTAAAAAAAAGGGTCTATGTTTTGAATATTAACGATATTCTAAAATCTTAATACCTTAACTCCTTAGTAACTCAGCAACTTTTTTATATTTGTAATAAATAACCATAACTCACAAAAATGACTTTAATAAAATCGATTTCAGGAATAAGGGGAACAATTGGTGGAAAAGTAGGAGATAACCTGACACCTGTTGATGCTGTGAAGTTTGCCTCGGCTTACGGAACCTTTCTAAAAAACAATACTTCAAAAGAAAAATTAACTGTTGTAATTGGTCGCGATGCCAGAATTTCCGGACCAATGATTCATAATCTGGTTGTAAATACATTGATAGGTTTAGGAATTAATGTAATTGATCTTGGGCTTTCGACAACCCCAACAGTAGAAATTGCCGTTCCATTGGAAAAAGCAGATGGAGGTATCATTTTAACGGCTTCTCACAATCCAAAACAATGGAATGCGTTGAAGTTGTTGAATGAAGAAGGTGAATTTTTAAGCGGAGCTGAAGGTGCAAAAATTCTTGAAATTGCTGAGGCTGAAGCTTTCAATTTCTCAGATGTTGATAATTTAGGAGAGATTACAATAAATAGCGCTTACATGGACATTCATATTGATGAAGTTTTAAAATTGCCATTAGTTGATGTTCAGGCTATAAAAGAGGCAAAATTTAAAGTAGTAGTTGACGGAGTAAATTCTTCAGGTGGAATTATTATTCCAAAATTATTAGAATTAATGGGTGTTGAAGTTGTAAAATTATATTGTGAACCAAACGGACATTTCCCTCATAATCCCGAGCCATTAAAAGAACACCTGACGGATATTTCAGAATTAGTAGTTAAGGAAAAAGCACATTTAGGAGTTGTAGTAGATCCTGATGTTGATCGTTTGGCTTTTATTAGTGAAGATGGGGAAATGTTTGGAGAAGAATATACTTTAGTGGCATGCGCTGATTATGTTTTGAGTAAAACTCCCGGAAATACAGTTTCGAATATGTCCTCATCACGTGCGTTACGCGATGTAACGAATGCACATAACGGAAGCTACGAGGCAAGTGCAGTAGGCGAAGTTAATGTTGTAGAATTGATGAAGAAAAATAATGCTATTATTGGTGGAGAAGGAAATGGAGGAATTATTTATCCGGAATCACATTACGGAAGAGACAGTTTAGTTGGAGTAGCCTTATTTTTAACGCATTTAGCGAATAAGAAAATGTCGGTTTCAGCGTTGCGTGCTTCCTATCCGGAATACTATATGAGCAAAAACAAAATTGAATTAACACCGCAAATTAATGTTGATGCAATTTTGATTGCTATGACTGAGAAATATAAAACCGAAGATATTACAACGATTGATGGTGTAAAAATTGATTTTGCGACCGAGTGGGTTCATCTAAGAAAATCAAATACAGAACCGATTATCCGTATTTACACCGAAGCATCTTCTCAGGAAAAAGCAGATGTTCTGGCACTTCGTATTATTGATGAAATAAAAGTAATTGCAGGTATTTAATTTTTGAAAGTTTCCAATCCTGATAAATAAAAACCTCGAAAATCATAATTTTCGAGGTTTTTTATTTAAATTATTTTTTTAATACTTTTTAACCTTAGTCAGCGCGTTTTTGTAATTTTCGTTTACTTTTTCCCAATTGATTAATTTGTAAAAAGCATCAATATAACTTCCTTTTCGGTTTTGATAATCCAGATAATAGGCATGTTCCCATAAGTCGATTCCTAAAATAGGAGTTCCTGGTATCAGGGCATTTCTCATTAAAGGGTTATCCTGATTTTCAGTAGTTGTAATTTGTAATTTTCCAGCTCTGTCAACAACGAGCCAAACCCATCCTGATCCGAATTGTTTTGTAGCCTCATTTTTAAACTGAGTGGTAAGATTATTAAATGATCCGAATTCTTTATTTATTGAACCTGCTAAAGTATCTTTTGGAGTTTGCTCTTTTGGTGTTAAAATGTCAAAATAAAGAGTATGATTGTAATACCCGCCGGCATTTTGACGAAGCTTCGCATTGTTCATGTCCATTTTTTTCAGGATATCTTCAATTGGAGCATTTTCAAATTCGGTTGAGATGATTTCTTTGTTTAGATTATTGGTATAAGCTAAATAATGTTTAGAATAATGCGTCTCTAATGTTAACGATCTTATAGCGGGCGCTAAAGCATCATACGCAAAAGGGAGTTTTGTAAGGGCAAATGAACCTTCATCTGCTTTTACATCTGCAGGAACACCTATTAAAATTTTTTCTTCTTTTGTAGGTAAAGGAACTTCAACAACTTCTGTTAATTTATTATTATCATTACAGGAAAATAATATCAGAAATGAAGCTGTGACAGTAAAACCAATGATGTTCTTCTTCATAGTTAAATTATTTTGATGTTAGTGAATTAATTATATCTATATAGTTCTCTTTTGCTTCTTCAATAGATAGATGACTGATTTGCATCCAGGCATTTGTTTTGAAAGCATTGCGCAAATCAAAGTTTTCAGAGTGATTATATACTGCTGTTCCAAAAGTAGCTTGTTTGTAATAGGCATAAAGTCTTAGCTGCACATCTTGGGGCAACGAAGCCTGTGTCATCTTCATAGCAGTTTCTACAGCCTCCGAAAAACGAATATCTAAATCTTTTTTAGTCATTTAAGCTTTTGTAGCAATAATAGTTTTACCTCCAATTGCTTTTTGATTTAAAACCACATTGATTGGAGTACCTAAAGGTAAAAATAAATCGACTCTCGAACCAAATTTGATAAAGCCGGCATCAGTTCCCTGAATAACCTGCATTCCTTCCTGAGCATAATTTACAATTCTGCGTGCCAATGCACCTGCGATTTGTCTGTATAATATTTGCCCGAAAGTTTCGTTTTCAATTACAACCGTAGTTCTTTCATTTTCTTCGCTTGCTTTTGGATGCCAGGCTACTAAAAATTTACCAGGATGGTATTTACTGAATTTTATAATACCGTCCATTGCATAACGGGTTACGTGTACGTTGATAGGCGACATAAAAATAGAAACCTGCAGGCGTTTGTCTTTGAAAAACTCACCTTCATAAACTTCTTCAATAACTACAACTTTTCCGTCTACTGGAGCAAGAATATGATCATTATTTCTTATTGCTATTCTTTTAGGATTTCTAAAAAACTGTAAAATAATAATAAGAATCAATACTCCTGCAATTTGTACAAGCATTCTCAGCCATACAATGTCAATAAATTTGTCAGCAACTAAAAGTACGGCAACAGCAAAAGCAGTACCTAATAAAATGGATGGACCTCCTTCTTTATGAAACATAATATAAAATTTGATAAAATAAAAATATAACTGGTGCTACAAATATAACACTATCTAATCGATCTAAAACACCTCCATGACCAGGCATAATGGCTCCACTATCTTTAACGCCTGCAATTCTTTTAAATTTAGATTCTATCAAATCTCCAATTGTTCCAAAAATGCTGGCAATTAAAGCTATAATCATCCAAATTAAAATTGATCTGCTACTGAAGTCAGGATTGGGCTGAATATATAATTTTGAAATTAAAAAACCTGCAAAAGAAGCAAAAACAGTTCCGCCAACAAAGCCTTCAACGGTTTTCTTAGGTGATATGCGTTCAAATAATTTATGTCTTCCAATAGATTTTCCTACCAGATAAGCAAATGTATCATTGGTCCAGATTAAAATAAATAATCCGATAATGATTTTGGGATTGTAGTCGTTGGCGCCAAAAGAAATTTTAACTATAAAGATAAAAGGCAAAGTAATATATCCCAGCAAATACAGATATTTTGAGGAAATACTTATTTTTTGAACACTGTCATAAAATAAAAACAAAATACATTTAATAGATATGACAATTGTTACAGCAAGTAATATTAAATCTAACTGTTGAATATTGATGTTTAAATCTAATTTTGAATTAATTGTCCGAACAAAATATGCAGTAGTTTCTTCATTGTAGTGACTAACCAATATAATAGTTGTATATAATAAAATTCCAAAAAGAATCGAAAATACTTTATTGAGATTAACTAAATTACAAAACTCATAAATAGCAATAATTAGAAAAATGCCAAAAAGGATAATAAAGCTTTCGGTAGAAAACAATATAGATGTTAGCAATAGAGCGATATAAACAGCACCAGAAATGGTTCTCTTGAGTGTTTCATTCATCTTAAAGGTCTTCTAAAAGCAATAGGTATAGATTTTTAGCAACACTTCCATACTGAGTAAAATCTTCTTCTTTTGCTTTTTCAAAATATTTTATTGTGGTAATATTTGTAGGGTAATCCCTTTCGTATTTTCTTTTAATAGCGCTTAAACCATCGCTCTTCATAGGAAGTATTTGACTTGTAGTTGCTATTATGACAATGCTGGCTGGTAATTCGTTTGGTTTGTCTTGCCTGATCTGTTTTGATGAAAATAAAATGGAACCTTCATCAGCGATAAGATTTTCACAGGAAGCCAATAAAAATTTTGGACTTCTGGGCGAAATATATAATAATTTATTTTCTTCTAATAACTGGAAAAGACCTGGTTCATAACATAAAGCTTCACTTTCAAACCAATCATTTTCTTCCAGGATATTTTCAAATTGTTCCTCAACTTCTTGTTTGTTTTCACAATATAAAAATTTACCTCCATTTTTTTTAAAATTAAAAATGAATTGTTCATCTATGGATAAATGACTGTTTGGAGTAGGGTTGTTTCCATACTCACTTTCATTTTCTTCCTCTGATGAAGCATTGGCAGAACCAAATATTTTTTTGAAAAAACTCATTTTATATGAAATACTTTACATGTTAATTGAAAACGTTCAAAGATAAAAAAATCTTAATTCAAAAGAGGCTTTTGAATTAAGATTTTAAAAAATATTAAATATTTTGTTAACTTACGAAACTACTTCACCTAAATTTTTATCAAAAGTGCGTTTCCCAAAAATAGTTTCTAAATCATCCTTAAATATAACTTCTTTCTCAATCAGTATATCGGCAAGCTGATTTAGCTTGTCCTTGTTTTCCTCTAAAATTTGAATTGCTCTTTGGTATTGGCCTTCAATTAATTCTGAAATTTCAGCATCAATAATTTTTGCAGTTTCATCAGAATATGGTTTTGAGAAATTGTATTCACTCTGACCTGTTGAATCATAATAAGTAACGTTTCCTATTTTATCATTCAAACCATAAATTGTTACCATGGCACGAGCCTGACGTGTAACTTTTTCTAAATCACTTAATGCTCCGGTTGAAATTCTGTCAAAAGTTACTTTTTCAGCAGCCCTTCCGCCCATTGTAGCACACATTTCGTCTAGCATTTGGTCAGTTCTTACAATTTGTCTTTCCTCAGGTAAATACCAAGCCGCTCCTAAACTTTGTCCACGAGGAACAATAGTTACTTTAATTAATGGGGCAGCGTGTTCCAGCATCCAGCTTACAGTAGCGTGTCCCGCTTCATGAATA
Organism: uncultured Flavobacterium sp.; assembly: GCF_946478785.1. The sequence goes on from NZ_CAMLDD010000001.1 coordinate 254,828, forward strand.
GCGATTGCTCTTTTTTCATCTGGAGTAATAATTTTATTTTTCTTTTCAAGGCCACCTATAATTCTGTCTACAGCATCAAGAAAATCTTGTCTGTCTACAGCAGGCTTGTTATTACGGGCAGCAATTAAAGCTGCTTCATTACAAACATTTGCAATATCAGCACCAGAGAAACCTGGAGTCTGTTTAGCAAGAAAATCTAAATCAAGTCCCTCAACTTTTTTGATAGGAGCTAAGTGAACTGCAAATATTTCAGCTCTTTCACGGATATCCGGTAAATCTACGAAAATCTGTCTATCAAATCGGCCTGCACGCATTAAAGCTTTGTCAAGAACGTCAGCCCTGTTAGTTGCTGCCAAAACAATAACGTTAGAGTTTGTACCAAAACCATCCATTTCTGTTAATAATTGGTTCAAAGTATTTTCTCTTTCATCATTTCCGCCAGACATATTACTTTTTCCTCTGGCTCTACCAACAGCATCAATCTCATCAATGAAAATAATAGCCGGTGATTTTTCTTTAGCTTGTTTAAATAAGTCACGAACACGTGAAGCACCAACTCCTACAAACATCTCAACGAAATCCGAGCCGGATAATGAAAAGAAAGGTACCTGAGCTTCGCCCGCAACAGCTTTTGCAAGCAATGTTTTACCAGTCCCCGGAGGTCCTACCAAAAGTGCACCTTTAGGAATTTTACCTCCAAGGTTAGTGTATTTTTCAGGGTTTTTAAGGAATTCTACAATTTCTTGTATTTCTTCTTTGGCACCTTCCAGACCGGCAACATCCTTAAAGGTAGTTTTGATGTCTGTTTTCTCGTCAAAAAGTTTCGCTTTTGATTTTCCTATATTGAAAATTTGTCCGCCTCCGCCAGCAGCTCCCCCGGACATTTTGCGCATAATAAAAATCCAGACACCAATTATGATGATGATAGGAAGCAAGCTAACCAAAATATCGCTCCAGTTACTCGCTTCTTTAAAATCATAATCAACTAGTTTTTTTTCTGACTTTGCCTTGTCAAGTTTCTCCTGAAAAGATTTTAAATCACCAAATTTTGTAGTGTAGTGCGGACCTTTGTTAGGTCTGTCAAACATATCTTTGGCTACTTTTTTATTTGCAGGATCTTTTAATGCTGCATCTGAAAGATAGATTTCAGCATCTTTGTTATTGAAAATAATAACATTTTTAATCTGTCCTTTGGCCAACATGTTGTCAATGTCAGACGATTTTAACTGGGCAGGTTCGCTTAAATTAGAACCTCCTGTAGCAAAACTTATAAATAAAAAAACTAAAAGTATTGCAGTGTATATTAACCAGGGACTTATTTTAAATTTATTCGGATTTGGATTATTATCTTTAGCCATTAGAGAAAGTTTCTTTTAGTATTTATTTTCGATTGTAGTTATTTTGGCGTCACCCCAAAGGCTTTCTATGTTATAGTATTCACGTATGTGTTTTTGGAAAACATGTACCACGATATGCACATAATCCATCAGAACCCACTCTGCATTATCGGTTCCTTCTACGTGCCAGGGTTTATCTTTTAAGTCTTTAGATACGGTTTTTTGAATTGAATTTACAATAGCATTTACCTGAGTATTTGAGCTTCCATTGCAAATTACAAAATAGTCACAAACTGCCGTGTCAATTTCTCTTAGGTCGAGAATATCTATATCATTTCCTTTTACTTCTTCAATTCCTTTGATTATGTTCGCCAATAGAACATCATTATTAATAGTCTTTTTCGCCATGAATTATTTTATATGAATTTGTAAAGTTACCAAAATTTGTGATTATTTTTGAACCTTAACAAAATATTAAATTAAGTTATTTAAATTATCTGAATGAAACTAATCAAACTCGATGCCATAGATTCAACAAATGACTTCCTGAAAGCATTATCAACTCAGGGCTTACTGGATAATTTTACAGTGGTAACAGCTGAAAATCAGACAAAGGGTAAGGGGCAAATGGGAGCCAAATGGGAATCAGAAGCAGGTAAAAACTTAATTATGAGTGTATTGGTTAGGGATTTTTTGCATGATAATCAACAGGTTTTCAACATGAGCATAATAGTTTCTTTAGCCGTAATTGAAATATTAAATTCATTGAATATTCCTGAATTAAGTATAAAATGGCCAAACGACATTATGTCATACAATAAAAAAATAGGTGGCATACTTATCGAAAATACGATCAAAAGTGATAGCAGAATAGTGTCAGTTGTCGGGCTTGGTTTAAATGTGAATCAGACCAATTTTACCGAATTGCCAAATGCTTCTTCTTTGGCAATAATTGCAGGGAATACTTTTGATAAAGACCTTCTACCTGCTTTAATTATAGAAAAAATACAGCAAAAAATAGAGGCTTGGGAAACCAGTTCAGCTGTTTTCTGGAAAGAATATTTCAACTGTTTGTTTCGAAAGGGGATTCCGATGCCATTTAAGAATCTTTTAGGAGAAAATTTCATGGGAATCATTCATGGCGTATCTTCTTTAGGGAAAATACAAATTTTATTAGAAGACGATTCGGTTTCAGAATTTGATATCAAAGAAATTCAGATGCTTTATTGAAAAGCTTCAGAGCTGAATTAATAGGGTCTAATATTTTCTGCTAGAGCTTAAATTTTTTTTGAAATATCTGCTTAATCGCTGTACCGGCGTTTCGAAAAAGTTATTATAATCAGTGAAGTCTGTGGCAACAAAAAAAGCCCGATTGTAAAATCAGGCTTAAATTTATGTTAGTGTAAAAAACAACAAACAAATTATAATTTAGTCATATTATTAGCTAAAGTTTCAATGAATTTACTGATTGGTCCTTTAATCATCATGGCCATCATAGCATTGAATTCTCCTTCAAATAATAACTGAACTTCACTTGATGAATCTGAGACAACTTCAATATTTGAAACCAAAGTAAAAGGAAGTTTATCACTTGCAGCCCCCAAAACAATTTTGTTTGGAGCTGTCTTTTCTTTCATTTTCAGTTTTATTTCCGGCATACCTTTCAGTCCAAAAATAAAGGCATCTTCGCCAATTACTTCAAATTTAGCAATGTTTTCAGGCATTAACTTTTCAAAATTCTTAACATCAGCCAACAAATCAAATAAATCCTGGGCTGATTTCTGAACGGTAACTTTTGGACTTTCTAAGTTCATATTTTATTTTTATTTTAAATAATATGTGTTTCTTAACTGCAAAGCGTGCAAGGCTTTTTTTATATTGTGACTAATTATATACGCAAAGTTTGCAAAAGCGTAATAAATTAAAATAACAATTCTTTAATTTCAAGTTCTGTTTTTTGTAGCTGTTATAACAACAATGTAAAATGAAGAATTGAATTAATAAATCAAAGAAAACTATTCCTGTCCCCAAGTAGATGGACTCATGCTCCATTCTTGTAAAGCAGTCTGTTGCTCTTCGCTGATATATTGTTTATGAACTGCTAAATCTAATAAATTTGTGTAATTGCTTAGCGTGTACAATTCAATATTTGCGTTTTTAAAGTTTTCCTCAGCAACATTAAAGCCATAGGTAAATATTGCTGCCATTCCCTTAATATTAGCTCCTTCATTGCGTAAAGCTTCTACAGCCATCAAACTGCTATTCCCTGTACTAATTAAGTCTTCAACAACCACAACGTTTTGGCCTTGTTGCAAAAAACCTTCAACCTGGTTTTGTCTACCATGTTTTTTTGCCTCAGGTCGTACATAAACAAAGGGTAAACCAAGACTTTCGGCAACAAGAATTCCAATTCCAATGGCTCCTGTGGCTACTCCGGCAATGACATCTGGTTTTCCAAATTGTTTTTCAATATTTTTTGTAAATTCATCACAAATATAATTTCGGATGACTGGAAATGAAAGAATTAACCTATTGTCACAATAAATAGGTGATTTCCATCCAGACGCCCATGTAAAAGGATTTTCTGGATTCAATTTAATTGCATTTATTTGCAAAAGCAATTCTGCTGTTTTTTCGGCGGTATCTTTATTAAAAATCATAGTACAAATGTATAAAGTTTTTGTGAACGACAAACCACTTTTTTTGACAAATGAAATCTCAAGAGAGACTAATTTTCAATTATTCTTGTTAGAAAGCATTGATATAGAGCAGCTTATTGTAAAAATATTTCAAAATAAAATTCAAAAGGCGTATTTGTATCATCCTGACGAAAAGGAAATTATGAAGACCTTAAAAGCCAAAATACCCGTAAATAAAGCAGGAGGAGGGTTTGTGTATAATAAAAAAGGTGAAGTTTTGTTTATCTTCAGAAACGGAAAATGGGATTTGCCGAAAGGAGGTATTGAGAAAGGTGAAGAAATTGAAGCTACCGCAATGCGTGAAGTAGAAGAAGAAACCGGTGTAAATAAACTCCGAATTACTAATAAACTCCAAAAAACGTATCACATTTTTAAACGCAACGGAAAATACAAACTTAAAATTACCCATTGGTTCGAGATGTATTCTGATTTTGAAGGAACTCCTCAGGGTCAGATTGATGAAGGTATCGAAAAAGTAGCCTGGCTAAATCCGGAACAAATCAAAGAGGCCTTAAAAAATTCTTACGAAAATATTAAATTGTTATTTGAAAAAGAGAATCAATTACAATAACAATTACAAAGATCAATATCAATTTACAAATTGTAATTTTAAATTGGATTCGATGTCAATTAGTATTGATTTAAGGCGCAATACGGTTTTCCCTACTAACTTCTTAAAATCTTTTCCATAGCCTTTCCTTTGGCTAATTCATCAATTAGTTTATCTAAATAACGAATCTTTTTCATTAGAGGATTCTCAATGTTTTCTATGCGATAACCGCAAATTACCCCGCTTATTTTTGCAACATTTGGATTTAATTGAGGAGCTTCTGCAAAAAAGGTTTGGAAATCTTTACTGTTGTCTATTTGTTTTTGAAGTTCTTCCTGAGTATATCCTGTTAGCCATCTAATTATAATGTCAACTTCAGTTTTTGTTCTGCCTTTCTTTTCTGCTTTAGTGATATAATGCGGATATACGCTTGCAAATGATGTTGTAAATATTCTATGCTTTTCCATAGTTTTGAATTTTTATTTTCAAAAATAGTTAATGAATTAAAATAAAATTAAGAGTATGGTCAAAATCTTATCAGAATAGAGTAATTAATTTGTTATCTAAAAGGGTATAATCTCGAGTCTAATTTTCCTATTTTTGCAAAATGAATAAAAATCACCATTCCAACAATATACTTTTGAATTTAGGCATTAAGAGCCTAAATGAAATGCAGGAAGCTGCGCAGGATACTATTTTAAACGAAAATAATGTTCTATTGCTTTCTCCGACAGGATCAGGAAAAACTTTGGCTTTTTTGTTACCTGTATTAGAGTTATTACAGCCTGAAATACTTTCAGTTCAATGTTTAATTTTAGTGCCTTCACGTGAATTAGGGCTGCAAATTGAACAGGTATGGAAAAAAATGGGAACTGCATACAAAGTAAACATTTGTTACGGAGGGCATTCGATTGATACAGAAATCAAAAATTTAAGCAATCCACCAGCCGTTTTAATTGGGACTCCCGGAAGAATTGCAGATCATATCGACAGAGAAACTTTCAGGACAGATAAGATTCAAACTTTAATTTTGGATGAATTTGATAAGTCACTGCAATTGGGTTTTCATGAGCAGATGTCTTATATCATTGGAAAACTTACCAAATTAAACAAGCGTGTTTTGGTTTCGGCAACTTCAGATATTGAAATTCCGAAATATACAAGAGTAATCAGTCCGACAGTTTTAGATTTTATCCCTCAGGAAGAAGAAAAAACGAATCTTTCTATGAAAATGATAGTTTCTCCAACCAAAGATAAATTGGGGAGTTTATTTAATTTGATTTGTTCCTTAAAATCGCAATCAGCCATTGTGTTTTGTAATCATAGGGATGCTGCAGAACGTATTAGTGACACTTTAAATGAAAAAGGAATTTATGCTACCTATTATCATGGCGGTATGGATCAGGATGAACGTGAACGGGCACTAATTCAGTTTAGAAACGGAAGTATGAGTTATTTAATTACAACTGATTTAGCTGCCCGTGGATTGGATATTCCTGAAATGAAACATGTTATTCACTATCATTTGCCTTTGAAAGAGGACGAATTTACACACAGGAATGGTCGTACAGCACGTATGCAGGCTTCAGGAACGGCTTACATTATTATTCACGAAAGTGAAAAACAGTTGGATTATATTAATTACACAATGGAAGTTCTGAATGTAGAAAACTCTACTACTTTACCCAAGCCACCGGAATTTCAAACTATTTATATTAGTGGAGGAAAGAAAACAAAACTAAATAAAATTGATATCGTTGGATTCTTTTCTCAAAAAGGAAAATTAGAAAAAGAAGATTTAGGTCTGATCGAAGTCAAAGATTTTATTTCTTTTGCTGCAGTAAAATACAATAAAGTAAAAGATTTGCTTAAAAATGTAAAGGATGAGAAGATGAAAGGAAGAAAATTTAAAATAGAAATAGCCCGTAAGGTTGTTAAAAAAGAAGGGGAACGTTGATATTGAGAATTTTTTATAATATTAATAAAAAATACAAGCTTTTTTTTGAGGATTTTTTAATTGTAATTTATTGATTTTTAAAAAGTTGTGTTTTTTTTGTCTTCCAAAGAAATAAATTTAATAAAAAATCACAATTTAATGTTAATAAAAGAGTGGTTATAGAAGTAATTTTTCATAATTTCGGCGTTCATTAATAGTATAAAAATTAACCCCAAATTCATTATGAAAAAGATTATTACCCTTGCCGTTTTGCTTTTTAGTTTTGTTTCATTTGCACAAATCAAAGTACTTGAAACTGTGCCAGTTGAAAAATTAGGAAAAGTAAACAATAACTACATTCAAAAAATTGGAGATGAATACACTGTTTACTATACTAGTATTGTAAGTGATGATGATGAATCTTCAAGCTTAAGAAAATTCTCTTTTAAAAACGTCAATAACGATTATGCTAGCCTTTATAGTATTATTATGAATGGTTTTAACGCAACGCCTTTATATGATATAAAATTAGAATTGCCAAATAATTATATCTGGTTGCATTACACAGGAAGTGTTCTTCCTGAGAAAGCTACAGTTCAGTTTATGGTTTCTAGTAAAGATGCTTCTTCTGGTTCAAGCAATGTATCTGAACCTTTTGTTAAAGATCAGATAAACAAATTATTTCAAAAGTAATTTACACTTTAAATAAAAAGAAAAAAAAGGCTATTTCAGATTGAATAGCCTTTTTTTATTCGAAAAATTCTTGATTACAACTTAAAATTCTTCTCAATTGCTTTTATCATTTCTCCCGCCACATCTTTGTTTGTTGCACCCTCAATACCTTCAAGGCCTGGCGAGGAATTTACTTCAAGCAATAAAGGCCCTTTTGATGAACGAATAATATCAACGCCGGCTACTTTCAAATCCATTGCTTTAGCTGCTTTTATCGCGATTTTTTTCTCTTCAGGGGTAACTTTTATTACAGAGGCAGTACCGCCAAGATGAATATTTGCCCTAAATTCTCCTGGCATAGCTTCACGCTGAATAGCAGCAACGACTTTTCCGTCAATCACAAAACAACGAATATCTTTTCCGTTTGCTTCTTTAATGAATTCCTGAACCAGTATATTTGCATTTAAGCTTTTAAAAGCATTGATTACACTTTCTGCCGCTTTTTTCGTTTCTGCTAAAACTACGCCTTTACCTTGCGTTCCTTCGAGTAGTTTTACAATTAAAGGCGAGCCTCCAACCATTTTAATTAAGTTGTCGGTGTCCAAAGGTGAATTGGCGAAACCGGTAGTTGGGATGTCGATACCACTGTTTAAAAGTAATTGTAATGAATATAATTTATCGCGTGACTGCGTGATGGCTGAAGCCGAGTTTAAACAAAAAACTTTCAAAGCTTCAAATTGACGCGTTAGGGCACAACCATAAAAAGTAATACTTGGTCGAATTCTTGGGATAATAGCATCAAACTGATTTAATATTTTTCCGCCACGATAATGTATTTCAGGTGTTTTTGCATCCAGTTTCATATAGCATTCCTTGATATTCAAAAAGTGCATTTCATGGCCACGCATTTCGCCTGCTTCCATGATTCGTTTATTGCTGTACAACTCCGGATTGCTGGCTAAAAGCCCAATTCGTAAACCGGAAGTTGCTTTTTCAGAGTTTTGGTATAATTCTTTTAATGTATCAGTCGAAGGTTGTCCTAAAAGATATTTTTCTTCAGGATCAACCAATACCCGTCCGCTCATGGCTTCGCGCCCTAAAAGCATGCGAAAACCCATAGAATCACGATTGGTTAAAGTCATTTCTATGGGCCATTTTATTTCTCCCAGTTTGATGCTGGTCTGAATTACATAGCGGTGTTCCCTGAAACCACTTGAACTTTTTACAATTCTTTTATCTACTAATGGCGCTTCGCAATGTATGATGGTTTTGATATTATTCTGAATTGGGTTAATATCAAATTTTACCCAATTTGCGTCATTTTTTATAAACGGAGCTATATTTATTGCATGCATTGCTGAAGTTTTAGCACCAGAATCCACACGAGCCTTGATTGTTGGGATTCCTAATTCCGGAAATGCACACCATTCTTCACTTCCTAAAATGACTTTATTTTGAAACATATATTGTTTTTTTATTATAGAATTTAATACTCAAAAGTAGGTATTTGCTTTTACTAAAGATACTAAATTATCTAAAAAAAATACCCGTTATGTTATGAAAACGTAACGGGTATGTTATTTTTGTTATAAATTTAAACTAATTTATTGATTAGTCGGCTCTTCTGCTTTATGTATTTCTACTGAAAGTTCCTGAGCTTTTTCATCTTTTAAATCCATTAAGATTTCATCTCCTGAATGTATTTTTGAAGTTATGATTTCTTCGGCTAATAAATCTTCTACATATTTCTGAATTGCTCTTTTCAGAGGTCTTGCTCCAAATTGTCTGTCAAAACCTTTCTCAGCAATAAATGCTTTTGCTTTATCAGTAAGACTTAAATTATATCCAAGTTCAGAAATACGTGCATATAGTTTTTTAAGTTCGATTTCGATAATCAAATCTATATCAGCTTTTTCTAATGCATTAAATACAATTACATCATCAATTCTGTTTAAGAACTCAGGAGCGAAGGTTTTTTTCAATGCATTTTCGATAATGCTTTTTGAGTTTTCATCGGCCTGAGCCACTTTTGCAGCAGTTCCGAATCCCACGCCCTGACCAAAATCTTTCAGCTGACGCGCACCAACATTAGATGTCATGATGATAATAGTATTTTTAAAGTCAATTTTACGACCTAAACTATCAGTCAAATAACCGTCATCAAGAACCTGAAGCATCATGTTAAACACATCCGGATGCGCTTTTTCGATCTCGTCTAAAAGCACAACGCAATAAGGTTTTCTGCGAACTTTCTCCGTCAATTGGCCCCCTTCTTCGTATCCTACGTATCCCGGAGGCGCTCCAACTAAACGAGAGATAGCAAATTTCTCCATGTATTCACTCATATCGATACGAACTAGCGCATCTTCAGAATCGAATAATTCTTTAGCTAAAACTTTTGCTAATTGTGTTTTTCCAACTCCTGTCTGACCTAAGAAAATGAATGAACCAATTGGTTTATTCGGATCTTTAAGTCCGGCTCTGTTACGCTGAATAGAACGTGCAATTTTTAATACTGCATCATTTTGACCAATTACTTTATTCTGAATTAATTCAGGCAATTTGGCTAATTTGTTGCTTTCTGTCTGCGCAATTCGGTTAACAGGAATTCCTGTCATCATGGAAACAACATCAGCTACATTATCTTCTGTAACTTCAATTCGGTTGCTTTTAGAATCTTCTTCCCATTGTTCCTGAGCAAGGGCTAGATCTTTTTCAATACGTTTTTCATCATCGCGAAGTTTGGCTGCCTCTTCATATTTTTGTTTTTTAACAACCATATTTTTGTTTTCACGCACTTCTTCTAATTGACGTTCTAAATCCAAAATCTGTTTAGGGACATCAATATTGGTAATGTGTACGCGAGAACCTGCTTCGTCAAGTGCGTCAATAGCTTTGTCCGGTAAAAAACGTTCAGACATGTATCTGTTTGTTAGTTTTACACAGGCCTCAATGGCTTCTGGCGTATAAGTTACGTTGTGGTGATCTTCATACTTATCCTTCACATTGTTCAAAATTGCAATTGTTTCTTCAACAGAAGTTGGTTCCACAATTACTTTTTGAAAACGTCTTTCAAGAGCTCCGTCTTTCTCAATGTATTGTCTGTACTCATCAAGAGTTGTAGCACCAATACATTGAATTTCACCTCTGGCCAAAGCAGGCTTGAACATATTTGAGGCATCAAGGGAACCCGTTGCTCCACCAGCACCTACAATAGTGTGAATCTCATCAATAAAAAGAATGATGTCATCATTTTTCTCCAGCTCGTTCATTACGGCTTTCATTCTTTCTTCAAACTGACCGCGGTATTTTGTCCCGGCCACTAAGCTGGCCAAATCAAGAGTTACCACGCGTTTATGGAAAAGAATGCGGGATACTTTCTTTTGGATAATGCGCAAAGCAAGTCCTTCTGCAATAGCAGATTTACCAACTCCAGGCTCTCCGATAAGAAGCGGATTGTTCTTTTTTCTACGGCTTAGGATTTGGGAAACACGTTCAATTTCCTTCTCGCGTCCCACAACCGGATCTAGTTTTCCCTCTTCCGCCATTTCTGTTAAATCCCTCCCAAAATTATCTAAAACCGGAGTCTTCGATTTTTTGTTTGATTTATTGGCCGGATTATTAAAACTACTTTCTTTAAGACTGTCATCTTGTCCTGAATCATCGTTATATGATTCGTTTCTTGGCAAGTTTTCTAAGAATTCTTCTTCGTTTGGCGTCATATTTAAATATTGTTCTTTAGCTATGTCATAATCTATTTTTAGCTTATTCAATAGCTTGGTTGTTGGATCGTTTTCGTTTCGTAAGATGCATAAAAGCAGGTGTGCCGTGCTAATCGACGAACTTTGAAATACTTTTGCTTCAAGAAAAGTGGTCTTCAGTGCTCTTTCCGCCTGACGGGTAAGATGAAGATTTTTCTTTTCTGCATTTACTTCAACGCTCTGGTTGGCCGGGCTAAGTATTTCTACCTTCCTGCGTAAATGATCTAAATCAACAGCCAGGTTATTAAGTATATGGATAGCTTTTCCGTTACCATCCCTTAAAATGCCCAGCATTAGATGTTCAGTACCAATAAAGTCGTGACCCAAACGTAAGGCTTCCTCTTTACTGTAGGTAATAACATCTTTTACTCTTGGTGAAAAATTATCATCCATAATATATAATTGGTATTGTAAATTTAATGATTTAGTTTTTGAAAAACAAAAACCATACCCTTGACAACTGCTGTCAGCTAATAGACAAAAAAAATAACAATAAAACCGTTAAAAAACGCTTAATTTATTAACTAAAAGTAAAAACAAAGTTGTTAATAAATCATTGAAATAAGTGTGTGAAAATAGGTCTAAAAATTTCAAAAAAACGTATCTTGGCACGCTTTGAAAATTAATATAATTATTTAATATAACAATTTATGTCTGAAGGAGAAAAGTTAATTCCTATTAACATCGAAGATGAAATGAAATCAGCTTACATCGATTATTCGATGTCAGTAATCGTATCAAGAGCACTTCCAGATGTTAGAGATGGCTTGAAACCAGTACATCGAAGAGTTCTTTACGGAATGTATGACTTAGGAGTAACATCAAGATCTGCTCACAAAAAATCTGCGAGAATTGTAGGGGAGGTCTTAGGTAAGTATCACCCACACGGGGATACCTCTGTTTACGATGCCATGGTACGTATGGCTCAAGAATGGAGTCTGCGATATCTTTTGGTTGACGGACAGGGTAACTTTGGTTCTGTTGATGGTGATAGCCCTGCGGCAATGCGTTATACTGAGGCCAGAATGAAAAAGATTTCGGAAGAAATTATGGCAGATATCGAAAAAGAAACTGTTGATTTTCAATTAAACTTTGACGATACATTATATGAGCCAAAAGTAATGCCAACAAGGGTCCCTACCTTATTAGTAAATGGTGCTACAGGTATTGCGGTTGGTATGGCTACAAATATGCCTCCTCACAATTTAACCGAAGTTATTAATGGAACACTGGCATACCTTGATAATAATGATATCGAAATAGACGAATTAATAACACATATTAAAGCTCCGGATTTTCCAACAGGAGGTATAATATATGGTTATGAAGGAGTTCGTGAAGCATTTAAAACTGGTAGAGGGCGTATTGTTATGCGTGCTAAAGTTGGTTTTGAAGAAGTTGACGGAAGAGAATCAATCATTGTAACTGAAATTCCATATCAGGTTAATAAAGCTGATATGATCAAGCGTACCGCTGATTTAGTCAACGAAAAGAAAATTGAAGGAATTGCCAATATACGCGATGAATCTGACAGAAACGGTATGCGTATCGTTTATATTTTGAAACGTGATGCTACACCAAACGTAGTTTTAAATACTTTATACAAGTTTACACAGTTACAGTCTTCTTTTAGCGTAAACAACATTGCATTAGTAAAAGGCCGCCCACAAATGCTGAATCTGAAAGATATGATTCATTATTTTATTGAGCACCGTCATGATGTTGTAGTAAGAAGAACGCAGTTTGAATTGCGCAAAGCTGAAGAAAGAGCGCATATCTTAGAAGGATTAATTATTGCATCTGACAACATTGATGAAGTAATTGCCATAATAAGAGGTTCAAAAAACACAGAAGAAGCCCGTGAGAAATTGATTGAAAGATTTAATTTGTCCGACATTCAGGCCCGTGCTATTGTTGAGATGCGTCTGCGTCAGTTAACAGGATTGGAACAAGATAAATTAAGAGCTGAGTTTGAAGAATTGATGAAGTTAATTGAGCACTTAAAAGCCTTATTAGCAGATGTAAATTTGAGAACTGACTTAATTAAAGAAGAGCTTGTTGAAATCCGTGATAAATATGGTGACGAGCGTCGTTCTCAAATTGAATATTCTGGTGGAGATGTAAGCATCGAAGATTTAATTGCTGATGAGAATGTTGTTATTACCATTTCGCATGCAGGTTATATCAAACGTACTAATCTTACAGAGTACAAAACTCAAAATAGAGGAGGAGTTGGACAAAAAAGTGCCGGAACCAGAGATCAGGATTTCCTGGAGCATATGTATGTGGCAACGAATCATCAATATATGATGTTTTTTACGCAAAAAGGAAAATGTTTCTGGATGCGTGTTTATGAAATTCCTGAAGGAAGCAAAACAGCAAAAGGCAGGGCAATTCAAAATTTAGTAAACATTGAGAGTGATGATAAAGTAAAAGCTTTCATTTGTACCCAAGATTTAAAGGACAAAGATTATATCAATAGCCACAATCTTGTAATGGTTACCAAACAAGGTCAGGTTAAGAAAACTTCTTTAGAGAAATATTCTAAACCAAGAGTAAATGGTGTTGCAGCTATTACTATTAAAGAAGGCGATGAATTATTGGAAGCAAAATTAACCAACGGAGAAAGTCAAATTATTCTGGCTGTTAAATCTGGAAAATTAGTTCGTTTTGAAGAAACCAAAACACGCCCGATGGGAAGAACAGCTTCGGGAGTTCGTGGAATTACCTTAAAAGATGATACTGATGAAGTTATTGGTATGGTTACTGTAGATAAAAACAATATTAATGATTCACAAATTTTAGTTGTTACAGAAAACGGATATGGAAAACGTACTAAATTAGTTGATGATGATGGCGAAGATGTTTACAGAATTACAAACCGTGGTGGTAAAGGAGTGAAAACACTTAATATTACTGAGAAAACCGGAAAATTAATTTCGATAAATGCAGTAACAGATGCTGATGATTTAATGATTATCAACAAATCAGGATTAACAATTAGAATGGCTATTGAAGATTTACGTGTAATGGGCCGCGCTACGCAAGGAGTTCGATTGATTAACTTAAAAGGTAAAGATTCAATTGCTGCAGTTACAAAAGTCATGAAGGATGATGTTGCTGAAGTTATTGTTGACGAAGATGGTAATGTTATCGAATCTGCTATCGAAAGAGTTAAACCGGATTTAGAAGTTCTTGAAGACGAAGGTGTTGCAGAAGATGATGAAGACGATGATTCTGAAGAAGTAGTTGAAGACGAAGACGATTCTGAAGAAGAAGAATCTGAAGAATAGAAGATTAATTACTCAAAATTAAAGTTAAATATACAAATTGAATATTATGAAAAGTAAATATGTAATACTTGCATCAGCAGTATTGATCTCAGTAGCTACTTTTGCTCAGAAAGATCAGATAAAAAGTGCTGAAAAAGCATTAAAAGGTGGAGATGCTCAAGGAGCAATTTCAATATTGAAAGATGCTGAAAATATGGTTGTGAATGCTAAAGATACTGAGCAGGCCCAATACTATTTTGTAAAAGGGAATGCTTATCTGGATTTAGCAAATAAAAAAGTAGAGGAGAGTAAAAACTTATCTCTTGCTGCCGAAAGTTATCAAAAATTAATTGATGTTGAAAAAGCCTCTGGAAAATTAAAATATTCAACTCAGGCTGCAACTTCAATTACTCAAATTAAAGGATTGTTGGTTAACTCAGCTATTGCAGATACTCAGTCAAATAAACCAGCAGAGGGTGCGAAAAAATTGTATGATGCTTATTTATTAGATAAAAAAGATACTATCAATTTATATTATGCGGCTTCTACATATGTAAACGCGCAGGATTATGATGCTGCTTTGCCAATGTATGAAGAGTTAAAAAAATTAAACTATTCAGGAAAAGGAACAAGCTTTACTGCTGTAAATAAGGCTTCTGGTAATGAAGACGGCTTTAATACAGCAAATGAAAGAGATATGGCTGTTAAAATAGGTACCCACGAAAAGCCTAAAACAGAAAGCATTCCTTCAAAAAGAGGTGAAGTTTATAAAAATTATGCTTTAATCTTAGTTCAGAAAGGAAGAATTGAGGATGCTAAAAAAGCCATAGCTGATGCAAGAAAAGCGAATCCTGAAGACTCTTCTTTAATTCTTTCTGAGGCTAACTTATATTTAGAAACTAAAGATTACGATACCTATAAAAAATTGGTAGGCGAAGCTTTGCAAAAAGAACCAAATAACAAAGAATTAATTTTCAACCTTGGTGTAATTAGTGCAAATGCTAAAAATGCTGCAGACGCAGAGAAATATTATTTGAAGGTTATTGAAATCGATCCTAATTATGCAAATGCTTATCTAAATCTTGCAGCATTAAAATTAGAGGCTGAAAAACCAATTATTGATGAAATGAACAAATTGGGTACTTCTGCGAAGGATATGAAACGTTACGATGTTCTTAAAGCACAAAGAGAAGGTGTATTTAAAAGCGTAATACCTTATCTTAAAAAAGCAAATGAGTTAGATCCAAAGAATGAAGATGTTTCAAAAACATTATTGGGTGTTTATAAAGCACTTGAAATGACTGCAGAAGCAAAAGCACTAAAAGCTACAATGTAAATTTTTTGAAAGAATAGTTAAATTGAAAACCGTCTAAAATATATTTAGACGGTTTTTTTTGTACCCAGTTTAGATTGCATTACGAACTAAATATGATTATAACTTTTCTGGATTGCTGTTTGAAATAAGTTAATTTTGAGATGTAACATGACCGAAAAATCAGACTTCTGTTAATAATAAAAATAATATAAACTGATTTGAACTTGCTGCGTGGCAAAAAAAGAGACCAAATTAAATGATATGGTCTCTTTTGAATACGATTTTTTTATACTACTTCAATTTGTTTTCTGTATCAGTATAATTACCGGTAATAGTTACATTACTGTTTTTAGTTACTTTTCCGTAAATAGTTATTGAAGAATTATTTCCAATAAAATTAATTTTTGCACCGCTGTTCAGTCTCAAATCTCCCCAGATTACAACAGATCCTTCAATCTGTAATAAAGCATTACTGTTGATGATAAGTTCTGTTGGATTAGATTGTTGGTATTTTCCTTGTGCCAATGTACCTCTCATGTTAAAAGTACTGCCACTATTTAATATTAAGCTATTTTGAATCGTTATCGCGCCACAATGAGTAAAGATTCCACCTGAATTCACTATAACAGAATTAATAGCTGTCGATCCTGAAAATGATTTAATTTCATTCGAATTTAAAATTAAATCTTTCCCCTGATTATACGTTGAATATTGTTCACAACTTGCAAAGGTGGTATTTTCTTTTTCTTTTTTGATAATTTTTAAACCGCCTTTTCCACTGGCAACATAAATAAAATCACCACTTGATTTTACATAGTTTGAAGAACCTTCAATATCAACTGTTCCTAATAAAGTGAGTTGTGTTCCTGACTTGTAAACGTTTAATCCTGCTGCTCCATTGGCAACAAATGCATATCCATTATTTACCGAAACTGCATTTGTTACGTTATCCTCTCCGGAATTCATTAATTCGATAGTTTGTAATTTTGAACCACTATTGATATCGTATACACCTAAACCATTATATCCTTCAGAAACTAATAATTTTTGCCCGTCAAAATCTATTGTTCTTTTAGCTCCGCTCACATCTGCAGAAGTGCTAAAAGTTTTTTGTAAAGTTAAGTTAGATTCATTATAAACGTTTACACCTTTTGTGCCACTTAAAGTAACTATTTTATCCCCGTTTATTGCCAACGAACGTAAATCTTCTAAAGCGGTTTTATTGATAATTTGCTTAGTAGAACTATTAATTTTGTATAAATTTCCCTGATCTCCGGTTGTTGCAAAATATGAAACGGAGTTTGAGATAACATCAGTTGTTACTTTTCCTTCCAGAGTATTAATTGTGAATTTATCAGTAAGTAAACCTGAACTCAATTGCATGTTGATTACAATTGATGGGTGTGATATAGAACTATCTTTATCAATATCCGTAGCACCTGCTATGATTAAATTTCCATTAGAATAAACTAATGAAGTGATATCGGTGTTCGAAATTAATGCAGAAGTCACCAGTTTTGGTTTGTATGGGTCTGTGATATCAATAACATCTATGGCACCAGAGTAGGTATCACCACTCATAGTATAAGCGACATAAGCATAGTTTTCGTTTACCGCCACATGATTTGCCTGCAATGTTTTTCCATTATTATCAACTGGAGGGTTGATTTCAGCAATTTGGACAAGTGGAAAATCATTTGTACTTGAGACTGTTTTTTTAGTTGTTGATGTATTTATAAGGCTTAGTACTCCCGAATTACTATAATCTAATCGTTTATTAAGGGAATTCAAATCATTATTAATTTCAATTTTATTTGTTGTCTGCTCTTCTTTTGTCACATTATCATTGTTGTCACAGGATGTAAAAAGCAAAATAGTAAAAAAAGCCAACAAGCTAATATTCTTTTTCATAATTTCTCTTTTGTTTAATTGAGGGTGCAAAAGTATATAAATATTCTAGTTGTTGTACTGATTGTCATTACTTTAACTAAAAATAATCTGCGCAACTTTTTTTCTGTTTCTGGAAAATATTTTTAACATTTAATATCTGATGATTTTAAATAAAAAAGAGAAATCTTTATGGGATTTCTCTTCGTGATAAAATTTTAAAGCAAATTAATGTCTGTGGTGCTCGTGTGAATCTCTGTGATTGTTTTTTCTTCCATGACCTTTATTATGTCCATAGTGATGGCGGTGAGTATCATGATGACAATCATAGTCCTTTCTTGGCTTATATGGTTTTTGAGGCGCGCCGTGATAGCCTTTGTAATATTTTGTTCTGTGTCTGTCATAATAGACATAAGGAGTTCTTCCATGATAATCATTCAATACTACTTTATAACCTGAATATAAATCATAGTTTCTGTATTGTCTGGGTAAACGACTTGATCTCACCCATTTCCCACCTCCAAAATAAATAAATTGTGAAGCTCTTACATCATAGTAAGATTGAATATCTGGTAAATAATAATATTCCATATTTGAATATCCGACAGGTCCCCATACTGGTGGATTTCCTATATTTACATTTACAGATACCTGAGCTTGCGTGGCACTTGCAATTATTAGAAATAATCCAACGATTGCTATTTTTATTGTTTTCATCTTTAATAATTTTTAAATGTTAATTGTATATCAGGATATTCATATACTGTGCCAAAATAATATTATAAAGAAGTATTTAGCCTATAAAAAGGCATTTACTTTATTCAAAAAAATCTAATAATTTTATATGTTATTGATTATTAATTTGTTTTGAAAGGTTTAGATGAAAATAAAAATTTGCTTAAAAGTGAAAAAATGAGATTATCTAAATTCAATAATTTTAGGTTTTCCTAATTCAAATGACTGAAGTCCGATATCCTGAGTTTCAAAAGTATTTGTTTTAAAAATACTTTCACCTTGAAATGGAATCGTAGGATAATATGAAATTGAAAGCTGAAACGTACTGAAAACTAGATAATCATTGCTTATTAAAACCCCCAAACTGATTTTTGAGTAATATTTATTTTGAAATAAGCCTAAACTACTGTTTCCCAATACAGCAACCGAATAATTAAAATAAGGATTCAGCCTGAAACCTAAAACCTCTTCTGGAGCGTACGTTTGGGTCTGCAATGTTAATACCATTTTGCTTTTGCCATAATGTGCAGCATTGAATCCCTGAATTCCATAATTCTCGTTTATTGTAAGCTGATCTCCTATGGAATTAGCTCTGTTGATTCCTATAATTATTTCAGGCTTAAAGAATTGTCTTAATTTCCAATTCCCGAAGGTTAATAAATTAGTGAAATAATTAGCTTTTAGTGCAATAGAAGTCTGATAAGTTTTGGCTTCATGAAAAAAAGTACCAATTTCAAAGTTAGTACTTAAAAATCCCCATTTGTAATAGTCTCCAAAAGATGCCTGTGCGCCAATATAGGGACGCCATATTTCATTCTTATATTGGTATCCTGCTGTTATCCCATAGATTCTTCCTATGGGAACATCTTCGGTCTGCCCATTTCTAAAAATATAATTGTCTTTTACGAATTCACGTGTATTAATTCCAAAGCCAATTAAAATTTGTTTCTCGTCTGAAAAGAAATTGATGGAGTCGAATGCTATGGAGGGTTTCTCGGTATAATCAATGTTTAAGAAACGTCCTGAGACTATAAAATTAGTTGTTCGCTCCTTTTTAGCATTTATACGTGTAATATTAAAAGCTTTTGCGGCCCAAAAGTCATGTGCGTTATATTTAAAAGGCTGAAATTCATATTTTAAGCTAGCATCCTGTAAAGTATCCCGTCTAAATTGTTGTTCAAGTATAACACCTCCAGCCCATTTGGTTAAAGGAGAATAAAAAGGACGTTCAATAGAAATACTTTTATTATAGTTATCATCTAAATCATTATAATATCTAATTTTTGTAGTGATAAAAGTATTTATAATATTAGGAACGGTGTAAACAGCATTATGACCGTTACGTCCATTATCAAATTTATTTGCAAATTTATATTCAAGCTGCTGGCCGGTACCGAGAATATTACGATCATTAAAACCAATGTTAACACGTGAACTTGATATTGAAAATTTAGGAATCAAACTCCATGCATCGAGCACACGGACGGTAACATCAACAGAATCATTACTTGTGCCAACAAGTTCTTCTGAGATCGTTACTTTGTTTACAAATCTTTGTGTTCTGATAATACGTTCAGTTTCTTTTATTTTAAAGCTATCGTAAGCTGAATTTTTCCTGAAAAGTAACAAATTTTGAATAGCAAATCTTTTGGTTTTGAGATGTAGCTTATTTCCGGTTCTTTCTCCCCAGTTTTTTGGAACCATAGTAGAATCGGTGTCAGAGCGTCCAAAAGGATCTAAAGTTATGATTCTGATATTACGGATAATTTTGCCATCAATATTTGGCAGGTGCTCATTTTTAACTAAAGTTTCATTTTTCTTTTTAATTTTTGCGGGCTTAAAAATTATTTTTTTTAAAAACTTTGTAAATTTTCTTTTCTCAGAAAGCTTCTTAATTTTATCATATTTCTCAATACTATCTTTTTTAGTCTGTTTTTCTTGTGAAAAAGCACTTTGTGAAAAATTCCAAAGAAAAAGAAGAAGAAGAAGAAGAAATATTTTCACGAATTTTCGAAACATGCTAATAAAGTTAGCGTAAATTATTGGACTATTATAATTTTAAATAATATCAAACAGATTTACGAAGTTTAATTTTCCAACTTTCGCTTTCTTATTCTCCAGGTAAATTTTTTGGGCATATGGTTGCCCATTACATATCCCCACGGTTCTAAGGATTCGATTCGGTCAAAAATAATTTTTAAAATTGCCAATAACGGTATTGCTAAAAACATTCCGGCTATCCCTGCTACGCTGCCGCCAATAATAATTCCTATTATTGAAACCAGAGCATTAATTTCAACTTTTGAATTTATAATTAAGGGAACAAGTATATTATTATCAATAAGCTGTACAATAATGTTTACAATAATAATACTTACAACCATTGACAATTCAGGAGTTCCGGTAAGAGAGGATAAAATGGTTAATATTCCTGCAATCATTATCCCGATATACGGTATTAAATTTAAAATTCCTGTCATCAGTCCAAGCAAAATAAAATATTTAGCTCCAATAATCCATAAACCTAAACCTGTTAAAATAGAAACTACAAACATTTCAAATATAAGTCCCAAAATATAATTATTTATAGAAATTTTTATTTGAGTAATGATTTCTTTTAATCTACCGTGTTCTTCTTTATCGAATAGTTTTGCCAAAAAGAGAATAAAGTGAGTTTTATATAATAAAAATAAAAATGTAAAAACAACAACAAGCATACAGTTAAATAACACATCGCTTAGTGAACCTATAGCTGTTCCTAACGTACCTGTTCCATTTTGTACAGAGTCATTCGTTACTTTTTCAATATATTTTTTTTGTTCCCAAATACTTATTTGAAATTTTTCATGAATATATGACTGGACATTGTTAAAAAATGAGATTGCATTCTTCTTAATGATGTCAAAATCATTAGCAATATCTGTTATTTGATAAGAAATGAAAGCTAAAATAGCAGCTATACAAAGAACAAAAATCACTATAGTTATAAAGGAGGCAATATAAATAGGAAACCGTAATTTTGTATGTAATAGTGTATGCAAAGGCAACAGTAAAACCATAAACAAAAAGGCTAACATTACAGGAGTTATTATATTACTTCCAATGTAGGTTATGAAACCAATACAAATTAAACTTAGGAGTATAAATGCAAGTTTGGCATAAAAAGGCAATGTTACAGTTCTGTTCATTTTTTGGATTTTTTAAACTAAATATTGGCTAAGCAAATATTAAACTTTCTTTAATTTAAATTGTTTTAGCTTTAAAAATATAGTTTATAAAATTCCCATTTAGCCATTTAGTCAAAAAACTCTTTTTCCTCGTGTTGAGGGGGCACTATTGAAATTCCTTTTTGTAATAAAAGATTATTTGGATAAATGATTTTCTCGCCTTCTTTTGTTTTTAAGTTTACATGAAAGGCACTAATATCTTCAATTTCAGCCTCAATTGGAAAATCCTTATCATGAATTTTTATAGTATCGCCAATTCGGAAAGGGAACGAAAAGAATAAAATCATTCCCGAAGTTATATTACTTAAGATAGACCATTGTGCAAACATGGCGACACCAATTACTGTAGCAATCGATGAAACGGTTATAAAAATATCCTTAGTTTCTACACCCCATATTACAATTAGGCTAATGAAAACCAATGTATTCATTAGTATATGAATATATTTAATTACCAGATTAGTACGATGTTCAAATAAATGACTTGTAATAGCATAACTTCGAATCAATTTTGCAATGATCATCCTCAATGATATTAATGCAAAAATTATAATTCCTGTTGCAAATATTTCCTGGCTATATTCTTTGAAAGAAAACATAAATTAAATTTTATTCTAATATACTCAAATATTTATAAACTTTTGCAGTTGGCAGCCCCATAACATTAGTATAAGAGCCTTCAATTTTAGCAACGGCCATAAAACCAAACCATTCCTGTATGCCATAAGCTCCGGCTTTGTCATATGGCTTATAATTTTCGATATAATACAAAATAGCTTCATCTGATAAATCATTAAAAGTTACTTTTGTCGTATCATTCAAAAGAGTAGAAGCAGTGCTGGTTTTAAAACAAACTGAAGTAATTACTTCGTGTGTTGTACCCGACATCGATTTTATCATATCAAAAGCCTCATCAGCATTTTTGGGTTTTCCTAATGCTTTATTTCTGTGCCAGACAATAGTGTCACTCGTAACCAAAATTTCATTTTCCTTTAATTCTCCTTCAAAGGCATTTGCTTTTAAGAGTGCTAAGAAGTCTGTAATTTCAACCGCTTTTAATTCTGGCGGATAAATTTCTTCGACATCTTTTAATCTAATTTCGAAATCTAAATTAAGATCTTTAAAAAATTGCTGCCTTCTTGGGGAACCCGAAGCCAATATTAAGGTGTATTTTTTTAGTTTTTCTTTAAGCATTGTAATGAATATTTAAGGTAATAACCACAATTGATAAAATTCCGAAAAGCAAAATTAGTTTAAGGATATTGCTTAAATGATGAAACTCTTTTTTTGATTTGGCAGTAAATATTTTAATTATAAAATAAAGAAGAGGTGCCAAAACCAATGAAAATGCATATAAAGTAGCTATAAAAAGACCATTTTCAACAAAATAATTCTTAATATAAAGCAACAATAAAATAAAAGGAACAATTGAAAGTACCGCAGCAATTTTAGCGGTTCTGCTAATGCCAATTGCAATTGGCAGGGTATTCATTCCCTGATTATAATCACCATCAACATCTTCAATATCTTTGACTATTTCCCTGATAAAATTAATCATAAAGGCAAACAAGGCATAATCAGTTAAAATGGAAAATAAACTGGACATTTGAGCCTGATTTTCAGATATTGTTGCCGGAAAAATATCAAAAAAGCCAATAATAATAACACTCATGGCCAATAAAAAAGCGACAGCAAGATTTCCTAATAGTATAATTTGTTTAAGCGTCGTGGAGTAAAAATAAAGAAGTGCGGCCATAAATATAAAAATAGTTGCAAATCCTGGCCTTTGTATAACATTCGATAAGTAAAAACCAATTCCAACACCGGTAATATTCAATGCAATGTAAATGTTATAGCCATTTGTTTCCGAGATACTTTTGCCTATTACAACATCTTTTGGTTTGTTTATTGCATCAGTTTCTGTGTCAAAAATATTATTGATTGTATATCCTGCTGCTGCAATTAAAACGGTACTCAATACTAATAGGGCATATTGCCAGTCAGACAATGCCAAAGGTATATTTTGTTGTTTTAAAAATGCATAGCGGAATAAAATTTGCATAAATGCAAGCATCAATAGGTTTTGATAACGAATGAGTTTTAGGTATTTCATTTTTTAAATGTACTGAGTAGCTAAGATTCTAAGGTTTTCATTATAAAGTGAATTATTAAAAATTTAATAACTCCTAAATAACAATTATTAATCGTGTTGTCCGTTAAAATATTCCATCCATTTCCCCTGAACTTTCATAACTTGTTCGATCACATCACGAGCAGCGCCTCTTCCGCCTTTAACATGTGAAATATAACGGGATATATTCTTGATTTCAGGGCTTGCATCCTGCGGACAGGTTGGTAAACCTACTAATTTCATTACATGAAAATCAGGAATATCATCGCCCATATACAGCACATTTTCAGAATTTAGATTGTACATGTCAGTGTATTCTTTAAATGTTTTTACTTTATCGGGAGTTCCTAAATGTATATCGGTAATACCTAAATTACGCAATCTTACACGAACCCCCTCATTGCTTCCGCCGGAAATAACACAAACATGATAGCCGCTTTCTACAGCTGCCTTTAATGCAAAACCATCACGAATATTCATTGTGCGAAGTATTTCGCCTTCGGAGGTTACAAAAACAGAACTGTCTGTAAGTACGCCATCAACATCAAAAATAAATGTGGTGATGTCATTCATTATTTCCTTATAACTTTTTGTCATTATTTTGAATTGATTGTGTTAGTATTTTATAAATATTTTTTTGATTTGTGTTGGTTAAATACGCTAAGTGAGCTTCAATTGTTCCATAATCATTGCGCTTTGCAGGACCAGTTTGAGCATCAGTTGGGCTTAATGTCTTTATTTTATCAGCAGTTTCCTGAATCAGAGGCTTTAAAATTTCAAACGACATTTTATGTTCATTGCAGATTTCTTGTCCAATCTGATACAGATGATTTGTAAAATTATTTACAAAAACAGCCGAAACATGCAATGCTTTTCTTTGTCCTGAACTGACTGAAAAGACAGCATTCGATATGCTTTTGGCAACTTTTTCCAAAATATTGTAATCAGTTTCATTCTCAGCTTCCAGACAAATTGGAATAATTGAAAAATCAACTGTTTTGTTTTTAGAGAAAGTTTGTAAAGGATAGAAAACGCCTTTTCTGTTTTTTGAATTTAAAATAGCAATCGAAGATGTTCCCGATGTATGAACCACTAATTGATTTTGAAAAGGTAATTGAGATGAAACTTCAGAAATGGCATCATCTGTAATAGCAATAACATACAAATCAGTTTCCTTTAAATCTGAAAAATCAGTTACAATTTTAAGTGGATCGATTACGTTACTTAATGATTCTTTTTTCCTCGAAAACACCTGCTCAATCTCTATTTCTTCACTTATAGAGAAAGCTTTTATCAAATGTTGAGCAACATTTCCTGAACCAATTATTGTTATTCGAGTCATGTGGCAAAATTAGCATTATTTTTTTTAAAGATATCGATGTGGGGTCAAACTTTGATTTTGCTTTTAAAAATCAAAAACGATATTTGATAACCAAATCAAAAATAAAATAGAAGAAAATCAACTCAATATGGACTTAAAAAACATATTGTAATAGAATACCTGTTTAATTTCCAAACGGATTGTTTATCGTTCTGTTTTTGGTTTTAATTAACAAAAGGTCAATATTACAACTCAACATTTTTAAGTACTTTTGTGCCACTTTTATACACTGTAATTCCTTAAAAATGGATAAAAAAATATTCTCTTTTTTGTTTTCTACACGATTAATGGCCGTTCTTTTTTTAACATTTGCAATCGCAATGGGTATTGGAACTTTTATCGAAAGTAAGTACAATACAGATACTGCCAGAATTTTAATTTATAATACCTGGTGGTTCGAGGCTATAATGGTCTTTTTTATGATTAATTTCTTTGGGAACATTAAGCGTTATCAATTATTGAAAAAAGAGAAGTGGGCAACTTTATTGCTTCACGTTGCTTTTATTTTTATTCTTTTAGGAGCTTTTATTACACGTTATATCAGTTACGAAGGCATGATGCCAATTCGCGAAGGCGCAGCTGAAAATCAAATCTATTCAGATAAAACATTCTTAACCGTTTTTGCAGATGGAGAATATAAAGGAGAGATGAAACGAAGAACTTTTGAGAAAAGCCTTTTATTTTCGCCTGTTACCAATAATGATTTTACTCTTACAGGTAAATTTGACGAAACTCCTTTTGAGGTAAGTTATGTTAATTACATCATGGGAGCGAAAGAAATCATAAAACCAGACCCAAACGGAGCATTATACATTAAATTAGTTGAAGCCGGAGATGGTGGTCGTGAAGAACATTTCCTGAAAGAAGGGGAAGTTCAAAATATCCACAATGTTTTATTTGCTTTGAATAAACCAACCGATGGTGCCATAAATATAAACACAACCGGCGAAAAATATACCATTCAAACTCCTTTTGAAGGGGAGTTTATGAGAATGGCTGATAAATTTCAGGGAAAAGTAACCAAAGATAACGTACAGCCTTTGATGATGCGCTCTTTGTACAGTATTGGTGATATCCGAATTGTATTTCCGGATCCTGCAGTACGAGGAATTGTTGATTATGAATCGAATAATGATTACAAAGCTAAATCTCACACTGACGCCTTAATTGTAAAAGTTAAAGCAGAAGGACAGGAAAAAGAAGTTCGTTTGCTGGGTTCTAAAGGAAGTTTGGGAGAACCAAAAACAATAAAAATAGGAAAAATTGAATACAGTTTATTTTACGGAAGTAAAGCATATGTTTTGCCTTTCAAAGTAAAGCTAAATGATTTTATCGCCACCAAATATCCGGGAACTGAGAAAAGCTATTCTGCATTTGAAAGTAAAGTTACCGTTCAGGATTCTACTGAAACGTTTGATGCCAGAATCTATATGAACAATGTTTTGGATCATAAGGGATACAGGTTTTTTCAGTCTTCTTTTGATCCGGATGAAAAAGGAACTGTTTTGTCTGTAAATCATGATTTCTGGGGCACTTCAATTACTTATTTAGGATATTTTATGTTGTATTTTGGTCTGATGGCTATTATGTTTACCAAGGGTTCTCGTTTTGCAGATATAAAGCGTAAACTTGAAAAGGTAAAAGATAAAAAAGCAAAATTAATTACGATTTTGGTTTTAATGTTAAGTTTTAATGGTTTTGCTCAGGCACCACATGTTCATGATCACGACCATGACCATGATCACAATCATAATCATACAGAAAATCCTAATGATCATGCCAATCACGTAACACGTCCGCCAAGTCAAAAACAAATAGATTCATTACTGAATATTTACAAAGCACCAGAAGCTCATGCAGCTAAATTTGGTCGTTTGATTATTCAGGATGCCGGAGGAAGGATGAAGCCTATCAATACTTTTTCGTCCGAATTATTGAGAAAAGTAAGTCATGAAGACACTTATAACGGAATGAATTCTGATCAGGTATTTTTGTCTATGACACAATATGCCCAGGTTTGGATTCAGGTTCCTATTATTTATCTGAATACAAAAGATGATAGTATTCGTAAAATTATTGGTCTTGACAGAAAAGCTAAATTAGCTCCGTTCGTAAAGTTTTTTGATGAAAACGGAAATTATAAACTTTCTCCTTATTTAGATGCAGCTTACAAAGCAGCTAATCCAAATAGTTTTGAGAAAGATTTTATCGAAGCTGATAAAAAAGTAAACCTAATGGAGTCTGCTTTAAGCGGAAGTATTTTAAGAATATTCCCGATTCCAAATGACCCAAACAATAAGTGGATTTCTTATTTAGAAATTGGCAATGCAGGTTTAAAAGGGATGGATGAAACCTATGTAAAGCAAATAATTCCTTTGTATTTTCGTGCATTAAATGATGGTTCTATTTCTAAAGATTTTAAAACTGCCGATGATTTGGTGGAAAGTATAAATGGTTTTCAAAAGAAATTCGGCGGCAAAGTACGACCAAGTGAAAGAAAAATCGATCTTGAAATTGCCTATAACAAATACAACATTCTGCCAAAAATGTTTACCTGGTATTCTCTTTCAGGAATATTTATGCTGATATTTACACTTTTCAGTATTTTCTTTGATAAAAAGTTTTTACGCATTACAGTAAATGGTTTTCACATTCTAATCGGATTAATATTTGCGTTTCATACACTTGCTTTAATCGCACGTTGGTATATTTCCGGTCACGCTCCCTGGAGTAATGCATACGAAGCTATCGTTTATGTAGCTTGGGCAACAATGTTCTTCGGATTGGCTTTCGATAGAAAATCAAAACTGACCGTCGCATCAGCTGCCTTTGTAACTTCCATGATTTTCTGGGCTTCAAATGCAAACTGGATCGATCCTGAAATTGCCAATTTACAGCCGGTTTTGAACTCGTATTGGTTAATGATTCACGTAGCGGTAATTGTAGCCAGTTACGGACCATTTGCACTCGGAATGATTTTAGGTTTTGTTTCCTTATTGTTGATTTTCTTCACCAATGAAAAAAACAAAGCTAAAATGGATTTGAACATCAAAGAAATCACATACATCAACGAAATGGCATTGACAATTGGCTTAATCATGTTAACGATAGGAAACTTTCTTGGAGGGCAATGGGCCAATGAAAGCTGGGGTCGTTACTGGGGATGGGATCCAAAAGAAACCTGGGCATTGATTTCTATTATGGTGTATGCTTTTATAATTCACGCTCGTTTTGTACCTGCTTTACGGGGTAAATGGTTTTTTAACCTGATGAGTATGTTTGGTTTTATATCAATTTTGTTTACTTATTATGGGGTAAATTTCCACTTGGTAGGACTTCACTCTTATGCAAGCGGAGAAGCACATTCTCTAAGCTGGATCTGGTATTCATTAGGAACAATTTCACTAATAGGAATCATAACATATCCTAAATATCGAAAATATTATAAAAAATAACAGTTATTAATTCACAAAAAGGTTCAGCTTCGGTTGGGCCTTTTTTTGTTTTGTAATAATTTGAGATTTGCAAGTTTTCCAGTTGAGGAATTAGGAGCTATTTCCTGCTGTCCATTATATCTTTTATGGCGAACCCCGCCACAAAAGGATGTCATTCCTATCAGGGCTAGGGATTCAGTTTTCATTATAACCTTATTCTGTTTTTTTACAATTTTTTTAATCTGTTAATTTATATATTTCGTTTCTACGGAACTTCTTTGTATTACATTCTTAATGGATTTAATCCCGTTAAAAATTGCGCAATATTGTCATGTCGATGAAAAGAGAAATCACACTTGTAACTTGACAAAGATTGATGTTTTTTTGCGGAGTTTCTAATTTGATTTCCTTTTGTCGAAATTGACAAACTGTATCGATAAATAGTCTTATGAAAACGATTGCCCTAGCCCTGATAGAAGTAAAAATCCTTTTGTGTCGGGGTTCGACACAAAAGATTGTAACGGATAGCAGGATTAGCTTCTGAAAGAATATACCTTTAAAGAAAGACGAATTGGAAGCCTTTGAAAATTTATATATTATTTTTCACATAATTATCGAACGGAAATTATAATGTTAAGCAAAAAAAAGGATAGCTTTTACTATCCTTATCTCTATCTCTATATTCTCAATTTTATTATTTTTTAATGATTTCTTCTAAAACAGCTTTGTTTTCGTAGTTTGTGACTTTAAGAATAATCTCTTGGTTTTTAATAGTCTTTCCTTCTATTATGTATAATTTCCCTTTATTGAACGGAACATTACTTTGGTCAAAATCTACATCACCAAATTGCAGTGTGTTTTTAATATCGGCAGTATCGACCCATTTTTCATTCAGTGTTTGGATTGCTTTCTCAGAATAATGAAAAGGTTTTGTTCTTAAGCTATTTAAAACCCGGGCATTCGGGAAGTAGTTGCAGCGAGTATCTTTTCCACTAAATACAAGTGCTACAAAAAAGCATCCCATAACTAAACCAATCAAATAATAAGCAAAACGATGTACGAACTTCATGAATTAAATTTTTTGCAAAGGTAAGCTAAAGTTGGTCTAGAAAACAAGTAAATTAATATCGTTATCAGGTAAATCAAACCATTCACCAATAGCTTTGTTGGTCAGGATCCCGTGGTATAAATAGATCCCGTTTTTTAAGCCTTTATTACATCTTATAGCACTTTCCAAACCACCATCTTCAGCTATCTGAAGCAGGTAAGGAGTTAAAATATTACTGATTGAGAGTGAAGCCGTTTTTGAATATCGCGATGGAATATTAGGGACACAATAATGCAAAACATTGCTTTTTATAAAAGTTGGTTTTTCATGTGTGGTAACTTCCGAAGTTTCAAAACAGCCTCCTGTATCAATACTGACATCTACAATTACAGCACCTTTTTTCATATGTTCCACCATGGTTTCGGTAACTATTATCGGACAGCGCTCTTTGCCTCGCATAGCACCAATAGCCACATCACAGCGTCTTAAGGCTTTTAGTAGTGCTTTTTGCTGAACTGTAGAAGTAAAAATACGCTGGTTTAAATTGTTTTGCAAACGACGCAATTTAGTGATAGAATTATCAAAAACTTTTACATTGGCACCTAGTCCAATAGCAGTTTTTGCAGCAAATTCACCCACTGTACCTGCACCTAATATAACAACATCAGTAGGAGGGACGCCGGTAATATTTCCAAACAAAAGTCCTTTTCCAAATTCGTCCGTAATCATCAGTTCAGCTGCGATAAGTATAGAAGCTGTTCCGGCAATTTCGCTCAATGATTTTACGGCCGGATAGGAGCCATCTTCATCTTTAATATATTCAAAAGCAAGTGCGGTAATTTTTTTCTGTGACAAAGCTTCAAAGTAAGCTTTCTTTTTAGTCTTTAACTGAATGGCAGATATGATTGTCGTTTCCGGATTAATCATTTTAATTTCTGCCAAAGTAGGGGGTTCAACCTTTAATAATAACGGACAGCCAAAAACTTTTTTTGTGTCTTTTGTAACTTCTGCTCCGGCATCACTGTATTCTTTATCCGTATAACTGGAACTTTCTCCCGCTCCGGATTCAATCATTACACGATGTCCGGCATATGTCAACGAATTTACGGCATCCGGGGTAAGGCATATGCGACGTTCCTGATAACTTGTTTCCTTAGGAATTCCTATGAAAAGTTCTCTTTTATGTCGGCCAATTTCAAGCTTTTCTTCCTGTGGAAGCAATTCTTGTTTCGTAAATGGAGTTAAGGTTATAGACATGGATTATGCAAAAATTAAGAGTACAAATTACGTAAAAAGTTTTAAAATTAGTGCAAATATTCTGCTAATACTATAAGTTAATATTAATAGATTGTTTTTTCCATTTTGATGTCGGCCCTTTCGTAAAGCCCTTTTTCCAGTGGAATTTCGACAAAACCAAATTTTTCATATAAATGAATGGCATTAAACAAAATTCTGTTGGAATATAAAACTAACTTTTTGATATTATTTTCTTTAGCGACAGCCATACAATGAACCAATAATTTATTTCCAATTCCAAGTCCCTGAGCTTTATCTGAAACAGCCATTTTGCTTAATTCGAAAATGTCATTATCAATTTTCATTAAAGAAACAGTTCCCAAAATTTCATTATTGCATTTAGCATAAAAAATCATTCCACCTTTATCTATAATTTCCTCTTGTGGATTTGAAAGCACCAATTCATCTTTTTCTTCAACTCTGAAATATTTTTCCAGCCACTCTATATTTAAAGTTTTGATGGGTTCTTTTAAATCTAATGAAAAAGGAATTATTTCTACATTATTTTGGGTGTTCATTAAATATTTTTTTAATGTATGTTATTTTACAGAGATTAACGAAGATTTCGCAGAGTCAATCAAAAAATATTATAAAAAAAACTTTGTGAATCTTTGTGTGATTTTAGCGAATCTCTAAAATTAAATTAGCTCTAACTTTCTTTTTCCGTCTAAATCTAATTCAATTGTCACAACCGAATGTTCATCAGGAATTAGATTTGCAATTTTTTCAGACCATTCGACAAAACACCAATTTCCTGAATATAAATAATCGTCAATGCCCATATCAAGCGCCTCTGTTTCCTTGTTTAACCTGTAGAAATCAAAATGATAGACGATTTGGTTGCTCGAAGTGTGGTATTCATTAACTAAAGAAAAAGTAGGACTGCTTGTAGCATCTTCAACTCCTAAAGTTTTACATAATTGTTTGATTAAAGTAGTTTTTCCAACACCCATTTCTCCGTTAAAAAGGATGATTTTTTTTGGATTTTGAGCAATAATTTGTTCTGCTACTTCCTGAATTTGATCTAATGAAAAAATGATATTCATTTTTAATTATTGTATTTAAATAGTCTCATTCGCAGTTTTCAGTTACAATAAATAACTTAAAACTGCGAATGAAAAACTGCTCTTTATTTTGGGTTAAATACCAAAAACGGAATAATCATTTCCTCTAATGAAATTCCACCGTGTTGATATGTGTTTTTGTAATAGCTTACATAATGATTGTAGTTGTTTACGTAGGCTAAAAATAAATCATTTTTGGCAAAAATAAACGAACTGCTCATATTGATAGCCGGTAATCCTATTGTTTTAGGTTCTTTTACCACGTACACATCTTTTTGCTCGTAAGTTAAGCTGCGACCGGTTTTATAACGTAAATTCAGACTTGTGTTTTTGTCTCCAACCACTTTTGAAGGGTTTTTTACGTTTATCGTTCCGTGATCAGTAGTCAGGATTAATTTGAAACCTAAAAGTTGTGCCTGTTGAATGATTTCCAGTAATGGTGAATTTTTAAACCAGCTTAGAGTCAGTGAACGATAAGCTTTATCGTCAGAAGCAAGTTCTTTTACGACTTCCATTTCGGTTTTGGCATGCGATAACATATCGACAAAATTATAAACAACCGTTACCAGATCATTGCCTTTTAAAGCTTTGAAGTTCTCTGCCAGTTTTTTACCGCCTGAATAGTTGGTAATTTTAAAATAATCTTCTTTAATATTTAATCCCAGACGTTTCAATTGAGCGCTTAGAAATTCGGCTTCATAAAGGTTTTTTCCACCTTCTTCGACATCATTTTTCCAATATTCCGGAAATTGTTTTTCCATTTCCGTTGGCAATAGACCTGAGAAAATTGCATTTCTTGCATATTGTGTGGCTGTTGGAAGTATTGAAAAGTAAGGAACTTCTTTTTCTAATTTATAATAATTGGATACAACAGTTTCAAAGGATTTCCACTGATCATAACGTAAATTATCAATCACAACAAACAAAATAGGTTTATCTTTCTTTTTAATTTCCGGAACAACCAATTCTTTGAATAAATTGTGAGACTGAATTGGTTTATCTGCTTTTGGGGCGAACCAGTCTTCATAATTTCTTTCTATATATTTTCCAAACTGCGAATTGGCTTCGACTTTTTGTGATTCCAGAATTTCAATCATTCCTTGATCATTGATGTTTTCAAGTTCTAATTCCCAAAAAATCAATTTTTTATATAATTCGATCCAGTCTTCAAAAGAATTGACCATGGCCAATTCCATCGAAATTTTTCTGAATTCCTTCTGATAATCTAAAGTTGTTTTTTCAGAAATTAATCTGGAATGATCGAGATTTTTCTTTAAACTTAATAAAATCTGATTTGGATTTACTGGTTTTATGAGATAATCGGCAATTTTAGAACCAATTGCTTCTTCCATAATATATTCTTCTTCACTTTTGGTAATCATTATCATCGGAGTAGCAGATTTTTTTTCTTTCATCTCAGAAAGTGTTTCCAAACCGCTCATTCCAGGCATGTTTTCATCCAAAAAGACAATGTCAAAATTTTCTTCTTCAAATAAACCAATAGCATCTAATCCGTTATTACAAGTAGTAACTGCGTAGTTTTTTTTCTCCAGAAATAATATATGTGGTTTCAAAAGATCGATTTCATCATCGACCCAAAGTATTTTTATTTTATCCATAGTTGACTTTAATTTTAATGCAATTTAAAAGTATAGAACTTAAAAAGTATTAAAAATAGTATAAAATTAAATTTTTACATGTAATTATTTAGATTAATAAATTGAGCAGAAAAGCTATAATTATTTTTAAGTTGCTGATTTTAAGTTTGCTAAATTATTTTGTTTATTGCTGTTTTTTAAGTTTTAAAAAAAAATCATCCATGAATCGTTTCTCCTTTTCCGTAATTTGTAATGATTGATTCTTCAAAAGCCAGCCATTCTCTCCAACGTTTTTCAACATCGATTCCAATTCCGTATTTTCTTGCATAGGTTATGAAGGTTGTATAGTGTCCAGCTTCACTTTCCATTAATTCCCTGTAAAAAAGAGCTAATTCTTCATCCTGAATATTTTCTGATAGAACTTTAAAACGCTCGCAACTTCTGGCTTCGATCATAGCAGAAAACAATAATCTTTCAACCAAACCGGAAACACGACTTCCATCACCGCTTTTTTTCATATATAAGTAAAGCTCATTCACATAATCGTCTTTACGTTCACGACCCAGTTTTAATCCTCTTTGAATGATAATGTTGTGTACCTGTTCAAAATGATCAATTTCTTCTTTGGCTAAAGCCAATAAATCTTTTACCAAATCCTGATGCTCTGAGTTGTTGGTGATAATCGTTATAGCATTGGTTGCAGCTTTTTGTTCACACCATGCATGGTCAGTCAGGATTTCTTCGATATTTTTCTCGACGATGTTTACCCATCTTGGGTCAGTTGGCAATTGTAATCTTAATACACCCATTTTTATTTGTTTTATTTGTTTCAGGCTTTCTTTGTTTCAAGTTCCTGTCGTAACGAAAAAAGTTTAAAGTCTTGTGTTTTTGACTACACAAAACTTTAAACTTGAAACTTTAAACCTGAAACTATATTAATATACGAAAATCGGTCTTTCGCTCATCATTTCGTCTACTTCGTTAGCTACTTCTTCGATGACAGCTTCATTTGTGTGATCAGAAAGTACCCTGTCAATTAAAGCCACGATAGTTTCCATGTCTTCTTCAACTAAACCACGAGTTGTTATTGCAGCTGTTCCAACACGAATCCCTGAAGTTACAAATGGTGATTTATCATCAAATGGAACCATATTTTTATTTACAGTAATTTCAGCTTTTACCAATGCATTTTCTGCATCTTTACCTGAAATATTCTTGTTTCTTAAGTCAATCAGCATCATGTGGTTGTCAGTTCCTCCAGAGATAATGTTGTATCCTCTTTTTACGAAAGCATCTGCCATTGCGTTTGCATTTTTTTGCAATTGCATTGCATATGTAAAGAACTCATCTTTTAATGCTTCACCAAAAGCAACCGCTTTAGCAGCAATAATGTGCATTAAAGGTCCGCCTTGATTTCCTGGGAAAACAGCTAAGTCCAATAGAGATGACATCATTCTGATTTCTCCTTTTGGAGTAGTTAGGCCCATTGGATTTGGGAAATCTTTCCCCATCAAAATCAAACCTCCGCGTGGTCCGCGTAATGTTTTGTGAGTTGTTGTAGAAACAATATGACAATGTGGAATCGGGTCATTCAATAATCCTTTCGCAATAAGACCCGCTGGATGAGAAATATCAGCAAATAAAATTGCTCCAACGCTGTCAGCAATTACTCTGAAACGAGCAAAATCCATATCACGAGAATAAGCAGAAGCTCCTGCAATGATTAATTTTGGTTGTTCTTTAGTTGCAATTTCCTGAATTTTATCATAATCTAATCTTCCAGTTTCCTTATCTACACCGTAAAAAACCGGATTGTAAACACGCCCTGAAAAGTTTACAGGAGAACCGTGAGTTAAGTGACCACCATGTGATAAATCAAATCCTAAAATTTTGTCTCCTGGCTGTAAACAAGCATGGAAAACCGAAGCATTTGCCTGAGAACCAGAGTGAGGCTGTACATTTGCATATTCAGCGCCAAATAATTCCTTTGCTCTGTCAATTGCAATTTGCTCAATAACGTCAACTACTTCGCAACCGCCGTAGTATCTTTTGCCAGGATATCCCTCAGCATATTTGTTTGTTAAAACAGAACCAGCTGCTTCCATTACTTCATCACTTACGAAGTTTTCCGAAGCAATAAGTTCTAATCCGTGAATTTGTCTGTCTTGTTCCTCTAGTATAAGGTCAAAAATTTGTTCGTCGCGTTGCATTTTTTCGTTTTTCGTTAATTTCCTGCAAAAATACAAAAAAACGTTTGTGAAACTGTTAGATTATGATATATTTGACATAGAATTTTTCAACAAATAATTAACATTCACATGCCAATAACCGCCAACGATACCAAAAGAAAATCATGGTTGGAAGTACCAGAGAATAGTGATTTCCCTATTCAGAATATTCCTTTCGGTGTATTTCTTACCAAAGAAAATGTCGTTACAGTAGGAACCAGAATTGGCGATTTCGCTATAGATTTAGGAGCTTTACAACAATTAAACTATTTTGAAGGAATAGATTTAACTGATGATATGTTTATGCAGGATACGCTTAATGATTTTATTTCTGATGGAAAAAAAACATGGCGTTTAGTTAGAAATCGTATAGCTGATATTTTTGATGAAACGAATCCTCAGCTTAGAGATTCCACAAAAGATCGTGAGATTGTTATCTTTAATATCGATGATGTCGAAATGCAATTGCCGGTTTTAATTGGTGATTATACTGATTTTTATTCTAGTAAAGAACATGCTACCAATGTGGGTAAAATGTTTCGTGATCCTGAAAATGCGTTATTACCAAACTGGTTGCATATTCCTGTTGGGTATCACGGAAGAAGTTCGACTATTGTTCCGTCTGGAATTCCGGTTCACAGACCAATGGGACAAACTTTGCCTGCCGGGGAAAAATATCCTGTTTTTGGCCCTTCTCGTTTAGTCGATTTTGAGTTAGAAACCGCTTTTATTACTACTGATGTCAATATAATGGGAGAAAATATCCCAACTTATGAAGCTGAAGATTATATTTTCGGAATGGTTTTATTGAATGACTGGAGCGCACGTGATATTCAAAAATGGGAATATGTACCACTTGGACCATTTTTAGCAAAAAACTTTGCAACTTCAATTTCACCATGGATAGTTACTATGGATGCCCTGGAACCTTTTAGAACTAAAGGTCCAAAACAAGATCCTTCACCGTTACCTTATTTGCAGACAAAAGGAAAAAGAGCATTTGATATAAATTTAGAAGTTTCTATACAACCTGAAAATCAGGAAGAAACTATTGTTTCTAAATCAAATTTTAAATATTTATATTGGTCTATGGCACAGCAATTAGCACATCATACCTCTAACGGATGTCGTGTGAATTCTGGTGACATGATGGGTTCAGGAACGATTTCTGGTCCTACTCCTGATAGTTTTGGTTCGATGTTAGAATTGACCTGGGGAGGAAAAAATCCAATTAAATTAAAAGATGGAAGTGAGCGTAAATTTATAGAAGATAACGATACGGTAATTTTTAGAGGTTTTTGTGAAACGAATGAAGTTCGTATTGGTTTTGGAGAAGTTTGCAGTCAGTTATTACCTCCTTTTGTGAGGCAATGAAGAGGAGATAAAAAATCGAAATAAATAGATCAAAACCTTGTTAGATTAGTTTCTAACAAGGTTTTTTTAATGTTTGTGAATATTGATTACTCAGGAATTTGCTGACTTAAGCAGTGTAAAGTCCCAAATCCCCAAATAAAATCGATACAGCTTATTCCGATTACTTCACGGTCCGGGAAGCATTCTGAAAGTATGTTTAAGGCGACACGATCATTGCTGTCATTAAAAGTAGGTACTAAAACGCATTTATTCAAGATTAAGAAATTAGCATAACTGGCAGGCAATCTTAAATTTTCAAAATCAACACGTTTTGGCATCGGTAATGCTACAATTGTTGGTGATTTCCCATCTTCTAATTTCGCATTTTGAAGACGCTTTAGGTTCTCTTGCAAAGGTTTATAGTTTGAATCGTTTTTATCAGTTTCTACAATTGTCACGATTGTATCTTCATTTACAAATCGGCATAAATCGTCTATGTGTCCGTGAGTATCATCACCTTCAATCCCGTCTCCAAGCCAGATTACATTGTTAATTCCTAAGTATTCCTTAAAAACTGCTTCGTAATCTTCCTTAGTAAAACCAGGGTTACGAACCTGAATCGTTGGGTGCATTAGACATTCTTCAGAAGTTAATAAAGTTCCTTTGCCATTTACATCAATTGCACCGCCTTCAACAATAACAGGTTTTCCTTTATACATAACCTGTGTAAGTGGGACACCAATAAAATCAGCTACCTTACCGGGAACAAACTTATCTAATTGATGATTTTTATATTTTGCCCAACCATTAAAATTAAAGTTTAAAGCTTCTCTTTTAGAACCATTTTTTACAATAATTGGACCTGAATCACGCATCCAGCTTCTGTTGGTTTTATGAATAATAAAAGAGATATTAGCACTATTTATCCGAGCTCTTTCCAGCATTTCGGCAACCTTTTCTTTTAGTTTTTCATCGGCTACGACCAAAAAAACAGTTTCAAAAGTGGCAATTTTTTTTATGAATTCAACGAAAGCCCATTGAATGGCTTCATATTTTCCGGGCCAGTCATTTCCGTTATGAGGAAAACACAATACGATTCCTTGTTGTTTCTCCCATTCTGCCGGAAATCTTCTATTATTTGCTATCATAAAAAGTTCTAAAGTTAAAGTTTGCAAAGATAAATTATTCCTTAATGATTATGAAACAGTATTAAAAATTCCAAATTATTTTCTTGTAATTTATAAGCTAATAATTTAAAATAAAGCTTCTTAATATGAACAATGTTGGGGATAATTATTGAATTTGACTATTTTATTAAGATTTTATTAAGTTAATGATGAAATTTTTTACAAAAAAAATATTTCCATTTAAAAAAAAATATTAATTTTACGATAAATACTGTAACTGATTTTTGATAGAAATTTTCTTATTTATATTTGAGTCTTAAAATAAGGGTATTCTAGTCTTACAAATAAATATAATCAAATTTAGTTACTGTAAAAATATCGCCCCAAGTTGTTTTAAAGAAAAAAGCTAAAATTCATTAATTCTCCTTAACCTAAATGTGTGGGAATTATGTAAAAATTCAGAAAATGAATGGAACGCTTTTTTTGTGTCATTAACATAAGTTTGCTCAGAGTTTTGGTAAACTTAATGTTAAAACTTAAAATATTAAATTTAAAACACTTAGATATTATGAAAAAAAAATTAGCTTCCTTAACACTTTTATTGTTGACATTTGCAGTAAATGCGCAAAATGAAACAGTAACTTCAACTGAACCGTATATTGACAATTCCGCTTATGATAAATGGTCTATCGAAATAAACGGTGGTTTAAACAAACCTTTAAGAACATTGACTCCGGGCTATTATAATGCAGTTTTTAACTCACTACATCTTGATTTAGGTGCGAGGTATATGTTTAGCCCTAAGTTTGGTCTTAAATTAGACTTTGGTTATGATAAATTTAAAGATGGAGACAATGACTCTCTTGAATTTGAAAGCAAATCCCTAAGAACTAGTTTACAAGGGGTTATTAACCTTGGAAGAGCCTTAAACTTTGAAACATGGACAAATACAATTGGATTATTGGTTCATGGTGGATTTGGAGTTTCTCAAATTACCAGTGAAAGTGGTTTTGACGATGAAGATTACATGGCTCACGGTATATTGGGTTTAACTGGACAGGTAAAATTAAGTAACAGCGTTGCATTGACAGGAGATCTTACAGGTATTGTTAACGCTCAACAGAACTGGAATTTCGATGGGATGGGCCAAACCAGAACAGCAGCAATTGATGGTGTGTTGTTAAATGCTTCTATCGGTTTAACATTTTACTTAGGTAAAAATGAAAAACATGCTGATTGGGTTGGAGAGGATGATAAATATGACAGATTAGAACAAAGAGTTGGATTAATCGAAACAGGTCTTTTAGATTCTGATAAAGATGGTGTAGCTGATTTGTATGACTTAGAGCCAAATTCAATTACAGGTGTTGCTGTAAATACAAAAGGACAATCAATTGATAACAACCAAAATGGCGTTCCTGATGAATTAGAAAGCTACTTAGAAAAAACTTACGGTCAAAAAAGTGATAGTGTTTCAACAAACTCTACAGTAGAGCAATTAATTAATGATGGATATGTAAATGTTTATTTTGAGTTTAATTCTTCTAAACCAACTAATGCTTCATTGTCTGGTATTGATTTCTTAGTGAAATATTTGAAAAATAATCCAGATAAAATGGCAGATGTAGTAGGTTACGCAGACGAGATTGGAAGTTCAAGTTATAATGTTGAGTTGTCAAGAAAAAGAGCAGAGGCTGTAAAACAAGTGGCAATAAATGCAGGAATTGATGCTTCAAGATTAAATGTAATTGCTAATGGTGAAGACACTTCTGTAAACAAAAATTCTAAAGAAGCACGTCAAATCGTGAGAAGAGTTTCTTTCCAGGTAAAATAAATAACAATTTAAAAATACCCACTAAAAAGGGCTGTTTCAAACATTTGAAACAGCCCTTTTTTTATTTAATCAATTCAAATTTAATCAACAGCTCTTTTTGTAATATCCCCAAAGGCATCAATTCTTCTGTCTCTGAAAAAAGGCCAGTTCTGGCGTACATTTTCCTGTAAGTCCAAATCTACCTCGGCAATTAAAATTTCTTCTTTATCATGTGAAGCCTGCGCTAAAATTTCACCTTGAGGACCAGCAATAAAAGAAGCTCCCCAAAACTGAATCCCCTCAGTTCCGTCAATATATTGCTCTAGACCAATCCGGTTTGCAGCAGCAACGAAAACTCCATTGGCAACAGCATGGCCTTTCATAACATTCATCCAGGCACCATATTGGTTTTCTCCATATTGTTCTTTTTCTTTTGGATGCCATCCAATTGCTGTAGGATAAAATAATACTTCAGCACCTTTCAATGCTGTAATACGAGCTGCTTCAGGATACCATTGATCCCAGCAAATTAAAGTTCCAACTGTTCCTTTTTTAGTTTCAATTGCCTGAAAACCTAAATCACCAGGAGTGAAATAGAATTTTTCATAAAAATGCGGGTCATCCGGAATATGCATTTTACGATATAAACCAGCTTCAGTTCCGTCTGTATCAATAATGTAAGCACTGTTGTGGTAAATTCCAGCCATTCTCTTTTCAAAGAAAGGAACAATAATAACAACCCCTAATTCTTTTGCTAATTCGCTAAAAGCAATAAATGATGTGCTGTAAAGCGGTTCGGCCAATGCGAAATTATCGACATCTTCGCTCTGGCAAAAATAATGACTACTGTATAATTCAGGGAGCAGAATAACTTCAGCTCCTTTATTAGCAGCATCTTTTACCCAACTAATGCATTTTTTAAGATTATTTTCGGCAACGTCGTTAAGGTTTAACTGAACAACGGCTATTTTATATTTTCTTTTCGGCATGACATAAAATTTAGAGTGCAAAAATAGTTATTTTTCCAGTTACAACTAGAAAACCGTTTTATAAATAATTCTTAACTATTTTAATTAGGTTATAAAGATTCGCAAAGTGGTTCAATTTGTAAACTTATGGCATCTATCATTAATGGCTATATTATTTTCGACTAGTTTATAGGATTGTGTGAAAGTAGTGTATACCGGCTTAAATAATGCTTTTACTGTTTTAGAGTTTTAGTTAAAATAAACTAAAAATAAGCAACAATACTTGTAATGAATATTTTGTTAATAAAATGTGAAGTCTAAATATTTTTGTATTATTTTCGCTGAATAAAAATATTTAATCTACACAATGAGAAAATTAAAAAAAAATGTATTTACCCTGCTAATAGTAACAGGCTTAGTATTAACATCATGCAGCAATGATCATTCAAATGAAAATACTGCTGAAGAGTCAACTGGAGATTATTGGCCAACTGCTGTTAATAATCAATGGGTTTTGGATCAAAATGGAACAGAATCAACAATGAAAATACTAAGTTCAGAAAAAGTTAATGATGATACTTATTTTAAGTTTAATCAACTTACGGGTGCTTCATCAGAGATAGAAGGATCAGCCTCGGCTTCAATCAAGAAAGTAAAAGGAGATTATTATATTAAAATTGATCAGGTAGATTATAGTGGGGAAGGGTCTACTGGGAAAATAACAGGATACGAGTATATTTTCTTTAAAGATTATTTGAAAGTAAATGAAACCTGGACAGGAAATTATACACAAGAAACTTCATTTAATATCCCAGAATTCCCAACTGTAAAAATAACGGTTAATTATACAGGAACAATTTTAGAAAGAGGCGCTACAGCAACAATAAAAACAGTAACTTATAAAGATGTAATTAAATTTAAACTTCGTCAGGAAGCTAAAACTAATGGACAAAGTTCTATTGCAGATACGGAATATTGGATTGCAAAAGATGTTGGGGTTATTAAAATGGTTTCAGGAAACAATGTTGCAGAATTAGTTTCTTACATAAAAAAATAGTGGTTTAGATTGCTAAATCCAGTTTTAAACCCGAAAGTAATTTCGGGTTTTTTTGTGCTTAATATATTTTCTTCAATTAAATGTCATAAATATCGAAAACCTAATTTGGAAGCTGACTCTTTGCTTTTGGCATAATGATTGTCTATTTTTATGGCCTAAGTTTCAAAGACAATTTTTAGCCTGATTTTGTTTAAACACAGCTTTTGTAGTTGATATTTGAGATTAGAACAAACCTTTTAATGACAAAACGACTTATATATTATTATGTCAAACCATAAAATACTTACTATTGACAATCTGTCACTTCAGGAATTTGACTCAGAAGCAGAATTAATTCCATTATTAACACCCGAAGACGAAGAGGAAATGAACAACGAAGAGCTTCCGCTTTCGTTACCAATTTTACCTTTACGTAATACCGTTTTATTTCCTGGTGTTGTAATACCGATTTCTGCAGGAAGAGACAAATCAATAAAATTAATCAATGATGCTAATGCTGGTGGAAAAATCATCGGAGTAGTTTCTCAGATAAATGAAGAAGATGAAGATCCGTCAAAAGATGATATCCATAAAATTGGTACAGTTGCAAGGATTCTTCGTGTTTTAAAAATGCCTGACGGAAATGTTACGGTTATTTTACAAGGAAAAAAACGTTTCGAAATCGACGAAGTTGTTTCAGAAGAGCCTTATATAACCGCAACTATTAAGGAAGTTGAGGAAAAGCGTCCGGAAGATAATGACAGCGAATTTACCGCAATTTTAGATTCTGTTAAAGAGTTGGCTATTCAGATTATTAAAGAAAGTCCAAACATTCCATCAGAGGCTACTTTTGCAATTAAAAACATTGAAAGCCAATCGTTTTTAATCAATTTTGTTTCTTCTAATATGAATTTATCCGTAAAAGAAAAACAAGGTCTTTTATCGATAAATGGATTAAAAGAAAGAGCGCTTGAAACTTTGCGCTATATGAATGTTGAACTTCAAAAATTAGAATTGAAGAATGATATTCAGTCAAAAGTTCGTTTCGATTTAGATCAGCAACAGCGTGAATATTTCCTGCACCAGCAAATGAAAACCATTCAGGAAGAATTGGGAGGCGTTTCGCAGGAAGAAGAAATGGACGAAATGGGGCAGAAGGCGAAGACCAAAAAATGGGACGAAAAAACGCAGAAGCATTTTGAAAAAGAATTGTCTAAAATGCGCAGAATGAATCCGCAATCTCCTGATTTTGGGATTCAGCGTAATTATTTGGAGTTATTTTTAGAATTGCCTTGGGGCGAATATTCTAAAGATAAATTCGATTTAAAATTTGCACAGAAAATATTAGATAAAGATCATTTTGGACTTGAAGAAGTTAAGAAAAGAATGATCGAACATTTGGCCGTATTGAAACTTCGTAATGATATGAAATCGCCAATTATTTGCTTGACAGGGCCTCCGGGTGTTGGTAAAACTTCTATTGGGCGTTCTGTTGCCGAAGCTCTCGGTCGTGAATATGTTCGTATTTCATTAGGTGGCTTACGTGACGAAGCGGAAATTCGCGGACACAGAAAAACCTACATTGGTGCGATGCCTGGCAGAATTATCCAAAGTTTGAAAAAAGCGGGAACATCAAATCCAGTTTTTATATTGGATGAGATTGATAAATTATCTAGCGGTAACAGCGGTGATCCTTCTTCAGCTTTATTGGAGGTTTTAGATCCGGAGCAAAATAATGCTTTCTATGATAATTTCCTTGAAATGGGTTATGATTTATCGAAAGTGATGTTTATTGCAACTTCAAATAATATGGCGGCAATTCAACCAGCTTTACGTGACAGAATGGAAGTAATCAAGATGTCAGGTTATACTATTGAAGAAAAGGTAGAAATTGCCAAAAGACACCTTTTTCCTAAACAATTAGAAGCGCACGGATTAACTTCGAAAGATTTGACTATTGGTAAAAAACAATTAGAAAAAATAGTAGAAGGGTATACTCGTGAATCCGGTGTTCGTAATTTAGAAACTAAAATTGCCCAGGTTATTCGTAATGCAGCGAAAGCAGTTGCAATGGAAGAGGAATATAATAAAAAAGTTACAGATGAAGATATTGTAACTGTTTTGGGTGTACCTAGATTAGAACGTGATAAATATGAAAATAATGATGTTGCCGGAGTTGTTACAGGTCTTGCCTGGACCAGTGTTGGAGGCGATATTCTGTTTATAGAATCTCTAATTTCTGAGGGTAAAGGCTCATTGACCATTACCGGAAATCTTGGAAATGTCATGAAAGAATCGGCTACGATTGCTTTAGAATATATCAAGGCGAATGCTAAAAAGTTAGGTTTAGGTATAGAATTATTTCAAAAATATAATATCCATTTGCATGTTCCGGAGGGAGCAACACCAAAAGACGGACCAAGTGCCGGTATTGCGATGTTGACTTCTTTAGTTTCTTTATTAACGCAAAAGAAAGTGAAGAAAAGTTTAGCTATGACGGGAGAAATTACTCTTCGTGGAAAAGTTTTGCCTGTTGGCGGAATCAAAGAGAAAATTTTAGCCGCAAAAAGAGCAAACATTAAAGAAATCATTTTGTGTCACGAAAACAAAAGTGATATCGATGAAATTAAAGCTGAGTATTTAGAAGGTTTGACTTTTCATTATGTGAAAGAAATGAGTGAGGTTTTGACTTTGGCTTTGACAGATCAAAATGTAAAAAATGCTAAAACTTTGAAATAGAATTCAAAGCTTAAATTCTAAAAAAGATAAAATCCAAATTCCAATCTGAAAATCAGTTTTGGAATTTGGATTTTTAAATTAAATGAAAATGAAAGTAGTTCCTCAGTTTTTATATCAGCACAAAAGTGTTAAAAAAATTATGGTGAATGGTTTGTCATGTATTGTGCATAAAACAATGGATACTATAGATATCAATACAGATCATTATGTTTCTTCACATGT
The DNA here is from genome assembly GCF_946478785.1 of uncultured Flavobacterium sp. The sequence goes on from NZ_CAMLDD010000001.1 coordinate 299,657, forward strand.
TTTATCTGTTGTTTTAAAAGGTAAATTAAATATTCAAACCTATTATGATGAAGAACAGTTTTATGCAACTCAGAATCAGTTGGTTTTTATACCTAAAGGCAGATATATGATTTCGGACATATTGCCTGAGGATGGAGAATTTGAGGCGGTTTTTTATTTTTTTGAAGAAGATATCATCAATGAATTTTTAGCACAAATTAAACCTATACATCCTTTACAATCAAAAACTTCTTTGCTTTTAAATTATTCAGAAAATATTAAAGTATTTACAGAATCTATCCTCAAAGTATATACTGAAAATACAAATAATGAAGTTACAAAATTGAAACTTTTAGAATTACTGTATTTAATTTATAATTCATCACAACAGGAACATTTAATTCAAATTTTACTATCCTTAAATACCAAGAAAAAAAGAAATCTGGAAGAATTAATGCTGGAGAATTTCGATAAACCTTTGTCTATTGAAGATTATGCTTTTTTAGCAGGAAGAAGTGTTTCTTCTTTCAACAGAGACTTTCAAAGAAAATTTGAAATATCTCCTAAAAAATGGATTATAAACAAGCGCCTTGAAAAAGCTATTGAACTTTTAACTAATACAAATTTAAATATTGAACAAATTTCGTTTGAAGTTGGTTACGAAAATGTTTCCTATTTTATTAATTTGTTTGGGAAGCAATTCGGTATTTCTCCAAAACAGTTTTTTATTAAAAAGAGGACAGATAAACTTTTGAATTAATAGTGATACTTTCGATGATAATCTAAATTTAATTCTTTTTCACAGTTTTATTTTTGCTCAAATTATAAAATTATAGAAATGAGTAAAGTAAATGTTAGTATAAGATCAGAAGCAATCGTTAATCTTAACGCTGAAAAAGTTTGGGAAAAATTAGTTGACTTTGGAGGAACGGAAAAATTTGTGCCGGATCTTATTGAAAAAGTTATTGTAGAAGGGAATGGAATAGGAGCTGTTCGAACCATTTATCTAAAAGGAGGAGGAGAGATTGTTGAAGAGCTGACATCGATTAATTCCAGCAAATTAGAAATGAAATTCATTATTTTATCAACGCCAATGCCTGTATTTAATTATGAGGGTGTTTTTACAGTTTTTTCACAAGAAGAAAATAAATGTAACGTAAGATTTGAATCAATTTATGAGGTTTCAGTTGAGAAAAAAGAAGAAATGAATAGTATAATTAAAAATTTTCAGGTGATTTTTTTGTCAAATTTAGATAAATAAAACCATATAATAATCCAAATTCCAATCTCAGAATTCAGATTGGAATTTGGATTTTTTTTATTGTTTCTGTTTCTCAAGTACAGCAAGGCCAAATCGAATTTTATCATATGCTACTTTTTCTTCAAAATAATCATAATAAGATTTCAAGGCGGCGGGATTTTCAAGAGTAATTTTGGCTTTTTTCAACTCTTCAACTTCTTCATCAGAAACAAACTGACTGACATCAATATCAACTCCATCTAAATATAATTTTGCTAAATGAGAAATAACGGTTGAAATTCCTAAATTTCTTTGTTCTGAAATTTCTTTAACACTTAAACCATTTTTAAATAATTCTAAAGTAGTTTTATAAGTACTGCTTTCTTTTTTTGCTTTTGTTTTTTTACTTTTTTGAAATTCAATAATGGCATTTATAAATTCTGAACCATACTTCTCCAATTTTGTTTTTCCAACACCATCAATCGCTAAAAACTCTTCATCGCTCATAGGTCGCAAAGTTTCCATTTGCCTTAAAGCCGCATCACTAAAAATGACGTATGCAGGAACTTCATCTTCTTTAGCAATTTCATAACGTAATTTTCTAAGTGTTTCAAAAAGAGAGTTTGCGGCAGGCTTCACTTTCGCTTCTTTGATTTCGTTTTTGTTAATTACTTTTTTAATTACAGTTGTTAGTTTTACTTTTTCACCTTCAAATAGCACTTTTCTGGCAAATGGCGTTAATAAAATTTTATTGTGCTGATGAAAAGCAATTTCGCAATATCCCAAATTAATTAACTGAATAAGATATTGATTCCAATCGTACCAGGATATGTCAGCACCAATTCCGTAAGTTTTTAGGTTTTGATAATTTTTTTCGTAGATGTAGGCGTTTTTTGAGCCTCTTAAAAAATCAACAATTACGGCCAAAGGTTCAGATTCCTGCAAACGGGTAATGGCAGACAACGCCTTTTGTGCCAGAATTGTTCCGTCAAAAAATATTGGCGGTTTTTTACATATGTCGCAGTTTCCACAATTCTCAGTTACCAGCTCACCAAAATAGGAGAGTAAAATTTTTCTTCGGCAGCTCAAAGCATCGGCATATTGTTTCATTCGGTCTAATTTTGCCAATTGTACATCAGAGTTCAACCCGTCTGAAGCAAATTTCTGAAGCTGAATCACATCTGCATAACTTTCAAATAAAACCGTTTCAGCAGGTAATCCGTCACGTCCGGCACGACCAATTTCCTGATAATAACCTTCAATATTTTTAGGTAAATTATAATGAATTACCCAACGGACATTCGATTTATCAATTCCCATTCCGAATGCAATCGTAGCACAAACTACCTGACAATCATCGTTTATAAACTCATCCTGCGTTTTTGCACGCAGTTTATTATCCAGGCCAGCATGATAAGCTTTTGCGGTTATTCCGCTTTTCTTTAATTTTTCAGCCAGTTCTTCAGTAGTTTTACGGCTTAAGCAATAAATAATACCGGATTCATTGGGTTTGTTTTCTACAAAGTCTATGATTTGTTTTACACGATCAAGCGCAGGACGAACTTCTAAACTTAAATTTTTTCTGTCGAATGAAGCAATAAAAGTTTTGGAGTTTTTTAAATTTAATTGTTTTGTAATATCTGTACGCGTTGCTTTATCTGCCGTAGCGGTCAAAGCCAGAATTGGAGTAGAGGGGAAGCGGTTTTTTAAATATCCCAAATTAGTATAAGCTGGACGAAAATCATGTCCCCATGATGAGATACAATGTGCTTCATCAATTGCAATCAGGCTGATTGTTAATTCATTAAATACAACATCGAGATAAGATAAACTTTCTGGAGCGATGTATACAAGTTTAAAATTATTCGATTTTAAATTATCGATATAAAATTGCTGCTCTTCACTTGATTGGCTGCTATTGATATAACAAGCAGAAATTCCATTAGTTTTTAAGCTGTCTACCTGGTCTTTCATCAAGGCAATTAAAGGAGAAATTACAATGGTTATTCCGGGTAGTACCAATGCCGGCAACTGAAAGCATATTGATTTTCCTCCTCCGGTTGGCATAATAGCGAGCGTATCCTGACCTGAAAGAATAGTGTTTATTATATTTTCCTGATTAGGTCTGAATTTTTCAAAACCAAAATTTTCTTTTAGTTTGGCGTGTAATATTTCTGAGTTCATGGCTTATAATTTTTTCAAATATAACAAAAATAATATTTTTCTTATAAAAAAAATAATTTCATATTGATATTTTGTTTTAGCTAATAAAAAAAGGAACCCGAATAGAGTTCCTTTAATTTATTTTTGAAATGAATTAATCTTCATCATCTTCATCGTCATCTTCGTCAGCAATATCATTTTTGTCCTCGTCATCATCGTCATCATCTCCACCGTCAACGTCTGGTTTATCAAGATTATCGTCTTCATCGTCATCATCACTATCATCATCAAGATCAAGACCTTTTACCGGTTCGATTGTGTCAACATCTAGATCAATATCATCATCTTCATCGTAATTTTCAATTCTGTCAGCAAGTTTTGTACTAATTTTTACTAAATAAATAGTGTCTTCAGTACGAACTTCAACAGCTTCGATCAATTCGTTTTTAGCATTTCTAAAACGGATAACATCCGAATCATCATAACCATCAGGAAATTTTTCTACCAAAAGGTTTAAAATTTCGTTGGTAAGTTTGGCGTAGTCTACTATAACTCTTTTCATAAATATCCTATAAATCTAATAAGTAAGCAAAAATTAATGGAGCAACAATTGTGGCATCCGACTCAATAATAAATTTAGGGGTTTTTATATCTAATTTACCCCAAGTGATTTTCTCGTTTGGAACTGCTCCGGAATAAGATCCGTAACTAGTCGTTGAATCTGAAATTTGGCAGAAATAACTCCAAAACGGAATATCATGCATTTCCATGTCCTGATACAGCATTGGTACCACACAAATAGGGAAATCACCTGCAATACCACCACCAATTTGGAAAAATCCAATTCCGTTAGTACTATTTTTTGGATACCAATCAGCAAGGAATGTCATATATTCAATTCCTGATTTCATGGTAGATGCTTTTAAATCTCCTTTGATTACGTATGATGCAAAAATATTACCCATCGTACTATCTTCCCATCCCGGAACAATAATAGGTAAGTTTTTTTCAGCAGCAGCATACATCCAGCTGTCTTTTAAGTCAATTTCATAATATTCTTCTAAAACACCTGATAACAACATTTTATACATGAATTCATGAGGAAAATAGCGCTCTCCCTTGTCATCTGCATCTTTCCAGATTTTATAAATGTGTTTTTGTAAACGACGAAATGCTTCATGTTCAGGAATACAGGTGTCAGTAACACGATTTAATCCTCTTTCAAGCAAAGCCCATTCGTCTTCAGGTGTTAAATCACGATAGTTAGGCACTCTTTCATAATGAGAGTGTGCAACTAAATTCATGATGTCTTCTTCTAAATTTGCTCCGGTACATGAAATAATCTGTACTTTATCCTGTCTGATTATTTCGGCAAAAATTTTACCAATTTCTGCTGTACTCATTGCGCCAGCCATACTTACCATCATTTTAGCACCATTTGCCAATTGTTGTTCGTATGCCTTTGCAGCATCAACAAGTGAGGCAGAATTAAAGTGTAAATAATGCTTTTCAATAAACTGACTGATTGGTCCTTTCATTACGATGTTTTTTTTGTTTTTTTGTTTTTTGTTTTTGAATTAAAAAGATTTTACCTTTTTAGATCTTACTGCAAATTAAGAATTTTATAAATATTAATTTGCCTTATTTGAAGCTTTTTTTATATTTTTTTTGTGTACCCTAAAATCTTTAAAACATCGTCTGAAGTTTGTTGTTCTGAGAAAACCTCTGTTGCTAAAATTCCATTTTCGTCACGATCAATCAAAATATGTTTTGGCTGCGGAATCAAACAGTGGTGTAAACCCCCATAGCCTCCAATAGTTTCCTGATAGGCACCTGTATTAAAGAAACCAATGTATAATGGCTTCTCTTTGTTGTATTTAGGTAAATAAATGGCATTCATATTTTGTTCTGAATTGTAATAGTCATCGCTATCGCAAGTCAAACCTCCTAATAAAACCCGTTCATATGTATCATTCCAACGGTTTACCGCAAGCATAATAAAACGTTTATTAATAGCCCATGTATCCGGTAAAGTGGTAATGAATGACGAATCAATCATATTCCATTTTTCTCTGTCGTTTTGTTGTTTTTGATATAAAATCTGATAGATAGCTCCACCGCTTTCCCCTACTGTGAATGATCCAAATTCTGTAAAAATGTTCGGAACATCAACTTCGGCTTCATCACATGCGATTTTGATCTGATTGATGATTTCATCAATCATATATTGGTAATCATATTCAAATGCAAGTGAGTTTTTAATAGGGAAACCGCCTCCAATGTTTAGACCATCAAGACTGGGGCATTCCTTTTTAAGTGCAATATATACTTTGATACATTTTACCAGCTCATTCCAGTAATATGCGGTGTCGTTTATTCCGGTATTAATGAAAAAGTGAAGCATTTTAAGCTCTAATTTATCATTTTCCTGAATTTGTTTTTTGTAAAAAGAAACAATGTTTTTGTATCCAATACCTAACCTTGAGGTATAAAACTCAAATTTTGGCTCTTCTTCTGCAGCAATACGGATTCCAATTTTAAATTTTCCTTTTATTTCACCCTGAAGCAAATCAAGTTCTTCGTAGTTATCAATGATCGGAATAGTATTTTTATGTCCGTTATTGATTAACCGTGCTATATTGGAAATGTATTCGTCTCTTTTGAAACCATTACAAATAACATAAGTGCTTTTGTTGATTTTACCGTTTTCAAGCAAATTTTCAACAATATTAATGTCAAATGCTGATGAAGTTTCAACGTGAATGTTGTTTTTGAAAGCTTCATTCATAATGTACTCAAAATGAGAGCTTTTTGTACAATAACAATAGTAGTATTTTGCTTCGTATTTGTTTTTTTCCATTGATTTTCTGAACCAGGCTTTTGCCTTATTGATATTTTCAGAAATTTGTGGTAAGTAAGTGAATTTTAGTGGAGTACCGTATTGTTCAACCAATTTCATCAAATCGATATTGTGAAATTGTAAGTTGTCTTTGTTCAGTTTGAACTCTTCCTGAGGGAAATAATAGGTTTGATTAATTAGGTCAGAATATTTTGTATTCATTTAGCTTTCAATATTAGAATGTATTTTAAATTTAGTTAAACTTCTCTAAATCTTAAATTCAAACCCTGATATTGGCAAATACAATTTCCAGTTTTTCGTGTTCTGCCTTTGAACATAAAAATACGTCTAAACAAAACGGACTTTTACTATTGTAAAAACGGTTCAATATCCTTAATAAAGAACTATTGAGACGGTTTCTGTAAGAGCTGAAGTGTCTTTGTTTATTGTTTGTTTTCATTGTGGCAAATGTAAAAAATAATATATACCTAATGCAACGCTTTTTATTAAAAAAAGTTTAAGATTTATAATCCTGAAACGCATCCAGAATCAATTTATTTTCAACAGATTGATTAATTTTTATTTTTCCGATGCCTTCAATTAATGCAAATTGAATTAAACCATACTCATTTTTTTTGTCGTGAATAAGCAATTCTAATATCGGATCTATGTCGCTTTCTTCAATTTGTACATCGTCATAAATGCTTTTTAGGGCAGTTTTTATTTCAGAATATTCATCAGTTGTAATTAAGTTTTTATGTAATGAAATATAACTTTCCAAAATCATTCCGATGGCAATTGCCTCACCGTGTAATAAAGTTGTTTTAGTCTCGCTTTCCAGAAAGTAGCTTTCGATAGCGTGACCTAAAGTATGACCAAAATTCAAAGCTTTACGGATGTTTTTCTCCGTTGGATCCTGAATTACAATATCGTTCTTAATTTCTACAGAGCGATAAATCAGTTCATCAAAATCGGCATAATCAATAGACTTCAAATTTAAAAACTGTCTCCAGTATGAAGCGTCGTAAATTAAACCGTGTTTTAGCATTTCGGCAAGACCGGAACGCATTTCGCTTTGTGGTAGAGTTTCCAGATACTGAGTATCAATCAAAACCATTTGTGGCACATTGATCACCCCAATCTGGTTTTTAAGATTTCCTAAATCAACGCCGGTTTTTCCTCCAACAGAAGCATCTACCATAGACAATAAAGTAGTTGGAATATTAATGAAATCTACTCCACGCTTAAATGTAGAAGCCACAAAACCTCCTAAATCAGTAACAACGCCACCGCCAAGATTGATTACTAATGATTTTCTGTCAGCACCTAACTCGGTAAGTACATTCCATATTTGAATACAGGTTTCTATATTTTTGTTGGCCTCACCCGATTCGAATTCTATAATTTCGATAGTTAAATCGGTTTCTAATAAAGGTAAAAATTTAGGCAAACAATGCTCATTAGTTTTATCATCTACTATAATGAACACGTTAGAGTATTTGGTTTCTTTTAAATGATCGTTTAAAGCTTCGTATGCATTTTGGTTAAAATGTACTAAATAATTATTTGCTTGAATAGATTGCATAATTCTTCGGTTAATTGAATCGGCAAAATAAGGCATTTTTCACTAAATAATATTCAAATACCGATTCTAATTTGTTTTAAAAATGAGTTTTATAATCATTAAAAATAAATTTTGCGGCTTGACTTTTAAGCAATTTTAGTTTTTTTAAATTGTGAATTTCTTTTGTAACCCGAACTTATTATTAACTCCAACGGTTAAAACCTGTTAGTTTATATTTATTTGTATATTTTTTTAAATGTTTGTAAATAAGCAAAATGTTCCCTTTGAGCCCCGATTGAAGCGGAAATCCTTTTATGTCGGGGGTCGGCATAAAAGATTACTTCACTTAAACTTTTATTTTAATCGGGGTTCAGTGAACTTCGTTTGAAACGAAAAGTGGGACGATCTTTCCTGAAAACACCTGATCTTTCCGCTCTAAAAAATTAATAATCGTATTCCAGGTTTATATAATAATTTTCGGACTGAGAGTTCATTGATTAGTTCCGAGTGGCATATTAATGTTATGAATTTTTAAAAATATCTTCGTTTTGTTAAATAATATTCTAAACACTCTTTATCTTTGCCCAAAAAACTAAACTTAATGGAAAAAAAATTCGATAACACTCAGGTTGCATTTTCGTTAAAAAGCGATACGGAACTTGACAGGGCTTATTTTCTTTTTAAAATGATTGACAGTGAGCCTTTGGTAAGAATAGGAACAGCTGTTACCAATTTTGCCCTAAAGGCAAATCTACCCGTTGAAGGATTAATTCGTGCAACCGTTTTTGATCATTTTTGTGGAGGGGTTAATGAGGACGACTGTATTACAGTTGTGGATAAAATGTTTACCAAAGGCGTTTCATCTGTTTTAGATTATTCTGTTGAAGGAAAAGAAGAAGAAGAGCAGTTTGATGCCGCACTAGAAATGACTTTAAAGACAATAGAATTCGCTAAGGAACGTCTGGCAATTCCTTTCGCAGTATTTAAGCCAACTGGTTTGGGGCGTTTTGAATTGTATGAAAAATTAGGAGAAAAACAAGTCTTAACTCCTGCAGAACAAGAAGAGTGGGAGAGAGTTATTGCCCGTTTTGATCATGTTTGTAGTGAAGCGCATAAAAAAGATGTAGCCCTATTGATTGATGGTGAGGAAAGCTGGATGCAGGATGCTGCTGATGATTTGGTAACCGATATGATGCGTAAATACAATAAAGAAAAAGCGATTGTTTTTAATACTTTGCAAATGTACCGTTGGGATCGTTTGGATTATTTGAAAAAACTCCATGAAACTGCCACAAAAGAAGGTTTTTTTATCGGAATGAAATTAGTTCGCGGTGCCTACATGGAAAAAGAAAACAAAAGAGCGGAAGAAAAAAATTATGTTTCACCAATTTGTGTTTCTAAAGAAGCAACAGACGTTAATTATGATGCAGCTGTCCTTTATATGTTAGAGCATTTGGAATCTATGTCAATTTTTGCAGGAACTCACAATGAATTGAGTTCATATAAATTGATGGAACTGATGGCACAAAAGGGAATTGCAAAAAATGATAACAGAATTTGGTTTGGACAATTATATGGAATGAGCGACAACATCAGTTATAACTTAGCTGAAAACGGTTATAATGTTGCTAAATATTTACCTTTTGGACCTGTAAAAGATGTCATGCCATACCTGATTCGCCGTGCTGAAGAAAATACTTCGGTTGCCGGACAAACAAGTCGTGAATTGTCAATGATCAAAGCAGAACGAAAAAGAAGAAAAGGGAAATAATTCCTGAACAAATAATTTAAAAAGGCAGTTCACAAACGAACTGCCTTTAATATTTAAGAAAAAACAACTGTTTTATTGCTGTAAACCATTGTTTTTCTTTCTGCATGCAATTTTATTGCTCTTGCCAAAACTATTCTTTCCAAATCCCGACCTTTCATGATAAAATCTTCAACGGAGTGAATATGGGATACCCGCGCAATATCCTGTTCAATAATTGGGCCTTCGTCTAATTCTTCCGTCACATAATGACTCGTTGCGCCAATAATTTTCACGCCTCTTTTAAAAGCAGAATGATAGGGTTTTGCGCCAGGAAAAGCAGGTAAAAAAGAGTGGTGGATATTAATAATTTTATTCTCGTAAAGCGAAATCAAACCGGGAGTGATAATTTGCATATAACGCGCCAAAACGATAAAATTGATTTGAAATCTTTTTAGCAATTCAATTTGTTTGGCCTCACCTTCTTCCTTATTATCTTTTGTAAAAGGAACACAGTGAAACGGAATATCAAAACGTTCAGCAATAGAACGCAAATCATTGTGGTTACTTATAATTACCGGAATTTCAACATTTAATTCACCAGCACTGTAACGTCCTAAAATATCAAACAGACAATGGTCGTATTTAGATACAAACAACGCCATTTTAGGTTTTTGCTCCTGATTATACAAGTCCCAGGACATATCAAAATCAGTTGCAATAGTTTGGCTAAAATCGTCTTTAATAGCTTCGATACTAATGTTATGATTCGTTAAATCACATTCTAATCGCATAAAAAATACATTTTGTTCTGTATCCACATGCTGATCGATATAGGTTATATTCCCTTCTACTTTTGCAATAAAAGCTGTTACTGCAGCAATAATTCCTTTTTGATCCTTGCAGTGAATCAGAATAGTTATTTTTTGCATTATAATTTTATGGTTTAATCGGTTAAATGCTTATTTGTTATCCTGCATGGCAAAAACACTTTTTAATAGCGGAGTCGTTCTTTCACTAATATTGTTGCGGATCTCTTTTTCTTCTACGGCAATCATTTTAAAAACGCCTGCTAAAGCCTGATTTGTTGTGTAATCTGTCAAATCAGGATTTACTTTTTTTACTAGCGGAATTGTATTGTATTTCGTAATTATTTTTGTCCAGACAACATCGGCACCTACTTTTTCAAACGAACTTTTAATTACAGGGTTAAATTTTCCGTACAAAGCAGTTGTTGTACTTCCTTGTAAGTAGCTTGTTGCAGCGCTGTCGTTCCCTAACAAAATATTTTTAGCATCGGTAAAAGACATGTTTTTAACAGCCGAAACAAATATAGGAGTTGCCTCTTTTACCGCATCTTCGGCCGCACGGTTCAGTACTTTTATTCCTTCATCAGCAAGGGAGCTAAGACCTATTTTTCTCAAAGTGGCATCCACCTTTTGGAGTTCAGCAGGCATCAGGATCTTTACGGCTTCATTTTTATAGAAGCCATCAACTGCTGTCAATTTACTTACTTGTTGTGTAATTCCTTTGTTCAAAGCTTCTTTTAAGCCCGAAGCAATATCAACACCACCAATTCCTGGAATTTGTGAAGATAATTGTGGTAACTGGTTTAACGTTTGTTGTACTTGGGCACATGAGTTAAGAGAAAATGCGACTGCTAAAAGTAAAATCTTTTTCATTTAAAATGGGGTTTTATAAGTTTCAAAAATACTACTTATTCAAAAACAAAGCCACAATTTTATTTCAGGAGCAGAAGATTTTGTTTCATAATTAACTTTTGTCCTGCTGTCCACTAAATTCCGCGCAGAAAAAGCGCGGGATATCGTTCCCATCAGGGCTATTCCAGAAGTATTAGTTTTTTCAGTACCAAAAACAAAATGTAAACTAAACCATTCAAATCTTAATTTATAGATGAGTAACAAAAAAAGCTACCCAAGATGGATAGCTTTTTACAAACAATATTTTTTTATTAAAATGAACCACAAATATTTCCGGAAAAGGTTGCACCGGCTCCCGCAGAAACATCTGCTTTAACAGCAGATCCCGCAAGGGTTACAATGGTGTATGGAGGTGTAAATGCAGTGTTTTTTCCTGCTTTGTTCCCACTTATATTGGTAAAAACATTTCCTGATGTAACGGTTACGGCAGTAAGTCCGGTCATTAAATCAATAGGGTTTTTTACATTCTCAAAAACATTATTTTCTACTTTAATATTGGCTTCAAAACCGGCAGCAATACATTTATTACTAACAGTACTGTTGAAATAACAGTTTATGATATGTACTTTTCCAAATCGAACTCTTGGCATTCTTTCTTTGCAGCCAGAAGCCCACCAGCAACGTGCAAAAGTTATTCTTAATTTTCCACGATCTGCGGTAGCACCATCACTTGACCCAATTAAATTGGAATATCTGTGATCATCGGAACCTCCTGAACCTCCAGCTCTTGGAGCTTTCAGATAGGTGAATTTTGTATACGAAACGGTTATATAATCCGACTTGTTTTTAATGTCAAAATTACCATCAACACCATCCCTGAATTCGCAGTGGTCAACCCATACATTTTGGCAATCATCAATAATGGCGTTATCCCAGCCATCAGTGTCGTATGCACCAGGTCCTTCGAAAATAAGATTTCTAATAATCAGGTTTTTACATCTTTTGATGTTGATTATACCAGAACCATCTTTAGTCTGGTTGGTAGAAACTAGTTTTGCACCACTGGTTCCGTAAATAGTTTTACCTGTCTGATCTTGTAATGATAATCTCGCAGTAATGGTAATCGTACCGGAAACTTTAATCACTTTTACAGCAGTATTTTCAATAGCCGACTTTAATTGTGCATAAGTGGTAACTGCAGTTTCTGCTGATGTACCTCCTCCAGTTGTTCCTCCATTTTGTGATGCCCATCCCGGAACTTCAGAACAAACGCCTACTTTCGAAGTAGAAATTTGCTGGTTTGTACTTAAAGCTGCGCTCTCCGTATTTTGCTCAGTCACCTCTTCTGTGTTGCAGCTGGCAAATCCAAAAACAATTGTAAATAATAAAATGGCAAATTTGGTTTTAAATTTCATGATAGTTTTTATTTGGTTATACTAAATTTTATAGCAATACAAAGATGTTTATTAATTCCTACGTAAATATTGAACTTGTTCAATATTTTTGTAATTAATTTGAATATTTAATTTTTTTTACTTAATTAATTTAAGTATAATATAATTTTTATATTTTTGCGTAATCGATTACATTATTTAAATTGTCGCCTAAATGTTATGATTTTTAAATTTTTAAACAATTAAACATGTACGAAGCACTACGAAAGAATATAGAAAGAAAAATTGCCCTTACAGATGAAGAGTGGGGTTTTATACTTGATAAAACGGAGTTCATTAAATTAAAAAAGAATGAGTTTTTGCAAATCCAGAATTCTAATAATTCTTACGAAGGGTTTATTTTGAGTGGCGCTTTTAAAACTTATATCTTAAACGAGGACGGAACCGAAAGCGTAATTTTCTTTTCCTTTGAGAATGAATGGATGTGTGATCTGGAAAGCTTTTATTATCAAAAACTTACAAAATATAATATAAAAGCAATAGAGGACAGTGAAATATTAGTGATTAATAAATCAAATAAAACATTGTTATTTAAACAAGTACCAAAGCTTATTCAGTTTCATATCTTAATGGTTGAAAGAGCTAATATTGCCATACAGGAAAGGCTTTTAGACGTTTTGAACAAAACATCAAAGCAGCGATATATTGAATTTGTTAAAAAATATCCTCAAAAAACTCAAAAAATAAACAACAAAAATTTATCTTCTTATCTAGGAGTAACCCATGAGTTTTTATCAAAGATCAAAAAGAGTTTTTAATTTAGAATTCGAAAAAAATAAAACTTAAACTGGGGTAATTTTTTTATATCAGTCCAAACTTCTTTTTGTTTATCGAAATTATTTTAAATAAGTTGTTATCCACCAAATTATCTGGATGATAGAAATCGGTATGTCTGCCAAATATTTTTTTGTGCTAAACATAAAAACCATCTTCGTGAATGAAATTTTAAAATATTTTGTAAATTGCGCCTATAAAATTATCATATTCATAAAATGGAACTACAAAAACCATATATTCCTAAAAATAAAGTAAGAATTGTCACCGCAGCCTCTCTTTTTGACGGTCATGATGCTGCTATCAATATTATGCGACGCATTATTCAGTCAACCGGAGTCGAAGTGATTCATTTAGGGCATGACCGAAGTGTAGAAGAAGTGGTAAATACCGCTATTCAGGAAGATGCCAATGCTATTGCTATGACATCCTACCAAGGCGGACACAACGAATACTTTAAATATATGTATGACTTGCTTCATGAAAAAGGAGCAGGGCACATTAAGATTTTTGGCGGAGGCGGAGGAGTGATTCTTCCAGGTGAGATTTCAGAATTGCATGAATATGGAATTACCAGAATTTATTCTCCGGATGATGGCCGTTCTTTAGGATTACAAGGAATGATAAATGATTTGGTTGAACGTTCTGACTTTCCTATTGGAGATAAATTAAACGGAGAAATCGATCATATTAAAAACAAAACACCAACTGCAATTGCCCGTTTGATTTCGGCGGCAGAGAACTTCCCTGAAATTGCAAAACCGATTTTTGACCAGATTCATCAAAATAACATCAATTCTAAAATTCCTGTTTTGGGAATTACAGGAACGGGCGGAGCCGGAAAATCATCTTTGGTAGATGAATTGGTTCGTCGTTTTTTAATTGATTTTCCTGAAAAAACCATCGGATTGGTTTCTGTCGATCCTTCGAAAAGAAAAACCGGAGGAGCACTTTTAGGTGACAGAATCCGAATGAATGCCATAAATAATCCGCGTGTTTATATGCGTTCTCTGGCTACACGTCAGTCAAATTTGGCATTATCCAAATATGTAGCCGAAGCGATTCAGGTTCTAAAAGCTGCAAAATACGATTTGATTATTTTGGAAACTTCAGGAATCGGACAATCAGATACCGAGATTATGGACCATTCTGATGTATCTCTATATGTAATGACACCGGAATTTGGAGCGGCAACACAATTAGAAAAAATCGACATGCTTGATTTTGCTGATTTGGTAGCCTTAAACAAATTTGATAAAAGAGGTGCTCTTGACGCGATTCGCGATGTAAAAAAACAATACCAGCGCAATCATAATTTATGGGATAAAAATCCGGACGATATGCCGGTTTTCGGAACCATAGCTTCGCAGTTTAATGATCCCGGAATGAACACGCTTTACAAAGCGATTATGGATAAAATTGTCGAAAAAACGAATTCTGAATTGAAATCGACTTTTGAGATCACGCGTGAAATGAGCGAGAAGATCTTTGTGATTCCGCCACACAGAACCCGTTATTTATCTGAAATTGCAGAAAGCAACAGAAGTTATGATGAAATCGCACTTTCACAGCAAAAAGTAGCACAGAAACTTTACGGAATCTTCAAAACAATCGAATCCGTTTCAGGGAAAGTTCCGCAAATTACAAAAGCCGGAATTGAAGATTCTACTGTTTTGCCCGGCGGAATTCAGGAACATGATGAAAACAGAATCTTCTTGAACCTTTTACTGAATCAGTTTGATAAGGTAAAAATGGATTTAGATCCGTACAACTGGGAAATAATTTTAAACTGGGAAGAGAAAGTAAATAAATATAAAAATCCGGTTTACACGTTTAAAGTTCGTGATAAAGAAATTAAAATCGCGACACATACCGAGAGTTTATCGCATATTCAGATTCCAAAAATTGCTTTGCCAAAATACGAAGCCTGGGGCGATATTTTACGTTGGAGCTTACAGGAAAATGTGCCGGGTGAATTTCCTTTTGCTTCAGGATTGTATCCGTTTAAACGTGAAGGCGAAGATCCTTCAAGAATGTTTGCCGGAGAGGGCGGACCAGAGAGAACTAATAAACGTTTCCATTATGTGAGTGCAGGATTGCCGGCAAAACGACTTTCGACCGCTTTTGATAGTGTGACTTTATACGGAAATGACCCAGATTTACGTCCGGATATTTATGGAAAAATTGGAAATGCAGGAGTTTCGATCTGTTGTTTAGATGATGCCAAGAAATTATACTCAGGTTTTGATTTGGTTCATGCCCTAACATCGGTAAGTATGACCATCAACGGACCAGCACCAATGTTGTTGGGCTTTTTTATGAATGCTGCAATCGATCAGCAATGTGAGTATTATATTAAGGAGAATGATTTAGAAAAAGAAGTTGACGAAAAAATCAACACTATATATAAAGAAAACAGATTAGAACGTCCAAAATACCAAGGCGATTTACCGGAAGGAAACAATGGTTTAGGATTAATGCTTTTGGGCGTTACCGGTGATCAGGTTTTGCCTTTGGAAGTTTACAACGAAATAAAAGCCAGAACATTATCGCAGGTTCGTGGAACGGTTCAGGCGGATATTTTAAAAGAAGATCAGGCACAGAATACCTGTATTTTCTCGACCGAATTTGCCTTGAGATTAATGGGCGACGTTCAGGAATATTTTATTACCAAAAACGTTCGTAATTTTTATTCAGTTTCGATTTCAGGATATCATATTGCAGAGGCGGGAGCGAACCCAATTACACAGTTGGCTTTTACGCTTTCAAATGGTTTCACTTACGTGGAATATTACCTGAGCCGTGGCATGAGCATCAACGATTTTGGACCCAATTTATCATTCTTCTTCTCCAATGGAGTAGATCCTGAATATTCAGTTATTGGTCGTGTGGCACGTAAAATTTGGGCGAAAGCCATGAAAAACAAATACGGAGCGAACGAAAGAGCACAAATGCTGAAATACCATATTCAGACTTCCGGACGTTCGTTGCACGCTCAGGAAATTGATTTTAACGACATCAGAACGACTTTGCAGGCCTTGTATGCAATTTATGACAACTGTAATTCATTGCACACCAATGCGTATGACGAAGCGATTACAACACCAACAGAAGAATCAGTACGTCGTGCCATGGCGATTCAGTTGATTATCAATAAAGAATTAGGTCTGGCGAAAAACGAAAATCCAATTCAGGGGTCGTTTATCATCGAAGAATTAACTGATTTAGTTGAAGCTGCTGTTTTACAGGAGTTTGACCGAATTACAGAAAGAGGCGGTGTTTTGGGTGCCATGGAAACGATGTACCAACGATCTAAAATTCAGGAAGAAAGTTTGTATTACGAAACCCTGAAACACAACGGAGATTTCCCAATTGTGGGTGTAAACACTTTCCTGAGTTCAAAAGGTTCTCCAACGGTAATTCCGGCAGAAGTAATTCGCGCCACCGAGGAAGAAAAACAATATCAAATTACGATGCTGGATAACCTGCATCAATTTCATGAAGCAAAAGTAAACGAACATTTAAACAAGCTACAGGAAGCAGCTATTAAAAATGAAAACTTATTTGACCATTTGATGGAAGCTACAAAGGTTTGTTCGCTGGGTCAGATTACATCGGCTTTGTTTGAAGTTGGCGGGCAGTATAGAAGGAATATGTAGAATTTTTATGATAACAATCCAACAATATCTTGACAAAATAAAAGCCTTAACCATCTCAGGAAACATAGGTAAGCATTCAGGTTATATAGATTTGAAAAATACTGTCATTGAAATCTTAGCAGATGCCAATAAATGCTATTTTAATCTTTCTGATTTAGAATTCATAGATAAAAAAGAAGGTAAAGAAGGAACTCTATTAAATCCCGAAATTATCAATCAAGTGGCAGATTGTCTGGGTTTACAATTTTTAAGTGAAAAAACTGCAGAAGGAAATGTTTGTTTTATTAACAGCACTGAATTGCGTCCTGAATTCAGGCAAAGTTTTACAAGTATAGAGGTACTGGATTATTGTTATGCAGTTTTGCATTTGCCAATTAATGAAATTTCAGGAAGTAATTCTGAGATGATTCCGATTACATCAGATTCTTCTGTTTTTAGGAAATTGGTAAAATGTGGTTGTGAATTGCGAAAGGAAGATTTGCTAAGTAACTTATAGCCTTGGATAAGTAAAAAGCAGCTCGATTAAAGCTGCTTTTTATTGGTGAAAAAATATCAATTAACGGCGAAATGCAGGGCTTTCGTTTACTGACTGGTTTAATTCAGTTGTTTTAGATTTTTTGCCTGAAACTATAATTTTGTGTTTTACAACTTTGCTGCTTTCTTGTACTTCTAAGTAATAAGTTCCGGCAGGATACGCTTCTAAACTTAAGGTTTTTGAAACTTCTACTTCATTTGCAGCAGATTCTCCAGTGTAAAGCAGATTATGAGTTTCATCAAAAATTGAAAAATTTGATTTTTCAACGGTATTTAATGCAAAACTGACTACTTTTCCATTTCCGGTTTTTATATACAAAATATAATCTCCTTTTCCGTTACTTGCATAAGTACTAATTGTTGTTAAAAATACAGCTACAACAAAGCTCAATTTAAAATTTTTTTTCATTTCTTTCTTTTTTTAATTTAATTTTCTATTTCGTGGTATAGGCAAATCTACAAATAGTTAGTTTATTTCAAAATTTTTATGGTTTTATTTTTTAATAATAAGTTGTTGATTTAAAAGTATTTCTGGGTTTTATTACTATACATACGTGTTTATTAGTAATTAAGATTTATTTTTTTAAATTATTTTAATATTTTAACAATTTTCAAGTTTTGTTTATAAGTATAAGTTTGTTAAAATATTCTATATGTATTGTCATTATTTTTATCAATAATAAATAAAAAAAACAGCTCAAGAACCACCAAGAGCTGTTTTAAAAACCGATAGGTTTTAAACTTTACTAACTATCTAACCTCATTTTTATACTTATGAAAAGCATAAACTTTTTTAGCGTACTGCTACACTTGTATTTTCAGCAGAAAATCCAGCTTTGTAAACTGAAGAAATTGCTTTATTTGATAATACAGTAGTATTATCAGTAATAGTAATTTCATGTTTTGATGTTTTTACTTTGCCTTCTACTTCTAAGAAATATGTTCCTGCAGGAAATTCTTCAAAGCTGAAAGTTTTTAAGATTCCATGTTGTCCTGAAGCACTTTCAGAATAAATTAGATTACCTTCTTTATCATAGATTGATAAATTTGCTTTTGTTATATTATTTAAACCAAAAGTTACTTCTTTACCGTTTCCTTTAATTACATGAAGCACATAATCTGTATTCCCGTCAATTGCATAAGTACTCATTCCTGAAAAAAGTACTGCACATACTAAGCTTAATTTTAACATCTTTTTCATGGCTTTATTTTTTTAAATTATTGTTCTAATTCTATACTGCTAAATTACTTCAATAAAGGGTTAAGGCACACAACTATATTTTCTGATATATGTGCTATATTCTCATTTACGAAACCGTTATAGGTTAAAATTTAAATTTTAATAAGCGTTTTTGTTAATTTGATTATTATTTTTTAAAGTTTGGCGTGAGTTGTAAATAACAGATTTATAGTTATTTTATCAAAACCTTATAAGTTTTCTCATAAAAAAATTAATTAATAAAAGTATTTCTGTTGTAAAACAATCCCGATGAAAATCGGGGCCACTGAGACTGACGGAAAGTTATTATCAAAACTAATTGCACGAACGGACTACTACTTTCACTGAAAATAAAGCATAAAAAAACAGCTCAGGAATTATCAGGAGCTGTTAAATTTTAGACTTAGTGCTTTTAAGGACTATGTCTATCAAAAAGGAGCACAATTTTTTATCGTACTGCTATGTTTGAATTTTTTGCAGAAAAACCTGTTTTGTAAACTAATGAAACTGCTTTTGGTGATAAAATTGCAACACCATCTTTAATGGTTATTTCATGTCTTGTTGTTTTTACTTTGTCTTCTACTTCTAAGAAATAAGTTCCTGTTGGAAACTCTTCAAAACTGAAAGTTCTCAGAATTCCATTTTTTCCTGAAGCGTTCTCAGAATAAATTAAAATTCCTTCTTTATCATAGATCGATAAGTTTACTTTTTTTGCATTGTTTAACGCAAAAGTAACTTTGTCACCATTTCCTTTAATTACATGAAGAGCAGAATCTTCATTTCCATCAATGGCATATGTACTGATTCCTGTAAAAAGCACAGCTGCTACTAAACTTAATTTTAACATATTTTTCATGACTTTATTTTTTTAATTATTGTTCTGATTTTATACTGCTAAATTAATTCAACAGACTACTAAAGTACACAACTCTGTTTTCTAATATATATGCTATATTGTCATTTTCGAAACCGTTATAGGTTAAAATTTGAATTATCCATATCTTAATGGTAAATTGATGATAAATTAACAAAGTTATGAACTGAATCACAGGTAGATAAATATAATTATCCCTGATACATTTTCTCTAAAAACACGGACAAAAAAAAACAGCTCAAGAACCACCAAGAGCTGTTTTAAAAACCGTTAAGTTTTAAACTTTACTAACTATCTAACCTCATTTTTATACTTATGAAAAGCATAAACTTTTTAGCGTACTACTACGCTTGTATTTTTAGCAGAGAAACCTGTTTTGTAAACTGATGAAATTGCTTTTGGTGATAAAACTGTATTGGTATCAGTAACAGTAATTTCGTGTTTTGTTGTTTTTACATTATCTTCTATTTCTAAGATATAACTTCCTGCCTGAAAATTTTCGAATCTGAATCTTTTTAGGATTCCATCTTTACCTGAAGCATTTTCAGAATAAATTACTGTACCTTCCTGATCGTAGATTACTAATTTTGCTTTTGTTACATTGTTTAATCCAAAAATAACTTCGTTGCCATTTTCTTTAATTACGTGAAGGATGTAATCTCCATTTCCATCAATTGCATATGTATTGATTCCTGCAAAAAGTACTGCTACTACTAAACTTAATTTTAACATCTTTTTCATGGCTTTATTTTTTATTAATTATTGTTCTGATTTTATAGTGCTAAATTACTTCAGTGTCTCTAGAAACTACACAACTATATTTGCTTATATATATGCTATATTCTCATTTACGAAACCGTTATAGGTTAAAATTTGAATTATTATTACCGTTAATGTTAATTTGATTATTATTTAACACATAATTTTATTGTATCACAGATGAGGGAAATGGACTGCTTTTTAATCTGTTTAGTAGAGAATTAAAATAAATAAAGCATAAAAAAAACAGTTGCGGAACCACCCGGAACTGTTCTTAACAATTAAGTTTAAATTTCTTTTATTACTATCTAACCATTTTTATACAATTTTTAATTGTATTTTTCATTAACGTACTGCTACGTTAGTATTTTTTGCAGAAGCTCCTGCTTTGTAAACTGATGAAACTGCTTTTGTTGATAAAACTGTCTTGTCATCAGTAATAGTTATTTCATGTTTTACCTTTTTAATATTGTCTTCAGCTTCCAAAAAATAAGTTCCTTCCGGAAATTCTTCTAAACTAAAACTTCTCAAAATTCCATCTTTACCTGAAGCGTATTCAGAATAAATTAGAGTACCGTCCTGATCATAGATTGCTAATTTTGCTTTTGTTACTTTATTCAAAGCAAAAGTGATTAGCTTTCCATTCGCTTTTAATACATGAATATTAAAGTCTTCATTGCCATCAATTGCGTAAATACTTGTTCCTGTAAAAAGTACTGCGCATACTAAACTTAATTTTAAAATCTTTTTCATGTCAATAGTTTTTAAATTAATAGTTCTAATTCTCTGATGCTAAATTACTTCAGGAATATGGGGTTTTGCGCACCTCTATTTGCAGATTCATATGCTGTATTCTCATTTACGAAAGCGTTGTATGTTAAAATTTGAATTATTTTAGGCATTTTTGTTAATTTTGCTATTATTTTTTAATCTTTTGAAATGAAAACAATTGCCCCAGCTCTTGAAGTAATATCAAACTCTTATGGTAGCTCATTTACCTACACCAAGCATGCCCACAAAACCAATAGTAAATCGCATTTATTGCATTACCATCCTGAAATTGAAATTGTTTTTGTAAATGGCGGTGCCGGAAAGAGGCAGATAGGAAGTCATATTTCGTATTATACCAACGGTTCATTGATTTTAATAGGTTCTAATTTGCCACATTGCGGATTTACAAATGAAAAGACAGGCAATAAAGATGAAACAGTGATTCATATTAAGCCTGATTTTTTGGGAAGTGAGTTTTTTGATGTTCCGGAAATGAAAAAAATTAAAAACCTTCTTAACCAGGCAAAAGCAGGAATTGCATTTGGCGGAGAAACAAAAAAAAGAATCGGAACCAAAATGGAGTTAATGGAGAACAAGTCTCCGTTTGAGCGTTTATTAACACTTTTGAGTATTTTAAATGACCTGGAAGCTTCTGAGGAATACACTGTTTTAAATGCTGATGGATTTTTACTCGAAATGCAGGTTCAGGATAATGACAGAATGAATGTTGTGTTTAGTTATGTAAAAGATCATTTTCAGGAACCTATATCAATAGACGAAATCTCTAAACTGGTAAGCATGACAACTCCGTCTTTTTGCCGTTATTTTAAAAAAATATCCAATAAAACGTTTACTGAATTCGTAAATGAATACCGTTTGGTTCATGCTTCCAAACTTTTGGCAGAGAAACCTATTAGTATAAATGAGGTTTGTTATGAAAGTGGTTTTAATAACTTTAGCCATTTCAGTAAGTCGTTTAAACAATATACAGGCAAAAGCGCTTCTGAATACAGGCAGGAGCATAAGGCTTTGATTATGTAGTTTTATAAAATAAACTTTAGTTATATAAATTAACCATCAATTCGTTGATGGTTTTTTTATGCTTTTTTGAACATAAATGGGTTATGATTTAAACATAAAAAGTATATTTATGATTCTAAAAAAATCTAAAATTATGAAGTGTTTTAAAATTTTACTACTGGTTTGTATCATGTCGTGCGGAATCTCTTATGCAGCCAAAGTAGATACGTTAGAAGTTGTCAGCACAGCAATGAATAAAACTTATAAAGCGGCAGTTGTGCTGCCAAATTCATATGCCAAAAGCAAATCGACATTTCCGGTCATGTATTTATTGCATGGTGCTTACGGACATTTTGGGGATTGGCTGAAAAACACACCTAATAAAGAATTGGTAAAAAACTTAGCAGACCAGTATAATTTTATTATTGTAATGCCGGAAGGGGAAACTTTTAGTTTCTATTTAGACAGTCCGGTAAATACTGGAAGTCAGTTTGAAACCTTTATTACGCAGGAAGTCATTCAGAAAGTCGATAAAACATACAGGACAATCTCTAATAAAAGTGGCCGTGTCATTACCGGACTTTCGATGGGCGGACATGGGGCATTGTATTTGTCGGCTAAACATCCTGATTTATTCTGTGCTGCCGGAAGCATGAGCGGGGCAGTTGATATGAGTGTGATGTTAAACAGGGATTCGGCTGCTCAGGTAGTTAAATTGATAGAACCTGTTTTTGGAGATAAAAGCAATGATATAAAAATGTATGAGCAGCATGCTGTTTTATATATGATTGATAAAATAAAAGCCAATAAACTGCCATTGATTATTGATTGCGGGGTTGATGATTTTTTAATAGAACCCAATCGCGAATTACACCGAAGATTGGTTTATAATAAGGTAGAACACGATTATACTGAACGCCCCGGAGCACATACCTGGGAGTATTGGGAAAATTCATTGCCTTATCATGCCTTATTTTTTAATAAAATATTGCTTAAAAATCAACAGGTTGCAAAAAAATGAGGATTTTTTTAATTTAGAGTTTACTAAAAATTTTTTTTGGTTTGATTTTTGGTTTACCTTTAATATATAAACTTTAAATATAAAAATTATGAAAAAGATACTTTCCCTATTTGCCATTGTTGGATTAATGGCATTTTCTAGTTGTTCAGATGATGACAATGATGTTGATAATGATACAATTTCTTATGTATTCGAAGTTGATAATATGGATTTTAATAAAACCGCAGATTCTGAGATATATGTGGATTTTGCTTCACGAATATATACTGGAGATGTTGTTTTAGTCTACAGGTATGATGGTGCTGATCCTCAAACCGGACGTGATATATGGATTCCGTTACCTGACTCTCATTATTACGATAATGGATCTCTTTATTTTGCTTATAAATTTGATTTTACTCAAGACAATTTTAGGATTTATACACAAGGTTTTGGGTTGAATGCAAATCCTATTCCTAATAATTTTGCTATTGATCAGATTTTCCGTATAGTAATTGTACCGGGTGATGACGGAATTAATACTAATAAATCAACTAATAGACCTAACTATTCAAATTACTATGAAGTTATCAATAAATATAATATTGATGATAGTAACGTTAAGAAAATAAACTAAATAAAAAAAGGAAATCGTAAGATTTCCTTTTTTTATGTTTTACAAAAAAATTATTCTTTTATAAATGTAGTTTGATGTGAATAGCCTCTTGTCGACCCTTCGGCTTTTACTTGCATATTAAGAAAATAAATTCCTGATGGTAAATTCGAAACATTTATTTGAGTTAAGTTTGAATTGATAATTGAATAACTGTTAGGTGCAAACGTATTGCCTGTTTGATCCATTATGGTTATATTTGATAGTGTTACAGTGGTTCTGGTATTTTCAATATTTAAAATTGATGTTGTGGGATTAGGATATATTTTTATAGAGTTATTTGTGGTGCTTGATCGCGATTCAAAAATAATTTTAATAACATTACTTGTGTAATATTTATTACCATAATAATCAAAAATCATTCTCCTATAGAAAAGTTCTTTATTCTCATCTATTTCGTTTAGATAAGTTCTTCTGCCATTACCAAGTTCTATTCTTACAGGTCTATAATTTTTATCATTAGCTCCAAAGATATTCTCCCAATTTACATTGTCTTTTGAAATTTGCCATTGAATAAATTCTTGATAATCTCCTACTATTCGATTTGCTAATTTATCTACAGCTACAGTTTGATCACAACAAATTATATCTTTTGTGCTGTTGCTACTCAGAGATACTACATTTACAACATTGCTTGCTGCTGACTTTCTATAATTTGTTTGTGGAGCAAATTTTTCTTCAAGAATTAATCTTCTATACTCCATTCCTTGTTCACTTTTAAGCGGAGTGTAATTTTGTTCTGTAGCTCCAATTATATCTACCCAACTGTATTCAGCAAAATAATAAGAATTGAACCAAGGCCATTTAAGAGGAGATTTAATTCTAGATTGCCATTGATAATTTGTTAAATTAGTAGTAACGTTTTGGTATCTTGTTCTTCCTCCTCCTCCTGACGCTTCTATAACATCGGTTTTAGTTGCTTGATTGCCAATTATAGTTTTAGGAACTTCATCATTTGTTAGGTATTGATTACTTTCAATTGTATTGTTGACTATAGTTGAAGCTCCGTAAAAATTTGCAGGGGAAGCTTTTATTTCTCTACTATATACAGGGCTTCTTCCGTCATTAAAAGTTGTTTTTTCTCTTAGTGTAGTATATTTATATATTTGGTTATTTGCTTGATTTCCGTATTGAATGTCATTTTCATCTATCCACACTTGTGAGTCGATATTCTCAGCATTACTAAAATTGGTATTAAATTCAGGTAATATAGGGAAACCTCCATATGGTATACGTTGTAGGTAACCGTCGGAAGAATTCGGAGTTGTTGGAGTTGTAGGAGTAGTTGAAGTATCATTTTTCTTGATTGATATATTTGAGCTTTTATAAGCTGCTCCCGAAAAAGCCGTATATTCTGCATAAATGTATCCTCCTGAAACATTAAAATCGCCAGAAAACAATTTTATACTAAAGCTTCTGGTAGCAACATTTCCACCACCAATGTATATTGTTCCACCATCACCACCATTGACAACATTTGATCCTAACGCACTACCTTTTGAAAAGTAAATTTTTATTGTACCCTGATCTCCCACACTGGCGTTTGATGGGATTTCTATTTTTACAGATAATGAGACAGAAGAGGTCGATACCGATTCTAAATTAATTGAGCCACTACTATAAGCAACTCCATTGACGAGTGTAGGAGTAAGTGTAACTTTTTGCCCAAACATTGAAATGTTTAATAAGAGCAATAAAACGAGATGAACGTAATTTTTTCTCATGATAAAATTTAATAATTTATAATGAGACAAAAATAATATTAATAATGTATAATCTTACTTTTTATTAAAATAGTTATAAGTTTTTTTTTATTTTTATTCTTCATTTGAGTCAGTTAGTACTTTCTCTTCTCCAAATTTCAACGAAACCAAAATCCCTACCAAAAGCGAAAGCGCAATAAATCCTAAAGAAGCCCATTCGGGAACGTGAATATAATCGTGCAGCAGCATTTTTAATCCTACGAAACTTAAAATAGCAATCAGGCTATATTCCAGATAACTGAATTTTGCCAGCATATTTGCTAAAAAGAAATACATAGAACGTAATCCTAAAATGGCGAATATATTAGAACTAAATACTAAAAAAGGATCTGATGTAATAGCCAAAATTGCCGGAACGCTGTCAACAGCAAATAAAACATCCATAACCTCAATTACAATTAAGGCAACGAATAGAGGAGTGGCCGCTTTTTTGGCAGTTTTGGTTGCAATGAAAAATTTCTCTCCCTCCATTTCAGAAGTAATCGGAATAATTTTTCCTAATGTTTTGTATACAAAAGAATCTTTTGGCTGAAAATCTTCATCTTCACCTGAAAACAGCATTTTTATGGCGGTAAACAATAAAAAAGCTCCAAACACATAAGTAGTCCAGGCAAATTTATTAATTAGCATAACCCCGAAGAAAATCATCAATCCACGGAAGACTACTGCACCCAGAATTCCCCAGAACAAAACACGATGCTGGTATTTTTGTGGTATTTTGAAAGAAGCAAAAATGATTGCAATTACAAAGATATTGTCGACACTTAAAGAAAGTTCTATTAAATAACCTGTAATAAACTTCATTGAGGCAACTGCTGGTTTAAGGTTGTCCGGATTTGCAATATAATCTGTAGTATAGAGCCAATAAATAACCCCTGAAAAAAGAAATGACAGCGTTACCCAAACCAGTGTCCATTTACTGGCTTCTTTGGTACTGATAATATGCGGGTTTTTATTGAAAACCCCCAAGTCTAAGGCAAGAATAAGGACAACGGCTAATAAAAAGAAAATCCAAACCATTATTAAGATATTTTTAAATGATTTACAAAGATAGCTGTTGATTTCTAAGATAAAAATTTAATTATTGAAAAATTACTTTCAATTTTTAGTTAATGTGTAGACTTATGAACCCGAAAGGTTTTAAAACCTCTCAGGTTTAATTATACCTTCCAGCCTTTCTCATGTTTTAAGTTTTGACAAAGGGTTTACAACAAAAGTTATCTTCACATTTTTCTCCTTTCATCAAAATGTCAAGATTGTGTAAAACAAAAAAAAGTGCCATCGGTTACGATGGCACTTTTTAGTATAAATTGAACTATAAATTATAGTACTGATTTCACAGTTTTGATAATTCTTGCAGCAATTTTGTATGGATCTCCGTTTGAAGCTGGTCTTCTGTCTTCCAACCAACCTTTCCATCCTTTTTGAACAGTAATTAACGGGATTCTAATAGAAGCTCCTCTGTCTGAAATTCCATAAGAGAAATCGTGGATAGATGCAGTTTCATGTTTACCAGTTAAACGTTGATCGTTGTAAGCTCCGTAAACCGCGATGTGCTCAGCAGTAACAGGACGGAAAGCCTCACAAATTCTTTCGTAAGTTGCCTGGTCTCCACATGTTCTTAATACATTGTTAGAGAAGTTAGCGTGCATTCCTGAACCATTCCAGTCTGTATCTCCTAATGGTTTTGGGTGATATTCGATATAGTAACCATATTTTTCAGTCAAACGATCCAATAAGTATCTTGCGATCCAGATTTCGTCACCTGCTTTTTTAGCTCCTTTAGCAAACAATTGGAATTCCCATTGTCCACAAGCAACCTCTTGATTAATACCTTCAAAGTTGATTCCGGCAGCGATACATAAATCAGCATGCTCTTCAACTAATTTTCTTCCGTGTGTATTTTTTCCTCCTACAGAACAGTAGTACATACCTTGTGGTGCAGGATATCCTCCAACAGGGAAACCTAATGGCAATAAAGTTTTAGTATCCATGATGAAATACTCTTGTTCGAAACCAAACCAAAAATCATCATTATCATCATCAATTGTAGCTCTTCCGTTAGAAGGGTGTGGTGTTCCGTCAGCATACATAACTTCTGACATTACAAGGTATCCGTTGATACGAGTTGGATCAGGGTAAATAGCAACAGGAACTAAAAGACAGTCTGAAGAACCTCCTTCAGCTTGTTTTGTTGACGAACCATCAAATGACCAGTTTCCAAGTTCTTCTAATGTTCCTTTGAAATTTTCGTGCTCTTCAACTTTAGTTTTACTTCTAAGATTTTGAGTTGGTTCATATCCATCTAACCAAATGTACTCTAACTTAATTTTAGCCATAATAATATAAATTAATTTTTTTTGTTTTTTTCGCTGGGTCAAATATAGATTTATTTTTTTAGGAGTAAAAATTAGGGGGTGCATTTTGTTTAGATAGCTATAATTTTTTGCATAAGCGCAATTTTGTGTGGGGTATATTTAAAAAATAGCAATTTTTTAATGTTTAAAAAATAAATTCGTAATAAACACTAGGGTTTTTTAGATTTATTTCTGTAGCAATTAAGAAAAATTGTTTGTTTCCTTAGTAATATTCGTATGTTTTGTTATATTTTTTAAAAACCATTTCACAATTCTCTGTAAATCGCATCATTTATTGAAAAATTGCTTTTCAAAAATCTAACTTTATCTTTAAAAAAGGCTTTTTAATTCTTTATATTTGTTTCTCTTATTTTAATTAAAATATTACGAATTTTAAAATTATATACATGTCAACATTACGTTTTCAGGCCTTAAAAGAAGCTTCGTCAAGAAAGCCCATACATTTTGAAGAAATAGACAGAAAATCTACCATTTTTGGTTCCAATGTTTTTAATGAAAAAGCAATGAAGCAATATTTGACTTCGGATGCATTAAAAGGAGTGAGGGACGCCATTCAGCATGGGAGTAAAATTGACAGAAAACTGGCAGATTATATTGCGATGGGAATGAAAGAGTGGGCTTTGGCAAAAGGGGTGACACATTATACCCACTGGTTTCAGCCACTTACCGGAACTACTGCAGAAAAACATGATGCTTTTTTTGATATATCATATGACGGAAGTGATCCTGTTGAAAAATTTGGCGGTGCACAATTAGTACAGCAGGAACCGGATGCATCGAGTTTTCCGAACGGGGGAATTAGAAATACTTTTGAAGCCAGAGGATATACTGCCTGGGACCCAACTTCGCCAGCTTTTATTTATGGAACAACTTTATGTATTCCTACTGTATTTATTGCTTACACCGGTGAAGCATTAGATAATAAAATCCCATTGTTAAGGGCTTTATCTGCAATTGATGAAGCGGCTACTGAGGTTTGCAGGTATTTTGATAAAAATGTTAAAAAGGTAACTGCAACTTTAGGCTGGGAACAGGAATATTTTTTGATTGATAAGGCTTTGGCAAATTCCCGTCCTGATTTGATGATGACAGGAAGAACTTTATTAGGGCATACATCTGCAAAAGGACAGCAATTAGACGACCACTATTTTGGATCTATTCCTACTCGTGCACTTACTTATATGCGTGATTTAGAGCAGGAATGTATGTTATTAGGAATTCCGGTAAAAACACGTCATAATGAAGTAGCACCGAATCAGTTTGAGCTGGCTCCAATTTTTGAGGAAACAAACCTTGCCGTAGATCATAACTCTTTATTGATGGATGTCATGCAAAAGGTAGCAGAACGCCATGATTTTAAAGTATTGTTTCATGAAAAGCCTTTTAAAGGCGTAAACGGTTCAGGGAAACATAATAACTGGTCGCTTGCCACTGATACAGGGGTAAATTTATTGAGTCCGAGCAAAACGCCAATGAGCAATTTACAGTTTTTGACTTTCTTTATAAATACTATAAAAGCGGTTAACGATTATGAAACTTTATTAAGAGCTTCTATCGCAACAGCCAGTAATGATCACAGGTTAGGGGCAAATGAAGCACCGCCGGCTATTATTTCGGTTTTTATCGGAGAGCAATTAACAAAGGTTTTATCTGAATTAGAAAGCGTAACTACCGGTAAATTATCTCCTGAAGAAAAAACAGACTTAAAGCTGAATGTAGTTGGTAAAATTCCGGATGTTCTTTTGGACAATACCGACAGAAACAGAACGTCTCCTTTTGCTTTTACAGGAAATAAATTCGAATTCAGGGCAGTAGGTTCCAATTCAAACTGTTCGAATGCGATGACTACCTTAAATGCAATTGTGGCAAAACAATTAAAAGATTTTAAAACTGAAGTAGACACTTTGATCGATTCTAAAGACATGAAAAAAGATGATGCTATCTTTAATGTTTTAAGGGAATATATCAAACAATCCAAAAAAATCCTTTTTGAAGGCGACGGATACAGCGATACCTGGGAAAAAGAGGCCGCCAAAAGAGGTTTAAGTAATTTTAAAACAACTCCGGAGGCTATAAAAGCCAAAGTTTCTAAACAGGCACTGGATTTGTTTTCTGAGTTAGGAATTCTGAACCATGTAGAAGCAGAAGCACGTTACGAAATTGAATTAGAAGAATACACTAAGAAAATACAAATTGAAGGAAGAGTATTGGGAGATATTGCCAGAAACCATGTTATTCCAACCGCAATTCGTTACCAAAATACCTTAATTGAAAATGTAAAAGGGCTGAAAGAGATTTTCGGTAAAGAATTCGAAACTATTGCTAAAGAACAAATTGTTCTGATTAAGGAAATTTCAGGTCATATTGAAGGGATCAATTCAAAAGTGGAAGCCATGACAAACGAGAGAAAAGCTGCAAACCATTTAACGGATGCCCAAAAAATGGCCGAGGATTACTGTAATAAAGTCAAGCCTTATTTTGAAGATATCCGTAATCATTGTGATAAACTTGAGTTGATGGTGGATGATGAAACGTGGACATTGACAAAATACAGAGAGTTACTGCTTACCAAATAGTAAAATAATACTTACTTAAATGCCTTTCCAGTTTTTGGAGAGGCATTTTTTTTGTGTATTAGGGTAACAATTGTAAATGTAATCTGATATAGAGGTGTGTATTTATATAATTTACTAACCTTCAATTATTTTATTATGAAAACAGTTCTACAACTAATTACGGGATTATTGATTTTAATGTCTTTTCCTGTTTCTGCGCAGAAATATCAGGATACATTAATAACGGTCAAAAATGCTAAACTGCATTATGAGTATGATTTAAGCTGGGCGAAAGAAGTCAAGGCGAGAAATATTGATCAATTTATCAAAAATCAATCTGAACCCTCGATTAAATCTTCTGCACAAATCCAATCGCTGTTGCAAAACATAAAGCTGTCCAAAGATCCTTGCGTTAATTCGGGATTTGAAAACGGCTACAGCGGATGGACTGGCCTGAGCCTCAAACACGGAATTTCAACACTTCCTATTGAAAATGGTTTAACATTAAATCCGGGTATTTCGCCATTGCCTTTTACCGGTTTGGCTTCGGGACAGAATTTTACCTCGATCGAAACAACAGGAACTGATGCCCTTTTATTGGCTTCGAGTCCTTCTTTCTCCATGTCTAAAACAGCACCGGGATCCTCCGGAACTCAATCAATTCGTTTAGGAAATGACCAGCCAGGTTACGGGGCAGAAGGTATTGCGAAACGATTTGTTGTTACAGCAGCAAATGCAAAATACTATTTTCAGTATGCTATGGTCATGGATAAAAGTCATTCCAATCCAAACGGCAGTGCTAATGGTTCTGAAGTCTTTTTTGTTGCCGAAGCGGTAGATATGAGTGGAGTAACTGTTGATAAAATGGTAGATATTGCGGCTCCGTCCAATCCTTTTATCAGTGCAACTAATTCTCCCAGTGAAGGAGTGAAATATTACAGAGACTGGCGTTGTACGTATTTGGATTTATCAAGCCATATCGGGAGGGAAGTAGTGGTCATGTTCATTAACGCAGATTGTTCTCAGAGTGCTCATAATGGATATACTTATATTGATGATACGTGTACAACTTGCCAAAGTACAGATGGAGATATTGATTTAGATTTAAAAGGACATGATTGTATTGAGCCGAAACAAACTTTTCAAGGAACATTTGCTGTTCCTGCTCTGGCAACCAATGTGCAGATTAGTTTTGAAATTTACCAAAATGGAACATTGCTGAATACCCTGGCTGCTACCACAGTTGCTGGCTCCAATTATACCGTTGATGTAGCCGCAACTGATTTTCCAAATCAAATGCCGGGGACTTGTTATGATGTAGTAGCAAAACTGACTTTTAATTTAACTGACTTAAACGGAAATGTACAAACAGTTGTCCAGTATTCTGTAAATCCTGTTTTAGGGATACAATACGGACAAACGCCAGGTTTTAATAATGACATCTGTTTTTGTGTCAATAATTTAGGTTCCTATTGCTGTGATTCTGACAATTTAGTTGTAAACGGTAATTTTGAGGCTGGAAATACCGGTTTCTCTAGTGCTTATGTGTTAGATGCATCTACTTATCCGGGACAATATAATGTAACGAATTCAGCAGCTGCTTTTGGAGCAACAGTAACAGATCATTCGTATTGTGTTGATCCTGTAGCATATGCTTCAAATAGTAAATATTTGACTGTAAACGGAAAAACACAGCAATCCGGTTCTTCTGTGGTTTGGGAACAAACGATAACAGGTTTAAGACAAGGAGCAACCTATCGTTTTTGTGCCAATTTCAAAAACATGAAACAATGTACTTTTGATATTCTTCCAAGTGTTAGAATAGAAGCGGGAAGTACAAGCTCAGCTGTGTTTACAGTAAATATGCCGACAGCTAATGCCTGTGCATGGCAAAATGCAGATGTAGTTTTTACAGCAACAGGAACCAGCGAAACGGTTCGAATTTATCTTGATGAAACAGGAAACGGTGATGGAAATGATCTGGCGATAGATGACATTTATGTAGGTGCTTTAGGTGATCCGGGGCTTGCCATTACAGTACAGCACAACGGAACCAATAATGCCATTATTGCATCGGTTAACAGTATAGCAACGACCGATGATAGCATTAAAGGAGA
Source organism: uncultured Flavobacterium sp. (assembly GCF_946478785.1). The sequence goes on from NZ_CAMLDD010000001.1 coordinate 332,400, forward strand.
TTGTAGAAAATACCATTGGTACGTAGCCGAGGTAACTTCGTATCCTTCGATTGTAATTGACTGGAGTACTTTTGCTCACGGAAATAATACCGGAAGTAATCTGCCTCCGTTTGCAGGAACTTCATCGCCAACAGCGTGGAATCTCACCACTACTTTTCCGGGTTATACTTTTGCTGATAATAAATTATACATAATTGGAATGTACACACCTGAATGTGATTGTTATGACAGTGATTTTACCTATCAGTTAACTTTTAATACCACAGCTAAATCAGCAAATACCGGTGGCATTACAGAAGAACAAAAAGCAGCAATTATTGATGCTATACTAAATGGATTATCACAAGAAAAAATAGACTCGTCTACTATAAATGATGTGAAGGCAGAAATACAAAGTAATGTTGAACTGTATCCAAATCCTGTAGCCAATGAATTGACTGTTTCAGCTTTGAACGAGTTGATTTCTGAAGTGATAATTTCAGATTCTGCAGGTAAAGTAGTTGCAAAGCAATCTTTCTTATCTCAAAATGCTGTTGAGAAAATCAATGTATCAAACTTAGCGAAGGGACTTTATTTTGTAAAAGTTATAAGTGATAAAAACACCCATGTATCAAAACTAATTAAAAATTAAAAAACATTGGTTTACTGTAAATGAGGCTGTCTGGTATATTTAGACAGCCCATTTTCTGTTTATAGTATGCGTTTGATTTCCCTGGTGATCTATAAACCAGACATAAAATCATCATTTATAATGATTCCTGTCATTTTGGTAAAAACTAAATTTGTTAAATACTTATGCTAATGAAAAATATTTTACTCATTTTATCTGTTTGTTTTAGCGTTTCAAATTACGGTCAGTATAGGGCATAAAACAATCCTTCCAATATAAGTAAACCAAAAAAACCCCGAAAAACCCCGAAAAATCAAGCGTTCACAACAAATGAACGCTTTTTTTATGTTTAATCGAATCTTCCAATAAGTGTTAAATATCTACTCATTAAATGCCCTTTAAATGAGGCATAAATACTTTAAAGGAAAGTTATCTGTCTATTTTATAGTTATTACTGCTTAAATAGACTTAAATAAGGGTTTAAATCATATTTAAACGCTATTTCATTGGTTTATTATGGTTTATTTCTAAGCTAGTTTTTAAATTTTTCCAATACAAACATATTTGTGAAAAAACGCTATAATTTAAGTATTGGGTTGCTTTATGGGTTGCTTCTTGGATTGCTTCAAATTAGTTTTTAAAATAACTATGTATAACCCCGAAATAGCACTTTTATATTAAAAATATGCGCTAAATTATAGATAACAATACCCCAAAAACGACTTTATTTATATATAAAATTAATTAAAATTCTAAAAATCAACACATTAAACATTTAGCTCATTGAATTAATTCTAATACTTGCCTTAATTAAGGCTAAAGCTTTTACTTTTTTAAGCGAAACATCCCTGTCTTGATGATGCTGGTTTTGACTAACTAATTTTATATATCCTTCTTTTTCAGATTTCTTAATATACTTTACCATTACCATCTCATCACCATGCTCAGTAATGCTAATAAGGTACATTTCACCCCAATAGATACCATCATCAATATTATGGATCTGTTTATACATAACAATATCACCACTTTTTAAAAGCGGGTACATACTATCACCTGTTATATAAACAGCCCCGTCACATTTTGGCAAATTAGGTATTTGTATAAAATCAACTGGTTTTGTTTCTCTACTATCACGGAATAAAGAAACGATACTTGCAGAAGCTTCAATATTATACAACGGTATAGCTTGGTTTTCGACATTCTTATCTGTTTTTAATCGATAAACATGATCAGTTGCCTCGATTTCAAGTCCAGATTTTTTTTTATAGTCGCCATTTCCTGACAAAAGCCAGTTCATATCAAGATTTACAAACGTGTTTGAAATATCCAATAACATTTGGAAAGAAGGTTTTGCATTTGGATCTCTTTCCAGTCTATACAGCTTCTCAGCTGATGTATAACCCATTTTTTTAGATAATTCTTGTAGGTTCTTAAGACCATTTATTTCGCATATCACATGCAATCTTTCAAAAAAATTTGTGTTTTTTTCCAAAATTATTTGTTTAAGTCAAACTTGTTTGTATTTTTGTCCTGTACAAAAGACAAATAAACCGATGAGCAAACCTACGAAAAAAAGAATCTTCTACAATGAGAAAATTCTTGAACAATTAGAAAAAAAATACGGATTTACAATTGACTATATCAGAAAGTGTCTTCGTGGTGATCGTACAGGCGTTATGCCCGACCAAATAACTAAAGAATATAAGTCACTCGAAGCTGCTTCAAATGCAGCAATAGAATTAAAAGCAAACCTACCAGAGTAATGAAGTCAAATCCATTTGAATTTTACAACAATAAGCTTGGAATCAAAATCAGTTATCTGATTTGTGATAAGAATCCAAATTGTGAGAGTTTATCGCTTATCACATACAACGCTTTACATCGTCGTATGAATTCTAAAACGTGTTCTGAAAAACAATTACGTAGAGCTTCATTTAACAATGATGCCTTAATTGAATTTGATACGCTTTCAAGAGAATGGAGAGATAACATTACAATAAAGTTTGGAAGTCCTAAAGAAGAAATCAAAAAAAGCTGGTTTGCGGATCATTACGAAGCTGATAGAAAAGCATTTGATTTTTTTGCAGGTTATGAATATGGATCTGATAATAAAAAATTAAATGTTGATCTAATTGAGGTTTACACTTACAACGCATCTGTTTTAAATACTGTTGTTAAGTTAAAAACTAACAGAAAGGCTTACGCAAAAGCTCTTGGTGTTACAAAACTTGATATCTGGGAAAGCTTGACAAAAGATGTTAACTCGTTTCGTGATGTAAATCATAGTTTACCAGCAACTTCAAGAGGTTTAAGAATGAAGGTTGACGAATATTTAAAACATGGGTATGTTTCAATAATATCAGGAAAGCTTCAAAATCAAAACGCTTCTAAACTAAAAGAAAACGAGCAAATGGCTTTGGTTGATGAACTTTTGGCAAAGCATACAAATTTAGACAATGTACAGGTCGCAAATCTTTACAATACAGTTGCTGAAAGACTGGACTGGAAAACAATAACCTCTCAAACAGTAGCTAATAGAAAAGAAGAAAAAAGGCTTATTGTTTTTGCTGGAAGAAATGGAAGTAATGCTTTGTCAAATAACGTTTTAATGCAAAATAAACGTACAGCACCAACAAAACCAATGTTATACTGGACGCTTGATGGTTGGGACGCTGAACTTTTATACCAATCTACATCAGTTAATAAAGAAGGTCATAAGGTTACTACTTATACAAACCGCTTAACAATGGTTACAGTATTAGATCCATTCAATAAATATCCTGTTGGATATGCAATTGGTACGCATGAGACACCGGAGTTAATAAAAGAAGCTCTTAGAAACGCAATTCAGCATACAAAAGAATTATTTGGATCATTTTACCGACCATATCAATTGCAATCAGACAATTATGGTCGTGGTGCATTAAATCCGGTATACGAAGCTTGTTCAGTTCATTATACACCTGCCAAAATTAAAAACGCAAAAGCCAAAGTGATTGAACCGTGGTTTAACCGTTTTAATAAAGAATACTGCCAAATGTTTGATAACTGGTCAGGTCATAATATGACATCAGGATCTAAAAACCAGCCAAATGACGAAATGCTTAATAAACTAAGACATCAATTTCCTGATGAAAACCAATGCAGACAGCAATTAATAATGTCAATTGAAACTGATCGAGCTAAAAAGCAAGAAAAATATATAAATCAATGGGATTCGGTTCCTCTGGAATTAAGATCAGAAATGCAATTTGATATGTATTTAAGAATGTTAGGAAAATCAACAGGTTTCACCAACAGAATGCAACCTGAAGGATTAACACCAACAATCAACGGTCAAAAAATGTTTTATGATTCTTTCGACATCAATTTTAGGAAGTTATCACATTTAGACTGGTCAGTAAAATACGATCCTTCAGATTTATCAAAAGTATTAGTAGTAAATGCAGATTCTAAAGACGGAAAATTAATTCAAGAGGTTGGAACGTACCAATTTATACTACAAGAGAAATATATGCAGCCGATGGCACTTGCTGAACGTAATGAAGGTGATGCTCTTAAACTTCAAGAAGTAAAAGGATATAACAACGATGTGATGCAGTATATAACCGGAGAAAGGCAACAAAATGCGGACTTATTACAAGAATTATTTCAACGTCCACAACTCGAAGATACACTGGCAAAATTAATACTGGTTGATTCACGAGGTCAACATAAAGACAGGCGGAATGATAATCGTTTAGCCGAAAAAACAAAACAACTTGTGGAAGTTCACGCCCAAGAAATTCAAAAAGAAAACAACCAAAATTGGTTACATCAACAAACCGAGTATAACAAAAGCAAAATTAACCTAAACGATTATTTATAATGGAAAGTACAACGAAACAAACAATTGCAGCTGAATTATTAAAGTATATGGAAACGCACCAACTTTCACAAGCAGGTGTATCAAAAAAAACAGGTGTCAGAAAGGAATACATAAACATTATTCTAAAAGAGAATAGCAATTTCATGTACGATGCCGGAAACAATAAACAAGGTTTAATTCCTGCAAGCCATTTTCATGCACTTGCTGAGCTATGTGGTTATTCTTTTGAAAAAGTATACTGGGAAACTCAACCAACACCCCAAACAATAGCAATTTTAGCCAATTTAAAAGAAGCAAAGGATCACGGTGTTACAAATGTGTTCTTTGGTGAAACTGGATGCGGAAAAACGCATACTGTTAATTTGTTTGCTTCAAAAAATCCAAATGACACCTTCGTTGTAACTGTTGGTAGCTCTGACAATCTTGGAGATCTTATTGAAAAGATTGTTGATCAAATCAAAATCACAACTGGAAAAACCAAAAGCGCAAAAATTAGAGATATTTCAAAAAAGATGCGTGAATTAAAAGCCCAAGGTTACACACCACAATTGGTTTTTGATGAAGCTGAATACATGAAACAACCTGCTTTGTGTGCAATGAAAGAACTGTATGATAATTTACAAAATTACTGTTCGATTGTATTGGTTGGTACTGATCAACTTCGTGAGAACCTTGATAAGCTAAGAAAAAGAAACAAAGCAGGTATTCCACAATTTTACAGACGTATCAAATTTGGAATCCGTGTACTTCCAAACATTGACAGAAGTTTTTCAATTTTTATTCAGGACATCCAAGATAAAAACCTTCAAAAATTCCTTAGAAAGCATTGTGACAATTATGGAGAGCTTCACGATTGCTTAGTTCCAGCAATGCGAGAAGCCGATAAAAGTCAAGAACCATTAACAGAACAATTAGTTCGAAAGGTGTTGAATATACATGAAAGCATGTATGTCTAAAGTAAAACTTAAAAAGGCTTTAACGGTCGCAAATGTTGTCAATCAAAAAGTAACGCTCATTGAATTTTCTGAACATGCCAAAGAACTTTATCAAGCTTTTGGAAATCCTCAAAACAAAGGTATTTGGTTTGTTTGGGGTGGATCTGGATCAGGCAAATCAAGTTTGATATTGGATATTATAAAAGCATTGTGTAAAGATTTAAAAGCTATTCATAACGAACTGGAAGAAGAACTTGATGACATTGATTTTATAACCAGAATCGAACGAAAACAAATGCACGATGTTGAAGATAATTTTCTAACCGCATCTTACAATTATGATCAGCTAAACGAATATTTAGATAGACGTGACAGTGCAAAAGTTGTGAGTATAAATTCAGCTGGTTACTTCTTTGAAAGCATTCAACAATATTATGACTTCGCCAAAAAGTACAAAGGAAAAAAGATCATAATTATTTCAGGATTAGCAAAAGGAAAGAATCCTTTTTCAGATTTAGAATTGAAGATCATGTATGATGCGAATAAGAAGATTTTCTGTGATGGTTATCTCGCTTCATGTAAAGGTAGGACAATAGGACCAAATGGAGGATCATACATTATTTGGCAGGAAGGATACGACAAATTAAACGGATTAGATTCAAATTAAAAAAACTAAGTCATGAATAACAAAAACAAAATTATCGATCATTTACAATTAACATCAGAGCAATATGATGAAAGATTATTTCAAATATTTTGGTGTTGGTGTCAAAAGTTTGGCAAAACTACAAATCATTCACAGCAGTTATTAGCCAATCATGGAATAGCAAAATGGTGGCATACCGAGTATGAAAAAATAGAAGCAAAGTTTATTGAAGCAATACCGTATTTACCGCTTCATACAAACAATTTAGAATATCATTATTTCGGCTTTATAGATCAAATGAATACAATTTATCCTAAACCTTTAATAGATGCCATTTCGGCAAGTGTAAAAAAAGAAGAAATCAAAATAATTAAACAGCTCCCGACTTACTATGCGAACTAAAACCCAACTAAAAAATAAAAAAACCGAATTAGAACAATGGCTAACGGATAATCCAAGCCATGCAGACAGAAGTAAAATTCAATCTGATTTAAATAATGTTATTAAGGAACTCATAGAAAAAGAAAAATGATAAACTCAACCATTACCGAAAAAGAAGCTCAGAACCGCTTAGATTTCTTGAACATTATAAACTCCTTTTTGTTTGAAGATGTACCAGTTAAAGTTAGAGATGAAACCCAGTATAGAAAGCGAAACATCCTTACAGATGGCGAAAAAATTTGCGTAAGTCAGGAGCGGGCTGCGATAAGGGATTTTCTCTCTTATAGAAAAGGAGAAATCGACAAAAACCAAGTGCGTCAATATACGGTTTCAGCAAAAATTGAAGAAAAAATAAACACTTGTGTAATTATTATCAAGCAAACCAACTGGCTGGAAACCTTAAAAAGAAGACAATATTAATTAACAACAAAATATAAAAATTATGAATACACAAACACCAGTACAACCAGATTTAACCAAGTTTTCAGCAAAAGAACTAAAAGATGCTTTGGCAAAAGTTGAATCAAAAAAAGAAAATGACCGTCAAGCTTACAAAGATTTAGTAGAGCAAACTGTACCCAAAGTAATATTTACACTTTGTGCAGCTTCAGAACAAATTTCGAATGCCAAAACAGTTGCTTTCAAATATTTTGAGGATATACTGAACTTAAAAGCCGATGTGTACGGAATAAAAGACAAACAGCAATCACATACTTTTTCTTGTGAAGGTGCCGAAATAACAATTGGGTTCAGGGTAAATGATGGATGGGATGACACCGCCAACACCGGAATCGCCAAAGTTGAGAAATTCATAAGTTCATTAGCTACAGATGATAAAACATCAGCATTAGTGAGAATTGTTTTTAACCTCTTGAAAAAAGATGCTAAAGGAAATTTAAAAGGATCAAGAGTTCTGGAGCTTCAAAAACTTACCAAGGAGTTCAACAATGAAGAATTTACAGATGGTGTAAATATCATAGCCGAATCATACAAGCCAGTTCGTTCGGTTTGGTACATCGAAGCTGCTTTAGTTAGTGATGATGGTACAAAAACGCCAATACCACTTTCAGCAAGCTCTGTAGATTTTTCACAAGGATACAAATTTGATTTTAACAGCAATGAAAAACACAATAATAGTGCTACTGGTGATACTGCTGCTACAGCTTAACAGAAAAGATATAGCCTCTTATATCGAATGGCTTCAATTTAGGATCAGAACGCTTTATAAACAGCATAAAAACAACCTTTAATATTAAATAAAAATGAGTAAAAATTCAACAAACAATGGCGGAATCGGATTCGCAGGATTATTGACAATTGTCTTCATCACATTAAAATTAACGCATTACATCGATTGGTCTTGGTGGTGGGTTTTAGCTCCTATTTGGATCGGTGTGGCGGTATTTATTGCTGTTATTGTTATAGTATTATTAATCGCTGTTATTTTCAGTAAATAAGAAGTTTTTATACCGGACATGATCAATATTTTATGTCCGGTAAAGTATCATCACAATCCGTAATAATTGAAATTATTACACAAATCAATCATATGGACAATTCAAATACAACAATAGTAACAATGGCGACATCATATCAAAAACGATTAATTGCCATTAATACACCCAATAAAGACACTAAAGAAGAATGGGTACAATGGGCGACAGCTGATGTCAAAAAGATTTCTACAAATGATTTGACATTCGACCAGGCGAATATGATTTTAAAACAGCTTGGACAGAAAGAACATGTGAAAAATCTTTGGTCAACTTTTGACAAAAACAACGCTCAGCATATGTCAATTTTAGCAATTATGAGAACCGCACAATGGACTAAAAAAATTGACGGAAAAGAGGTCGCAGATCTTGACGTGTTAGATCATTTTTTGAAAACAAAATCACCTGTCAAAAAGCCGTTGAAGAAAATGACATACGAAGAAACAAGCAAAGTTATTCACGCACTAAACAAATCAGTAAAATGGATATTCAGCAAATAGAAGAAATTAGAAACTCACTTTACTGGCTTATGTTTTTTTGTTTTGGAGCTGGGTTCATGTTTGCGTTTTCGATTTGGTATTTAATACTACGAAAAAAACCACAAGAAGACCCAAAACCGCAATTTATACAAGAGCTTCAAGACTTGCATTGTTTCGAATGTGAAATGGAAATGCGAGTCAAAGAAAAAAACGGATGTCTTTATTGTGCCAATTGCGGATTACGTCACTAATGGAAAATTACAGCATCACCGAAGTTTGTCCGCATGACATAGCTTATATCAAAGTATTAGATGCTGTTTGCGGATGTGAAACTACAGTACTCACCTGCACCGCTTGTGGTGAAGAATTAGAAAAACTTAAAACCGAATGTTAAGATGGCAAAAATTCAAAAAATAATAACTGAATGTCACGATTGTGAATTTTGTAAAAAGTTTCAGTATGTGCGAAACGATTATACTCACGCTTATATATGCACTTTCGAGGCAGACGAAAACGCTCCAAAACACACACCTTTTTTACTTGACCTGATTGAATCAAAAGGCAGTAGTAAATTAGATATACCTGCAAATTGTCCACTGGAAGACTATAAACCAATAGAACCATGAAAGTAAACCTTAAAATCACACCATCGCATTTAAACGCATTGGTGCATCACTTTCCAAAACCACCATACCCGCCCGAAAAATCACGTGAAATAAGAGTTGCCAGATCGGTTTTGGACAAAGTGATCATCAAGTTCGAAAAGAAACAAATTGAGCATAGCAGGCAAACAGCAACGCTTTTTACCAAGCCAAAAAAGATGGCGTTTAGTCTGGAATATTTTGAAGCTCATTATCTGGAAAAATTCATTTTATCAGTAGAAGATTTCCCGATGAGTGAATACAACAGAAACGTACTCCGGCTTATTAAAACAAATATAAATCAACAATTAGTGTAATGAGACTTTATAAAAAACCTAAAAAACCAACTCTAAAAGCCGAAAGCATTTTTGATAACAATAAGCGATTAAGGCAAGAGGCCAGACAAATTTCACAAACTTTTATTCACACCAAACCAGTTAAATACCTTTTAAAATGAAAAAGAAAATATACATAGCCGGAAAAGTAACTGGCGAAGATCAAAAACAATGCATTGAAAAATTTCAAAAAGCAAAAGAGCTTATTGAAAAAAGGGGAGATGAAGCAGTCAATCCAATTGAAGTGGTTGGAGATTGGACTGCTACTTGGGATGAAGCAATGAAAAAATGTTTAAAAGCATTAATAGATTGTGAAGCGATAATGTTACTTGAAGATTGGAATCTTAGTAGAGGTGCTAAAATTGAATTTAGATTAGCTCTTGAATTGAACCTAACTATTATTTATAATGGAACAAGTCCAATGGAAATACCCATTTTTAAGACCAATAGTAGATACAGTAGTTAAAATGAGCCTCGTTAGAACATACACCGTAAAAATGCAATCGGGCGATATATGGCAGTTTAAATACAATTTAAACGGGGTTTTAATCTTCTTTAATGTTCTGGAAGGAAACCTAACTTCAAAACAGGAAAAGTTTCTTTATCTGGATGGAAAATTCCCTTGGAAAGAAGATCATATAAAAGCATGGTCAAAAAATTACAAAACAACTACTGTTGAAGTTGGAGAGCCTGATCTTTCTTTTGCTGCATTTATGAAGATTTATCCATATAACCCATTGTCAAAGAAAAAACTTGCAGCTGCTAGATTTGTGAAATTGACCGAAGCCCAAAAAGTCAGGCTTTTTTTGAAAACACCTGAATTTATAAAAGAAAAAAATAAACAAAACTCACCTTTTCCTTATGCTGAAGTTTACATTAATCAGGGCTGGTGGGATCAATAATTAACAACTATTAATATATGAATTTAAAATCTTACTTCTCTGGTGGAGGTCTTTTTGATATTGGAATCAGTATGGCAGGAATTGATATTACCGAATCTTTTGAACTGGATGAAACTTGTTGTAAAGTTCAGAAAAGAAATTTTAGCCATAAAGTGACTTGTATTGATCTAAAGGAAAAATTAGTTGTTTCAGATCTTGAAACCGATGTTATGGTTTTTACATATCCATGCACAAAATATAGTACTATTTCAGACATACATGGTACAAGAACAGGTGATGAACTTTTTTTACATGCTTTTCGTCACATGGCAATAGCTCTTCCAGAGGTCTTTGTAATTGAAAATGTTCCGGGCATGAAAGCCTTTCCCGTAGTTATGGAAGCAATGACAAAATTGCCTGGTTATTATGTTACGACCTTTTGCCCTATTAAAAGTGAAATTTGGCTACCACAAAAGAGGAATCGATTAATAATTATTGGTAGTAAAAGGTCATTTAATTGGCGTGAACCAGAGAAAAAAGGTAATAGTGTGAAGCTAAAAGATATTATCGAAAAGAACCCAAAGGTTACATTACCAAATGCTATATATCAAAGAATGAATGGAGTTTACAGGGATTTACCAATTATATCAAATCCTAAAAAAGATGATATTGCTCCAGCTGCACTTGCTCATTATGCTAAAGATAAATCAACAAGATTATTGGTAGATAAAAAATTCCCAATGGGTGTCCGACCTTATTCAGTTAGAGAGTTTGCAAGATTACAGGGTGTACCTGATAGCTTTCAGTTTAATTGCTCAGATACTGCTGCTTATACAATGATCGGTAACGGTGTTTCTTGTCCGGTTGGTTTATGGGTCGGAACTGAATTAAAAAGATATTTTCAAATAAATAATAAGAAAAATGATACTAGGATTTAGCACACAATTAAACGGAAAGCCTACCCATTTTGTAGAAAAGATCTGGAAAGGTTTAAAAAACAATATTACAAAAGAATTATACTTTAAAATATTACAATACAATAATTACGAGTTAACTACAAAACAATACCCTGTAGATATAGATATTTATGAAAAGGTTTTACCAAAACTCCACACTTTCCGGGAAGATCCAAAAGATCGTTGGAAAGCCGGAATGAAGATTGATTTTTTTATCAATGTTCGTAAAAAAAATATGTTTCGATTTGCTCCGGTTCTGCCAGTGGTCAGCATTCAAAAAGTTAGCATTGAATGGAGACCGTCAAGTTATCCAAAATTGAAACCCTTAGTTTGGATTGATGACAAAATATTTTACGATCATCATTTTGATTTTGGAAAAGTCAAAATGTTAGAATTGGCTCACAATGATGGTTTCGATTCTATAGAAGATTTCTTCGTTTACTTCAAAGAAGATTTTACTGGAAAAATTATTCACTGGACTGATTTAAAATACTAAAAAATTATGAGAACAATTATACTACTGCTTATTGCATTTCTTTGGATGTCTTGCAGATCATACTTTATTACAAACTATAAAATCGTTACCCAAAAGCGTAATTACTACACAAACAACTACAGTTATGTAAATGATTCGATTGTCTTTTATGAAACTAAAAGGGACGGATCTCCAAAATGCTATTATACCATTCCTTTTAAAGGTTCTGAAATTATTCCAGCGAAATAAATATCAATAAGATTTTAGCTATATTTGAATCAAATATTTTTACATTATGGAAATAGAAATAACGGAAATTGTTAAAAACGTCAAAGTTATCGATGTTGAATTACCTTATTATTACAAACATGATTTGTTCGCTGAATACGGTGAAAGTATTATTTACGGAAAAATAGAAGCAACAAAAGAAACCAGCATTCACGAATCTGAAACTCCTGAAGGTGGGAAAAAATACGAAATTGAAATAGAGGAGTATGATTCAATTAAAAACTCAGGGTTAGCTTCATATTTTAACCCAGAATTTAAATCAACAGTAAATGAATATGAAGCAGCGAAGCAACGTGTTTCATTATTTTTGAAGCTTTTTTGACAAATGATCACCGATTTAGAACAGAGTAAAATTGAAAGCATTTTATTCCATATAGTGCCAAAAGCCCTCAGACCTGTACAGTTTTATGATGCGACACAGGAGTTTAGAGCTGATGTAATTATTGGCTTACCAAGCAAACAAAGAGGTTTTTACGATGTGCTTTATATGGATATTGAAAATATAACACCTTGGCAATTAAAAACGTTTGATAGAAGGGTTAAAAAAGAGCTTCCAGCAAAAGCATTTACAGAACAGTACGGAAATATAACACGTTTAGGATTTAAATAATTATTAAAATGTAAGATATGGAACTTGTAGAATTAAAATTAAATATTAGTGTTACATATGCACCAATGACGAAAGATCAATATAAAAAAATCGAACAATTTTTTTATAATGCGATAAATGATCTAAAAATCAATAATGAGGAATTAATTGATTTTTTAGCAATTGATAAAAGACCTTTTGCGGTTTCAAGTATATCACAAAACAAACCTAATGAAAATTTTGAAAGTTGTGAAATTAACCTAATTTGCTAAGATGAAAAAACTAATACTACTTATTACAATATTGCTTGGTGTAATGGTACAAGCTCAGGAAGTTTCTCCATACTATCCGGCAAAACATGTTGTAAATGATCCTTACGATTTTACAAGCCAGATCACTTATTTTGATATGAATTACATAACAAATAACATAAGCGAGTTTCTCACGTACAGAATGAATATGGCTGTTACAAAAAGTGATAACAGTAAATTGCTTCATGATGGTGGATCTTATACAATAACTTATAGTGATAAAATTGCTCAGTCAGGAAATGCAAGCCTGATTTTTAATTATAACATCGGAATGGTTGACAATGTTTATACAATAAAATCTTTGAAAATCTCAGGTTCTAAAGAAAGGTTGATTACTTTTTTTGTTGAGTTTTGGCAAACGAGTAAAAACTTTACAGCCCCTTCAGGAAATTCTGACGTATCACTTTTAACAGGTCAGGATGTCGCAAAATTTTACTTCAATAAAGGAAAGCCTTATATAACAGTATCAAATAGCACATTCAAATCGTTGGATGAATTCAAAGCATACTTTGAAAAGCTGAAAACTAAGTCATAAAAAAAGCCACTTTTAAAGTGGCTTTTTTTGTGCTTAAAAACTTCATTTGAAAAATACAAATTACTTATATATCTTTGCCATTATGACACGCAAAGAGAGACTTACCGAAAGAAACAACCAAGTAAGAAAACTTTTCTATGATCTACAGACTAAAAACCCAAAATGGCGAATAGATGCGATCGTGGAGGAAGTTGGAAACAAGTCCTTTTTAGCCAACAGAACGGTGGAAGCTATTATTAAATACGAAGGTATTTATAACGACAATGCAAAGCCTGTAGAATCCTCACAACCAACATTATTTCAATTTTTATAGTACTATATTATAAATTTTATATATTTGCATAGTCAGGCTTGCGGGTCGGGCAAAGCTCAGCCGTTTAGTAGTTCGCTATTAAACGGCTGTTCGATTTATAACAACCAGCTTTCCTTCTTTATAAAACACGATACTATCGTATTTATAGTTTTTGTTTCTAAAAATATCCTTCGCCCTTTCCTGCATTATAGCATCCGTTAGAGGTTTGTCTAATCTGCTATCACTTATTATTGCAATAGCTCCCTGTTTAGATGCTTTGTTGGCATTCCCTGTAATATTCTTAATCGCACTTGGTCTTTTTACATCAAAATATTCATTCCCAATTTTTAAGTCCGGATTAGAAGCTTTTGACTGTAAATTCGGAAAAATAACATTTCTGATAGTCTTTTCACGTTCAGATATTTCAGGCAATATTTCAGCTACTTTGCCCTTATTTGCGTATTGTTTGGCAACTCCTAAGATGTCCTGATAATCATCGTTTTTCGAGATAAGCTTATGCTCTAAAACTTTTCCGGTTTTTGTTTCATGAACGGTATTAAATTGCTCTTTTCTATCAGATTTTAGAACCTTGTTGTCATTGAACCTTTTTGCATTTGCTTTTGATTCGGTTTTTTTAACATTGTCCATTCCGTTTTCATACGGCACTTCTCCAAAAACTTTTCCACTCAAAGCAGCATTGTTTTGAAACGCTCCTTTTATATCCAATTCCGGTATAACCTTGCTTGGTTCTTCATCGGTTTGCTCCAGACCACAACGACAACCCCAGTCTAAAGGCACGTTGTGAGTTTTCCAAAAAACGTGATTTATAGGTAAAATTAAACCGTCAAGAGCTTTGTGTTTTTCTCTGGTTCTGGCATCATTTACCGCATTATATTTTAGGTTTGGATATAGATCTGCATCAGCTTCATAACTTTTCCAATTGGCGACACTATTTGCCGTTGCTACTGTATGATGGTATTCAGTTTTTAACCAACGTTGGTTGTATTCAATGTTTAGTTCTGCTGCCTTTTTTTTGAACTCCGACCACGGAACTACTGAACCATCTTTGGTTAAAGCTTCTTCTAATTGAGATCTGAAACTGCTTTCCTTAAATGCTGAAAACTTCGCAATATCATTTTTTAAAGATGCTGCCAAATCCTCATCATAAAAATCTGTGGTTTCAGAATAACCTAAATCAAAGCCCTCACTTAGATTTGTATTGTAATAATTCCAAAGAGCTTCTTTGTTTTCTTCAGATACCTTTCTTTCATTAAAAAGTTCCTGAATGTAATCTTCTATGAGCCTGCTTAAAATGCTGTCTTCTGTTTTGTCTAATTGTATGCTGGTATGTTCAGTATCACAACAATTAGAACGATAATATAGTTTAAGCAGGCTTAACGCTTTTTTTCGGTTTCAGGTTTTACAATTGCGTTTTTATCAGGCATACTTTCAATTTCTACACCGTAAATTCTTTCCATGTAGTCCTTTTTTAAAACATAGCCGGCTCCCAGTATTTCGCTGTCAATCTCAATTTGCTCTGATGCAACGATTGTTTTTTCAATTGCAATTTTGGCATTATCAGGAATTTTATAACCCAGATTTCGCATTGCTGGAACAACTCTTTTATTTAAAAAAGAAAGCATCTTTTTTCTATCCGAAATAATAACTTCACTTAGTGTATTTTCGTGAACTTCGCCCTGAGATCTGCTTGAACCGTTTTCGGTTGTCATTGTCTGGTGTAATACCAATTTGGAAAGCTCTTTATCCAAAGCCTGAATTTTCATGTAAAAAACATTGAAAGAATCGGTTTTTGTGTTTTCCTTGATTTCAACCTCAGTACCAATTGGAAAAACACCATAAGGTGCGCTTCCCATTTCTTCCAACCATCCGGCAACTTCATTTTTTACGGATTCGCTTTGTGAGGCTATTTTAGCGATTCGAATTGGTATTCCGAATAATTCTTCGAACTCATCCCAACTACCCCAACTATGACGTTTTAAAATAGTGTAAACGGCTGCCTTTTCCAATATTCCAATATTGCTATAGAAATTCGCATAAACCAGAACATCGTCAACATTAGAAATATCTAAACCTGAATTTCCGTTTATATCAGATAAAAGAATTTTTTGCCCCGGAACGACCAAACCACGATCAATAACTTCAGCTTTTTTTATGTTGGCTTTTTCGTATTCTTTAAACCAAATAAAAGTCTCACCTCGGTATGTTGATTTATGGGCTTCATCTAATACAACATCAAACCATTCCTGATCCTTTATGTAATCGGTTAATTTATCTTCTTTGATTCCGTCAATTACAAAAATGTAATCTTTGTTGGTAGTTCTTAATGTTCTATCCTCTGTAACTGCTGTTAAATGCCCGTCTAACATGATATCATCATAGACTTCCTGCATTGGGTAGAACCTCGGAATTTCAGACTGATAATAAGCATAACGTGCCGCTTGCCAATCGTTAATTTCTTTTCTCCATAAACGGCGCTGACGTCTAATTACGTCAACCATTAAATTAGTAATCTTATTTATATTGTCAGAATCTCCACTTGATAAACTTACCGTTTTACCAATGGCATTTCCTGAAAAATTAACCCTGCTATTTCTGACAACTTTTTTTGCTATCTGTGTTCTATTAATTTTTGACTTCATATTATCTTAGGAGTTTGTCTAATTCTTTTTTGATTTTTTGGCTTATTTGAGTGTCTAAATATTTAGATTTTCCCATGAATTGACGTTGCGTCATTCCGTCAAGACCTTCATTGTGTCGAGCTGCGTATTTTTTACTGGTATTAAAATGCACCTGGTTACTTGCTTTGATAACATTGTACTTAAAAGAGTTTATTAATTTATCTCCTCCGGTATTATGACCTACCAAAATCGCCCTGTCAGCATTTCTTTGTCCAAATCTGGTTACGCCTCCAGCGTTTCTTCCTCTTGTGTATCTTGTTAAATCCCGACCGTTTTTATCAGTCGTTTTTCGCTTTTCCCATTTCTTTATCCCGGTATCATTAAAACCCTGATCCCTAAAGTTTTTCTTTATAAACTTTATACCTTCAACCCCAATTATTCGCAATGATTTATCTGGAATCTCTTTTGCTGCCTTATTAAGCATGTTTTGAAGATCGTTTAAACTACCAGCCATTTTGATAATTTTTTCGACTTCCTAATTTCATGAACTTTACCGGACTATCTGGGTTACCGTCTCCGTCAGTATCTTCTTTTTTAACGGGTAGATCTGGTTTGATTTTTCCGCTTGATACTTTTTCCAACCAAAGCAAAGCTTCATCAGCTCTAACCTTTGCAGCTTCATTTACGTTTTTGGTTCTGCGAATGTAAATGTCATGTATCACTAAGCCTTTTAGGTGTTTAAGAAGTGTTTTACTTCTATCATCACCTTCAGCACTAAAAATCTGATCAGTATCATAATATTGATATAAGTAAGAAGACATTAAGTCAATATTTTCGTCAATTATTTCGGTTACAATTGAATCATCATTATTAATGATCCGGTTGATTATTTCATCAACTCCGACGGTTTTTAATTCTGGTTTTTCTAAAAACATTACATTGTCATTTTAAGTTTTTTATAAGTATATTTTGGATTTACGGATCTATAAATCATAGTTTCAAATGAAAGCCTGTAACTCATGATTTCTTCAGCTTCTTCTACTGGTTCTTCGTAAATGTGATTTAATGGTTTAAACTGAGTTCCTTGTAAGCCCTGAAGTGTTTCGACAATATTATCAATGACATCAATTTCAATTAAACCATGTTCAGGATCTGCTGTATTATTGAACTGATCCATCCAGCCATCTTTGCAATAAAATGTAACATCGACAACACATTTTCCTTCCTGTTTTTGTTCAACCATCATTGCCCAAGTAATCGACCTGATTTCAATCAAAGCAGCTGTGAAATAACTTGGATAGTTTTCTTTGCCATTACTGAACTGCTTTCGTTGTAAATCAATCAATTCCAACACGGGAAGTGTAGCGAGTTCCTCTTTTATTTTTATAAATAATTCTTTGCGTGGTGTCATACTCTACGTGTTGTTTTTTTCTTTCCGATAAATGGCTTGCTATTATTTTCCTGATTAACTGAATAACCAAAATATGTCCTTCCTAAACGAACTGCGTTTTCTAAAGTGTCTGGAAAGTCATCATGTGCTTTAGTACCTTTTTCAAAAGATATTATTTGCTCTTGGGCTTTATCCCAATCATGTGTATCTTTTAACTTCTTATCAATTACAAGTAACTTATTAAAAAAAACGTCTGTGAGTGTAGCTTCAATTCTTAAATGCTTATCAGTTGAAGTGTGATTTGGCAAAGGAACTGATGCATATTTTTCACGTTCAGCAGCTGCTAACCATGAAGGTAAAAATATTGCTGCCTGAGCCACAGAGGCATCATAAAAAGCAAGAATTGAAATCCCTTTTGTGGCATATTCACGAAGCTTTGCAAAGTGCCACTCCATAGCTTCAGGTAAATCACATTGACGGCAAAAAACATCTAATAAATAGATCTTACCATTTTTGAAACCAAGTATTGAACAGGCTTTAAAATCCCCATTTCGAGTATATGATAAATCCCAATGTGCAATTGCACCGTCCCAAATCATTTCGCTGGATATTTCCTCAAATTTTAACCAGTCGGTTTTAAATAACTTTCCTTTTTCGATTGGGTTATTATAATCTTCACGTTGTGAGGTGTAGTAATCAGTTTTTTTATTGATTTGTTTTACATCCTCTCTGGTTAACCTTTGATGCCAAGTCGGTTTTCCTTTTTCATCGGCTAAATTGACAACCATTTCATCAAAGTGTTGGGACTTTTTATAAGCTTCTTTTAGTCCATCTAACAAGCCGTTTTTTACAATGTAATTGTTAGGAATAATCATTCTTCCACGTCTTAAATGAAATGCTTTTCCAAGATCACCAGTTAGTTTTTCAACATTCTCATTAGTGAGAATTTCGTTTTTAGCTTGTTTACGATCTTCACAGTCATCAACAGATGCAAAATCAATCCTATATGGTCCTGAACGTAATCCCCTGAAAGGTTGGTTTAATCCTAGTGCTAAGAACTTTCGTCCGTCATTGGTGTCAAATTCTCCATCCGCCCAACTCCCATAACTTACCTGCATTCCAAAGTCTTTTATATAGCGTTCGTTATATTGTAAATGGGTTTGTAAATCAGATAAAAGGATTTTGGCGAAGTCACCATTACGACCAACTAATAACCCGAAAAACAGTTCATTGTTTTCTTTTAAATGACAAACATTTCCAACATTCGTATGTATCGACTTTGCAGATCCTCTATACCACTTTCTTAGTTGAACAATAAAAGGATCTGCAAAAACTTTTTCATAAGAACTTTGGTGAAAATCGGCACAAGGAGCATCAGCCAAAGAGTGTGAAACTCCAACCCCAAAATAATAATCAAAAAATTTAGTATAGTTTTCCGGCTTCAGTAAGTACTTAATTCTATCTTCTTGTTGCTCGGTACTTTCTTTGATTAAGGAGCTAAATGTAAGTTCCTTAATCATTTTAGATTTGAGTTTGAATTTTTCTAAAGCGTTTTTATATTCGGTTGATGTCATATTAAAGTGTCGATATATTCCGTTTGGAGTAGTCTAATAATTTTTAGGTATTCAAGGTTTTTTTCTCGCTTTTCCGCTTTAGATTTAGCGATTACGTCCATAAACCAATCGATAAAAGAATCGAAAGCCTCCATGGAATAAACCGCCTTTTTCTTTACGTCATCCATCTTTTCCCAAGCAGCTGCAAGTTTTGAAATACCATCAGGACTATAAGGCATTTGCTTGCCTGATTTTATGGCTGCAATATTTGATCTGATCATTGCCTTTATTTCATTAGGTGAAATGTTTTGTAATTGCTTTTCTTCCTCCCATTTAAATTTGTTTTTCCAAGCCGTTAAGGTTTTTACACCAACTTTTATTGTTTCCATTTCAGAAATGGTTTGCAAAGAATACCCTCTTACATAAAGTCCCAAAGCATCGGAAATTTTCTTATCCCTTTCGGAATTATGCATCCTCCCACTTTTAACAACTTCATCGGTTTTTTCCTCAGCTTGCTTTTTTGTCTTATTTGTAGTAGCCATCAATGTTTAGGTTTCCGTTTTCCTCAAACTTTATGTTATTAATTTTCATTCCGTCATATTCAAGATTCTTTTTGGCTTCAATTAAAAAGGGCAAAAAATCATCATCGTTTAGCATCCTGTTGATGCCAACTCCTAATTCGGGAAATTCCTTGTATTCTCCTTTGTTTGAAAGTAAAATATGCTCTTGATGTTGGTTATCAGAATAACCAATTACGATATCACCGTTTTGGATATCTAAATCTCCTGTTTTGTCTAAAAGTATATCTGTCATAGAGCAAAATTCGATATATAATAAGGCTATAAAAATTTTACCTCCAAAGCTTGTAAAGTATTGATACAAGGATTGTTTTAAATCAATACAACCATTGATGAGCTATTTTTTTTTGCTTCAAAAACGCTTCAATTTTGCCTCAGAAATCAACCAAAACATTAAAATTATTGCCAATGACACACGACTTTGTAGTTAACACAGAAAATGTTAATGAATATAAATTCAGAGTTCTGACAAGCGGGATTGACACTAAGCAGTATTTGCGTAATCCAGTGGTTCTGTACATACATACAAGAGAAAATAAGGACGATGAAAACCGAGGTAGTGAAGTTGTTGGTAGATGCATCGCATTAACTGTAAAAGGCACAGAATTAATTGCTACGATCGAATTTGATGAAGAAGATCCTTTCGCAAAAAAGATAGCTGGAAAAGTTAAACGAGGTTACTTAAGAATGACTTCGATATACGCAGATGTTATCGAAACTTCAATGGATCCAGAATTGATTTTAGAAGGTCAGCTTTATGCAACTGTAACCAAGTCTAAACTGGTTGAAATTTCAATAGTTCCAATTGGTGGGAATGATGATGCACTTAAGCTTTCAAGATATGGATTTGATCCTGTCAAATTAAACAATCCGAATAATATAAAAACAACTGAAAATATGTCACAATTTAAAACTATTGCTATTGCACTTTCATTAGGTGCTGATGCGGATGAAAATGCATTATTGAAAGAAATTCAATCGCTAAAATTATCCAAAGAAACTTCTGAAAATGAGCTTAAGAAACTGAAAAATAAATTGGTTGAATTAACCAAAGAAGAAGGTACACAATTGATTGATAAAGTCGTTGAGCTTGGATTGTTGCCGGAAGCTTTTAAAACTGTTCAATTATCGGCTTATGAAGCTGATCCTGCTGGACAAAAAGTAATTCTCAGCAAACTTATTGCCGATAAAGAAGCCGAAACGTCTCAATCAGGAAACCAAACAGCGATCAAAGAAATAGTACTGAAGGGTAAAGATCGTATTGGAGCAGGTGGAACTGAAGGACAGGAAACCTTTGATTATTTGCAAAAGTTCGATTCTGTAAAGCTTGGAAAAATCAGAGAGGAAGATCCGGCAAAATACACTCAGTTGGCAAAGGATTATGCTGCTGGTGTTAGACATCCTGAAAAAAAGTAAAAATCAATTAATCATAAAAAATAATATATAAATGGCAGGTTTACAAAAAGAAATATGGGCAGCAGGGATTCAGGAGAATCCAATCCCAAATAACAGTTTTGTTTTTGCATCAACTGATAAATCAGAGCATGTAGAAGCTAATAAATTACATCTTGCTGAAGCGGGTATTGAGCCGGGCGTTCATGAAGATTATTTTGCGGGTAATGAAGATGATTTACCATTGGCAAGTATTACTGATATTCCAAATGAGGTTTTATTAAGAACCTATTCAACTGAAAGAACACGACACAGAAAACTACAAGAAATTGAGTTGTCATACAACAAACGTCAATCTGTTTTAGTGCGCCATAAAACGGCTTTAGCTAAAAACATTGGTTTAAGAGCTGCTTTTGCATGGGCGCCAGCTACGGACAATGGTTTCAATAAAATACTAACTGTTGGAGCTGGTTCTATCATTGATTCAATTATTGATTTAGAAGCTTTCTATAACGCATTAGATATTTATGACAATTTGAATATCTGTTTGACTGCTGCTCACATGGCAAAAATCAAAAAGGAAGATAAGGCTTTACACAAAGAAGTTTTGAACACAAACACAATGTATGGTTTCAAAGTTTTCCGTTACAACAAAAATGCAATTTATACTTCATTGGGAGTTAAAAAGCCTTTCGGGTCAGTTTTAGAAGCTGGAGATAAAATGTGTTCTTTCACATGGTGTACAGATGAAGTTTTTAGATGCTTTGGTGATACTGAAGTTTACGAGACAATTGCAACTGCTGCAACTCAGGCTGACGAAATTTCATTTGCTCAAAGAGCATTAGTAGGAAACATTCGTGCAGCTAATCCTAAATATTTAGGAGCAATAGTATTGTAGTATGTCAGAGGAAAGTAAAAAAGTAAATGCATCATCAAGTGATGATGCATTTAAAGAAAAAGTAGAAATATACTTTGCTGAAAATCCGAAAAAGAAAAAGATACATCTTTCTTCAGATGGTTTTCTTTTTGAAAATAAAAAGTTCGCTTCAAATCATGGAGAAACTTTAGAGGACAAAGAGATAAAAACGGTTAAAAATCCAAATTTAATTGAGGTTAATCTTGAAGAAGAAGATACTGAAGAAGATCCAGAATCACCTTCAGGAATTGCTGCAACTCAAAATATAAATAAGTAATCATGCCTAGAATAATAAAGTATTTAGTCGTGCATTGTACGGCAACTTCTCAAATAACGAGCATTAGCGCAATTCAAAGCTATTGGCAAAAGCAATTAGGCTGGAAAATGCCCGGCTATCACTTTATTGTCAAGCCTGATGGCGAAATTGTCGAACTGCTACCAATAGAACAGGTTTCAAACGGAGTTCAGGGATTCAATAGCGTTTCAATCAATATTTCTTATATCGGTGGTGTCGATGATAATAACGTTCCAACCGATAACAGGACACCAGCTCAAAAAGAATCGCTTTCAAGAAAGCTTAAAGAGTTAAAGGCAAAATATCCACTTGCAAAAATTCAAGGTCACAGGGATTTCCCGAAAGTTAAAAAAGCGTGTCCAAGTTTTGATGCTATTAAAGAATACAAAGGTCTATGAAAAGAATAAATATAAAATACAAATTTTTGCTGATTTGTTTTGTTATTGCTTTTTGTTTTTTGACTTCCTGTCGTGCCAAACGGCAGGAAACTCAAAAAGTTGAAACGATTACTGAATCAACAAAAGAAACCATTGTGAGCTATAAAGACACAATTGTTTACGCTCCAAAGTCTGAAACAAGTTTAAAAATACCACTTTCAGATCTAACGTTTAAACCCAGTTTAAACGATGTTAAAACCCCAAAAGTTTATACACAAAAAAACGGTAATGCAACGGCTAAAGTCGAGGTTGGGTATGATGTTATTTTTGTTACTGCCACATGTGACAGTTTAGCAATTGCAGCCAAAATAAAGACAAGACTGGAGAAAGAATTTCAATTGAAACAACTTAGTGATCAGTTAAAAAAAGAAACTCATACGGGCTGGACTTTTTGGGATCTGATTATTGCATTTGCAGTTGGATTTATAGTTTGCTTTATCCTTAAATCCTTCAAAATAATATGAGTTTACCAAATGTAAAATTTAATATCTCTAGCAATGGTCTAGGGTTATTGCAAGCCGACATTCAGAAAATACCTGGCTTTGTTTTAACTGGTGCAACTGTTGTTGGATCTAATAAGGTTACTGTAGGTAATTCTTATCAGATCTTTTCACTTGAAGAAGCCGTTAATCTTGGAATTGAAGAAACCGGAACAAACGCATTTGCATACAGCCATATCAAAGCTTTTTATGATGAGGCAAAAAAAGGGGCTGAACTTTGGTTTATGCTGACTGCTTCAACGGTGACTTTAGAAGATCAGGCTGATTTGACAAAGGCTTTTGCAAAGAAACTGTTATCTGATGCTCAGGGAAAAATTAGAATCTTAGGATTACTTAAAAAGTCAGGAGCTGGAGAAACAATTACGACAGGACTTGATAATGATGCTCATTTGGCTGTTGTAAAAGCTCAGGCATTAGCACAAGATTTTAGTGATCGTTATTTTCCTGTTCGTGTTATAATCTCAGGAAATAAATTTGATGGTGTAGTTGCTAATCTTAAAGATTATTCAACAACGGACTACAACAAAGTATCAATTTTAATTGCAAATAATGATGGCTCAAAAGAGGCATCAATAGGTTTGGCTTTGGGAAGATTAGCGAGTATTCCAACTCAAAGAAAATTGAGCCGTGTTAAAGATGGATCTGTAGAGCCTTTTGCAGCTTACTTTACAAACGGTGAACCAGTTTCTACATTGGATACTGCTTGGGATGCAATTGATCTTAAAAATTATACATTCTTAAGAAGCTTTGCAAATTTATCCGGATTCTTTTTTACTGGTGATAAAACCCTAACTGCATCAACTGATGACTTCAATAGTCTTGCCAGAGGTTTGGTAATGGATGAAGCTATTTTGATTTCATACACAACACTTGTACAAGAATTGTCAGATGAAATTCCGGTTACTGAAGCCGGAACCATCCACCCGGCAATTATTAAAGGCTGGCAAAATTCAATCGAACGTCAAATTAACGGTTTGATGGTTGAAGCTGGTAAACTTTCCGGAGCTAAAGCATTCATTAACGAGAATCAGGATGTTTTAGTTAGTAATAATGTTGATGTACAACTTCAGTTATTGCCTGTAGGTTATAGTGATTTCATAACTGTGAACATAGGATTCACAACAACACTTGATCAATAATGTCAGATTACAGTAGTAAAAATTACTCTTGGAATGATATTTCTATTGCTATTGGTGGTAGAATTATTGAAGGTGTCGAGGATATCGAATACACCGCAAAACAAGAAAAAGGAGTTTTGCGTGGTCGTGGAACTAAAGGACATAAGATTACCAGAGGTAATAAAGACTTTGAAGGTAAAATTTCGCTATGGCAAAGCGAAGTAGAGGCATTGATAAAAGATGCTCCTAATAAAGACCTTCTGGCTTTGAGCTTTGATGTTATTTGGAGTTTTGCCCCAGATGATGGAGGCGAAACGGTAACTGATGTACTGGTAAGTTGTGAGTTCAAGGAATACAAAAAGGGAATGAAGCAAGGTGATCAAAATATGGTTATTGAATTGCCTATTATTTTCTTAGATGTGAAGCCACAACAATAAAAAATATAAAAATATAAAAATATTCAAATATTCAAAAAGCCATTCTTTAAAATAAAGAATGGCTTTTTTAAAAACAAACAAAACAATGAGCACAAAAAAAGTATTAGTAATTGGCGAACAGCAAATAAGCGAACAGTTAATTAATGAATGGAAAGAAAAGCACGGAGGTGTTTATGCTTTACCAGTTGAAGATAAAACGGCTTATTTGCGTGAGCCAAAAATGAAAGATTTCAAAAGAGCTTTTACAGCCATGACAAACAATGGCGATTTAGCTTTTGGCGAAGAATTGATCAATATATTATTTATTGGTGGTGATGAAGAAATTAAAACCAATGATGAGTATTTCTTGCCGGCCAGAAAAGAAATGAAGGATTTCTTCAATTTTGATGAAGCCGAAATCGAACCTGAAGGCAATAACTCTATTATTACAATTGGCGAATTTACTTGTAAAATAAGAATCATTACCCGTAATGATATCAAACTTGCTGAAAAGAAAAACCCAAGCGGAAAAGCTTTTGTAACTCAGGAAAAACTTTTCGAAGCTGTTTGTATCGAAAAACACGAGGCTTTCAATGATAGAGATAACGCTTCGCTCAGATTTCCATTATACCAGGCTATCGAAAAATTGCAAAACAAAAAATTTGCAATGCTAAAAAAGCTTTAGACGGGGCGGTCATTGATGTTAATGACGCCTCATCTTTCAAATTAGCCAGTACTAATTCAGACGGAAAGATTCATATCAATATAAGGCTTTATGACGCCTATTTAAAATACTACATGCATATTAGAAAACCCGAAAAACTAAGTGATAAAACTTGGTGTGAGGAAATTCAAAACCTGCATTTTATAAGAACTAAGGAGAAAGAATCTTCACAATCATAAAATTATGACAGCTTACGAATTTATTGTAAAAATGAAAGATTACGCCAGCTCTGGTTTACGGCAAATTGCCGGCTCAGTTGGTCAGGCTTCGCATAATGTTGATGGTTTAAACAATGGTCTAAATCAGACAGTAAGAAATTCGAATTCTGTAAGTAATTCAATGAATAGGCTTAAAAACGTTATTGCCAGTGTTTTTGCAGTAACCGCTATTTGGTCATTTACCAACAAAGTTGTCGAAGCCCGGGCGGAGTACGAGAAATTTAATGCTGTTCTAACAAATACTTTTCAATCTGATAAGGTTGGAGCTGGAGCTTTAAACATGCTAACCGATTTTGCAGCAAAAACGCCTTTTGCGCTCAATGAGTTGACCGGATCATTTGTTAAGCTCGTCAACCGGGGTGTTTTACCCACACAGGACGAAATGACAAAATTGGGTGATTTAGCATCATCACAGGGAAAAGGTTTTGACCAGTTAACTGAAGCGATGCTGGATGCTCAGACAGGCGAATTTGAAAGGTTAAAAGAGTTTGGTATCAAAGCCTCGAAAAGCGGTGATATGGTCAAGCTTGCTTTTAAAGGAGTAACAAAAGAGGTTAAAAATAATTCTGATGCCATTACAGATGCATTATTGCAATATGGTCAAATGAAAGGTGTCGCCGGATCGATGGAAGCAATATCACAAACGCTGGGAGGAAAGATTTCTAATCTTGGCGATCAATGGAATACTTTTTTAGTAAAAGTTGGTGGAGAATCTGGCGGAATATTTACTGGAGTAATTACCATATTAAGTATGGGACTTGCTTTCCTCAGTGATAATTTAGGAAATATTGCCGAATACTTTTCAATACTGTATTCAATGATTGCTCCGGTTGTTATTGCGCTTAGCGACTTTTTAAGAGTGGCTTTTGGGATCACGGATGCGAGCAACGCTTTAAGTGTTTTCAAAAACATAATGTTAGGTGTTTTAATTGTTGTAGACTGGTTAACAACTGGCTTAAGAGGTGTTATTTCTATCCTTACCCCTTTTGCAACTGAGATTATCACTTTAACCGCTGCATGGTGGCTTTGGAACAATGCAATAGGCATTTTTAACGCATTAATGTTAGTTAACCCGGTTACTTGGGTTGTGTTGGGAATCATGGCTTTGATTATGGTTATAGGCATGGTTATGAAATATACAACTGGTTGGGGTGAAAGCTGGAGGCATACCGTAAATGGAGCTAAATTTTTGTGGCAAACATATACGGATTATGTAAGATTAAATTTTACAGCATTAGTCAACACTTTAATGATTGGAATTGATAAAATAAAACTCGGCTGGTATAAATTCAAGGAAGCCGTTGGTATGGGTGATTCAAATGACAATCAAAAAATGATTGCTCAAATAAGTGGAGATGTTGAAGCCCGAAAAAAAGCAATTCAGGATGGTTATAAAAAAATGCTTGATAGTGCTGCTAAGGCAAAAAATGAGTTTAGCCAAGTAGGAATCACAGTTGATACTAACGGAATCAAAAAAGACTTTCAATCATTAAAAGATAAATTCAGCGGTACCGGAGCTTCAAAAGATGGTGGTACAGGTGCATATGATGATTATTTAAAGAAAAATAAAGGGCTTGCAGGTGCTGGAGCTGATAAAGGTAAAGATGGGAAAAGTAAATCTGATTCTATTGTTTCCGGAGGTTCTAAAATGACACATATAACTGTGCATATTGAGAAACTTCAGGACGACACTAAAATATTTGTTGAAAGTACAGAAAAAGGAATTGAAAGTTTAGGCGAAAAAGTTCAGGAAATGCTCTTAAGAGCTGTTAATAGTGTTAATCAAATGCAAACGGACTAATGGCAAAATTTAATATCAAAGAAATACTTATTAGGGCTGCATTAGATTATGTAGGACCACATTTTCCCGACTGGTGGAAAACGAATAAAAAAAAATACGGTCTTCCAGATTTAAGTGCCATTAATTCAAAACAGCTGTTAGGTGCTAAATATTTCATGCAATTAAAGTTGTCCTACAAAGGGCAACTGTTTGTATTGCCAAATGAGCCTTTGGTTTCAATTGGACTAACTAAAACTATTGTGAAAACAGTAACTGTTGGTAAATACAAAAAAGGAACGGTCAAAGAATACATCAATACTGATGATTATGTTATTTCGATAAAAGGCGTGTGTGTAGATAAGTATGATCCTGAAGTATATCCATCAGATCAGGTTAAATCATTAGATGAGCTGGCAAATATAAATGATGCGCTCGAAGTTGAAGAAAACGCATTTTTTGAGATGTTCGGAATAAGAAGTTTAGTAATCGAAGATATTCAATTTGATGAAATGATAGGCGAATCCGGAATGCAGAAATATACAATTAAAGCGATCAGTGATACTGATTTCTTTGCTGATTTAAACGAAAAGGATCAAACCAAAATTAATCTGTTAGCATAATGTTTATACTCGAAGGAAAGGCAAAAATAGGCGATTATACTTTTAATGCAGTTCATGATATCGAAATTACAAAGTCGGTTGAAGATATGGGAGATACTGCCATTATTAAACTTCCTACCCGATTTAAAGTAAAGCAAAACGGTGAGCAAAAATATACTGAAACTGCAATTAAAGTGGGTGATCCGGTAACGATCACTTTAGGTTATGAAGGTAAATATTCCGGTGTTGAGTTTACAGGATATGTAAAGAAAATAAATCCTAAGATTCCTTTGGAAATTCATTGCGAAGATGCCATTTGGCTGTTAAGGAGAAAAAGCATTAAAAAGACTTGGGAGAAAACAACAATGAAGGAAATCCTTCAGGAAGTTGTAAAAGACACTCCAGTTCAATTGGCTGACCGTATTCCAAGTATTCAGTTAGATAAATGGATTATTCAAAATGCTAATGGCGCTCAGGTTCTGGAGTCATTAAAAAAGGACTTGCTGATGTCTGTA
Source organism: uncultured Flavobacterium sp. (assembly GCF_946478785.1). The sequence goes on from NZ_CAMLDD010000001.1 coordinate 361,248, forward strand.
TTTATCACAGATGAAGGAAAGCTCTATTGTGGCTTACAACAGTTAACCAATATTGGTCAAACTGTAGTTTATGATCTAAACTTTAACCTGGTTGAAAATAACCTTGAATTCAAAAGTAAAGAAGACCGTAAAATTAAAATAAAATACACCTACATCGATAAGGAAAACAAACGTCAAAGTATTGAAGTTGGAGATCCAGATGGTGAACAAAGAGAATATCACACTTCAGTAATTTCAGATATGAAAAAGCTTGAAGAAATGGCAATAGCTGAAATTGAAAAGCTAAAGTATGATGGTTTTGACGGTGATGTGACAAGCTTTTTAATTCCTTATGCAACTCGTGGAATGAAAGCAAAATTTATTGATAGTGAACATCCAAACCGTGAAGGTAATTATTTTATTAAAAAAGTTGTCACAACTTTTGGAACTGGTGGAGCTAGAAGAAAAGTAACAATAGGTAATCGTTTGTAATGAAAAAAGAACTACAGGATGCATTTAGAAAACTTAAACAAAGGGATGTAGATACATTTCCTGCAAACGTAATATCAGTTGATAAAGAAAAAGGAACTTGTATAGTATCAAATGATGATTTAGAATTTACAGATGTACGGTTATCATCTGTTATTGATGGCAAAAATAATAAGTTTTACTTATTTCCTGCTGTTGGAAGTTCTGTTCTTGTAAGCCCGGTAAATGAAGATTTAAAAAACTTATATGTAGAAGCCTATTCAGAGATTGAAAGTTTAGATCTGAAAATTAAAGCGGTTCATTTTAGGGTTTCTGAATCAGGTTTTTTGCTAAAAAAAGAAAACGAAACATTAAAAGGTTTGGTTTCAGAATTATTAACAGCGGTTGAGCAAATGAGTTTTTTGGTCACTACAACTGGTGGAGCTGGTAACACTACAACATTATTAAATTCAGCGCAATTTACAGGTATAAAAAATAGGTTTAATCAGTTTTTAAATGATGTTTAAATGAATCAGACAATTTCAATCATATCCACATTAATAACGGTAATCGGAGGTACTGGATATTTTACATTTTTTTTCGCCAGAAAAAGAAACTTACAAGACATTGAAAAGCTAAAGGTAGAAATCGTTCAAGCCCGTAAGATTGCTGAAACAACCGCAATTGATAATGATATTAAACTTTCCGGGCATTATAAAGAAATTTTAGACGACCTGAAACAAAGGTATGAAGTAAGATACATTGAATTTGAAAGTATTTTGAACCGTAAAATTTCAATGCTCGAAGAAGAATTGAAATTGAAGGATCGTAAAATCAGACTTCAGCAAATTGAGATTAATCAATTGAAGAAGGAAAACCAGCAACTTAGAAACCATGCAATTAACCGTCAATCATAATCAAAACCTATTTGATGTTTCAATTCAGGAAAACGGAAATGTTATGACTGTTTTTGAGCTGGCTTTGTTAAATGGTTTTTCAATTACTGATAACATTGTCCCATCTCAAAATATTGATGTTGTAAAGAGTGAATTAGTTGCTCAGGAGTTAGTTGATTATTTCAAAAACAAAAACCATGTTGTTGCTACTGGAGGTGTAAATGATTTAGTGATAGAGCGCAAAGGAATTGGAAAAATGATTGTTGGAAAAGATTTTATAGTAGGTTAATATGGCACGACAAATAGAAATTATACAAAAAGAAATGTTTGATGGTATTACTTCAAATGAAGTGTTATCTGAAATGAATTCAACAAGTAAAGTAGCGAACTATCGGCTATATGTTTTTGTTGTTTCTTTCTCAATTTGGGTTTTAGAAAACCTTTTCGACACTCATAAAAGAGAGGTAAATGATATTATCGAAGCAAAAATGCCACATCGTTCAAGCTGGTACAGAACCAAAGCATTAGCATTTCAATACGGTTTTGATTTAATCCAAGACACCGACAAATTTGATAATACTGGTTATACTGATGAAGAAATTGAAGCTTCAAAAATCATTAAGTATTCAGCCGTAACTAAATCGGGTGGGCAATTGTATATAAAAATTGCAACTGAAGCTGGTGGAGTTTTAACACCTATTGCACCTGAAATAAAAGAATCGTTTGATGCTTACATGGATGAAATTGCTGACGCTGGCGTGAAATATTTAGTTGTAAACCATTTACCAGATATCCTATTGTTAAATATTCAAATTTACCGTGATCCTTTAGTTTTGGATGCCAACGGAATGAGTATTATAAACGCAAATTATCCCGTTCAGGACGCAATAAATGAGTACATGAAAGAATTGCCTTTTAATGGTGAATTGGTTTTGCTTCACTTGATTGATAAATTACAGAAAGTTGAAGGTGTAAATATTCCACATATCGTAAATGCAGAATCTCAGGTAATTGATATTAATACAAATCAGTATTTAGATCCTGAGCCTATTAATGTTAAAACAGTGCCTGTGAGTGGTTATTTCACAATTGCAAATTTTGATAATATAGCTTATGTGGTATAAAGTAGATTATGACAAACTTATCCTTTTGCTTTTACCGACTTTTTTACGAAAGACTAGGGTTTTCGGTTATCTAAAGGCTTTGATTACTCCAATTGGTGGTTTGCATTATCTCTGGTCGAATATGCGTAAGGATAATCTAAAAAAGCTATCATACAACAGTTCAAAGTGTTATTTAAGAGGTGCTTTAAATGATAATTATGATCCTGAACAAAGGCGGATTACAATTACCAATACAGTTAATAAAACAAATGATTACATATACACACAGGCTGAAAATATTCCTGTCTATTTAGGAACGATGTGGTTAGAACCTGAATTTAATTATGAAGGTTCAACGGTTGATTTTTTAGTAAATGTACCACAGGAAATAATGAATTTAAAAATAAACGAGATAGTTGCCACGATTGAATTTTATGTTCTGGCAGGCAAATCTTATCAAATAATAGCAATATGAATAGACTAGATGTTAATCAGGTTGGCGGTTTTCCGCTCACAACTAGAATTTTGGACGAACTTCAAAAAATTCCGGCTGTTTTTAATGGTCTTGGCGGAATTGCCGGAGATAAGAGTATTCTTTATGGTTGTACCATTACTGGATCAACTGCGGATAATGGTGTTGTCTTTGTAAATGGAGAGGTCTTTCTTTTTAAAGGGGGCTTAGTTCAAACCAAAGTAATTATTAAAGAAGACAAAGAGAATCTTGTGTTTGAAAACAATGAATCAAAAACAGTTATCAGAACTCGTTATGTGACTTTTGGAACGGGAATAGATGCTATGGATTGGGCTGATTTTAAAAAACCATTTGAAACAAAAGAGATTGAATCAGCTTTGGCTGGTAAGGCAGATTTGACAACTTTTGAAGCTTTAGCCGATGCATTTGCTATTGTTTACACTAAAATGTTGACCATCGAAAGCGGAGCGCAAAAAAACCTACAGGAATATTATGATTATGGAGTGGTTACCACTCAAAATAGACAAAACGGAATAAACGAATTTGACTATACTAAAAATTTCACGGAAATTTTTCCGCCTTCTGGATATACAATGGCAAATTTAAAAGCTTTCCTGCCCTCTATTGCTAAAATTGCTTTTAATGGAAATGTTGATAACAGTGATACGATGTGGTGTCATTATCAAATAGGAATTGACCGTATTACGGTAATATGTAATAATTCTGAATCTCGCGAAACCTCAAAGATTAACTATTTAGCAATTTGGAAAAAATAATTATTTATGGCAATTACTGATAAAAATATACTAAAAACATGGTATGAAACTGGTGACATACCAACCCAAGACCAGTTTTGGGCTTGGTTTGATAGTTATTGGCATAAGCATGAAAAAATCCCCATTACCTCAATTGAACAAATTGAAGATATTTTAAATGGTAAGGCTGATGCTGAATCTTTTAATGGTCACTTAACTGATCCTAATGCACACGTTGAACTATTTGCTAAAACGAGAATTATTCCAGTAGGTCAACTCATTGTTTTTAAAAATGCACCAAACGAAGATAATAGCAAAAAAGAACCAGGCGATCATTGTATGGGAAAAGTTGGAAACACTTTTGTTAACGGCACTTGGAATGGAGACGATGACACATTGCCTGAATCTTACGATTACTAAGTAATTATAAATCTAAATATAAACATGAATCAAAAAAAAAGAATTAAAAAATTAGAGGCTAAAGTTTCTTCATTACTAGAAATTGTGCAAAAAGGATCATTGACACTTACGGATGTCGATAACCCAAATGTTAAGGTAGTATTCAGTATTAAAAGCGGTGTTTTTTCTACTGATAAAATTACAACCACAATAAATACTGATAACATAATAAATAACCAAAATCAATAACATGAAAAGAATCTTTTTATTTTTATTACTGGCTTTATCATTAGCCACATCAGCGCAAGACATTTATTCTATCGCTAAACCGTTAAGACTTGGAAACGTGCCTGTCAGCGAATCATTAGCAGATAGTGTATTGGTTTACACATCGGGTAAAATGGTAAGACTTGTACCTCGTAGCGAGTTCGGAGGCAGTGGAGGTTCTCAGGACTTACAGCAAACTTTAGAGAATGGTGGTACTGCAAATATTCAAATAACACTTACGGGAAAAGATGGTTCAACGGATTATGCAATTTATGATAGGGCAGGAATGTTTCTTGATGATATGGCAGGTCTTGGTAGAATATCTAATTATTATAATGGAATTATAAAGTTTGATGATATTATAAACGGAGGTGCTATATCTATTGCTAGTCCCAATACTTTTAGTAATACTACTGAATATACATTTGCTGATAATGGCGGTGCGCATACTATTGCCGCTCTTGATGATATTACTTTACAGAAAGCATTAGATAATGGTGCTACAGCAACCGCTATAGCGAATTTTTCTGTTGCTGGTTCTAATGGTCAAGTATCTGTAAATTCCAACGGTGGTGAACTTTCTGCTCAGCAATGGGGTGCGCTTAATCTAAATCAAAACGGTATAGTTATAAGCAATAGGGCTAATCCAAATCCAATCATTTTAAACGGCGGAACTCCTGGAATTCAGTTAAACGGTCACATGGGGTCGGCACTTAAGTTAAAATCAGACGTTGTGGAGTTCAGGAGCAATCAAGGTATGAATATTATAAACCAAAGCTCTACACCAATAAACATAGACAATGTTAGCAATAAAGTTAATATATCAGGACTGACCGGTATAGATTTAGTGTCTGGTAACGGTTCAATATCCCTCGGTGCGCCAATGGGTATCAATCTGGGATCATCCGGCGATGTCAAAATAGTTTCTAATGATACGTTACGTTTAGAAACTACTAATAAACTTGTAGCTATTGGTAATCAAATTAAGCTTAAGAGTTCTGGCGCACCTAATGAGATTATAATTTCTGATGAAGCTAGCAAAATTAATATAGAATCAAAGGCTAATGGTGTAAATATCAAATCAACCGGAGGTCCTGTTACTATATCTAACACAACTGGTGCCGGAATTGCTTTGACTACCACAGCAGGTCCGCTTAATGTTGAATCAACCGGAGGAGTATCTGTTAATTCAGCGGGTTACACTACTATATCATCAGCAGGAATAAATTTAACCAATAATACTGGTACTGGAGGTCAGTTTTTAGTGGATGCCGGTGATGTAACTATATCAGCAGGATCAGGCAAAACATTAGGTTTATTTGGTTATGATTTGAATATTCATAACAATAACCCGATTTTCTTTCATCCACCTAAATTTCCAGTAACTACTGTTGATAATTTACCAGAGTCTCCGGGGTTCGGCAAATATGCAACTGTTACAGATGCAGTTGCACCTACTTATTTACAGCCTGTCGTTGGTGGTGGGACGGTTTCTTGTCCTGTATTCTACGACGGTACTGCTTGGGTAGCACATTAAGTAATATTTTAAAAATTAAATATATATGAATAAGTTTTTAAACTTGGTTTTGGGTACGAATGATGTACCAACATACTTAGCAGCTTTGTTTTTTGCCTTGATTGGTGTAATTGTCATTTTGCTTTTAAAGAGTAATAAGCGAGATAAAACTAGCCTAAACACGCCTTTTGAATTTAGTTTTAAGTTTTTAATCCAAGATAATTTAAAAGAAATAGTACTTGGTTTTTTATTGATAATTCTGGCTCTTAGGTTTTCAGTTGAATATGCCGGAGTTAATCTTACTATGGTGTATGCATTGGGTGTAGGATTGTCAATTCAGAAGCTTGCAGGTTATATTTCTAAATTGGAATTGTCGGCAAGGAAATAATTCTCCGGAGGCGGAATAAAAAAAGTCCTCCAACAAATTAATACTTTCTCAGGGTAATTTAATTTAGCACAAAGCCAGCGTTGGAGGACAATAAGTCTTCTGATGCTGGCTTTGCTATGTTTTAAATTATCCTGAGAGGTGCAAATATAATCAATCATCAATCAAAAAAACGAATGGAAAAAAAGAAAATTTTTAAAGCAGCACCTTTGCCGTTTATGGGGCAAAAACGCAAATTTTTAAAGCAGTTTGAACCTGCATTGCAAAATTATTCACCTACAGCAACTTATGTTGATTTGTTTGGAGGAAGTGGATTACTAAGCCACACAGTAAAAGCATTGTATCCTGATGCAAATGTTATTTATAATGATTACGATAACTTTAGGCAACGCCTTGAAAACATTGATAAGACTAATCAACTGATCAGTGATTTAAGGGTAATTTTATCAGGTTACGTAAAAGATAAAAGAATTGAAGGCGTTACACGTGACCAAGTATTAAATAGATTGTCTGAGGAAGATAAAAAAGGATATGTTGATTATATTACACTGTCCAGCTCCTTACTGTTTAGTATGAAGTATGCTTTTACATTGGAGCAATTCAAAAAAGAAACGCTTTACAATTGTGTACGTCAATCAGATTACAACGGTACAGGTTATTTAGATGGTATTGAAGTTGTTTCGAAATGTTATAAAGAACTATTCACATTATACAAAGATCTTGACAATGTGGTGTTTTTGGTTGATCCTCCGTATTTATCAACCGAGACGTGTAGTTATAAAGGATATTGGAAATTAAAAGACTATTTAGATGTTTTGCAGGTTCTGGACGGTACAAAGTATTTTTACTTTACATCAAATAAGTCGTCTATCATTGAGCTGTGTGAGTGGATTGAAACTAAAACACCAATGAGTAATCCGTTTAACGGTGCTTATACTGAATCAATGACCGCTACAGTCAATTTTCAGTCAAGTTATACCGATATAATGATCTATAAGACATAGAAGCAGAAAAGCCCTTTAAATGATGTTTAAAGGGCTTTTAAATTATATATATTTGCTGAAAAAATGGAAGGTTCGTTTCTAAAAGATGGAAATTTCGATTTTGCGATTATATCAGTACAACTCCGTGAAAATGAATCCTGAAAAAGAAACAAATGCAGATTATCAAAAAAATATTTTGCCTGCAGAGGATGATTCATTTTTTGATCAGACCTTAATTTATCAAAATCCAATAAAAAAGCAGATAAACATTAAAAAAGCAGCTTTAGACAGGATTACTATTTATGACACTGTTGGACAATTACAAAAAACAATACTATTTTTAAACGATTCTGAATATCATACTATTGATTTATCTGAACTGTCAAAAGGAGTTTATTTTGTTGTTTTAGAGAATAAAGACAAAAGAGCAAAACGAAAAATTATTATTAATCAGAATTGATAAAAAAATTAGACATATCAATCAGGTCAATAAATTTAAAAGAAAAATTTAAGGACATCCATCATGTAGAAATTACAGGAATTAGTTCTTTCGACAATGAATATGCTGCTCTTTTAACTATTTGGCATACTGAAGAATATAATTCATTATCCCAACAGATTATTGTATTTGATCAATTGCAGGTTATCAACAAATACAGATTATCAAAAAACTTAAAATGGAATTGTATTTATAGTCTCAATGATGGCTCCTATCTCTTAGGAAGTAAATTTTCGAGTTTATATTCTGGAGCTGCATTAGCCTTATTTAAAAATAAGACAATTGTAATGTCTAAAATATTTGATAAGGGATATGCTACTGAATTAACCAAAATACAAGCGGGTAATGACAATTCTCTTTTAATTAAAGGGAGCTGGTATAAATGTATTCCCAGTGGCAGTCACGATGATTATTATCCGGAACCATGGCAAAGCAAAATAGAGATTGAAAGCTCTGGTTTCATTGAGGATGACTTAAATAACTCTAATCAAAATTCAATTAGGCATTCTATTCCTGATTCTGATCTGAACCCGGAAAATTATTATGTTTTGGAAGATTTCGGCATTTCAAAATATACTACTGAAAATCAATTAATGTGGAATCAGGATCTTGGTCACATTGGTTCTGAAAGTTTACAGCTCATTAATACAATTGTTCCGTTTTTTAAAACACAAAATGGAGAAACCATTCAGGATGGCGTTTGGTTTTTCGGAGCAGATCATACACATTCGGACAGAAGTTTATCAGAACCTTTATTTGGCAGGATAACAGCAGGCGGAACTATTCAATCTTTTAAAGAGCTACTATTCAATTTTCCGGAGATTTATAAAATCCTCTCTATAATTCCGGGTATGGATAATAATTGTCTGTTGATTGGAGAAACCCTGATTATGGGAGAAGGAAATGGCTTGTGTTTGCTTTACAATCATTTTTCAGACGGAAGCTGGTATCAAGACATAAAATATATCAATTTTAGTAAAACAGGTTTAAAGCTAACTGTTCAGGATACACCTGAATTTCATAACCGCTACCTGAATATAAAAAAAATATGCCCTCAAAGTGAAAAACTTGAAGATTTGAAGGAAATCATAATTTTCGGGAATGCCAGTCATCTTCGAAATCGGGATAATGGTGGTGTCTGGGGCATCAAAATAAACAATGATTTTAATACTGGTATCAAATGAAAAATCTCATTTTAATTTTATTCTTTATAAACATTACAATTGTTACCTCTCAAAATAAAAATATGGAAATTGAATACGAATACGATCAGGAAAAATTAAATAATTACGGAGAACGGGAGGGAGAGCTTATCCATACATCTTATGATCAAAAGATAGAATACAGGCATTTGTACCAAAAAGGAAAATTGATACAGGCGACCAATTATCGCTATTGGGTTGAAGGTATCAGACCGCTGATTGGCAAATATCAGGATGAAGTTCCCTTTGAAGGCTATTTCGTTTACATAAGCGAACTTGAAATTCCGTATATCGATTATTATGAAAACGGAATATTTAAAGCAAAATACAACTGCTCACTTCTTGATGCAATAAGCAATGAAGGACAGGAATTTAATTTAAAATTTACCAAAACAACTTACCAAAACGACAAACCCCAGAATGGATTGGTCCATAAAGAAGAGTATCGTGTAGAGAATGCTCATCTTTTAGCCTCAGAATATTATAAAGACGGCAAAATCACAAATGCAGATTTTTGGGTTATGGCGACGCATTATGCAGAACTATTTAAACTTAAATTTTTGCCCAACGGTTATACAATTTATAAAGAAAGCCTTCCTAATGTAGAGGATGAAGCAATTGACAACAAATATCGAAGCATCACAGTTGCATTTGATGACTCGAAGAATGGAAATATTCTTTTTGAAGTAGAGAATAAACTAATCATGAAATATGAATTTAGCTATGGTGATATATCTCATAAAATCAAACCATTAAATCGATTTATATCGTACTTTTTCTTAAATGACAACAGCATTTTAGTAGCTCAGAGTTCTAATTTGGAGACGAACAATGAATTATATAATGAAGCTTATGGGTATAACCCCAATCTTATTTCGAGAGTCTTTATGATGATAACCAGTCAGCCCATTCCTTATTTTTCGAATGAAGGCAACAATGATTATTCCCTTTTATTAGATTCAGACAAAGAAATCAATACCAATGCCATTTTGGTGCTGGACGAAAAAGGTAATCCCATTAATGGTTTTTTGATAGAACAGCAATCATACAATGTTTATAAATACACTCAATATGAAGATTCTAAAATAATCTCTCAAAAAGAGGCATTGAGTTCAGAAAGTTTGAAAGAATTAATTTTAAAAATACAGAAGTAGAATAGAATTATGGAACAAAAACGACTAACTAAGTGATGGGAATGGTGAGGAATTTTTAGAAACCATAAAAAATAATGACAAATAACAATAGAATAAAAATTAATTTCTGGCTAAAGCTGATTTTGATTTTCGGCAGCAGTATTTCCTTTGCCCAACATACAAAAGCTTATAACATGGAGCATTTAAAGTCGAAGAATAAAAATGAACTTGTAGAACTTGCATTAGAAATACTTAAAGAAAAACAGCCTTCTATAACAATTGATCCTGATGATTTTGAAGGTACGGCATGGGGAAACAGCAAAGAAATAATAGTCAAATTTCGAAGATGTATTCGTTTTATTCCATTATATAATGACCCTGAGAAACGTTTTTCATACGATATAACAGTGAACTTAAATACCAATGAAATTTCACCATTTGATGACACTTTTAAATCTGAGTTTTATATTGAAACTGATGAAGACAAGAAGGCGATTGAATTTATAAAGAAAAATTTTGGCATCTTTTCTTCTGATTTTGAGAATACGATTTATGAAGGTGAAGAAGATTATTATATAGACTGCAAAAATAAATATTCTTTTGGCAAATATGTAGTAAATAAAAAAACAGGTAGAGGAAAGCCTGAAATCCAGACATCGTATGAACCAATGCTAAAACCCAATGTGATTGAAGATTTAGATGTTTTTATCGAAATTAAATAACCCGAAAATAATGTTGTGGTTAAAATTATATACTAAAAAGCAATCAAGATATAGAAAAATTAAAACATGAGCGAATTACTTATTACTATGCAAATAGAAGAAACCTTATTAAAGATTGTGTCTCATGAAGACAATCCAACAATCATTTTTGTTTACATTGATACTTCTACGGATGAAAGCATGGTGACAGTCCCTTTTTTAAATATATATGGCAGTTTGGTTTTTGATGAAGCAAGCTTTGATGATGCTTTGATACAGGCACTTGAGAATGGTGATAGTGGTTATATAGAAGATGTGCTGGAAGAGATTGATTCAAGCAGTTTTGAAATTAATCTTTCCGTATTTTATCCTAACTGGCCTGAAGAAATTGAAACAGGAGACCAAAAAATTATAAACAGTATTAATTCTGTTATTAATAAAAATAAAGAGAAGTTTAATTTGGTAGAAAAATTATATTTTCACTATGTAGATAATCTTGATTTTGTAAAAATCATTGATAAACGAACAGATTTACATTATACTAAGAATAAACATGATGCAAACCAATAACTTTTATATTCTCTTCGAAAAAAATAAATAAATGATAAAAAAGAATTACAGCTTTTATAAAAAAACAGAAGAAGTTTATTTTAGTACAGAACTAGCTTTCTTAATTATACCTGTACTAATCGCTTCTGTTATTACCTATTGCCTGCTTTATTTTTTTAATACTACAGTTGCTATCCTGTTTAATGTATTTATTGCCTTTTGTGTTAACCTTTATATGTATGCTTTAGGTAGTTCATACTCAAAAGCACCTTTTAATTTATTAATCACTACTGCGCTTACTTCCGCTTTATTATTATTTGTTGATTACGGATTTTATGCACTGGTCATCTACCAAAAAACGGGTGTGTTTAATGCATTTTACTTCCAAATATGGTTAGCTATTTTATTAGGAGTTCCAATTTTATATTATGTTTTTCAGTATAGCCGTTATTATTTTAGGGAACGGTCGATGGCAGTAACTTATCTTAAGGTATATCTGACTGTGCATCATGACAGGGAATTACTTACAGTTATTGATCATGTACAGTTTGTAAATACTTCAAATCGTACGATGTCGGATATTAAATTAGAAAAACCTCTTAGTTTTTATTCGGAAGAGGAATTATTTAAGTTGAAAAATGACATGTCCATTGAAAATTATTTGGAAAAAAATGTTTTTAGCGGAAGGGTTCAAATGCCTTTTGGAGCAAATGCGCTTTTTATGTCCTGGTATTCCATTGTAGAAGACAAATGTTATGATATCGAAGTGCCATTTCCTTTTGAAAAACTGGTTATTGAACAGGAAAAATATCCTACTAATGTATCGCCAGTTTTGAGAGGTAAGAAAACCAAACCGTTAAAGTTACATATTCATACTAATGGAGGAATTCGGCTTTTTAATGAGGACACAATTTTAATTGATATTCCTGAGAGTACTCCGGCTGCTATTAGTGACGAAGAACGGAATAAAAAAATAGAGCTCCACCGCGATTCACATGAATATTACAAAGATCCAAAAGCATTTTCGGATTTAATTCAAAAAATAAGATCTTCTAACGGAATAGAGGAACGTTTTTTAATAAAAAACGAACCGATTTATTGGAGTATCAATGTTTCGGGACTTAAGGGGAAAAATTATTTGGAAATATATGATGTTTCATACAAGGATTACAAAATAGAAATAAACAACACAGAAACGGCAGCTTTAAGATTTTTGCCAAGAAGAATTGAAATTTTTTACAGGGGATATCATTTGTGTAATTGGCTTACACTTTACATCGACTATCAAAAATTATATCAATCCATATTAGAACTAACCCACGGAAATGAAGAAGTTCCTGTTTTGTTCAGCCTTGTTTTTGAAGGTTTGTCAGAGACAGGTTTAAAGTTCAGTATTGTATCCAACGATAAAACATTATTATTTAATGATTGGAAGATTAAAATTAAAAAAGACCGTAAACAAGACATGGAAGATCATCTGCTGGATATAAACGAGGATGAACAAAAAAGAACGTTGTATAAAGAAGCCTGGGATTTGGTTGCCGGCAAACAATACGATCTGGCTCAGGAAAAATGCGACAAAATAAAAGCAATCGACCCCAGGTTTGGTTTTGCCTATTTTCTGGAAGCAAGACTGGTATGGTACAAAGAAGGTTTTGAAGCGTGTTATGTCAAAAAAGATTATTTTATTGCAAAAACCCAACATGAACCGGCAGCCCTGGCTCATATTTATAACAGCTACGGCTGTATTTTAGATCAGGAACTTCGTTTTGAAGAGGCCGCCTCTTTTTTTGACAAAGCCATTCATACCAATAAAAAAGAAGGAATTTATTTATGCAACAGGGCAGAAATGCACTGTAAGCTAAAAGATCCACAAAGTGCAGTAAAATTTGCGCATAAAGCCAAAGAAATGGGTTATGAATCTGCAACAGTAGAAGCCATTTTACAGAGTGGGGGACTTCGATATTTATAGAAATATCATTACAAATAGTGATGGCTAAGATAACCATTAACTATAAATTTGATTCCTGATTGAATGGTATCATCCGTATGAAAAGATATAAATTGTATAAAAAAGTAAAGCCTCTGTCTTATGATTTAGAGGCATTGCTTAGCTATATTATTTTACCTCTGATAATCGTTTCTTATATTTCATACCCTGTCTTATATTTTTTGGGATTTAAAGCTTTTGTTGTATTTAATATCATGGTTTCCGGAATAGCGACTTTTTATTACAGAAAATCGAAAAAAGTCATAACAATCGTAAGACAAGATACTGAAGATACAGAATCAGGAGTATTTCTTGTCGCTTTTGTCTGCTTTATTATAATTTTAATTGTTTTGTCGGTTGGTAATTTTGGATTTTATTTATTGGTTTTGTACCAAAAGACAAACCAGTTTAATAGCTATCATTTTTACTCCTGGCTTTTCATTTTGTTTGGATTGCCGTTATTGTATTGTTGTCAGAGATTGATCTGCTATCATTATATCAGAAGTTTTCAAAACATTCAATTCTTTCCGATAATTTTAGATATCAGCTACGATTTGAAACTTTTTATAACCATAGATAACATTCAGTTTGTAAATACGGTAAACAGAAACTCTTCTAACATAAAGATTAAGAATGCCATAAAACAATATTCACAAAAAGAGTTTCTTAGCAAGAAGACAAAGACCAGGCAATATTATACAAATACAGAAAATTTCAGAGAATTGGTGCAGATTCCCATTAATACAGACCTAATATTGCTTTCGTGGTTCTCACATACCGAAAACAAATATTATTCACTGGAAATTCCTTTCCCTTTTCAGGAACCTTGTATGGAAAAAGTGGATTTTTTGGCAAATAATTCAAAGGCAGGTGTAAAGCAAACCACAACCATACAGTTTTATTTTTATCAAAACGGAGGCGTAAAACTTTTTGACCAGGATATGCTTTTAATAGATCGCCCTTATAATGAAGAACGTGCAGTTAGCGAGGAATATAAGAGATTAAATTTTTTAACGAACGATTAGAAGGATAAACCAGGTAAAGTTTTTTAAAGGAGCGAGTGCCTCAGGTAGTATAAAGAATGTATTATTGGGCGTTGAATACTACAAACATAATTGTAAAGCGATGGCAACTTTAATAAAAATAAATATTTATTAGCTCTTATATATAAAATTAAAACGACACAAAACATTTGGCCTTGCAAACGGAAATTATATTTTTAGACATTCAGGGACCTAAAAAAGAATTTTAAAAAAAACATGCTTAAAATGCCAAACCTATATATTATAATTCCCATTTTATTATTGGGATTTTTTCTATTCGCACAAACAAAGAATCCGTCAAAGTACAAATACCTGTTTAGAAATACAATTTTAAGCAAGTCTAAAAAATATGAATTGTCTCCAGTACTTCGGGGACGGGTTTATTACCCGCGTTATTTTTATATTCCGTCCCTAAAACAATATATGGTGTATTCGGATGTGGATGAAACCGGAGATTTTAGATTTTCTGACACAGTAAGTCAAACCTCAGGCAAAACGTATTCGTTGCTTGATGAAAACGGAAACAATATTGCTGTCTTAAAAACACCCTTATCATTTTCTAGCCGGAGTGGTTGTTTTTATGGTCCGGCTTCGTACATTCCATTGTTGGAGTCCGGTAAAAAAGACGAACTTCCTTACGATCAGATACATAATGCAAATTTGGATCTGGCACGAAGGGACTTTGAAAAACTTTTTATACAATTATACACTTCATCTGACTATATAGAGTTCATCAATCTTCGGGTTTTGGGCGACCAGGTTCACGAAGCGGGAGTAGTTTTTAAACGCCAGGGAAAAATGGAGATTTTGCTTTCGGGAGTTAGGGACAGCCGTATGGTTCGTCTTTTTCAGGAAGATACACAAAGAAATAATTTTGATGATTATTACCTGCCGGATATTTCAAAAAAAGAAACCTTTTCACAATCAGGACCGGCAATAGAAATGATTTGGCTGGAAACAACTAATACCAATCCTTTTGTACATTGGAGAATCGGCTTTAAGCATGAATTTAGTATCGAAAAATACAAAACCGAATATTCATCAGGATGGCAAGCTATAATGGAACTGGGGGGTATTCCCATATATGCTCCAGGAGAAAAATCAGGTACTGCTTATGTACGTTTTAAAACAAAAGGGGAAACATTCAGAATTAAAATTCTGGACGTTGAAAAAGTAAGCTTTATCCCGGCATACAATTTAGGTCTTCGCACTTTTCAACTGCCAAAAAATATCAGAACCAAAAATTCACTAGTATTTATGGAATCTGTTCAAAATTGTGGCAGTAATCGTTTGGGCGGTGGTGTATTTGTAGTACGGCCAACTACAAACACCAATCCATCTGCAGACATTCCTTCTGATATGACAGAAAAGCATTTTAATAGTTTGCCCATCACTTTGCAGGAAGCATTACTGGATCCGGACAACAGCATCGGTCTAAAAATAACAGCCAAAGAAAGAACCAAATGGATTCCGGAAATTGAGCGTCTAAAAAACCTTACCCATTTGGAGTTGAATACCTCAATGGCAGAAATTCCCGATGAAATTGCAACCTTCACGAAATTAAAAGAGTTAACCATCGAACATGGAAAAATATCTCGTATTTCATCAAAATTGGGCAAAATTAAAGAACTTGAGTACCTGAATTTATTTTCAAATAAGCTGACAGAATTTCCTAATGTTATTTTAGAGCTCAAAAATTTAAAAAGATTACATATTGGTGCGAATGAAATTTCAAGTTTGCCTGAGGAAATCAATAAATTAGAAAAGCTGGAAAATTTAGACATAGTTCTAACAAATATTACCACATTACCCAATTCTATGATTGAAATGAAGAAGCTTTATATTTATGATGGACAGGTGCTGGAAAAAAAGATGACTCCCGAGTACAAACATTTGTTTGATTATATGAAACACATTGAAAAGTTTTAAAGGATCATTTTTTAATTACAAATCAATATAAAAAATGTATACTATAAAAATCACGCAACATACTGATTCCTGGCTGATTGCTATTTGTATTCAAAAAGATGCTGCTCTGAAATACCTGAAAACTTTCTCTGATGAAATACAGGCTCAGGCTTCCTGTTTTGAAATTGAAATCAAAAAATTCCCTTTTGTTGTGGTAGAAAACAAGGGAACGGATTGTGAATTATCCTCTTATTTTGAGTTCTGCACGGTAGAAGAACTTCAGGCAAGAATAGATGTGCTCCGTTTTAGAATGGCAGATGATTCTGATCATGTCTATTTTAAATATTATTTCATTGATGACGAATATTTTCAGACAGCATCAGACCAAAATTACATGCAGTATTTAAGTCATACTGTGGTAACAAATGATTTTTTAGATGAACTAACTTATCCCATCACTGTTTTTCATGAAACCATAAAAAAGCATGTTTCGAATTATGATATAGAGGGCCTGGACAGCTTATTTGAACAGACCAAAAACAATCCTGTGTCGCAATCAGAAAGAGAAGATCTTGCCATAAATGGGTACGATAATTTATTCTGGACCATGAACTACGATCATGCCTGCGGAAAACTTACTGAAACAGGCATCGGATACCTGCTTCCAATGGTTGAAAACATGGAACTTTTATTGGAGGAAAAAAAGTGGCAGCATCGAAGTTATGCTTTGCATATCGTATTGGAAACGGCATGCAAAAATAAATCTGAAAATGTCTTTTCATTATTAAAAGAGACTATTAAATCCTTTGAAAACTTTTTGATTTCCAATCCCGATGAAAAGCTGGACATCCATCGATTAGTTTCACTTGCTTACCGCTGGATGATTGAAGCAGATCCTGAAAACGCTTTATTATATTGGCAAAATGGAGTTTCAGAAATCAAAAAAGCAATCTGTTTTGATCCTGAAAAGGCATCGTGGTTTTCCTTCTTTGAACTTATTTATATTTCTTTTGAGGATAAAAAAATAAGTCAGATCCAGATAGAAGAACAAACAAAATTCAATGTTGAGGTTCTCAAATTAGAAAAGGAGCGGGGAGCAGTAATTGCCTATCAGATTGCGCTGGCGTATCAGGATTTAAAGGAAAATATGGATTGGAAAGATGTTAAAAGTGTTTTTAAGGACGCAACCGTATTGCATTGGACTGAAAAAGCAGTAGCCTATAATCCGGAAAAAATCTCCCTAACCAATTTATACGAATATGCCCATTTTTTTAATAAATCGGGTTCTAAATACAAGCGTACAGATTTTTTAGAAAAAGCAATTTCTACCTATAAACGTATCTTGAATTCTGAAAATGATCGTGTAATGGAACTGTTCTATATAGCGAACCTGTATAAGGAAATAGCCAAAATTCACCTTGAAAACAAAGACCAGATTTTGGCTGATCATGCCATCGAACAGGCAAAATCGATTTACGAAATTAATATTGAAAAAGTAAAATCAAACTCTTCAGCCAATCTTCGGTATGCTGAGTTTCTGGAATATTGTTTTACATATGAAGGCAATATTACCAAACCAACGATTGCTGAACTTAAAAGTATCGCATACGAAGTAGAAATCCAGTCTGAAGGTTTCCTGAGTTATCCTTATTTATTGCTTATGCGTCTTGCGCTTTATGAAAACAATGAAGAGCAGGCAATCTTAGAACTCACAAAAAGTTTGATCCTGCATGAATTATGCTCTGATTCGGAATTCGCTTCTTTAATGGAAGAATTTAAGGACTCTAATAATAATGATAAACTAAAATCGTTTTTGAAAGAAACCAAATCATTCATGGATGAGGTAAAAGAAAATTATTATTACCATCCTGAAATAAACTGGGTAAAAATGCAAACCATGTCGAAGGATGAATTAATCGTTTACTGGGAAAAAAGAAAAGAAGAAATCAGAAACAGACCGCCGTTTGATAAATAAAGTTTTATGCACAATACATTATACGCCAAAATAAAAGAAGAGTTTGATACCATTACCGATCAATTTGTTGAGAAAGAAATTGATGTTTTATCAGATGAAAATCTAATTACAATTCAGTCAAAATACAATCTGCATGAGATTCAGCCTTTTTTTTCAGAACTTTATAATCAGGTCTTGCCGCCAGATGCAAAGCTCACAATTGAATCAGAAGATGATTTTAATCCTGAAACAGATGATTTATACGAATACAAAATCAGTATCGAAAACAGAAAAGCCTATCTTAAGCGAGAACATTACGGAGGCGGTATTTTTTACAGTACACTTTACGAATATACAGACGAGTACCACAAAAGTTATGAAGTATATCAAAATCAGGAAAGTATAAAAGCAATCAGCCTGCATTATCTCTATTTTAAAGAAGGGATGCCTTATCAGTATATAGAATGTAGTGAATACGGTATGTCGCTTAAAACCTATACCTGCGAAGGAAATTTTATTAAAAGCTATAAATTAGAATGGCCCAATTACGATCACTATTGTACGGGTGAATTGACTTATGATGGGGAAGGAAACCTTATCATGATTACTGAAACAGCTTCAGATGGAAGGATTCGTATAGTCTATGATGCAAAAGCATCCGCTCAGGATATTGAAAGAGTAATAGCCGAATTGGAAGATTTTCTGGTAGAGAACATAGCCGACCAGATTCTCGAAAAGGTTACAATAGCAGAACCGGTTTATTGCATATTGTTTGAATACACGATGCAGGGTCCTTTTCCGCCAACGATTGCTTTTGGAATAACTTCGGAAATAGAAGGGAATTTTGAGGATAAAGAATTGTATGAACTATACAATGCACCGGATATGCAGTATTTCTCTGAAAATGATGAGCCTAACCCAATTGATATTGATTTTTATCGAATTGAAATCCAGCCCCATTATTTGATCACAACTTCATATGGAGAAAAGATTTCAAGACAGGACGATGAGGCATTCGAATTATGGGAGAAACAGGTATTCGATACTTATTTAAGGGTTTGCAAGCGATTGATGCATTTCGATTTCTCGAAATCATTTAACAAATCAGAAAGTTTTTTAGTGATGGCACGTGATTTTGAAAAATGCAATGAAGAAGATTTTTATATCGAAATGCAGCATTATAAGACAAACTAAACCACTCTGCACTGAAAGTGGAGAGGTTTGGATGGCAGACTGAAAGTCTGCAAGGTTGCAATACTTATTTATTAGCCACAAATTACACAAATTTTCACAAATTAATTAGCGCTAATTTGTGTAATTTGTGGTTAAAATATTTTTAGAAGCTAAAGCTAAATGCACTAAAGTGCATAGTTTTAAACTATTTCTGAGACCAATAAAAATCTGATTTCTATTTTAACCAATATTCCACATATTCTTTTGGCATAAGATGATCTGGCAATTCCGCATCAGGGTCTAATCCCACTATTATTTTTCCACAGAGTTGAACTAATTCCCGAAAAACAGCATAATATTCTTTAAGTGCCTGGTAATGTTCAGGACTACCTTCTGATGAGGAACGATATTGAGCGGCAAGATTTCCTAATTTGATCTGTAAAGTATCTGCGTCAGTATTATTATTCATAGTAATTAAGTTTAGCGTTTAACTTTTGGGCTTATTCATTTTCTTTTGTTATTGAGTGATGAAAAAGATTCAAAAGAGGCACTTTTACAGTTTCATAAACAAGAATTATCCAATCATTTAGTCTGGTTTTGGGCAGTTTTTATAAAGAATTTCAAAATTGGGAGAATTATTAATAAAATCCAAAATCTTTTAAAGTCTTTATTTCAAAAAATCATCATTTATAGTGATTACTGATAAAAAACTCAGGATTAGATTTGTATTAAAGTTTTATAATTAACAAATAATAAAAATTAAAATCATGGGTTTAGCAGAAAAACGTTTGGCAGAATCAATTAAAACAGAAAAACTTCCTCAATTTGAAGCAAAATTAAAAGACAAGGCAGGATATGATATAAAAATAGATATTGACTGGGATACTTTTACTGCTTTTAATCAATATCCATTGGAAAGATTAGATATTATTTTTGATGATTTAGAATCTTTCGTAAAAAAGATCTGTGCTGATGATATGGGAAAAGAAGCGCTAAAAGATAAAATGACGACTATCCATTTGACTAATACGGAGAACAATGACGAAGTAAACATGGAGTTAAAAGACAATACGCTATTTTTAACACTTCAGTTAGTTCAGGCTTCATTTAGCTCACAAACTGATTCTCAAATTGCAGATTACGTAGAAAAGTTATTATAACCGTAAATGATTGAATCTTATAAAAAGAACCTGTTTATCGATTTTTCAGGCTGGTTTATAAAACTTGCTGATTTTGCTGATAAGGCAGAGGATATTTACAGTTTACCTAAACTGGAGTTGTTGTTGAATACAGGAAATGTTATTCGCGGCTGTATCATAGGATATGACAGAACCAGACAGGAAAAACTATTAATGGTTATAGGAATTCCTGATGCTAATCCAAAATCTGAGGTTGCGCTTGTTCCGGGTTTTCAGGTTGCAGCAATAACCTTTATGGATGCTAACCAAACCCTCGAAACTTTGGATAATAGCCCATTAGTAAGCGTTTTAGAATTAAAGCGTGCTGCGAAAAAACTCGAAGAAGATTTACAGAAAAGTACAGGAGCGAAAATCGATTTAATTTTAGATACCAATAAATATCCTGAAAACAATAGAAATATTGTCCTGGAAATGCTTAAATTTTTGCCCTCAGTTTTTGAATCTTTAATTGAAGATGAATTAGGTAAAAAAGCAGTTATTGAAAATATAAAAAACATTAATATTTCGATAAGCTTACAAGATTCAATTACCCTAAATAATAAAGAACTTTTTATTGGGGTAAGTACAGGGTATAAATTCCCGGAGAAGGAAAAAGGAAGAATAAAAAAAGAGATTGAAGCTCTTTTATAATAAATTCCCTTTTGCAATTTAGAAGTTAAAAACGGTTCTGGAAATATTTTCAGGCCGTTTTTTGTATTTTAAGCATTACTTAAAAATAAAGACGTTGTTGCAATAAATCATTATTTATAGTGATGTATGAAATTTTATCAGAATATATTTTTGTCACTTAAAAGAAGTATAATACAATATATCATAATGGGAAATTTTATAATTGCATTTAGGAAAAAAATACAGCTTCAAATCCTTTTTGTTTTGTTTATCGGAATGATCAGTTCATATGGGCAGGATAAAAAGATAAATGATTCAAGAACAAATGCAAAACAATCATCAGTTGAAGGATTTATAGATATCAGGAACAAAAATTTTCATGTTATTAGTTCAGATAAGACTATTGTTACTTCCAATAAAAAATCTTTAAAAGCGGCAAAGGTAGCAGCAGACACAGAAGCTCCTGTTATTATATGCCCCCCTAATCAACAGCTTGCATGCGGGAGTTTGGTTCCGGACTATTTTGGTCTTTTAGCAGTTACAGATAATATTGATACAGCAATTGATGTAACCCAAAACCCAGGACAGGGATCGGATTTTTATGATGGAATGACAATTAAGTTTACCGCGACCGATGATGCCGGAAACACAAGCGAGTGTACTATAACCGTGACAGCCTCTTCGCCCGATGTTACCCCGCCAACATTTACCTGCCCCACAGGATTAACTTTTAACTGTGGCGACGTAATGCCCAATTATGCTCTTGATCCAATGATGAATTTGGATGATGACTGCAGTATTAATTTGAGTTATGTTATGACACCTGGTCCAGGATCAGATTTTTATGATGGTGTTCCGGTTCAAATAGAATATTTCGATAAATCAGGAAATAGATCAGTATGTAATTTTACCGTTAAAATGGCTACTCCTGATATCACAAAACCTGTAATTACTGATTGCCCCGGAACTCAAAGTTTAGCTTGCGGGTCTGTCTTACCGGATTATCGACCACTGATAAAAGCAACAGATAATTGCCTTGAAAACATGACGGTTTCTCAAAGTCCGGCTCCGGGTAGTACTTTTGTTCCCGGCATGACAGTCACAATGACTGTGAGAGATGCAGCCAATAATGCTACTACCTGTAGCTTTGTTGTGAATGCTTCAGCAGATGTGACCAAACCAACTATAAGCTGTCCGGGAAGCCAAAGTCTTTCCTGCGGTGCTGTTTTGCCGGATTATAGTAGTCTGGTTACTGCAGCAGACAATTGTACTGCTTCGCTAACGATTACGCAAACGCCAGCCGCCGGAACTGCTTTTACTAGCGGCATGACCGTAACGATGCGTGCTACAGATGCCTCGGGTAATTTTGAAACCTGCAGTTTTGTTATCAATGCTTCAGCAGATGTGACCAAACCAACGATAAGCTGTCCGGGAAGCCAAAGTCTTTCCTGCGGTGCTGTATTGCCGGATTATAGTAGTCTGGTTACTGCAGCAGACAATTGTACTGCTTCGCTAACGATTACGCAAACGCCAGCCGCCGGAACTGCTTTTACTAGCGGCATGACCGTAACGATGCGTGCTACAGATGCCTCGGGTAATTTTGAAACCTGCAGTTTTGTTATCAATGCTTCAGCAGATGTTACAAAGCCAACCATTACTTGTCCGCCATCTCAAAGTTTGTCATGTGGTGCAGTTTTACCGGATTATAAAAGTTTGGTTACCTCCACAGATAACTGTACCTCAAATCCAACGATTACACAAACGCCAGCCGCCGGAACTGCTTTTACTAGCGGTATGACCATAACGATGCGTGCTACAGATGCCTCGGGTAATTTTGAAACCTGTAGCTTTGTTGTCAATGCTTCAGCAGATACTACCAAACCAACGATAACCTGTCCGGGAAGCCAAAGTTTAACTTTAGGAAGTGCCTTACCAGATTATAAAATTTTAGTTACTACAAATGACAATTGCGATGCTTCGCTTACAATTACACAAAGTCCAGCGCCAGGAAGTATTTTTAATACTAATGGTACAACTGTAACGATGACGGCTGCTGATGATTCTGGAAATTTTGCTAGTTGTACTTTTATCATTAATAATTCTTCAGGAGATTTGCCTCCTGTAATAGAATGTCCATCAGATCAAGAGCTGTTTGTTAATTCTACACTGCCTAATTATGTTTTTTTATTAGCAAACATTAGTGATGATATTACGGATGCTATGGACATGGTATTTACACAAACGCCTCCGCAAGGAACCCTTTTTACAGCAGATACAAATGTTACCATAACCGCTAAAGATGTATCAGACAATGTCAGTTCATGTACTTTTTCGGTTAAAGTAAAAACCACAAATGCGACTTTGGATTGCAAATCGAATAATCTTTATTATAGTAACATTAATGTAAATAATGGATTTACTATTTATGGAGAAAAAGCCGATGGAAATGCAGGTTTTAGGGTTTCCACAGCTGGTGATGTAAATGGTGATGGAATTGATGATTTTTTGGTAGGAGCTCCAGGAAGTGACGACTATAATTATGGAAAAAATAATGTGTCAAAATTTATTGAAGGTTCTGCGTATTTAGTGTTTGGAAATGCTTCTGGTTTTCCACCTAATATCGACTTAGCGTTATTGAATGGAACCAACGGATTTAAAATCAGGAATGATATTCCTTATACAGATTCTCCTAAAACTGGTTTTGATGTGAGCAGTTGTGGAGATATAAATGGCGATGGAATAACTGATTTTATGGTCAGCGATCCCTATAGACACACTTCCTTCGGTGATCAGAATGGGAATACTTATGTTGTTTTTGGTAAAACATCAGGTTTTCCTGCAGAATTGTTCCTGTCAAGTCTTGATGGTACCAATGGTTTTACTTTGATTTGTGTAATAAATGGTGCAGCTGCTGGACGTAGTATTACATCGCTAGGGGATGTAAATGGCGATGGAACTCATGATATTGCTATTGTAACTGGAGGTTCTTCGGCAGGAAATGGTAAATGTTATGTATTGTATGGAAAAACATCAGGATTTCCGGCTCAAATAAAAACAGACCAAATTAATGGCACTAATGGTTTTGTTATTGAAGGAGATGCTGTCGTTGGAAAAGTAGGTAACCATGTTGATGGATTAGGAGATATTAATGGTGATGGATTTCCGGATATTGGATTAGGTAGTTATAATGGTTCAGATCAACACCGTAAGTATGTAGTTTACGGACGCTCAACCAATTTTCCTGCGACTATAAATGTTGCTTCATTAAACGGCTCTAATGGTTTTATTTTAGAGAATACTGCTTCCCCTTTGGGTGGCTATTCTGGTGTTTATAAGTTAGGCGATATAAATGGGGATGGCTATAATGATATTGTAGTACATGAAAGTTATGTGTTATTTGGCAGTGCAACCATTCCAGCTGTAATGGATTTGAAAAATCTGAACGGAATTAATGGTTATAGATTATTAGTTGCAGGTAATACAACTTCAATAGGAGATTTTAATAAAGATGGTATTGGTGATTTTGGATTTATTAGTAGTCAAACGTTTTATGCTATTTATGGTAAATCAGATTGGACGGCAACAACAATAGACTATACTTTTTTAAACAATCTTAAGCCTTCTCAGGGACTGAAAATAGGGTTAAAATTTTATTATAATTTTGATTTGTCATTTGCAGGAGATGTAAATAAAGATGGCATTGATGATGTAATAATTGGAAATAGTGGTAATGATTATAATATTGAGGTTAATCATGATCCGGGATATGCCTATGTTATTTATGGAAAAAAAATTGAGGATACCGAAAAACCGGTTATAGCAAATTGTCCTTCAGATAAAATTTTAACCAAATTTGATCCAATTCCGGATTATACTAAAGATATAACGGTGACAGACAATTGTGACACTAAACCAATTGTTGCACAATCACCAGTTGCAGGAACTGTTTTTGATGGAGTAACCCAAGAAGTTACTTTAACAGTTACGGATGCTTCAGGTAATATAGCAACTTGCAGTTTTAATATCAATTCCTCTGGAGCAGATTTGCCTCCAACAATAGAATGCCCTTCAGATCAGGAATTGTATGCAAATTCAATGTTGCCAAATTATGTTCATTTTTTAACAGATGTTAGCGATGACATTGCCGAACCATGGGAACTGATTTTTACACAAACTCCAGTAGCAGGAACATTATTTACTGCTGACACCAATGTAACAATAACTGTTGAAGATAAATCTGGCAATAAGAAATCATGCTCGTTCCTTGTAAAATTAAAATCTGGCGGGTTTGATATTGATTGTAAAACAGCAACTATTAATACAAATGAGCTTAATGGTAAAAATGGTTTTTCAATATACGGCGAAAAGGCAGGATCAAAAAGCGGAGATAATACTACTCCCATAGGAGACGTGAATGGCGATGGCATTGCAGATTTTTTAATTGGAGCACCAGGTTATCTCGGTTTATCTGTTGGTGCATATGTAGTTTTTGGTATGGCTGCTGGATTTCCCCCGAGCATAAATCTGGCAGATCTTGATGGAACAAATGGGTTTAAAATTATTGATGATGATATGACTGTTCCCAGAAAGATAGGTACTGATGTTAGTGCTACAGGTGATATTAATGGAGATGGAATTGACGACCTTGTATTAAGTGATCCATATAAAAGTAATTCCGGTACTTACTATGCAGGAAGAGTTTTTGTTATCTACGGAAGAAAAACAGGTTTTACAGAAACATTTTCATTATCAACATTAGATGGTTCAAATGGTTTTAAAATTTTAGGAAAAACTTATGATGAATTCTTTGGGATTGCTATTGCCGATATTGGCGATTTTAATAACGATTTGCATAATGATATTGCTATCGTTTCAGCAAATGAAGGATCCGGTAATATAAAAAAATGTTACATTTTGTTTGGGCGCAACACTAATTTTCCTTCTGTGATTGATGTAGAAAGCTTAGATCACTCCACTTCGTTTATTATCGAGGGAGACATTGGACAACGATTATCTGGTTTAGGGGACACCAATGGGGATGGAATTCCGGACATTGTTTTTACAGGAGAATACAACAAATATAGATATGTAATCTATGGATCCAACAATCTGCCTGCAAAACTGCACACCAGTTCGCTCGATGGAACAAATGGATTTAGAATTGAAAATTCAGCAAAACCATTAAATACCTCTGAATATTTTGAAGTAAGAGGGCTGGGAGATATTAATGGAGACACATTCACGGACATTGGCATTGATAGTTATGTTCTTTTCGGAAAAAGCTCAAATTCTGCTGTAGTTGACTTGAAAAATCTAAATGGCACAAACGGATTCGTAATAGATAATTTTAACTTTGAATATTTGCATTCTTATAATTCTAACGGCGATTTTAATAATGATGGTTTTGACGATCTCTTACTACCTTTTCATAACGATATTTACATTATTTATGGCAAGGCAAGTTGGTTATCTTCTATAAATATTAATGCATTAAGTGCTTTCGATGCGTTAAAAATAAAAGTACGCTATGCATCCAAATACAGTTTAAGTTTTATAGGAGATGTAAATTCAGACTCTGTAGATGATATTATAATTGGAGTAACAAAAAACACCTATACATCTGATCCTAATGAAGATCCGGGTATTTCATATGTTATCTTTGGAAAGCAAATTACTCCGGATACCGAAAAGCCAGTTATAACCAATTGTCCAGCCAATCAGGTTTTAGCAATAAACGATCCAATTCCGGATTATAAATCGGCAATTACCGTAACAGACAATTGTGATGATACTCCAATTATTACACAATCGCCAGCTTCAGGAACTGTTTTTGACGGAGTTTCTCAAGAAGTGACTCTTACCGTAACCGATGCCAGCGGTAATTTTGAAACTTGTAAATTCACTATTGCAACTACTTCTACAACAGATACTGAGGCGCCAATTGTAACTTGCCCGGCAAATCAGCAGTTAACTTGTGGAACAGCTACAATTCCAGATTATACGGCGTCTGTTACAGTTTCGGATGATGTAGATCCTTCGCCAACAGTTACTCAAAACCCTGTAGCGGGAAGTCCTTTTGCAGATGGAATGACTGTGACAATCACGGCCAAAGATGCTTCCGGAAACGAATCAGACTGTACTTTTAAAATCAATGCTTCCGCAGATGTTACAAAACCTGTAATTACATGTATCGGAAACCAAACCCTGGCTTTCGGAGATGTCCTGCCTGATTATTCAGCTTTGATTACGGCAACGGATAATTGTGATACAGCACCAATTGTAACTCAAACCCCGGCTGCGGGAAGTCCTTTTGTGGATGGAATGACAGTTGAAATTTCGGCCAAAGACGCTTCAGGAAATACAGAAACCTGTTCTTTTTTAATAAATGAAACTGTAGATACAGAAAAACCTGTAATAACATGTTTGACAGATCAAAGTGTTGATTGCTCCATCAATGTAGTTGCAGATTATACAAATTTAGTGACCGCAACAGACAATAATGACAGCAATCCGGTAATGACTCAAAGCCCGGCAGCAGGAAGTCCTTTTACCGATGGAATGACAGTTACAATCACGGCCAAGGATGCTTCAGGTAATGAATCAGACTGTAGTTTTAAGATCAGTGCTTCTGCAGATATTACAAAACCAGTCATTACCTGTATCGGCAACCAAACCCTGGCTTCCGGAGATGTTTTGCCTGATTATTCCGCTTTAATTACGGCAACGGATAATTGTGATGCAGCACCAATTGTAACCCAAAGCCCAGTTGCAGGAAGTCCTTTTGTGGATGGTATGACAATTGTGATTTCTGCCACAGACGCTTCAGGAAACACAGAGACCTGTTCTTTTGTAATTACTGCAAAAGCAGAGATCGACACACAAGCTCCTGTTATTACGTGCCTGACGAATCAGCAAGTTTCCTGCAGCACAACCAAAGTTCCCGATTACACATCGGTAATTTCAGTAACAGACAATAAAGACCCAAA
>NZ_CAMLDD010000002.1 GCF_946478785.1 uncultured Flavobacterium sp.
TAATCTTTGAGCATCACCCCGAGGCAGAGCCTCGAGGAATTCTTTTGATTAAAATACCTCTATTTTTAATTTCTAGTGTGATACGTCTGTATCCAAACCTGCCTTTATGTTTGTCATAAATATGCTGAATGAGTTTTTTAATATCTTTATATTTATCGTCTCTTTGATGTTTCTTTTCGTAGTAGTAATAACTGCTTCTCGCCAAATTCATATGATTAAGCATAATACCTAAATCATACTGACACCTTAATTCCATTATGGCTTTCGTTTTATTTTCTTGATTTCTTCGGCTTGAACTAAGGCATTGAACTTTTTTAAAAGAGCATTCTCACATCGTAATGATTCTATCTCCAGTAAAAGTTCTTCCTCTCTTGTTAGAGGCTTATTAGATTTCTTTTTAGCTCTTTTAAAAGTCATTGTAGGTTTTCCTTTAGGTTTAGCTTCTAAGCCTGCAATACCATGTTTTTTATAATTCGTTCGCCATTGAGTAATGACAGATTCACTTGGTATATTAAAAACAAAACAGGCTTCAATCAAAGATAAAGACTTCTCCTGAATTTTTTTTAATACTTTAAGCTTAAAATCAATGCTGTAATACTGATTCATTTTAGGCAAAAGACCCTGCTTACCATAATGCTTATAAAGGTTAACCCACTTTCTGAGATTACTCTCAGTAAAATTATTCTCTTTTGCAACCGAACGTATTGAACGATTATTTTTTAGAACTTCCTGAACACAACGAAGTTTAAACTCATAATTATATTTGACTTTTCTTTCCATAAAAATACCCCCAAATAGTGTCTAACTTTTTGGGGGCAGTTCATTTTCACAGAGCGTTTTCAAGTATAATCGAAAAGTTAAGATTAAGCTTTTCCGGCAGCAATTAAGTTCAATGCTGAGCCTGCAACGAACCAGCCAATCTGACCTGCGTTGTATGTATGATTTGCTAAAATGATATCTTTTGAACCATCTGCGTGAACGAATTCTAACGTTAATGGTTTTCCGGGAGCAAATTCCGTTAAATCAGTAAAGTTGATTGTGTCATTTTCCTGAATTTTATCGTAATCGGCTTCGTTAGCGAAAGTCAATCCTAAAAGGCCTTGTTTTTTAAGGTTAGTTTCGTGGATACGGGCAAAAGATTTTACCAATACCGCTTTAACTCCCAAGAAACGTGGCTCCATTGCAGCATGCTCACGAGAAGAACCTTCACCATAATTGTGATCTCCCACAACAATTGAAGGAACTCCAGCCGCTTTATAAGCACGAGCTACGGCAGGAACTGCATCGTAAGCTCCAGTTAATTGATTTTTAACCGAATTTGTTTTTTGGTTAAATGCATTTACGGCACCAATCAACATATTATTGGAAATATTATCTAAGTGCCCGCGGAAACGCAGCCATGGTCCCGCCATAGAAATATGATCGGTTGTACATTTTCCGAATGCTTTGATTAATAACTTCGCACCAGTAATGTTTTTACCATCCCAAGGCTCAAACGGAGCCAATAGCTGTAAACGTTCAGACTCAGGATTTACAACTACCTGAACTCCTGAACCATCTTCTGCCGGAGCCTGGAAACCCGGATCTTCAGCATCAAATCCTTTTGGAGGCAATTCGTCTCCGGTTGGAGCTTCAAGTCTTACTTCCTCCCCATCTTCATTGATTAAAGTATCTGTTAATGGATTGAAACCTAAATCACCCGCAATAGCCATAGCGGTTACCAATTCCGGGGAACCTACGAATGCCAACGTATTTGGGTTACCATCTGCACGTTTTGAGAAGTTACGGTTGAAAGAGTGAACGATTGTATTTCTTTCTTCTTTCTCTGCTCCTTCCCTGTCCCACATACCAATACAAGGCCCGCAGGCGTTCGCAAAAACTGTCGCTCCAATTTTATGGAATGTATCGATAAAACCATCTCTTTCGATGGTATAACGAACAACCTCTGAACCCGGAGTAATAGTGAATTCAGATTTTGTTTTTAAGTTTTTAGCGCTTACTTGTCTGGCTAAAGAGGCGGCACGGGCAATATCTTCATAAGAGGAGTTGGTACAAGAACCAATTAAACCTACTTCGATTTTTAAAGGCCAATTATTTTTGATGGCTTCTTCTTTCATTTTAGAAATTGGAGTAGCTAAATCCGGAGTAAAAGGACCGTTTAAGTGCGGCTCTAATTCAGATAAGTTGATTTCGATTACCTGATCAAAATATTTTTCAGGATCAGCATACACTTCAGGATCTCCCGTTAAATAAGGCGCTATTTTATCGGCAGCATCCGCAACATCGGCTCTGTTTGTAGAACGCAGGTAACGCCCCATTGAATCGTCATAACCAAAAGTGGAAGTTGTAGCTCCAATTTCAGCACCCATGTTACAAATAGTACCTTTTCCGGTACAAGACATAGAAGTGGCACCTTCACCAAAATATTCAACAATAGCACCTGTACCACCTTTTACAGTCAAAATACCAGCTACTTTAAGGATAACATCTTTAGGAGCAGTCCAGCCTGATAATTTACCAGTTAATTTTACTCCGATTAATTTAGGAAATTTCAATTCCCAGGCCATACCCGACATGACGTCTACGGCATCAGCTCCACCAACACCAACCGCTACCATTCCTAAACCACCTGCATTTACGGTGTGCGAATCAGTACCGATCATCATTCCGCCCGGGAAAGCATAATTCTCCAATACTACCTGATGAATAATTCCAGCTCCTGGTTTCCAGAAACCAATTCCGTATTTATTCGAAACTGACGATAAAAAATCGAAAACTTCGTTACTTTGTGTTTTTGCTCTGGCCAAATCGGTTGCCGCATCTACTTTTGCCTGAATCAGGTGATCACAGTGAACTGTTGTGGGAACAGCAACTGTTTTCTTTCCGGCGTGCATAAATTGTAATAAAGCCATTTGAGCAGTTGCATCCTGACAAGCCACGCGATCGGGTGCAAAATCAACATAATCAACGCCTCTTCCAAACGCCTTAGTTGGATTTCCATCCCAAAGGTGATTGTACAAAATTTTCTCAGTTAAGGTAAGTGGGCGACCAACAATCTCGCGTGCTTTATCAACACGACCGGGCATGTTGTCATACACTTTTTTAATCATTTCTATATCAAATGCCATAATTGTGTAATTGTTTTGTTTATTTTTTTGAACTTCTAAGATACGAAAAATTGAACAGTTAGTAATAAAAAAGCCTGAGTTTATCACTCAGGCTTTAGAATTTATGATTATATTATCATTTGATTATTGCTGTACTAATAATTTATGAGAAGGCGCAAACTTAGTTAAGTTAATACCATCTACAGCAGCTACATATTCTTCGATTGTTGGAGTTCTTCCAAGTATTGTAGAAAGAACTACAACTGGTGTTGATGAAAGCAATGATTCACCTTTTTTACCTTCAGCATCTTCTACTACTCTTCCTTGGAAAAGACGCGTAGATGTTGCCATTACGGTATCTCCTTTAGCCGCTTTTTCCTGGTTACCCATACAAAGGTTACATCCTGGTCGCTCTAAATACAACATGTTTTCGTATTCTGTACGTGCTGCCCCTTTTGGAATATCATCGTTAAATTCGAAACCAGAATATTTCTGTAAAACTTCCCAGTCACCTTCTGCTTTAAGTTCATCTACAATATTATATGTAGGTGGCGCTACAACAAGCGGTGCCAAAAATTCTACTTTTCCTTTTTGTGTTTCTATATTCTTAAGCATTTGAGCCAGAATTTTCATATCTCCTTTATGAACCATACAAGAACCGATAAATCCAAGATCTACTTTTTTATCTCCTCCATAGAAAGATAAAGGTCTGATGGTATCGTGAGTATATCTTTTAGAAACATCATTATTATTTACGTCCGGATCAGCAATCATTGGCTCTGCAATCAAATCAAGATCAACCACAACTTCTGCAAAATACTTCGCATTTGCATCTGGAGTTAAAGCTGGTTTTTCACCCGTTTTGATTTCTGTAATTCTCTTATCTGCCTTATTAATCAATCCCTGAAGAACATGTTTTTCATTGTCCATTCCTTTATCGATCATGATTTTGATTCTTCCTTTTGCAATTTCTAATGATTCCACTAAAGTATCATCTTCAGAAATACAGATAGAAGCTTTTGCTTTCATTTCAGCAGTCCAGTCCGTAAACGTAAAGGCCTGGTCAGCAGTAAGGGTTCCTAAGTGAACCTCAATGATTCTTCCCTGGAAGACATTTTCACCGCCAAATTGCTTAAGCATTTGAGATTGTGTCGCATGAACCACATCACGGAAATCCATGTAGCTTTTCATATCTCCTTTGAAAGTAACTTTTACCGATTCCGGAATTGGCATTGAAGCTTCTCCGGTAGCAAGAGCAAGAGCAACAGTTCCTGAGTCAGCCCCAAAAGCAACACCTTTTGACATTCTTGTGTGAGAGTCACCACCAATAATGATAGCCCACTCGTCTATTGTAATATCGTTAAGTACTTTGTGAATTACGTCTGTCATTGAATGATAAACTCCTTTCGGGTCACGGGCAGTGATTAAACCGAAGTCGTTCATGAATTTCATCAATTTTGGAATGTTAGCCTGTGCTTTTTTATCCCAAACTGATGCAGTGTGACAGCCAGATTGGTAAGCACCGTCAACGATTGGAGAAATTACCGTAGCAGCCATAGACTCCAATTCCTGAGCAGTCATCAAACCTGTAGTATCCTGAGAACCTACAATGTTAACTTCAACACGTACATCAGATCCGGCGTGTAATATTTTACCCGGAGTTGTTCCAACTGCGTTTCTGTTGAAGATTTTTTCAACAGCTGTAAGACCTTGTCCTTCAATTGAAACTTCTTTTGACGGAGCAAATACAGTAGGAATATTGATTCCTAAAAGCTTACAGGCAAATGTTTGTATTTTTTTACCAAATACAATAGCATATGAACCACCAGCTTTAATGAATTCTAATTTCTGAGGAGTGAATGCCTTAGAAATATCGATTAATTCCTGGTCTCCGTTATATAATTTTTTCTTTTTTGTATTAATTGTAAGAACAGTTCCGGTAGCAACAGAGTAAGTTTCTTCCAAAACAGGATCTCCACTTTCATTACGAATTGGGTTACCATTTGCATCTAATTGTTTTACCCAGTTTTTAAGGTCGATACCAATACCACCGGTAACATCAACTGTTGTTAGAAAGATTGGAGAAATACCGTTTGTACCTCCAACAATTGGAGCAATATTTACGAATGGAATATAAGGACTTGCTTGTTTACCTGTCCAAAGAGCCACGTTGTTTACACCTGACATTCTTGATGAACCTACACCCATCGTACCTTTCTCAGCAATCAACATCACGCTTTTATCAGGATGTTGTGCCTGAAGTGCTTTAATTTCGTCTTGCGCCTGAGGCGTGATCATACACTTACCATGCAATTCACGATCAGAACGTGAGTGAGCCTGATTTCCTGGAGATAATAAATCAGTCGAAATGTCACCCACTCCAGCTATAAAGGTAACCACTTTAATTTCTTCCGCTATTTCCGGCAATTTTGTAAAAAACTCTGCCTGAGCGTAACTTTTAATAATATCTATGGCGATTGTATTACCGCTTTCGAACGCAGCTTTAAGACGATCTGTATCGGCATCATAAAGGTAAACTTGTGTTTTTAGCACTTTTGCAGCTTCATTTGCAATTGCAGTATCATTTCCTAAAGCTAAATCAAGAAGCACTTCAATCGAAGGGCCACCTTTCATATGTGATAATAATTCAAAAGCAAAAGCCGGAGTAATTTCATTTACTACAGATTCACCTAAAATGATTTCTTTTAAAAATTTTGCTTTTACACCAGCTGCACTCGTCGTTCCTGGTATAGTGTTGTAGATAAAAAACTGAAGAGAATCTTCTCTATATTCATTATTTACATCTTTAATTTGAGCAATAATTACACTTAACAAATCGGCACCATCAATTGGTTTCGGGTTAAGCCCTTGTTCTTTACGCTCTTCAATTTCCTTCAGGTAATCTTTGTAAATAGTATTATCAAAAGCCATAGTAAATTAGGTATTTTTATTTTTTGTTCGCAAATGTAGAAATTAAAGCTGAGAATTAAAAAAAATATAATGGATGCACCGTTTTCAAAAATTATTATTGCAAAATAATGAATTCTTCGTTCAATTATTACCAATACTTCAATTTTATATCTAAATATTAAATTATCAATAATTTAATATCTTTTCCTTAACAAAGTCGAAATTATATGTTACAAACAAAGTCTTATTTTGAGTCTTTTTTGAATAAGAATGTTTCTAAATAAGTATTTATAACGTTATAGTTATTCTTAATATTCTAATTTCATACGTAAAACTACTTAAAATATAAAAGCCTGAAAATTTTAAAATTTTCAGGCTTTTAATAAATTATATTTACTTTCTACATCAACTTCTGAATGATAATCTCTTCTGTTATTCCTTCAGCGTCGGCTTTGTAGTTTTTAATAATTCTATGACGTAAAATACCCGTTGCAACTGCTTTTACATCTTCGATATCCGGAGAAAACTTGCCATTGAAAGCAGCATGAGCCTTGGCTGCTAAAATCAAATTCTGAGACGCTCTTGGACCTGCACCCCAGTCTAAATAATTCTTAACAAAATCATTTGACAAAGGATTATCAGGACGTGTTTTACTTACCAACGTCACTGCATATTCAATAACATTATCCGCTACTGGAATCCTGCGGATCAAATGTTGAAAATCAATAATTTCCTGCGCTGTAAACAAAGGATTTATTCTTGTTTTTATATCCGAAGTAGTTTGTTTTACTACCTGAACTTCTTCCTGAAAACTTGGATATTCGAGTTTTACGGCAAACATAAAACGGTCCAATTGCGCTTCCGGCAAAGGATAAGTTCCTTCTTGCTCAATTGGGTTTTGCGTTGCCAATACAAAATATGGTAAATCTAACTTATGATTTTCTCCTGCAATTGTTACAGAACGCTCCTGCATCGCTTCAAGCAAAGCTGCCTGAGTTTTAGGAGGAGTTCTGTTGATCTCATCGGCAAGAATAATGTTTGAAAAAATTGGTCCTTTTATAAATTTAAACTGTCTGTTTTCATCTAAAATTTCACTTCCTAAAATATCCGAAGGCATTAAATCTGGGGTAAACTGAATTCTTTTAAAATCTAAACCTAAAGCCTGAGACAGTGTATTGATCATTAAAGTTTTTGCCAAACCGGGAACACCTATTAAAAGTGCGTGTCCTCCTGAAAATATGCATAATAAAATTTGATCTACAACTGCATCCTGGCCTACAATAATTTTTGCTATTTCGATTTTTAATTCATTACGTTTCTGAACTAAATTATGAATTGCTGCTACATCAGACATTTAAGTATGTTTTTAAATTAAAAAAGAGTTAGTTCTATGAATTCATAAAACTAACTCTTTTTATTTATTTTATAAAAATTATTTTTTCAACCAATTGTTTGTAAAAGTACAATCTCTGTACTCTCCAATAATTTTAATGTAAGTATCTTTTATTTTAGTATCAAACCATTTTCCAATAGCGCTTATTTGTTTTTCTTTTAGGGCCAACTCTTTGATTTTAGTATAATCTTTGGCATAATCAGCTACGTGCTCATCAATCCTGTTTGTTACAGTAATCAATTTGTATGTTTTCTTGCCTTTATCATCTGTATCCAAAAGTGGTTGAGAAACTTCATCATCTTTTAAATTCGAAACCTGACTATATAGTGTCGCATCCATTTTAGTCAATTCAAAACGTGTATCCTGTGTATTTGGATTAACCAATGTACCTCCGTTAGCTCTGGTTTCTTTTTGATCAGACTCTGTTCTTGCTGCATCTGCAAAAGAAATTTCTTTATTTACAATCTTATTTCTAATGTTTGTGATTCTCTCCTTCGCTTCGTTCAATGCTGCTTCTGAAACTGTTGGCGAAATTAAAATATGACGCAATTCTACTTCCTGTCCTTTTATTTTATCAACCATAATTATATGATATCCATAGGTAGTTTCAAAAGGATCTGATATTTCTCCTTCTGCAAGAGTAAAGGCGACATCTTTAAATTCCTTTACAAAAGGAGTTTTTCTTGTCATTTTATAATAGCCCCCATTTGGAGATGAACCTGGATCCTGAGAATACAAAACCGCTTTTGTAGCAAAACTTGAACCTTCTAAAACATCTTTTTTAATTGAATTTAATCTGTCAATTACTTTTTGTTTATCTTCTTTCGAAACTTTAGGTTCTACAACAATTTGAGCGACTTCCATTTCAGCTCCAAAAGTTGGCAAATCCTCTTTTGGTATTTTTTTAAAGAAATTACGAACCTCCTCAGGTGTGATTTCTACAGCATCAATAATCTTTTTCTGCATTTCAGAAGATAATTTTTGCTCTTTTAAAATATCTGAAAAATAAGTTTTAAATTCTTCAACAGAACTTTTCTTATAAAACTCAACAATTTTATTTATATCTCCTCCGGTTTGTCTCATCATATAAGTAAGTCTTTCATCCATCATGCCTTTTACTTCTGCATCACTAACAACGATACTATCCTGTATAGCCTGATGAGCATACAATTTATCTTCTAAAAGCTTACCCAACATTTGGCATCTCGTAACATCTTTTACAGATCCGCCCTGAGCAGTGATTTCAAGATATCCTTTGTCAATATCCGAATCCAAAACAATATAATCTCCAACTGTAGCGATGATACCATCAATCTTTTGCTTATTGATTGAAGTCGCTTCAACAGGCTTCTCAGCTACAACATCATTAATGATTTCCTGAGCAGAAACAACTGAGTTGAAAAAAAGTAAAAAACATATTGTTAGCACTAATTTGTAATCAATAGTTTTTAGCTGTAATTTTTTTAATAACATTATTTTAAATTTAATTTGAATGTAAGGTCTTGTTTTAGTTTTCTTTAAAACTGAAATTAATTGAATTAATATTTTCAAAACTTTAGAAAATAAAAAAACTGCATCCGTTTTTTTACAACTTATAACGAACAAAAATAACAATTCAATTACATAATCCAACTATCAGCTATACTATTAACAAAAAATTATATGGGCAGGATTTCAATTTCACAAATTAAAGCTGTTTTCAAGTGATTATTCATTAAAAAACTAAACATTTTTGCTTCTACACTTGCAAAAAAAACAACCTTCCTAAAAACAAAAAAAAATATAATTACCTTAATTTCAACACAATAAAAAAACTTTTCAACACTATAACGTTTTCGCTGTATAACTATTTTGTTATGATTATAAATCAAATCAAAAAACACATACTTTAGTTGGGTAATCGATATTTTTTGGTGTAAAAAATTATGAATACCTCTTTTTTTCTGCAAAAAATGGCAACTACAACTTTATTAACCCTTAAACCAATTTTTAGTTATGAAAAATCGCAATGCAAAATTTTATGTAATTACCGCTATCTCCGTTTTTTTATTCTATTCGTGCTCGCTAAATGAGCAAAATGAAGCTGATTCACAAGATGAAAGCCAACAATTTAAAATTATCAATGTAACAAATCATGACGGAAAGCCTTTCAGTACCGGAGATAAAGCATCATTAACAGGTAAATATATCGATAACCCTGGTGGTGGCGTTATGATGCAAGCCTTTTACTGGGATGTACCTGCCGGAGGAACCTGGTGGAATACCGTTAGTGGCAAAGTAAATGCCTGGTCGAATGCCGGAATTGGTTCGATCTGGTTACCTCCAGCTTCTAAGGCACAAAATGGCCCTTTTTCTATGGGATATGATCCTACAGATTATTTTGATTTTGGAGATTACAATCAAAACGGAACTACAGAGACCCGATTTGGCTCAAAAACCGAATTAGTAAGTTTGATTACAAAAGCACATACAGAAAACATGAAAGTATATGCCGACATTGTAATAAATCACAATAGCGGAGGACAATCAGAAGCGAATCCTTTTACAGGAACCAATACCTGGACCAATTTTAATGGAATAGCGTCAGGAAAATTCAAACGTACATATGTCAATTTCTATAAAAACAGCTACGGCAATAACGATGAAGGCTATTTTGGGGGATTTCCTGATTTGTGCCATGCAGATCCTTATGTACAGGATTGGCTGTGGAAAAGGACCGATGGGGTTGGTAAATATTATAAAAACACAATGAAATTTGATGGTTGGAGATTTGACTATGTAAAAGGTTTTGGAGCATGGGTAGTAAAGGACTGGAATGCAAATGTTGGTGGGTTTTCTGTAGGTGAATTATGGGATTCTAATGTAGACATACTAAATAACTGGGCTAATAGTGCCAATAGTTCGGTATTTGATTTTGCTTGTTACTACAAAATGAATGATGCGTTTGACGGCAACAATCTTGCAATCTTAAATGATGATATGATGTGGAAAAGAAACCCATACAAAGCGGTGACATTTGTGGCTAATCACGATACTGATGAGATTTCAAATAAATTATTGGCCTATTCTTATATTTTAACTCATGAAGGATATCCAACCATTTTCTATAGAGATTACGAAGAATGGCTAGACAAGAACAAGTTGAATAATCTAATATGGATTCATAACAATAAAGCTACCGGAAATACCTCAATTCTTTTTTCAGATAATGATGAATATGTAGCAAGAAGAAATGGATACAATGGAAATCCGGGATTGGTTGTTTACATTAACAATTCAACTGTTTGGCAGGAAAGATGGATTCAGACAAATTGGGCAGATACGCAAATCAAAGATTTTACAGGCAATTCAAGCTGGTATCCAACGACTCAAGCCGATAAATGGGTAAAGATTCAATGTCCTCCAAAAGGATATTCGGTTTGGTCAATTAACCAGTAATTCGTAATACAATAACTAATAAGACTGTCCTTAAAAAACAGTCTTTTTTTATGTAAAAAATTTCTCTTTATGAAGTATTGGCTTCTAAATATAGAAGTGAATATTTTTATTAAGCGGTAATTAATAGTACTTTTGCAACCTATTTATACAAAATATGAGCTTTTTAAAAGAAATACAACGCAGAAGAACTTTCGGAATTATATCGCACCCTGATGCAGGTAAAACTACATTGACAGAAAAATTATTACTTTTTGGAGGGGCTATTCAGGAAGCAGGTGCTGTAAAAAACAATAAAATAAAAAAAGGAGCAACGAGTGATTTCATGGAAATTGAACGCCAAAGAGGTATTTCTGTTTCTACTTCTGTTCTTGCTTTTAATTATAATGACAAAAAAATCAACATTCTTGACACTCCCGGTCATAAGGATTTTGCTGAGGATACTTTTAGGACTTTAACCGCTGTTGATAGTGTTATTGTTGTAATTGACGTTGCAAAAGGAGTTGAGGAACAAACGGAAAAACTGGTTGCAGTCTGCAGAATGCGAAACATTCCGATGATTGTTTTCATCAATAAATTAGATCGTGAAGGAAAAGATGCTTTTGACCTAATGGATGAAGTGGAGCAAAAGCTTGGTTTGACCGTTACACCTTTGAGTTTCCCAATCGGAATGGGTTATGACTTTCAGGGAATTTATAATTTATGGGAAGAAAATATCAATTTATTTAGCGGAGACAGTAGAAAAAACATCGAAGAAACAATTGCATTTTCAGATGTTCAAAATAACCCGGAATTAGATAAAATTGTAGGCCAAAAAGCAGCTGAAAAGCTTCGTGAAGAATTAGAATTAATCGATGAAGTTTATCCAAAATTCGACCGTCAGGATTATCTTGATGGAAAATTGCAGCCGGTATTTTTTGGTTCTGCCCTAAATAATTTTGGAGTTCGCGAATTATTAGATTGTTTTGTTTCTATTGCACCATCTCCAAGAGCAAAAGACTCTGAAACCCGTTTAGTTGATCCAACAGAAGAAAAAATGTCCGGTTTTGTATTTAAAATCCATGCCAATATGGATCCAAAACACAGAGATCGTTTAGCATTTATAAAAATTGTTTCCGGAACTTTTGAAAGAAACAAACCTTACTACCACGTTCGCCAAAAGAAAAATTTAAAATTTTCAAGTCCAAATGCTTTCTTTGCAGAGAAAAAAGAGATTGTAGACATTTCCTATCCCGGAGACATTGTAGGTTTACATGATACAGGAAATTTTAAAATTGGTGATACCTTAACCGAAGGAGAATTAATGAGTTTCAAAGGAATTCCAAGCTTCTCTCCTGAACATTTTAGATATATCAATAATGCTGATCCAATGAAGGCAAAACAATTGGATAAAGGAATTGATCAATTAATGGATGAAGGTGTTGCTCAATTATTTACATTAGAAATGAATAACCGTAAAATCATCGGAACTGTTGGAGCACTGCAATATGAAGTTATTCAATACCGTTTAGAACATGAATACGGAGCAAAATGTACCTATGAAAATTTCCCTGTTCACAAAGCCTGCTGGGTAAAACCTAATGATGCTAAAAGCGATGAGTTTAAAGAATTTAGAAGAATCAAACAAAAATTTCTGGCACATGATAAATACGGACAATTAGTATTTTTAGCCGATTCAGATTTTACGATTCAGATGACACAAAGCAAATATCCAAATGTAAAATTATTTTTTACATCAGAATTTGAATAAATACAATTATAAAATCAAAAAGCGCCAATTTTTCAATTGGCGCTTTTTTAATAGAATTAATTAACTTTTGGAATTAATTTTCTTATTTTTATGTTAGTCAAATATACAGTGGAGTTTTAACTTCATAAAATATATTCGTTAAAAATGAATTATATCGGACTAAATACAAAAAAACTAATATTCCCTTGATTTTAAGATAATTCATTGTATAAAAAAGCTCCATTTCTGGAGCTTTTAAAATTTTATGCTTGTCCTGCCGGACCAAAATTTAGAGGAATTGGTGCTTGTTCAGTTTCTTTGATTTCGCCATGAGCAGCCTCAAATCGATGAATATTTTCTCCAATTGCTCTCAATAATCTTTTAGCATGTTGTGGCGTCAAAACAATTCTTGACTTCACCTTTGCTTTTGGAGTACCCGGCATAATATTTACAAAATCTAAAACAAATTCAGATGATGAGTGATTGATAATCGCAAGATTGGAATAAATTCCTTCTGCAATCGTTTCATCTAACTCAATATTAATTTGCTCTTGTTGTTTCGGATTACTCATAATTGGAATGTTTTTTCAATTTCCCTCTTCCGAAAAAGAGGGAATTGATAAGAATTAATAAATATATTCTTCTTTATTTGCCATCATTTCATTGTAATCGTCTTTAGATCCTACGATTGTATTATCGTATTCTCTCATACCAGTTCCTGCAGGAATTCTGTGTCCAACAATTACATTTTCTTTCAATCCTTCAAGATCATCAACTTTACCTGCTACTGCAGCTTCGTTAAGTACTTTAGTTGTTTCCTGGAATGAAGCAGCAGAAATGAATGACTTAGTTTGTAGCGAAGCTCTTGTGATACCTTGTAAAACTGGCGTTGCCGTTGCAGTAATTACGTCTCTGGCCACAACTAAATTTTTATCATTACGTTTAAGCAATGAATTTTCATCACGCAAATCACGAGGCGTAATAATCTGACCTGGTTTCAATACAGCAGAATCTCCAGAATCTTCAACTACTTTCATACCGTATAATTTATCGTTTTGAACGATAAAGTCTTTAGTATGGATTAATTGATCTTCTAAGAATAAAGTATCTCCAGGATCCTGAACTCTAACTTTACGCATCATTTGACGAATAACTACCTCAAAGTGCTTGTCATTAATCTTAACCCCTTGTAAACGGT
Organism: uncultured Flavobacterium sp.; assembly: GCF_946478785.1. The sequence goes on from NZ_CAMLDD010000002.1 coordinate 13,773, forward strand.
ATACTTCCTGAATTTCATTTACCAAATACTGTTGAACAGCAGCTGGACCCTGAATTCTCAAAATGTCATCCGGAGTAATTGCACCATCTGACAATGGAACACCCGCTCTTACGAAGTCATTTTCCTGAACCAGGATCTGACTTGATAATTTAACTAGGTATTTTCTAACGTCACCAAATTTAGATTCAATTACAATCTCACGGTTACCTCTTTTGATTTTTCCAAAAGAAACAACTCCATCAATTTCAGAAACTACAGCTGGGTTCGAAGGATTACGAGCTTCTAACAACTCTGTAATTCTTGGTAAACCTCCCGTGATATCTCCAGATTTAGAAGAACGACGCGGAATTTTAACCAATACTTTACCAGCTTTAATTTTCTCACCGTTTTCAACCATAAGGTGTGCTCCTACTGGTAAGTTATACGAACGAATCAATTCACCTTCCTTACCATAAACTAATAAAGTTGGAATTAATTTTTTATTTCTAGCCTCAGAAATTACTTTTTCCTGGAAACCTGTCTGCTCATCAATTTCAACCATGAACGATTGTCCCTGCTCTAAGTCCTCGTAAGCAATCTTACCAGTAAATTCAGAAACAATTACACCATTATATGGATCCCATTTACAAATTACAGTTCCTTTAGTAACTACATCACCATCATTAACAAAAATGCTTGATCCGTAAGGAATATTATGTGTATTTAAGACAATACCGGTTTTCTCATCAACTAATTTTAACTCAGTTGAACGAGATACTACAATATCAGTAGCATTACCTTCACTATCCTCACCTTTAACAGTTTTTAAATCTTCAATCTCAAGTCTACCGTTGAATCTTGTAATGATACTAGATTCTTCAGAGATACCTCCTGCAACCCCTCCAACGTGGAACGTACGAAGTGTTAGCTGTGTACCTGGCTCACCAATAGACTGAGCAGCAATAACTCCTACAGCTTCACCTCTTTGTGTCATTTTTCCGGTAGCTAAGTTTCTACCGTAACATTTAGCACAAATACCTTTTGTAGCTTCACAAGTTAATGGCGATCTAACCTCTACTTTTTCAATTGGAGAAGCTTCGATAGTTCTCATAATTGCTTCAGTAATTTGCTGACCTGATTCAACTAATACTTCATTAGTAAGTGGATTTATAAGGTCTTGTAATGCAACACGTCCTAAAATTCTTTCTCCTAATGATTCAACTATTTCCTCATTTTTCTTCAAAGCAGAAACTTCAACACCTCTTAGAGTTCCACAATCTTCGATGTTAACAATAACATCTTGTGAAACGTCATGAAGTCTTCTTGTCAAGTATCCGGCATCGGCAGTTTTAAGAGCCGTATCCGCAAGTCCTTTACGAGCACCGTGAGTAGAAATGAAATACTCAAGGATAGAAAGACCTTCCTTAAAGTTAGAAAGAATCGGGTTTTCAATAATCTCACCACCACCGGCAGTAGATTTTTTAGGCTTAGCCATCAAACCACGCATACCAGTTAACTGACGAATCTGTTCCTTAGAACCCCTCGCCCCAGAGTCAAGCATCATATATACAGAGTTGAAGCCTTGTTGGTCTTCTCTAATATTTTTCATTGCTAATTCTGTTAACTGAGCATTCGCTGAAGTCCATACGTCAATAACCTGGTTGTAACGCTCGTTATTGGTAATAAGACCCATGTTATAGTTAGTTGAGATACCTTCAACTTGTTCTCTGGCATCAGCAATTAACTTGGTTTTTTGTTCCGGGATTCTAATATCACCAAGAGAGAATGATAAACCTCCTCTAAATGCGAATTTATACCCCATATCTTTCATGTTGTCCAGGAAAGCTGCCGTTGTAGGTACATCAGTCACACTTAAAATGTGTCCAATAATATCTCTAAGGTTTTTCTTAGTCAGTACATCATTGATATATCCAGCTGCTTCAGGTACTACTTCATTAAATAAAACACGTCCCGCAGTTGTTTGAATAATTTTATACACTAATTCTCCAGCGTCATTAAAATCTTTTGCTCTAATTTTCACACGAGCATTCAATTCTAATCTTCCTTCGTTTAATGCAATGTTTACTTCTTCAGCAGAATAGAAAGTCAAATCCTGACCTAAAATTTTGTGATCTTCTGTAGAAATACGTTCTTTGGTCATATAATACAGACCCAAGACCATGTCCTGAGAAGGTACAGTAATTGGAGCACCATTTGCAGGATTAAGAATATTGTGAGAAGCCAACATTAATAATTGTGCCTCTAAAATAGCCTCTGGTCCTAATGGTAAGTGAACCGCCATCTGATCCCCATCGAAATCGGCGTTGAATGCCGTACATACTAATGGGTGTAACTGGATTGCTTTTCCTTCAATTAATTTTGGCTGGAAAGCTTGAATACCAAGTCTGTGTAACGTAGGAGCACGGTTAAGTAATACCGGGTGACCTTTAATTACATTTTCAAGGATATCCCAAACTACTGGCTCTTTTTTATCTATGATTTTCTTAGCAGATTTTACTGTTTTAACAATACCTCTTTCAATCAATTTACGGATCACGAAAGGTTTGTATAATTCAGATGCCATATCTTTTGGCAATCCACATTCGAATAATTTTAATTCAGGACCAACAACAATTACCGAACGAGCAGAATAATCCACACGTTTTCCAAGTAAGTTTTGACGGAAACGTCCTTGCTTACCTTTTAAGGAATCAGATAATGATTTTAATGGCCTGTTAGATTCTGTTTTAACAGCAGAAGCTTTACGAGTGTTATCAAATAATGAATCTACAGATTCCTGTAACATACGTTTTTCGTTTCTTAAGATAACTTCAGGAGCTTTAATCTCCATTAATCTTTTCAAACGGTTGTTACGGATAATTACACGACGGTATAAGTCATTTAAATCTGAAGTTGCAAAACGACCTCCATCAAGTGGTACAAGCGGACGTAATTCTGGTGGAATAACAGGAACCACTTTCATAATCATCCACTCCGGACGATTTTCGCGGTTTAAGTTAGACTCACGGAAAGACTCCACAACTTGTAATCTTTTTAAAGCTTCAGTTTTACGCTGTTTAGATGTCTCATTGTTAGCGCTGTGTCTTAATTCATAAGATAAAGCATCTAAGTCAATACGAGCTAATAAATCCATAATACATTCTGCTCCCATTTTGGCAACAAATTTATTAGGATCCATATCATCTAAATATTGATTTTCCTGCGGAAGAGTATCTAAAATATTCAAATATTCTTCTTCAGTTAAGAAATCTAATCTTTGTAATGATTCTCCATCTGCATTTTTAGCAATACCAGCCTGGATTACTACGTATCTTTCGTAGTAAATGATCATATCTAATTTCTTAGATGGAAGACCAAGGATATAACCAATTTTGTTTGGAAGAGAACGGAAATACCAAATGTGAGCAATCGGCACAACAAGGTTGATGTGTCCTACTCTGTCACGACGTACTTTTTTCTCCGTAACTTCAACACCACAACGGTCGCAGATGATACCTTTGTAACGAATTCTTTTATATTTACCACAAGCACATTCAAAATCCTTAACAGGTCCGAAGATTCTTTCGCAGAAAAGTCCGTCACGCTCTGGCTTGTGAGTTCTGTAGTTGATAGTTTCTGGTTTCAAAACCTCTCCTCTTGATTCTTTCAGGATAGATTCTGGTGAAGCCAATCCAATTGAGATTTTATTAAATCTTTTTACCGGATTCTTATCTTTATTATTATTTCTATTATTCATCATAGTTTTTACTATTGATTTATTTGCAATTAAAAAATTGATTTTGGTTAAATCTAAATTCAAATGTCATAAAGTTTTTTAAAGTCAGGAATGACTTTAGACTTTGAACTTTCAAACTTTCGACTTCAACACTACCTCGGGTTACTTCTCTAAACTTCAAACCTCATTATTTTGAAGTGCTAATTATAAAACTTTAGGGTTTATATAAAAAATCGGAACGGGTTACGGGTATAAATCCTAAAAACTTCTATAAATAGTAATCAGTTTTCAGACACTACTGCCTGAAAACTGAATACTGCTAACTTTAATTATTCTTCTAAACGAATGTCAAGTCCAAGACCTTTCAATTCATGCATTAATACATTGAATGATTCCGGTAATCCTGGTTCTGGCATAGACTCACCCTTAACGATAGCCTCGTAAGTTTTAGCTCTACCAATAACGTCATCCGATTTAACTGTTAAGATTTCACGTAGCGTACTTGATGCTCCATAAGCCTCAAGTGCCCAAACCTCCATCTCTCCAAAACGCTGACCTCCAAATTGAGCTTTACCTCCAAGTGGCTGTTGAGTGATCAACGAGTATGGTCCAATAGAACGTGCGTGCATCTTATCATCAACCATGTGTCCTAATTTAAGCATGTAAATTACACCTACAGTTGCTGCCTGATGGAAACGCTCTCCAGTACCACCATCATAAAGGTGCGTATGTCCGAAACGTGGTACCCCAGCTTCATCAGTCAATTCATTAATCTGATCTAAAGAAGCACCATCAAAAATTGGAGTAGCAAATTTTCTACCCAAGTTCATACCAGCCCATCCAAGAACAGTTTCATAAATCTGACCAATGTTCATACGTGAAGGTACCCCAAGTGGATTCAATACGATATCTACCGGTGTTCCGTCTTCAAGGAAAGGCATATCTTCATGACGAACGATTCTTGCAACAATACCTTTGTTACCGTGACGTCCTGCCATTTTATCCCCTACTTTCAGTTTACGTTTTTTAGCTATATAAATTTTCGCTAATTTCAAGATTCCAGATGGTAATTCATCTCCAACTGTAATAGTGAATTTTTCTCTTCTTAAAGATCCTTGTAAGTCGTTCAGCTTAATTTTATAGTTGTGAATTAAATCATTAACCATTTTATTAGTAGCATCATCAGCAACCCATTGACCTTTGCTTAAGTGAGCGAAATCTTCAACTGCGTAAAGCATTTTTTGAGTATATTTTTTACCTTTTGGTAAAACTTCTTCACCCAAATCATTCATTACACCCTGAGATGTTTTTCCGTTAACGATCAGGAATAATTTCTCAACCAACCTGTCTTTTAATTCAACAAATTTAGTTTCGAACTCCATTTCTAAAGCACCTAAAGCATCTTTATCCTGAGTACGTTTACGTTTATCTTTTACGGCTCTTGCAAATAATTTTTTGTCAAGAACTACACCATGTAAAGAAGGAGAAGCTTTTAATGAAGCATCTTTTACATCTCCTGCTTTATCCCCAAAGATTGCACGAAGCAATTTCTCTTCAGGAGTAGGATCTGATTCTCCTTTTGGTGTAATTTTTCCAATCAAAATGTCGCCAGGTTTAACCTCTGCTCCAATTCTGATCATACCGTTCTCATCTAAATCTTTAGTAGCTTCTTCAGAAACGTTAGGAATATCGTTTGTTAACTCTTCATTTCCTAACTTAGTATCTCTAACCTCTAATGAATAATCATCAACGTGGATAGAAGTAAAGATATCATCACGAACTACTTTTTCAGAAATTACAATCGCATCCTCGAAGTTATACCCTTTCCATGGCATGAACGCAACTTTTAGGTTTCTACCTAAAGCTAATTCACCATTTTGAGTAGCATATCCTTCTGATAATACTTGTCCAGGAATAACTCTGTCACCTTTTCTTACGATTGGTTTCAGGTTAATACTTGTACCTTGATTTGTTTTTCTAAACTTAATTAAATTGTATGTTTTTTCATCAGCATCAAAACTAACCATTTTCTCGTCTTCTGTACGATCATATTTAATAGTAATGATATTAGCATCAACATATTCAACAGTTCCATGCCCTTCAGCATTGATTAACACTCTTGAATCAGAAGCTACCTGACGCTCTAAACCTGTACCAACAATCGGCGCTTCCGGACGGATCAAAGGAACCGCCTGACGCATCATGTTAGATCCCATCAATGCACGGTTCGCATCATCGTGTTCCAGGAAAGGGATCAAGGAAGCAGAGATCGAAGCGATCTGGTTAGGAGCAACGTCTGTATAATCTACCACAGATGGTTCAACAACCGGGAAGTCACCTTCCTCACGTGCAATAACGTTTGAAGCAGTAATTTTTCCAGTAGCATCCATTTCAATGTTTGCCTGAGCAATCATTTTTCCTTCTTCTTCTTCAGCACTTAAATATATAGGAGTACTTTCTAAATCAACTACACCATTTGTAACTTTACGGTAAGGAGTTTCAATGAAACCCATCCCGTTAACTTTTGCATAAACACCAAGAGATGAAATCAAACCAATGTTTGGTCCCTCAGGAGTTTCAATCGGACATAAACGACCATAGTGTGTATAGTGAACGTCACGAACCTCAAATCCAGCTCTCTCTCTCGAAAGTCCACCAGGTCCAAGTGCAGAAAGTCTTCTTTTGTGTGTAATCTCAGCTAATGGATTCGTTTGATCCATAAATTGAGATAACTGGTTCGTACCAAAGAAAGAGTTGATAACTGATGATAATGTTTTAGCATTAATCAAATCAATTGGTGTAAACACCTCGTTATCTCTAACGTTCATTCTCTCACGAATAGTTCTCGCCATACGCGCTAAACCAACACCGAATTGTTGAGACAATTGTTCACCAACTGTTCTAACACGACGGTTTGATAAGTGATCGATATCATCAATCTCAGCTTTGGAGTTGATCAATTCAATCAAATATTTTACAATGGTAATGATATCTTCTTTGGTAAGCACTTGCTTTTCCATCGGGATATCCAAACCAAGTTTTTTATTCATTCTGTAACGACCAACTTCACCTAAGTTATAACGTTGATCAGAGAAGAACAATTTATCTATAATACCACGAGCAGTTTCTTCATCAGGCGGTTCTGCATTACGCAATTGTCTGTAGATATGCTCAACAGCTTCTTTTTCAGAGTTTGTTGGATCTTTTTGTAACGTGTTGTGGATAATAGCATAATCTGCCTGATTATTATCCTCTTTATGCAACAAAATAGATTTAACGTTAGCATCAATGATTTCTTCCACATTATCTTTGTCGATAATAGTATCTCTATCAAGGATGATTTCGTTACGTTCGATAGAAACTACCTCACCGGTATCTTCATCAACGAAATCCTCGTGCCAAGTGTTCAATACACGTGCAGCAAGTCTTCTTCCAATATATTTTTTAATACCAGTTTTAGAAACTTTAATTTCTTCAGCTAAGTCAAAGATCTCAAGGATATCTTTATCTCTTTCGAATCCAATTGCACGGAATAAAGTTGTAACCGGTAATTTTTTCTTTCTATCGATATAAGCGTACATTACGCTGTTGATATCTGTAGAAAATTCAATCCAGGAACCTTTAAAAGGAATTACTCTGGCAGAATAAAGTTTGGTTCCATTTGCATGGAATGATTGACCAAAGAAAACCCCAGGAGAACGGTGTAGCTGAGATACTACTACACGCTCAGCACCATTGATAACAAAAGTACCGCTTGGAGTCATATAAGGTATTGTTCCAAGGTAAACGTCTTGTACAATAGTTTCAAAATCTTCGTGTTCCGGATCTGTACAGTATAGTTTTAACCTGGCTTTTAAAGGCACACTATAAGTAAGACCTCTCTCTATACATTCTTGAATGGTATAACGTGGCGGATCTACAAAATAATCAAGGAACTCCAATACAAAGTTATTTCTGGTATCTGTAATTGGGAAATTTTCCATGAAGGTATTGTACAATCCTTCGTCGCCTCTTTCGTCAGATTTGGTTTCCAATTGGAAGAAATCTTTAAACGATTTAACCTGAACATCTAGAAAATCCGGATATTGAGGTATATTTTTTGTAGAGGCAAAATTCAATCTTTCAGTCTGATTTGTTATCATCAATGGACAAAATTTTGATTAAAAAAAAGTAATTTTTTGTGTAAAAACACACTGTTTAATTCTACTTTCTTTTTGTAATCAATACATCTTTAAAATGAACAAAGAATAGTCAGTTCAATTTTTTTCTTCGTATTGATCAAAAAAACTTTTTCGTATCTTAAACTATTTGATAATAAAATTGGGATATATTTTATTATACGAAAAATGGTTTAGGCCATTGAGCGTTCACTCAAGACCTAAACCTAGTTCTTAAAACCGAGTTGAATTATTTTAATTCAACTACAGCTCCAGCTTCTTCTAATGATTTTTTAAGACCTTCAGCCTCTTCTTTAGAAACACCTTCTTTAACGTTACTTGGAGCACCGTCAACTACATCCTTAGCTTCTTTAAGACCTAAACCTGTAAGTTCTTTAACTAATTTTACAACTGCTAATTTAGAAGCACCAGCTTCTTTCAATACAACTGTAAATTCAGTTTGTGCTTCTTCAGCAGCACCTTCTCCACCACCAGCAGCAACTACTACAGCTGCAGCAGCAGGCTCGATACCATACTCGTCTTTTAATATTGTTGCTAATTCGTTAACTTCTTTAACTGTTAGGTTAACTAATTGTTCTGCGAATTGTTTCAAATCTGCCATTTTTTCTATCGTTTAAAATGATTTGTAAAATTATATTTTGTTTATTGTGCGCTAATTAAGCAATGAGAAAATGAATTTCTCATTTTGAATATTATGCTTCAGTCTCTTCTTCGCTACCAGCGAATTTGTTTTGTAAAGCAGAAATAATTCTTTGTGCTGGTGATTGTAATAATCCAATAAGTTCTCCAAGAAGCTCTTCTTTAGATTTGATAGTTGCTAATGCATCTAATTGATCATCACCAATGTAAATTTCAGAATTGATATAAGCTCCTTTTAATACAGGTTTAGCCGATTTTTTTCTGAAATCTTTAATTATTTTTCCAGGTGCATTTGCAACATCTGAAATGAATATAGCACTGTTACCACTCAATACTGAAGGTAAATCACCATAATCATTAGAAGAAGCTTCCATTGCTTTTGCAAGCAAAGTGTTTTTTACAACCTCTAATTTTATACCTGCTTTAAAGCAAGCTCTTCTCAAGCTTGAAGTTGTCTCTGCGTTTAATCCAGAAATATCAGATACATAAATGATATTTGTACCAGCTAACTGCGCAGTTAAATTTTCAATCGCGATTGATTTTTCTTCTCTAGTCATACTAAAAATTATTAACTACCAATTATACTGCTTTTGGATCCAATGCAATTGCAGGACTCATAGTGCTTGTAAGGTGAATACCTTTAATATAGGTACCTTTAGCAGCAGTTGGCTTAAGTTTGATTAATGTTTGAATAATTTCGTGTGCATTGTCATAAATTTGCTCAGCTCCAAAAGAAACTTTACCAATTCCTGCATGTACGATACCAGTTTTATCAACTTTAAAATCGATTTTACCAGCTTTAACCTCTGCAACAGCTTTAGCAACATCCATAGTTACTGTACCTGTTTTAGGGTTTGGCATTAAACCTCTAGGTCCTAAAATACGACCTAATGGACCTAATTTACCCATAACAGCCGGCATCGTGATGATTACATCAACATCTGTCCAACCATCTTTTATTTTTTGTAAATAGTCATCAAGACCTACATAGTCAGCACCAGCTTCTTTAGCTTCTGCTTCTTTATCCGGAGTAACTAATGCTAATACTTTAACATCTTTACCTGTTCCGTGAGGTAATGTAACCACACCCCTAACCATTTGATTCGCTTTTCTTGGATCTACACCCAAACGAACTGCGATATCAACAGACTCATCAAATTTTGCAGAAGCTATAACTTTAATCAATGCAGCTGCATCTTTCAAAGAGTATAGTTTGTTCTTTTCAATTTTTGAAGCAGCCTCTTTTTGCTTTTTTGTCAATTTTGCCATTTCTTTCTCTTAATTAAAAAGGAGCATCTCCTGATACAGTTATACCCATAGATCTTGCAGTTCCAGCGATCATACTCATTGCAGATTCGATTGTGAATGCATTTAGATCTACCATTTTATCTTCAGCAATTGCTTTGATAACATCCCAAGTAACACTAGCTACTTTTTTACGATTTGGTTCACCTGATCCAGACTTTAGCTTTGCTGCTTCCATTAACTGTACTGCAGCTGGAGGAGTCTTAACAACAAAATCAAATGATTTGTCTTTATACACAGTAATTTGTACTGGGCATATTTTGCCAGGTTTATCTTGTGTTCTAGCATTGAACTGCTTACAGAACTCCATGATATTAACCCCAGCAGCTCCTAAAGCAGGTCCAACCGGTGGCGACGGATTCGCAGCACCTCCCTTAACTTGTAGTTTAACTACCTTACTAATTTCTTTAGCCATTTTTAAAAAATTTAACACCACAATTATTGGAAGCAATTGTAGTGGTTATTATAGATGTAACAAAAATTATACTTTTTCAACTTGCATAAAACTCAATTCTAATGGTGTTTTTCTTCCGAAAATCTTAACCATTACTTCAAGTTTACGCTTTTCTTCATTGATTTTTTCAACTGTACCGTTAAATCCGTTAAAAGGACCGTCGATCACTTTTACAGTTTCACCTAAGTTGAAAGGAATAGCACGAGTGTCTGTATTTACAGCTAACTCATCCACTTTACCTAACATTCTATTTACTTCAGAAAGTCTCAAAGGAACAGGTTCTCCGCCTTTGATCTCACCTAAGAATCCAATCACACTGGTAATAGACTTAATAATATGAGGTATCTCACCAACTAAATTGGCTTCGATCATAACATATCCAGGAAAATAAACTTTATCCTTAGACATTTTCTTTCCTTCTTTTACAGTAACTACTTTTTCTGTAGGTACTAAAACTTGGGAAACATAATCACCCATACCTAATCTGGCAATCTCAGTTTCGATGTAAGCTTTGACCTTATTTTCTTGTCCGCTCACAGCTCTCACCACATACCATTTTTTCACATTATTATCTGCCATCACAAAAAAATTATCCTTTTAACCAGTTAAAAAATCCAGCCAAAGCTTTTGCAAAAAATTCATCTGTTCCCCATGTTGCCAAGGCGAATAAAATCGAAAATACAGCTACAATAATTGTCAATTTTTGCACTTCAGCCCATTCCGGCCAAGTAACATTTGACTTCAACTCTTCGAAAGCCTCTGATAAATAATTAGTAACTTTTGTCATTTGATATATTTTTTTATTGCACGGGCGGAGGGATTCGAACCCCCATCAACGGTTTTGGAGACCGCTATTCTACCCTTGAACTACGCCCGTAATTAAAGCCAGTGATTTCAGTTTATGAAAATCAACTGGCTTTTATAATATTTATAGGATTATCCTACGATTTCAGTAACCTGACCAGCTCCTACTGTTCTACCACCTTCACGGATAGCGAAACGTAAACCTACGCTCATTGCGATTGGGCTTAATAAAGAAACATTGATAGTTAAGTTATCTCCTGGCATTACCATCTCTACTCCTTCTGGTAAAGTAATAACTCCTGTTACGTCAGTTGTACGTACGTAGAACTGTGGACGGTAGTTATTATGGAACGGAGTATGACGTCCACCTTCTTCTTTTTTCAAGATATAAACCTCAGCTTTGAAAGTAGCGTGTGGTTTTACTGATCCTGGCTTAATGATAACCATTCCTCTTTTGATAGATTCTTTATCAATACCTCTTAACAACAAACCTACGTTATCTCCAGCCTCACCTCTATCAAGGATTTTACGGAACATCTCAACTCCTGTAATAGTAGAAGTTAATTTATCAGCTCCCATACCAATGATTTCAACTGGATCTCCTGTATTAGCAATACCTGTTTCGATACGACCTGTAGCAACAGTTCCACGACCAGTAATTGTAAATACATCTTCAACCGGCATCAAGAATGGCTTAGCAACGTCACGCACTGGCTCTTCGATCCAAGCATCAACAGCTTCCATTAATTCAATAATTTTTGGTACCCAAGCAGGATCATTATTTAATCCTCCTAAAGCAGAACCTTGAACAACAGGACCATTATCTCCATCATATTCGTAGAAAGATAATAAATCTCTAATTTCCATTTCAACAAGCTCCAACAACTCAGCATCATCAACCATATCCACTTTGTTCATGAAAACAACGATTCTTGGAATACCAACCTGACGACCTAAAAGGATGTGCTCACGAGTTTGTGGCATTGGACCATCTGTAGCAGCAACCACCAAGATAGCTCCGTCCATTTGAGCAGCACCAGTAACCATGTTCTTTACATAATCCGCGTGACCTGGACAGTCAACGTGAGCGTAGTGACGGTTAGCTGTTTCATACTCTACGTGTGATGTATTAATAGTAATACCTCTTTCTTTCTCCTCTGGAGCGTTATCGATTTGATCAAACGATTTTGCTTGACAGTAACCAGCATCAGACAATACTTTTGTAATTGCTGCAGTTAATGTAGTTTTTCCGTGATCCACGTGTCCAATTGTACCTATGTTTAAGTGCGGTTTGGAACGATTAAAATTCTCCTTTGCCATTTTACTTAATTTTTAATCTTAGTTATATATTAATTCAATTTCCTACTTACTTGAGCCAACTACGGGAATTGAACCCGTGACCTCTTCCTTACCAAGGAAGCACTCTACCTCTGAGCTAAGTCGGCAGAGAGTTCTGATTTAGATTTGTAATTATAGATTTAGATTAAATCTAAAATCTATGTTCTGAAATCTTAACTTCTTTCTTGTGGGGAGAGCAGGATTCGAACCTGCGAAGTTCACACAGCAGATTTACAGTCTGCCCTCGTTGGCCGCTTGAGTATCTCCCCTTTTTTTATCAATAATTGCATGAACAATTTCAAATCGCATTTGAAACATTTAGAGCCGGCGGAGGGACTCGAACCCACGACCTGCTGATTACAAATCAGCTGCTCTAGCCAACTGAGCTACGCTGGCAATATCAATAAAAAAGTCCGCTATTTCTAACGGACTGCAAATGTAGCTATTTTATCTTTGTATCAAAACATTTTTCGAAAAAAATTTTCAATTATATATGTGCCCTTATCTTTTCTTTCCTTTTTACCAGTAAACGTTCTAAGGATTCTGCAGAAAGCTCAACTGCTTCTTCAAAAGTCTTACATTGTTTTTTAACTAAAAATTCATCTCCAGGAACATTCACCTTAATCTCTACAGCCTTATTTTCCTTATCACTTGTTCTTTCCACTTTTAAAAAAACGTCTGCCGAGACAACCCGATCATAATACTTTTCTAATTTATCCATTCTTTCCTGAATAAAATCTACCAACTTTCTGTCAACAGTAAAGTTAACGGCATGAACATCTACCTTCATAATACTAATTTTTGGGTTAAACATTTCAGAATTATTATTTATTTCTTGGATGCGCATCAACATACACTTTTTTAAGTTCTGCTAAACTATTATGAGTATAAACCTGTGTAGATGCCAAACTCGAATGCCCTAATAATTCTTTAACTGAATTTAAATCTGCCCCATTATTCAATAAATGAGTCGCGAACGTATGTCGAAGTACATGCGGACTCTTCTTTACCTTTTCAGAGACTTTACTAAAGTATGAATTTATTAAACGATACACAAAAGATTCGCTCAATTTTAATCCTTTTTTTGAAATAAAAAAGTAATCCGTATCTACAATATTTTCTACCGCAGTCCGCTCACTTAAATACAAACCAAACTGCTCTATAATAATTGGCAAAACCGGAATTAAACGCTCTTTATTCCTCTTCCCCAAAACCTTTATTACATTTGAAGACAAATCAACATTACATATCATTAAATTTATCAACTCCGCTCTTCGCATCCCTGTTGTATAAAAAAGATCAACAATCAATTTATCTCTTATTTCTTCAAAACCAACCGGAGAACCAACTGCCTGCATTAAATCAACAAGCTCTTTTTCAGAAAATGGAATCTGAATAATTTTAGGCGTCTTCAATGCTTTATGTTTCAGCATCGGATTTACTTCAATTTGCTTTGTTTTCAAAAGAAATTTATAAAATGCTTTTAAAGAAGCCATTTTTCGATTTACAGAAACATTAGAAATATTTTCATCAACCAAAGAAACAATCCAGCTCCTAATCTGACTATAATTTGCTTTATCAATATTCTCCTGCTCAAAATGTGTTTTATTGAACATTTCAAAAAATGTAACATCATTCAAATAAGCATTGACTGTATGAGCCGAATATTTTTTTTCCAACTGAAGATAATCACGAAAAGCTTCCTTATTTGATTTCATAAGAATAAATATTACCCATCTACTTATACTTTATTATATATTATTTAAACCAAAGCAATTTTAAAATTAAGCATAAAAAAACCGTTAGCATCAAAGTTATAACTTTATGATGACTAACGGTAATTATTTTGAAAAGCTATTTACTAACTTTCTAAACCATCTTTCATGTTTTGAATGTAAGCCGCTTTTTGAATTTGAGCTCTTTTGATTACAGAAGGCTTAATAAAAGCAGTACGTGCTCTTAGTTGACGAACAGTTCCTGTTTTATCAAATTTTCTTTTATAGCGCTTTAATGCTCTATCGATATTTTCTCCGTCTTTAATTGGTATAATTAACATAATATTGACACCTCCTCTCGTTAAGGGTGCAAAAGTAGTCATTAATTATGAATTATGAGTTATGGATTATGAATTATTTTTAAAAAAGAAAAAAGAACATAGAAAGAAAAGATTTTAACGGAACTTTTTATTCTTTATTCTTTATTCTTTATTCTTTATTCTTTATTCTTTCAACAAGTTCCTTGAAATAACCAATTTTTGAATTTCGGTAGTTCCTTCACCAATAGTGCATAGTTTTGCATCTCTGTAAAATTTCTCTACCGGATAATCTTTGGTATATCCATAACCGCCATGAATCTGAACTGCCTCATTAGCCACTTTAACACATACTTCTGAAGCATACATTTTTGCCATAGCACCTAATGTCGTAACGGGTTTGTGTTGTTGTTTTAAGAACGCTGCTTTGTGCAATAACAATTCCGAAGCTTCGATTTCAGTTGCCATATCTGCCAGTTTGAAGGAAATCCCCTGAAAGCTACTGATTGGCTGACCAAACTGATGTCTTTCTTTCGAATATTTTAATGCTGCTTCGTAAGCTCCTTTTGCAATTCCAAGCGACAAGGCTCCAATCGAGATCCTTCCGCCATCTAATATCTTCATAGCCTGAACGAATCCTTGGCCCACTTCACCTAATCTGTTTGCATCAGGTACACGGCAATTATCAAAGACCAATTCGGCTGTTTCACTTGCACGCATTCCTAATTTATTTTCTTTTTTACCTGAGGTAAATCCTGGCATTCCTTTTTCAAATACAAAAGCCGTCATTCCTTTCGAATCTCCTTTTTCTCCAGTACGCACAACGACAACAGCAACATCTCCTGAAATGGCATGGGTTATAAAGTTTTTAGCACCGTTTACAATCCAAAAATCACCATCTTTAACTGCCGTTGTATTCATGCCTCCCGCATCAGAACCTGTATTATGTTCTGTTAACCCCCAGGCACCTATATGCTCTGCAGTGGCTAATTTGGGTAACCATTTTTTCTTTTGCTCTTCATTTCCGAAAGTCAAAATATGATTGGTGCATAATGAATTATGAGCTGCAACTGATAATCCTATTGATGGATCAACTTTTGAGATTTCTTCTACAACAGTAATATATTCATGATATCCTAAACCAGAACCACCATACTCTTCAGGAACCAAAACTCCCATAAAACCCATTTGTCCTAACTCCTTAAACAAAGTGATTGGAAAAATTTGTGCTTCATCCCACTCCATTATATAAGGTCTGATATTTTTTTCTGCAAAATCTTTTATAGATTGCGCAATCATTGACTGCGTTTCGTTATAATCAAAATTCATTTGTAATCTGTTTTAGAACTCCAAATATAAACCAATTATATTTGCTTTTTCAACAGGAAAGCCTTTAATTTTTGTCAAATCCTCAACATTTCGAATATTTCCATTCATGCTTCTGTAGGTTACAATTTGTTTTGCCAATGCATATCTGAAATACGGAAACAACGCCAATTCCTTTAAAGACGCATCATTTATGAGTATCTTTTTAATTTTTGGAATGGAAGAAACTCGAAAACGCTTGTGTAATTCAACTATAATTTCCGGAGATAAACCCCAAACATCACTCATCTGTTCCATAGACACAAAAGCTTCCAAACTTTCTTTTTGCTTTAAAATCCGCAATGATAACCCTTCTCCGATTCCATTAATTTTCATAAAATCTTCTTTACCCGCCTCATTAATATCCAATACTGCAAATTTTTCATTTTTGGGAAATGATTTAGTTGTGTACTCTTTATTGAAAGTTTTAATACTTTTTTTATTCTGAACCCAATTTGGAAATTTAAAATAAGGTGAAATTGCATTTAATAAGGAATCAGATATTTTTGTCACATTCTGAAATTCTTCAGCAGAATTCACATATTTATTTTCTCTTCTATAGGCAAACAACCTATCAATTTCCTGAATTGACATACCCAGTTTATATCCTTTATAATCTGAAATAAAATTTGGATTAAAGGGATAGATTTTTGGTTTCTCATTATATTTAATTGCTTTTAATGAATCAACTTCAGATTGTAAAGCCAACCATTCTTCTTTATCAGGATGATTTTTTTCAGTTTGACTGAAATCAGAAAAAAAATAAAATAACTGCAAGGCAATAATTATAATAAAAAGAGAAAAAATCCCTTTACGTTGATGGTATGTAAATTTAAAATAAGGAGCTGTGTTTCTCAAATTCATTCTTATAAATGTTTCTTTCATTAATTAAAAAACAAATTTATTAAGAAAATAGCTTAATTTTTATTTTTTATAAAAAATATTATTTGTATTTATTTTTTACTAATGACGCAATACATTTCAGATGACACAAAACTTTCCTTATCGTTTACCGTCAAAAATTAAATATTTTATAACTTAAAACCACATTATTGTTTTTATTTTTTGCAAAAAACAATACATTTGGAACTTAATAATAATAAACCAATATAATTATATGTCTATTTGGAAAACTAAACCACTTTCGGTATTGCTTGACGAAGCATCCGAATCTGAAAAAGGCTTAAAAAGAACGCTATCTTCACGGTCTCTTGTCGCACTTGGAGTTGGAGCCATTATTGGAGCCGGATTATTCTCTTTAACAGGAATAGCCGCAGCAGAACATGCTGGACCAGCCGTTACACTTTCTTTTATTTTAGCAGCAGTTGGTTGTGCTTTCGCAGGACTTTGTTATGCTGAATTTGCATCAATGATTCCAGTAGCAGGTAGTGCTTATACCTATTCCTATGCTACAATGGGAGAATTCATGGCCTGGATTATTGGTTGGGATTTAGTTTTAGAATATGCTCTTGGAGCAGCCACAGTTGGGGTCAGTTGGTCTCGTTATCTATTAGAACTATTAAATAAATACGGAATACATCTTCCTCATGAGTTTATATGTTCTCCCTGGGAAACTTTAAAACTAAGTGACGGAACTGTTATTGAAGGTGGAATTGTAAATTTACCAGCTATTTTTATAGTATCCTTATTGTCCTTACTACTCATAAGAGGAACTAAAGAATCTGCTTCTATAAATAATTTTTTAGTAGTTTTAAAAGTCGCAGTAGTTATTGTGTTTATTGTTTTGGGATGGAGCTTTATAGATACTTCAAATTATACACCCTATATTCCTGAAAACACAGGTGTTTTTGGTGAATTTGGCTGGTCAGGTATTGCTGCTGGGGCAGGAACCGTATTCTTTGCTTTTATTGGTTTTGATGCGGTATCAACAGCTGCTCAGGAAGCAAAAAATCCACAAAAAGGAATGCCAATTGGTATTTTAGGCTCGTTAGTTATTTGTACACTTTTATATGTGTTTTTTGCTCATGTAATGACAGGTCTTGTAAATTATTCAGAATTTGCCGGAGATGCAAAACCTGCGGCGACCGCATTTGCTAAAACAGGATATGATTTTTTACAAACAGGTTTAATTGTTGCGATTTTAGCTGGTTACACTTCTGTAATGCTGGTAATGCTTATGGGACAAAGCCGTGTATTTTATACTATGAGTAAGGATGGTTTATTACCTCCATTTTTTAGTTCAATTCATGCTAAATTCCGTACACCCTGGAAAACGAATCTTTTCTTTTTGGTCTTCGTGAGTTTATTTGCTGGACTTGTTCCGGTAAGCGATTTAGGGCATATGGTAAGTATCGGAACTTTATTGGCTTTTGTATTGGTTTGTATTGGTGTTATGGTAATGCGTAAAAAAATGCCTGATGCTCCAAGATCATTTAGAACTCCGCTTGTGCCTTTTGTTCCAATTGCAGGAATCATAATCTGTTTGGCATTAATGTATTCATTGCCTAATGAAAGCTGGTTAAGGCTTGTTGTTTGGATGGCCTTAGGAGTTGCTATTTATTTCATCTACGGTAAGAAAAACAGTAAATTAAATAATACCCCAGAATAGTTTACAATATACTAATAAAAAAAAAGGATCATAAAGTACATTTACTCTATGATCCTTTTTTATGTTTTGGATTTTTACAAATCAAAAACCGAGGTTCTTTTAGCGCGAATTAAATCTTTCAGGCGAATCCAGAAGGCCAAAGTGAGATAGATGCCAAAACCTAAGCCAGCCGTAACAAACGATATGTAAATAAAAAATAATCGAACACTGGTTACGCGCATTCCAAGTTTATCAGCTAATCTTGATGATACATGAAAACCGTATTTTTCAAAAAAGAATTTTAGTTTTAAAATTAGTGACATCTTGTGAAATTATAAGTTGTAAGCAAAAATACAAAATTTTCTAATTGGCACATTTTAATTACTAATTGCTTTTTAATAACTCCATACCAACAGCACATTTCAGACAGCCATTTACATCACAATATTGACTTTTAAGCTGTAATAAAGATTGTGTTTCAAAAGCATTTTCTGAAGAAACTCCAAAGGATTTAAATTTATCAATGATTGAATTTTTTTCAGGGGGAATAGTATCCAGAATCGAGATTAAATCTTCTTCAATTGATTCATTCACCGTTTTGGCATAAGCAAACTGCAACGGAACAATTGTATTTATCACTAATAGATCTATAAATGAATTAGATAATGATTTCATTTTCTTTGAACTTTCCTTATCAAATTGATAGTGGTTTTTCCAATACAAACTGCTGGAAACATCAAATACTTTATAAATACTATCAATGGATTTAAGTTCTATAATTTTAGAAAATAAATTTTGATGCTGATGATATAAAGCTGCTAACTGCGAAAGACGAATAGTTGGAAAATTATCCGGTCGATGCTTAAAAAACTGAACTGGCTCTGTATAAATTTTTTCAATCTGATATTTATGCAAAAGATAAAAATATCTGAATTTTAAATCCTTAAAATAAACATCTTCCTTATCGGAATCTAATAATCCTGTTGCCCCAAAAAATAAAGCTTCGAGATTTTCTACTTCAAAGCTTTCTTTTCTAATAATTGAAAACGGAATTGCCTTAGCCAATTGTAAAAAAGAATTTCCATTTGTATTTAAACCAAAATTCTTCGCCAACAAACAAAACAAAACTGCTTCCCAATCCTGATTTGTTTCTTTAAGCAAATCATAAATAAATTGTGATTTTCTTTCCAGTCTCTCAAAAAATAAACGTTCCTGCCAATTTTTAAAAACAAAGCCCTGTATTTTGGAAATTTGCTTTTCACAATATATCCATGATTTGGGAGACCTCAGATTATTATAATTTAAAATTGTATCTGGAGAGACATATTCCTTTAAAATCAAAACCGGAATTTCTACATTATTTTTTCTGTAAATATCAGTATCATACTCCCAAACCACATGCAAAATAACATTTTCATACGATGTATCTTTTTCGTGGAGATGCAAATACCAGTCGGAAGCTTTTAGATGCATCTCAACATTTCCTGCCCATTTTTGATCTCCAATTTTTATTTGGGCATTGAAAAAATCAGGTCCTGCAAGCTCTAAATAATTTCCTGTATTTATAATCGTAATTTCTTCCTGATTTACAGTTTTTAAATTCAGTGTATCAAATTTTTTAAACTTCCAGAGGTAATGAAGAAAATCTTCTCTCATTTTTTGACTTTATATTGGTTTTACAATATTCTAAAGTACAAAAAAATAGTATAAATATTACATTTTTAAATTTTGTTTTAGAAAAAATCCGAATTTATTTCAATAAATATAATTTTGCACAAGCCCTGGCATCAGATAATGCTTCATGATGATTAAGCTGAATCTTCATTTCCCGGCAGCAATCACTCAATTTGGCTGGCTTTAATCCTTTTGCTTTGTAAATTTTCACAGTACATTCCCATTTACTGGCAATGTTTAAATCCTCGTAAAGCAAACCATAAAGTGCCATGGATTTAATTAAAACATTGCGGTCAAAACTTTCGTTATGAGCTACCACAACCCTATTCTTTAAACGCTTTTCAATTTCAGGATAAACCTGTAAAAAAGTTTTTGCATTTACGGTATCGCGAGGATATATCCCATGAACCTGAATTGTAAAAGGATTATATTCATTATTAGGTGGCTTGATTAGAGTCACAAACTCATCTATAATAATTCCGTTTTCTACAGTTACAATTCCAACAGAACAAGGATGATAAGCTGTTGCAGTTTCAAAATCTATGGCGGTAAAGGTCATTCTTTAATTTTTAAAGAAGTAAATTTAACGTTTTTGAACTGCTATTTTAGAAAATCTAATTTAAAAAATTAGAATGGATATCCAATTGCGATATTAAGGATCAGATTATCTTTTCTCCATGAACCACTTCCAAAATTAATATCATCAATCACCCATCTTTCGTTTTCAGGCAAATAAGGTTTTCTTAACGGAAAAGCCAAATCTGTTCTCAAAACAAGGAACGACAAATCAAATCTTAATCCTGCACCTGCTCCAACGGCAATCTCTTTCATAAAATCTTTAGAAATTTCAGCTCCGGGTTTATTAGGATCGGGGTTCATCAGCCAAATATTTCCGGCATCAACAAATACAGCACCTCTAACGATACTAAAAAGCTTAGCTCTGTATTCTGTACTAAATTCTAATTTTAAATCTCCTGACTGATCCGGGAGATAATTGTTCGTAGTCTGTGTATTTAGATAACTTCCAGGTCCTAGTGATCTGGCCCTAAAAGCACGAATACTATTAGTTCCTCCTACTACAAATTGTTTTGACGTTGGCATTACGCCTGAATTTCCATAAGGAATTCCGGCACCAACAATTATGCGACTGGCCAATTCACTTTCTTTTCCCAATTTTAAATAATGTCTTAAATCAGTTTTAACTTTTACATACTGACTAAACGGAACATTAAATATTTTTATGGTATCATTTTCTTTAGCGTTTGCCCCTGTAACTAAACCCGTTATATTTCCTGCCAAATCCAGTTCTCCATTAAAGTAAAAGGTGTGTTTTTTGCGTTTACGCATTGTATTTGTAAAGGTAAAAGAGTAAGTAGGTCCAAAAATCAATTGTTTCTCAATTATTCTTCCAAGTGCCGGATCATCTTTGATATCTGCCTGATACTCTGCTGTAACATTATTTGGACTGACATAAGTAATATCCATCACATTTAATTGGTGTTCTTTTCGGATGTTTTCTTTCCATAAATAACCAAAAGAAGCATTGAATGAATTTAATGCATAAAGCTGTGTCCTGTTTTGAAATTCATATCTAAGTGTGGCTTTCGTCCTTGGAACAAATTCGCTGGAGCCTTCCCACTTAAACGGTGTAATAAATCTTGGCCATGTCAAACTGGTCTCTGCTCCTAATCTGTAGATGTTTTTACCATTGTTGGCTCCTGAAAGCTGAAAATCGGCACCGCCAAAAACTGATACAGTTAACAATTCGGCACCCCTAAACAAGTTTCTGTTATTCCAGTTAACATTAACTTCTGTTCCGGTATAACTAGCAGAATTAGTTTTTCCCAAAACTTCAACCCGAATGAATTTTTTTGGTAAAAGCGTTAGGTAATAATATGAATCCAAAGTGTTTTTTAAACTATCCGAAACTTTAAATTCATTCTTTACAAAATTAAATGTCCCCAGATTTACAAATCGGTTGAGGGTTAGATTATGATCTTTTCTATTATAAAGATCGCCTTTTTTGAAATAAATAGTTCTATCGAAAACTCTTGGATTGAACGTATTTGCCGTATCAATTATTGTGAAATCTTTATATTGAACAACATCTTCTTTGGTATAATTTACACTATCTTTTGAAATGGTAAAATTAGGATACACGACTATCTTTCCAATTTTATATTTTGTAAGGGCTTTTGGCGGTGCATCAGGTTTTATTACCAATCTGATTTTTACTTCGTGGTCTCCTTTGCTGCTGTCCACCTGAGCTAAAATATAATCAGGATTAAAGTAATAATATCCTCTTTCTTTCAGCCTTGCATCTATGCGTTCACGTTCGGCTTTAATAACATCCAGGTCATACGGGTTGCCAACTTTTAACAAACTTCTTCTGCTTGATCTTCCTATTATTCTTGACATTGCTAAAGAATCATCAGGAAAGGTCACACTTTTAATCATATACTGTTTTTTTGGCATAACGGTATATTCTGCTTTAGCCCTTTTGTTTTTAGAAGTAGAATCGGCACTGACACGGGTCTTAAAATAACCGCGATTTTCAGTAAAATTTCGTAATACCGAAGCATTATAATCTAAATCGACTTTACTGAAAAGCACTGGTTCTTCCCCAACTTTATTTCGAAGCCAATATCTGATTCCTTTATCCTTTTTCGGTTCGCCCGCTATATTATAAATCCACAATTTGGGTCTTAATCCCAAAATTTGTGTATTGGGTTTAGGACGCAATAAGTCTTTTAACTCTCTTTCCAGCTCTTTTCTGTCCTTCTTTTTGATAACTGAATCTTTTACGGTCACAGAGGCTCCGGTATACAATAAATCGCCTTCAGGCAAATATTTTGTATTACTGCATCCAAAAACAAAAAATAAGGACAGCACTATAAAATATTTTATATATCTGTTTTCCATATTATTATGTCTTTTGCTCATTTCCTTCCATTTGGTTATTTTCCTGATTCTCTTCTTTTTCCTTCTCTTCTTTCTCTTTCAGTTTTTTCTTTTCTTTACGAATTTTTTCCTCTCTGATCATTTCTTTTTCTTCCTCAGAGCGATGAAAAAGTTCCCTAAATTTATTATAGCTCATCGTAATAATAAAGGCAACTCCTGTTTCTACAACTTGTCCCTCTACTGCAACCTGATACTCATTTTTTCTATAAGCACGAACCATATATCGACCATCTTTTGTAAGTTGATAATCAAGAGCGACGTCGCCAGCAATATTGTTACTTTCTTCATTGGCACGTTCCTGGCCTTCAACGGCAAAACTGCTTCCAACAGTCACTTTTAATCGGTCGTCTAAAAGTTTTTTTGAAACCCCAACATTTAAATCAGTTCTATTTTCTCTCGTTCCGGTAGTATAATCATCTGTTGATTCGAGATCAAATTCTAAATCCACACCGCTAATTAATTCCCCGGCAAGATCATTTAATTGTTGTGACAAAATTTTGCTCACACTCTGTCTGGCCAATGATTCTGCACTTGTACCGCCGCTTTCGCTTGCAAAAGGGTTTTCTCCAATAAATCGGTTCAACAATAAAAGTGCAAAAACCTGTTTGTTTAACTCAGCCGGCTCTTGTCTTAGCTGTTCCAGTTTTGCCTGAGAAGCTGATACAATATCTGAAGAAACGTCATAGTTACCGTCTGGCAGAATAATATCAAAACTAATTTCAGGTTTCAACAATTCCCCTTTCATCTTTAAATGGGTCTCGAACGGAATTTTTTGTTTGTATGTATTTCTAATCGTTGGACTCACGGTTCCTAATTGATTTCCTAATAAATCAATTGGAGCTGTCTCTACTTTATAAATTGCCGTAATATTTAAAGTAGCCATTGTTGGCTCACCGTTCCAGGTAATAGAACTTCCTTTTTGGATATCAAATTTTCTACGGATCATATTGAAATTCATTTCATAAGCACCCTCCGTAAATTCATATTTACCTGTTAAAGTTGTTTTTCCCGAAGGATCGATACCGCCTGTAAGCTGTGCCTCACCTTTTAGATTTAAATAATCCCCATTACCTTTATCAATTACCAGAGTCAATTCAGCTTCTTTATCAATCGAAATTTCCACACTGACATCCATTCCTTTTAAGGCAGACTGATTGAGTTTATTCTCCATTTCAACAGTCTGTTTCAGATACAAATTATCTTCATTAACAAACTCTACAATTCCCTCTCTGTCAGCAATTGAAGGATCTGATTGAGGTAAAACGACCGAAAATTTAGTTTCTTCATTTATCTTAATATTTCCTCCAATAACCGGGCTTTCAAGTGTTCCTTTTATGTTCAACTTTGTATCGAGAAATAAGTCCCCATAAAACAAATCATTATCGGCAGCTTTAGAATTTATAGCCCTGAAATTATCTGCAACAACTGTTAAACCAAAGTTGTAGTTTTTAAAATCCGGAGATTGGATGGTTCCATCAACAGATAATTCATTGTCATTTTCATCAATAAGCGTAAACTTGTCAAATGTAATTACGTCATTATTAAAAGTGATTTTCTCCTGATCTGTTTTAAAGTACGAATTAAGCTGTGTGATTCTAAAACCGGCATCGTTGAAGTTTAACTCGCCGCCAATGTTAGGAGCTGAAGCATTTCCGGTAATTTTGAAATTTCCAGATAAGAACCCTTTTCCCTCCGTAACATTCTCCATCGTAAATCCCTGAATGCTTTGAATGGTAAGTTTATTAATGTCAGCATTAAAATCTAAGTTTCCGTCCTTAATCCTGTAGTTTCCATTTACGTTCACGTCATTTTCCTGACCGCTTAATGTAACATTTGCAGCTAATACATTATTGGTTTTATTATCAACTTTAACTTCAATATTTCCAACAGGCTGACCTCTAAAAGCAAAATCATCTATTTTTAAATCTGATGTAAAGATTGGGCTTGTCATTACATTTTCAACAACAGCATTCCCGTTGATTAAACCCTGCATTAGTAATTTATCTTTTTTGACCATATTCATGATGGTCTCAATTTTAAAATTCACAAAATCAACCTGAATCGGTGCATTATTTTGATTGTCCTGCGATTGAATTTTTAATTCATTTCCGGCATTGTCCAAATAAAATTTATTGATGTAAAGACGTTTATCGCCAAATTCAATAGCGTTTTCCGGATCGATATTCCACTTGTCATAATTCAGGACAAAATTTTCAGCATCAATTTTAAATATGTTTTTAGAGTCTTCAGCTTTAAATTCTCCGGCAATAAAATACTGCTGTTTTTCTTTTGCATCTTGTACTTCAAGTGCATACGTCAAAATATTGTTTTCAACCTGACCTGATAAACTGGTAAACGGAATTTTTAAAGAACCACTTTCAATTGTCGCTACAGAAATCTGATATTCTAAAGCGCTCTCTTTGGCTTCAATATTAATTTTCCCATCGGAGATTGTATTATTAGCATAGGTAATTCTCGGAATTGTTCCTTTTATTTCTAAAGAATCGGTCACGTTATTATACTTTCCTGTAATTTTTACCGGCTCTAAACCAGTCAATTTCGGAATTAGTTTAAAAAGAATTGGGTCGTTATCTACAGTTAATGTGAAAGCCAAACGCTGTTCATCAGATTCTCCGTTTGCTTTCGGATTTTTTAAATCAATATATTTTGATAGTGATTTTTTTACTGCTGCTGTTAATGTCGTCAGTTTATATTTTCCGTCGACTTCCGCTTTCAAAAATTGAGAGGAGATTTTAATATTATTTCGGCTTTCATCTGAAAATGCAATAACCCGAACAGAGTCCAATACAATTGGTTCTGCCTCTTGTAAAATCTGAACATTCGAAAGAAACACTTTTCCATTTAAAAAATCCGGATTACTATTGGCTACATCTGCATCAATATTTCCGCGCAATTTCATTGGTCCGGCATGAAGATTCAGTTTTTCTAAATCGGCAATATCCAGGTTTAATTTTAATTTTATTGATGGATATTTCTGTTTTGTATTTCCGCTTGCTGCCAGATTAAAATTCAAATTTGGGTCTTTCATTCCTGATTTTACAGCAAAAGATCCGTTTGCAATATTTCCTTTTAAGGCTAAATCTCTGTAGGTATATTTATTGAAAACCGCTTTCTGAACCAAACCATCCAGTTCTGCCTGAGCAGTTTTTGGATCCAAACCTTTGCCTTTTACTTTCGCTCTAAGCGTAATTTTTCCGATTGAATCATTTTTGATTAATCGACCTAAATCAAAATCCTGTAAATAAACAGTTGCATCGTATTTCTCTTGTTTTTTAATTCGCTGATCAAATAAGGCATTAACTTTTGCATTTCCAAAACTGCTGTTTAAAGCCAGATTTGTGTTGAAATTCTGTACAGAACCCTTAAATTTTCCTTGTAAATTAAACTGTGTCGGCAATTGTATATTTTTCGGAATTGTTCCCGACGGCAAGAAAGAATATACATCTTTCGAAGTGCTTGACAGTTTCTTAATATCCAAGTCGTAATGGGCATTTTTGGCTTCAGGCAAACCAGTGATTTTACCCGAAAGGGATACTTTTGTCGCTCCAATTCCGCTCATTTCAAACAAAGGAATGTTCAGATTTTTTATTTTTCCATTTAAACGTGTATTCAGATATAAAACTGCGTTCGGATTATCCTTAAACGGATTTGTTTTTTGTAAATCGGGTGCAAACAATAAAACATCCTTTAAGCCAACTTTTGAATCTTTCAGGTTGGCATCCACGGAAAGGTTGGCAAGGTCTTTTTGTAATGATGCAATTGAGGAATATGTTAACTTTATTTTATTTTGTAAAAGTGTTTGAGGAGTTCTTACATATAAATTATCCAGCGTAGCCTTTTTAGGTCCGTAAAAGAAATCGGTTTTTAATGACTGAATATTTAATCCACGTTTTTCATTTGCGGCAAGCGATTTTATATTTCCGGAAATTGTATCGTTTCCATAATATAATTTTTCTGCTTTAAGATTAAATTTGCTCAAATCTAAATGACTGTAATCAATACCTTTTTGAGTTGGTTTTGATTGCATATCATCAAATTTAAAAGCGATATTTTGAATATCGACATCCTTTAATCTTAATTTCCAGCCCGTTTGTTTGATTGATGTAGAATCCAAACTTGGAGCTTTCATTTCTTTGTCTTTTGTCCCTAATCTTAAATTACCTTTTAGATTTTTTAACTCGAAAGAATCAAAATCCAAAAGCTGTTTATTCAGGTCGATTTCATTAACTGTTAAATCTAAATTTCCGAGTTTTATTCCTGAATCTAATTTTGAATCTTTATTGTCATAAGAAACATCAATTTTTGACAAACTGATTTTATCTAATTTTAATTTAAAATCTTTCCTCTTGGAAATAGTATCTGCAGTTTCAACAGAGACTTCAGCAATTTTCTCTACAGCATCCTGATCTAAAACTAATTTTAATCCGTTTAGATTAATATTTGGAATATCAAAATTCATTTTGTCCAATTCGAATTTATTGAATTTAGTATCGAAATGTGTCAACTTTACTTTTACATCATTTTTAGTAAAATCATCCTTAAATTTAAAATTAATATTATCAAGGTTTACTTTTACTACCGAAATTTTAAAAGGTTTGCTGTTTGGATCTTTTGGCTCATTCGAATCAAATGCTTTTATAATGTAATCGAAATTAAAAACACCCTCTTTATTCCTGGAAATATTGGCAGTGGTATTTTCTAATGAAACCGAATTGATTTCGAGTTCGCTATTTATCAGTTTAAATAAATCGACATCAACCTCTAAACGTTTCCCCGCCAGCAATGTGTCTTTTTTTTGATCTTCAAAATAAAAACCTTCCAGCACTACATCTTTTGGAAATTTGATCGAAATATGATCTAACGCAACTTTAGTCTTTATTTTTTTATGCAGGTAAGTTATAGCTTTATCCTTAGCATAATTTTGTATAGATGGGATTTGAATTAAAATGGTAAGTAATAATAATATTGCAATAATTGAACCCACGAACCAAAGAAAGATACGCAGTGTTTTTTTTAGAAAATGAATGGACTTTTTATTCATATGCCAATAAACACATTAGTTAAATGCTTAATTATAAAGATGTATTAATCAACATACAAAATTGTATTTTTTTAGCTTTAATAACTTATATAATTACCTGTAATTATTCTAAAATTTCACTGTACAATAGTTAATTTTTGAATTCGTTTAGGCAATGTTAAAGCTCATTCAACTAAAATTTAAAGTTTGGATTTTTTTTACCTAACAAATCTATTCTTTGTTGAAGTTTAGCCAGGAATTTCTGGTGTTGTTCAGATTCCGGATTGAAACTTCGATGTCTGAGGCTTTTTTGAATTTCCTCGACTTCCTGCATTAAGGAAATACTCTCTTCTGATATATAATTTTCACTGAATTTATGCCAGATAAAACTAATTGCGACCTGATTTGGATGTAACATATCCTCAGTATAAAAACGATAATCACGCAGTTCATCTATCATGATTTCGTAGGAAGGAAAATAGTTGATTGCTGATGATGGCTGAGTGTTAATGGTTTTGTGGAGAGCTGTAAACAAATGAGATTTACTCAGTTGATTTTCTATAAAACCATCTTTTATATGTCGAACGGGTGAAATGGTAAAGATAAAATTGACCATTGGATTTAAACTCCAGATTAAATTTATTGTATTCTGGATACTTTGGTGAATAAGGTCAACAGACAATAACTCTTTTAAAAATTGTTTTTGTGGCACCTTATGGCAATTGGCAACAATTTCGTCGTTTTCAATATTTCTGTAAACCCAGGAAGTTCCATAAGTAATAATGATATGACTCGCTTCTATTAAATATTGGCTGGTTACCTCAATTGCTTTGTTTAAGGATTCTAATAATTCTTCCCTGTCAGAATTGCTCAAATCAGAATGTACTTCATAGCAATGCCATTGCTCGTTATGAAAAAAAACATCTTTTTCAGTAAACCATTTTTTTTGAACTGTTCTTTCGATTAGTTTCTCAATCGAAACCGAATTAAAAATAATCCCAAACGGATTGGTTACATTTTGAAATTTAAAATAATCGAATTTTTCGGCCATGTTTTCAGCAAAACAAGAACCAATAGAAATTATCCTGGAATTATAATCAATTGGATTATTGGTTTTATTAAGCGGTATTTGGGTTCTGAATTGCATAAGATTTCTATTCAACCAAAGCTACAAAGAATATAGTTTTAGAATTCAAAAAATTAAAGAAATTAGTAAAAATTTGTACTAACTTTAAAACCTGTAAAATAATTAACACCGTTAAATTAACTTTTTAATATACACAAATCAGCAGTACAAACCCAATCTATTCACTACTTTTGCATCTTGTTTTTTTAACTTATTATCGAAATATGAACTTATTATACTCTTACATCATCAAACATAAAATGTTATTATTTTTTGCTTTGATAATGGCTACAATCAACATCTGTTTCAGTTTATCTGACTCTATTATTACTGGTAAGCTTATGCAGGATTGCGGTGTTGGACTTGCAAAATACAAAGGAAATGAAATGGCCTTTATAAAATCACTGTCTTTCTGGCTTGGACTTTCTCTTGGAGCTGCAATGATTTCGAGGATTACCAAAAACTTTCAGGATTATTTTACTAATGTGGTCATCCAACGAAGCGGAGCTCAAATGTATACAGATGGTATCAAAAAATCTCTTGATTTGCCGTACGCTGAATTTGAAGATCAACGCAGTGGCGAAACCTTAAGTAAATTAACTAAAGTGCGCTCAGATTCTGAAAAGTTAATTACACTTTCGATTTCCTTAATTTTTCAAACTATCATCGGATTTATATTCGTAATCGTGTATATCGCCCGAATTGACTATCGAATTTCGATTATATTTTTAGTTACGGCTCCTATCATTGCTTTAGTAAGTTCGTATTTAGGAAAAAAAATAAAAATAGTATCCCGAAAAATTGTAAACCAAACCAATGCATTGGCGGGGTCTACCACTGAAAGCTTACGAAATATCGAACTGGTAAAAAGTTTGGGACTTACGTATCAGGAAGAAAAACGTCTGAACCTAAATACCTTTAAAATTTTACAGTTTGAATTGCAGAAAGTCCGTTTTATCAGAAGTTTGAGTTTTATTCAGGGAACGACAGTTCATTTTTTAAGAACCTGTGTCGTTTTTACTTTATATTATTTCTTGTTTGGAGATAAAATTATTATAGGTGATTTGCTGACGATGGTCTTTTTTACTTTCTTCATTTTTGGACCTTTACAGGAATTAGGGAATTTTATTATCACTTTAAATGAAACTAAGGTATCAATGGAAAATTTCAAAACCTTATTGAGTGCTCCGAAAGAATACCGCCCTAAGAATCCTAAACATGTTGGTGCGATTCAGTCATTACATTTTACTAATGTCAGCTTTCAGCATAAGACAGCAAAATTTAAAGCAGTCGAGAATATTACTTTCGACATAAAACAAGGAGAAACCGTTGCTTTTGTTGGGCCATCAGGTTCCGGAAAAACCACTTTAGTCAAACTATTGGTTGGATTATACACCCCTGCTGAAGGACATGTTGTTTATAACAATATTGATTCAACTGAAATTGATTTATTGGATTTAAGAAAACAATTAGGTTTTGTAACGCAGGACGCACAATTGTTTTCCGGTACAATCCGGGAAAACTTATTATTTGTAAAACCAAATGCAACAGATGAGGATTTGCATGATGCCTTAAAAAGAGCAAGCTGTGAGAAATTACTAATACGTGCAGAAGACGGATTAAACACCACAATTGGTGAAGGCGGGATTAAGGTTTCCGGTGGTGAAAAACAACGCTTATCAATTGCCCGTGCTATTTTGAGAAATCCAAACTTGTTGATTTTTGATGAAGCAACTTCCGCTTTAGATTCTATTACTGAGGAAGAAATCAATGC
Organism: uncultured Flavobacterium sp.; assembly: GCF_946478785.1. Next base: position 44,727 of record NZ_CAMLDD010000002.1, read on the forward strand.
AACCATTCGAAATATATCCCACAAGAACAGAATCACGGTTTTAATTGCACATAGATTATCAACTGTGATGCATGCAGATAAGATATTTGTACTGGAACAAGGTAAAATCATTGAACAGGGTAAACATGAAGATTTAATTCTTGAAAAAGGGTTGTATTATGCTATGTGGCGCCAGCAAATTGGGGAACGTAAATAGAAGTCTTTTTTAATCTCGCAAAGACGCAGAGTCGCAAAGTTTTATATCACTTTGTGACTTTTCTTTTTTATGAATAAGTTCTTTAAGTTAAAACTATAAATTTGAAACTACTCTTTTGATTCCTAATTTAATAATTGGCACATTGAAGTTTATTAATAAACCCAATTTCATTTTTGTTATTTTTAGATAAGTCAATACTTGTTTGGCATGAATATCTGTAATATGTTCAATTGATTTTATTTCTAAGATTACTTTGTTTTCAACTATTAAATCAGATCTAAAACCTATATCAAGTTTAATTCCATCCCAAAGAACTGGTAATGGCTTTTGTCTTTCTACTGACAATCCTCTCTTTGTCAATTCATGATACAAAATTGCTTCATAAACAGATTCTAACAGACCCGGACCAAGTTTTACATGTATTTTATAACAAGTATCAACTACAACAGCAGAAATTTCATTTTCAGTCATCTAATTTTTTTAGTAAATTTAAAGAAAAAACTTATACTTTTGGAAAGAAAAAATAATCTCACAAAGGCACGAAGTGCCAAAAAATTAAGAACAAAACTTTTCGGCTCTACGTCTTTGCGAGATTAAAAAAACTTTTTTCAACTTAAAACAAGATACTTGAAAATAAAAAGTCACAAAGCTTAAAAAAAAACTTTGCGACTCTGCGTCTTTGCGAGATTAAAAACTTCTACATCACAAACTCAATTGCATTAGTAAGAGCTTGTGATATACCGGCAGCATTTTTACCTTTTCCGGAAGCGAAGAAAGGCTGTCCTCCTCCATTTCCTTCAATATATTTTCCTAATTCTTTTATCACTGCATTTGCATTTAAGCTTTTTGCAGCAACTAATTCTTTTGAGATATAACAGTGAATATTTGGCAAACCATCTTCAATTGAAGCTAAAAATACAAATGAATGAGGTTTTGAACTTCCTAAAGTCGAAGCAAGGTCTTTAGTCGATGCCATGCTCAAATCTACTTGTTTGGCAAGGAAATTTACACCGTTTATTTCCTGGAAATCTTTCTCTAGTTCTGATTTTAAAGCATTTACTTTTTCTTTCAATAATTGCTCAATTTGTTTTTTCAGCTTGGCATTATCATCCTGCAAAGAAGCCACTGATTTTAAAATATCCTGCGGATTCTTTAGTGTTTCTTTTATTTCAGATAAAGTATTCTCCTGATTTTGATAGAAGTCTTTTACTGCATCCCCCGTAATTGCTTCAATACGACGGATTCCAGCTGCTACTGCACCTTCCGAAATAATTTTGAAATGCCAAATTTCTGCCGTGTTTTTCACGTGGATTCCACCACAAAGTTCCTTGCTTTCACCAAATTCAATCATTCGAACATTATCTCCGTATTTTTCGCCAAACAAAGCCATTGCACCTTTGTCTAATGCTTCTTTAATCGGAATATTTCTGTGTTCTACTAATTTTAATTGTGCTTCAATCTGCGCATTTACACTTGCTTCAACCTGACGCAATTCTTCATCTGAAACTTTAGAAAAATGCGAAAAGTCAAAACGTAAATAATTCGGATTTACCAATGAACCTTTTTGCTCTACGTGAGTTCCAAGAAGGTTTCTCAAAGCCAAATGCATTAAATGCGTAGCAGAGTGATTTTTAGAAGTTGAACCTCTTAAATCGTTATTTACTTTTGCTGTAAAACCAGCTTCAATATTTTCCGGCAATTGTTTTGCAAAATGCAAAATCAAATTATTTTCTTTTTTAGTATCAATGATTTCAATAGTTTCGTTTGCAGAAACCAAAGTTCCTTTATCACCCACTTGTCCCCCACCTTCTGGATAAAACGGTGTATTATCTAAAACGATTTGGTATAGAATACCATCTTTTTTAGAATCCACTTTACGGATTCTTGTGATTTTTACATCATTCTCTATTTGATCATAACCTACGAAAGTCTCAACATTTCCAGGAATCAATACCGACCAGTCTTCTGTAGAAACTTCAGAAGCGGCACGAGAACGTGTTTTTTGTTTTTGTAATTCAACTTCAAATTCTTCTTCATTATAGGAGAAACCTTTTTCTTTCAGAATTAAAGCTGTCAAATCTTTTGGAAAACCAAATGTATCATACAATTCAAAAACCTTAGCACCAGAAACTTCTGAACCAGAAGTTTGTGCAATTACATTGTCTAACAATTGTAATCCCTGATCAAGAGTTCTTAAAAAAGAAGCTTCTTCTTCACGAATTACATTGGTAACCAATTGTTGTTGCGATTTGATTTCAGGGAAAAATTCTCCCATTTGATTTGCCAAAACTTCTACCAATTTATTGATAAAAGGTTCTTTCGTATTCAGGAAGGTAAATCCGTAACGAATAGCACGACGCAAAATTCTACGAATTACGTAACCTGCTCCCGTGTTAGATGGTAACTGACCATCTGCAATTGCAAAGGCAACTGCACGAACGTGATCTACAATTACACGAATCGCAATATTAGTTTTATTTTGTTCTTCGCTGATGTTTTTTACTTCATCAGAGGTATATTTTAAACCTGTAATTTGTTCTACTTTTTCGATAAGCGGTGTAAAAACATCCGTATCATAATTAGATGTTTTTCCTTGCAAAGCCATACACAAACGCTCAAATCCCATTCCGGTATCTACGTGTTGTGCCGGAAGTTTTTCTAGCGAACCATCTGCTTTACGGTTGAACTCCATAAATACATTATTCCAGATTTCTACCACTTGAGGGTGATCGTTGTTTACCAGACTTTTTCCAGAAATCAATGCTTTTTCAGATTCTGAACGTAAATCAACGTGAATTTCAGAACAAGGTCCGCATGGTCCCTGATCTCCCATTTCCCAGAAATTATCTTTCTTGTTTCCAAGAATAATTCTGTCTTCGTCGATTAGTGTTTTCCAGATATCCCAAGCTTCCTGATCGAACGGAACATTATCTTCTTTACTTCCTTCAAAAACAGAAACATAAAGATTTTCTTTTGGAATTTTATATACTTCTGTCAATAAAGCCCATGCCCAGTTAATGGCTTCCTTTTTGAAATAATCGCCAAAAGACCAGTTACCCAACATCTCAAACATAGTATGGTGATAGGTATCAAAACCTACATCTTCAAGATCATTATGCTTTCCTGAAACACGAAGACATTTTTGCGTATCGGCTATTCTTGGGCTTTTTGGAGTTCCGTTTCCTAAAAAATATTCTTTAAACTGGGCCATTCCCGAGTTATTGAACATAAGAGTTGGATCGTCCTTAAGAACGATTGGAGCAGAAGGAACAATTAAATGTCCGTTGCTTTTAAAAAAATCCAGAAATTGTTTACGTACGTCTTGTGATTTCATATTTTAATTAAGAAATGTATCAGTTCATTAATGTGCCAATCGATAATGTGGTAATTTGATAATGTGTCAATTAAATAATTCTATTTAAAATTTATCTCTCTTCTACAATAAATTATCCAATTCATGCATTATCTAATTGACTCAATTATCTAATTATCTAATTGTTTTTACTTGAAAAAAGCCGGGAACAACTCAAACATTTTATTAAATTTGTCCGACTAACTCTTTTACAAGCTGCAAAAATAGGGTATTTTAAAATATGGCGAAAGTAAAATATTATTACGACTCAGAAAATCTGGCTTATACAAAAATAAAAACCAAAAAAAGAATCAAATTTGGTTATGCTTTACTGTTTTTAGTGGCTTCAGCACTATTCGGATTTTTAGTATTTGTACTTTTAATAAATACACCTTATTTTGAAACCCCAAAAGACCGGTTTCAGGCACGCGAAATTGAAAATTTAAAATTACAGTATGCCCTTCTAAACAAAAGAATGGATGAAATTGATAATGTAACTGAAACATTAGAAGACAGGGATAATAATATTTACAGGGCATATTTCAATAAAAACGCAATCCCGGATTCTATTAGAAAATCAGGGTTCAGGGGCAACGACAGATATAAAAATCTGGAAGGATATAATAATTCGCAATTGGTAATAAATACAACCAAACGAATTGACCAGCTTTCAAAACAATTGGCCATTCAATCACAATCATTAGATCAAATTTTGAAGCTGGCCAGTACAAAAAAGAATTTATTGTTGGCGATTCCTGCCATTCAGCCAGTTCAAAATGAAAACTTAAAACGTATGGCTTCCGGTTTTGGATATCGAATCGATCCTTTCACGAAAGTGCGGAAAATGCATAATGGGATGGATTTTACGGCTAATACAGGCTCACCAATTTATGCCACCGGTGATGGCGTTGTGGCAAGAGCTGACAATTCGGCATCAGGCTTTGGCAACCATATTGTCATCAGGCATGGTTTTGGATATGAAAGTTTATATGCCCATTTAAGCAAATACAATTGCAGACCCGGACAACGTGTCAAACGTGGGGATGTTATAGGCTATGTAGGAAGTACCGGAAGATCTGAAGGCCCACATTGCCATTATGAAGTTCATAAGGACGGAAAAGTAGTAAATCCGCTGAATTTTTATTATGGAAATATATCTGCAGAAGAATATGTTGCAATTTCACATTTGGCTAATCAGGAAAACCAATCATTAGATTAATCCTGCAAAATGTAGTAAGTTTGAATAAAATAGAAAAATAAAGATCATGCATATTGAGCTTTCTAAAGATAAAAGATATTACAGCATTGGCGAAGTAGCCAAAGCTTTTAATGTCAATGCATCCTTGATACGATTTTGGGACAGTGAATTTGATATTTTAAAACCAAAAAAGAATGCCAAAGGCAACAGAATGTTTACTCCTGATGATATAACAAACCTGCAATTGATCTATCATTTGGTAAAAGAGCGCGGTTTTACGCTTGAAGGAGCCAAAACACATTTAAAAGAAGGACAAAAGAAAACATTAGATAAATTCGAAATAATACGTAAATTAGAGACCATAAAAGCACAATTGACAGATATAAAAAACGAATTGTAATTATAAACTAAAACAAACTTTAAAATAAACAGACATGAAAAAATGGTTAATCCCCGTAGGAATTATTGTAGCACTTATTGCTATTATCGCATTTTGGTCAATTGGAATTAAAAATACTGCCTTACAACACAGTCAGGCTGTCAGTAAGGATTGGGGAAATGTTCAAACAGCTTACCAAAGACGTAATGACCTTATTGGAAATTTAGTAAACACAGTAAAAGGAGCAGCAGATTTTGAAAAATCAACTTTAACAGCTGTCATTGAAGCGCGTGCAAAAGCAACATCTGTAACCATTGATCCTGCAAATGTTACTCCGGAACAATTAGCGCAATTTAATCAGGCACAAAGCGGCGTATCTTCATCATTATCAAGATTATTGGTTTCGGTAGAACAATACCCAACTTTAAAAGCAAACGAGAACTTTTTAAAGCTACAGGATGAACTGGCCAGTACTGAAAATCAAATATTAACAGCAAGAACCCGTTTTAACGAAACTGTTCAGGTCTATAATAGCTACGTTTTAAAAATACCAAACAACTGGTTCCTGAGCGAATACAAAGAAAAACCATATTTCGAAGCTTCTACAGGTGCAGATAAACCGGTTGAAGTAAAATTCTAAGTTAGATTTTTAGATTACCAGACTTCTTAGAATCTAAGATTAGTCTAAAAATCTCAGATCTAATATCTAAATTCTAAAAATAATTTCAAATGTCAAAAGTAGAAGAATTTTTATCCAAAGAAGATGAACAGGCAATTGTTGAAGCTATTCGTATGGCTGAAAAAAACACTTCTGGCGAAATTAGAGTACATATAGAAAAAACAACTTCTAAAGTTCCTTTTGACAGGGCTTTAGAAGTTTTTTATGAATTAAAAATGAATGAAACCCAACTTCAAAATGGGGTTTTATTTTACTTTGCAGTCGAAGATCATGGCTTTGCAATCTGTGGTGATAAAGGCATAAATGATGTTGTTGCACCTGATTTTTGGGATTGTACCAAAGATAAAATGACAGAGCAATTTAAATTGGGAAACTTTAAACAAGGAATTGTAGACGGAATTTTAAATGCCGGAGAACAATTAAAGAAGAACTTTCCGTGGTCTGAAGATGACACCAACGAATTATCTAACGAAATATCAAAAGGATAAATAATAATGAAAATTCCAAAAAATAAAATCTCAAATTCCAACAGAATTTTTCAGTTTACCTTCTTGTTTGTTGCGTTATTTATCTGTAACAATATTTTTGCTCAATTTGAGATTCCTAAAATACCTGCTAAGCAAACTTCGGTTTACGATTATGCCAATGTCTTAAGTGCTTCTGAAAAAACGCAACTGGAAGAAAAACTAGTTCGTTATTCAGATTCTACCACAACTCAAATTGTTGTCATAACAATCGAAAGTTTAAAAGGTGAGGATGTAAGTCAACTGGCGACAAAATGGGGACAAACCTGGGGAATTGGCGGAACAAAACAAGACGATAACGGTGTCATTATTTTATTGGCTAAAGCCGAAAAGAAAATTGCCATTAATCCGGGATACGGTGTCGAAGATCGTTTGACTGCCGGAATTGGCGGAACCATAATTAGAAATATTATTATTCCGGAATTCAAGGCTGGCAGTTTTTACAACGGTCTTGATAAAGGAACTGATGCCATAATTGATGTTTTTAAAGGAAAATTTAAGGGCGAACGCAAACAAACCAAAGGAAAAGATTTTCCGATACTGCCTTTTATTGTTATTATTGTAATCGTATTAATTTTACTCTCCCGAAATAAAAGAGGCGGAGGAGGAAATTCAGGCAATAATAGCGGTGGCGGCCCTAGCCTGATGGATGTCATTCTTCTAAGCAGCCTTGGCAGAAGCAGCGGAGGCGGATTTGGAGGTTTCGGCGGAGGATCATCAGGAGGTGGTTTTGGAGGCGGTGGCTTCGGTGGCGGATTTGGCGGTGGCGGATTCTCTGGTGGAGGTTCAAGCGGAAGCTGGTAGTTTTTTGTTTCAGGTTCATGTTATATTGTGTTTCAGGTTTCAAAATCTACAATTCAGAATTAATAAATTTACAATCCATTAGATGTTATCACATAAAGCAAAATACGCCCTTAAGGCCTTACTTTATTTAGCAGAACAAGACGAAAATCACATTTCTAAGACTATAGAAATTGCTGATGGCGCCAATATTCCTAAAAAATTTTTAGAACAGATTTTGCTGGATCTAAAACGAGGACGTTTTGTAAGCAGCAAACAGGGAAAGTTTGGCGGATATTATCTAATAAAATCTAAATATGACATTACTCTGGCAGAAATTCACCGTTTATTTGATGGTGCAATTGCACTTTTGCCATGCGCTTCCTTGAATTTTTATGAACCCTGTGCAGATTGTAAAACAGAGGAGGAATGCAGTCTGCGTCACGGTTTAATGCTTATTCGGGATGAGACTTTAAAGGCTATGCAAAACATTACAATCGCTTCCCTAATAAAAAAATAAAAAAATATTTTTTAAATTCTACTATATTTATAGAACTTGTGTATATTTGCCAAAAATAAATAACAAATATTTACAAAATTTAAACCATGAAAGTAAAATTAAGTAAGTCAGGAGTAACTAATAATCTTTTTCAGAAAAATGAAAATAAAAACTTCACAGCTGTGAAAAAGAACATTTATATGATGTGTATGTGCTGGTAAAAAAAATTTAATTTAAATTCTACTAATCACATATACTTAATATAAAATGAAAAATTCAATAAAAAATATATTTACAATATTATCCATTTTAAGCTTTTCAATATCATTTGCACAAAACATTGAAGGCACTATTACAACCTCAGAAAATATTCCTCTAGAAGCAGTCAATGTAGTTATAAAAGGAACAACATTCAGCACAACTACTGATGCAAGCGGAAAATTCTCCATAGATACAAAAGGAAAACTTCCAGTAACACTTTTAGCCCAATATGTAGGTTACAAAACAGCAGAAATAGAAATTACTTCATTACCAATACCTTTATTACAAATACCCCTTAAGGAAGAAAATGAACTTATAGAGGTTGTCGTGTCTTCAAGACGCCGAATAGAAAAAGTTCAGGATATTCCAATTGCTGTTTCGGTTATTACAGGAAAACAGGCGGAACAGACAGGAGCCTTTAATGTAAACCGTATTAAAGAACTGGTGCCCTCTGTACAATTATACTCTTCAAATCCTAGAAATACTGGAATTAACATTCGAAGTCTTGGTTCGCCATTCGGACTTACTAATGACGGTATCGATCCTGGGGTAGGTTTCTATGTAGATGGCGTTTATTATGCACGTCCGGCTGCAACAACCTTAGATTTCATTGACGTAGAGCAAATCGAGGTTTTACGAGGCCCACAAGGTTCATTGTTTGGTAAAAACACAACTTCGGGTGCTTTTAATATCACAACCCGTAAACCAAGTTTTACTTCGGGTGCTGATTTTGAAGTGAGCTACGGAAATTATGCATTCCTTCAGGCAAAAGCCTCGATTACTGGGGCTTTAGGCACAAAAATAGCAGGTCGCTTATCTTTTTCAGGAACGCAACGTGATGGATTAATTGACAATATTGCAACCGGAAGAGCTACAAACACTTTAAACAATCAGGGAATAAGAGGACAATTACTTTATACTCCATCAGAAAATACAAATATTATACTTGCTGCCGATATTACGACACAACGTCCTGATGGATATGCACAAGTTGTAGCGGGCGTTGCCCCAACACAAAGAGCGGCTTACAGACAATTTGATGCCATTATTGCCGATTTAAACTATCAACTGCCAAGCAGAAATGCATTTGACCGCAAAATTGACCAGGATACGCCATGGAGATCAGGACAAGATATGGGAGGTGTTTCTTTAAATGTGGATACTAAAATTGGAGGCGGAACTTTAACCTCAACAACGGCATGGCGTTTTTGGAATTGGGATCCATCAAACGACAGGGATTTTACAGGCCTGCAGGTTTTGGCTAAATCACAAAACCCAACAAGACAAACACAAATAACACAAGAAGTTCGTTATGCAGGGCAGCTTACCTCTAAAATTAGCGGTGTTGCAGGTGTATTCTTCATAGACCAGACCTCTCAAACTGATGGTACAGAAGAATCCGGAAGCGCACAATGGAGATTCTCTCAAAGCACTACTAGCAACTTGTGGCAAACACCAGGACTTTTTGAAGGATACGGAATCAAAACCGATGCAAGAATCAGGGCTTCAAGTGCTGCAGTATTTGGACAATTAGACTGGGCTATTACAGAACGTTTGCACATATTACCAGGTTTAAGATATAATTTTGATAAGAAAGAAGCTAATTATTCACGGACCACTTATGGAGGGCTTCAGACAAATGACCCAAACTTAATAGCACTGAAAAAACTTGTTTATACCGATCAGTCCTTTAAATCAGATACTGATGATACCGATTTTTCAGGAAATGTAACCGTTTCTTATAAAGCTTCTGAAAAGATTAATGCTTATGCGACTTTTGCAAAGAGCTACAAACCGGTTGGGGTAAATGTTGCAGGTTTGCCTACTCTTGCAGGTCAGCCAATTCTTGAACTTGCCGTAATTAAACCAGAAGAAGTAAATCATTATGAAGTGGGAGTAAAAACTTCTCCTTTTAAAAATTCAATATTCAACGTGACATTTTTTAATACAGATATTAAAGATTTTCAAACAAATGTTCAGGCTGCTGAATTGGGTGTAAACCGAGGTTATCTTGCAAACGCTGACAAAGTACGTGTAAGAGGTGCTGAATTAGATGCCAGCTTTGTTTTTAGTCAACACTTAACGGTAAATGCTGCTGCAACTTATACTGATGGTAAATACGTTAAATTTACAAACGCACCGCTTCCATTAGAAGAAACCGGAGCTCCTGTAGCCTTTAAAGATGTTTCAGGTACAGATTTACCTGGTGCTTCAAGATGGGCAGGATCTTTAGGAGGAGAGCTTTCTGATAATGCAAAATTCTTCGGAAATGCAGGTAAAATTTTCTTAGCAATAGATTCTTACGCTCGTTCTGAGTTTTCTTCCAGCCCTTCGGCTTCAAAATATTTAGTGGTTCCGGGTTATGCTATTTTTAATGCCCGTTTAGGTTTCCGTGCATCTCACGGTTTGTCAGTTCATTTCTGGGGTCGCAACCTTTTAGATAAAAACTATTATGAGCAATTATTACCAGCTGGTGGAAATTCAGGACAATACGCTGCAGTACTAGGTGATCAAAGAACTTACGGCGTTACTTTAAAATATTCGCTGTAATAAAATAAGTATAGTTAGTTTGGTTAAATGGGATACGTTTTAATAAGCGTATCCCATTTTTTATAATTTAAAGCATCATAAATCACAAAATAAGCCTTAAACCAAATTTAAAAATCGCAATACTTTTCAAAACCAACTCTCCTTTGTATATATTCGCAGCCTGAATTTATACAACATAATGAAATTTATCCGATTCCTTTTCTCTTTAACACTTTTGAGTCAGCTTTCTATTGCTCAGGACAAAAAAAATATTGAACAGCAAACCTTAAGCTGGATTCGATATTATAATATTTTGCCAATAAATGAGAAATGGTCATTAAATTCAGAATTTGACAATCGTAATTTTGTCAAACCAATTCATGAAAATTTATGGGTTTTAAGGATTCAGGGAAGATATCGCGCTAATCAAAATATTGAATTAGGTGGTGGATTTGCTTACTTTAGTGTAAATACTCAAACACCTCTTGCTGATCTTGATTTTTCAATTCCTGAATATCGAGGCCAGCAGGATATTACTTTTATAAATGATATCGCAAAAATCACCTTTAATAATCGTTTTCAGCTTGAAGAACGCTTTATACAAAAAGCAGATAAAACAGGATTATTAAATGAGTTTTCTTTTTCTTTCCGATTCAGATATCGTCTGCAATCTACTTTTACACTTTGGGAAAAAGAAAAAAGAAACTTAAAAGGCGTTATTTCTGATGAAATTCTATTTAACTACGGAAAAGACAATAAAAAAAACACTTTTGACCAAAACCGAATTTACGCTGCATTGCGCTATAATTTTAACTCAGATATTGGTTTAGAATTAGGCTATTTAAAAAGCTATCAGAGGCGGGCAAGCGGTGTCGATTTTTATGATCGTGATATTATACGTTTTACTGTTTATCATAAAATTAACCGTAAGTTTTAGGTTTAAAAAAAATCGAAATCAAATTGTAAATATGATTTCGGTCTTTCGCTTTCAGCCTTTCAGCTTGGTCATTTTATCTTTTAAAAAACTACCCTCTTCTTCTGTCTCCTTTTTCTGATCCTGTAAAATTTCCGATTTTATAGGCCAACGAAAACATTACATATCGTCTTAAAACTGTATTCTCTTCATCACGGATTGAAGTTGCGGAGATTGTTCTGGTTGCACTAAGATTTTGATTTAAAACATCATAAACTTTTACTTTAGCATATAATTTTTTATCCAAAAAACCATAAGACAAACTAGTATTCCACAAATAAAAATCTTTTTTGAATTCATCTGAAATATTGGAATTATAAGTGTAGCCAAAATCATTTCCGAAAATTAAATTCCCCGGCCAATATGTTGTTGCCTGAACGTTGATTCTGTGCACCACATTTGAGGTAGCATCTCTTGAATAATTTTCATATTTAGATTGATTGTATGATAAATTATAAGATGGCGCTACTGTTAAAACTTCTCCGTAATCATATGATAAATAAACCTTTGGCGTAATTGAAGTGGATTTTGCATTGTATAAAACGGCATTAGTAAATCCTTTATCAAAGAAATACCCTCCGTTTAAGCCTAATCCATATCTTAAAGTATGTGCGCCCGTCTTGATTTGTTGATTCCAGTTGGCACCTATAGAAGCATTATATACTCCTGAAATATTTACATAGGTAGTCGTTCTTTTTCCACTTTCATCATAAATTGATGTTGACTCGATTGAGTTATTATAATAATCTCCTTTTACATATAAACTGTAGCCGGAACGAGAACGAAAATCGTAATTTCTAAAATTAAAATTGATACTGTTCTTCTCAACCGGATGCAAATCAGGATTTCCGGTAATCGTATTTAATGGATTGTTAAGATTTACAACTGGCATTAACTGTGTTGCAGAAGGAAGTGCATTTGAATAATCATACTTAAACGATAAGTTTTTAGAACGACTGAATTTATATCTCAACAGTGCAGTTGCAAAAGGGAGTGCATATTTTTTACTTAAATCTGTAGCATTATTTAAATATAAAGAATGGTTATCAAATTTTATAATTGAAGTTCTGCTGTCTAAATTCAACGTAAATTTATTTTTCTGTAAAGTAACACCCACTTTTGGCGTAACCGAATTTTGTGTTGAACTGGTATAATTACTTAAAGCAAGATTCAAATCAGTATATTCATCAGTTAACGGATTAAAATTAAAAGTTCTTTCATCGTTTGCTGATTTTCTCCAATCGAAATCAGAACCAAATCTGATTCTTAATGAATCTGTTATGGGCTCTGTGTATTCTATATCTGCTGAGTAAGAATCACTGGTCGCATTTCTTTTTGTGTTTTGATTTCTTTCGTCATTAGGTTTGTCGTCCTGATAAAAAATTGTATTAGAAGCATTTATTGCTTCCGAATCACTATTCGTATTATTATTAGAAAAAACAAAACTTAAATTTCTGGATCTCTTTTCAAAAGCTTTATTAAAATTAATAGAATTGGCAAAATTAGTGCTATTACCTTCCGAATCTGAAGTTGAAACACTACTATTTAAAGGATTATTGCTTTCGTCTACGGAAGAACTTGATGATTCTGAATTACTATTTGTTCTGGATTGACTTAGTTTCGGAATAAAAACAATTCTGGTCGTTGGGTCAATTTTATATTCTAATTCAAAGTTCACATTGTTTCCCGTACTTTCATTTCTTGTTTTAGAATCCGCTGCTGTCACAATGTTTCCGGTTGGCAGGAAACTTTGCTCATTGGATTTACTGTCATTTTTATTAACCGTATTAGAAAAATTATAACTTCCCATCGCCAGAAGCTTTTCTGTCCAGTCATCAGAATAATTTAAGCCAACTAAATTTGACTGTGTAATCCCTTTTCCGTTACGTCCTCCGCCGCCAGAATTACCCCTGCTGTTATTTCTGCCACCACCCATACTATCAAAAACATCATCCATTGAAAAGCCTGTTGAATTGATATTATTAGATGCCGCCAGCAGACTTATTTTCTGTTTATTATTAAAATAATTTAAATTGACATTTGCTTCATATCGGTCATCTGTACCGTAACCTCCCATAACTTTTCCGAAATAACCCTTGTTTTTCTTCTCATCAATAGTAATATTGATACTTGAAAAATCCGAGGTTGACTCTTGTTTTGAAAGTTCTTCTTTTTTAGTCTTAAAATCAGAAACCTGTATTTTTTTAATGATATCTGCCGGCAGGTTTTTTAAGGCAATGGCTCCATCTTTATCAAAGAATGTTTTTCCGTTGACCAATACCTGATTAACCTCTCGTCCATTTACCGTGACTTTGCCATCATTATCAACATCAAAACCGGGGAGTTGTTTTAATAAAGTCTCCACATTGGAATCGGGGCGTACTTTATATGAATTTGCATTAAATTCTAATGTATCTTTTTTAATGGTAATCGGTGCAGCTTCTGTTTTTATCACAACATCATTCAGCGCATTTACATTTTCAATCAAATAAATTTTTCCGAAATCTTTACTTTCTGTAAGTCCTTTATATTCTTCAAAATACGTTTGATACCCCATATAATTCACCTTTAAAAAAACAGGTTTCTCATATTTCTTGATGTTCATTCTAAAAGCACCATTTTTATCAGTCGTGGCGTATTCGATTACAGTAGAATCTTTAATGGTAGTAAAATAAACGGTAGCCAATTCTAATGGCAATTGTGTATTAACGTCAAGGATAGTCCCTTGAACGGTTATGTCATTTTGGGCATTTACAGCAGAGACAAAAAGAAAAAAAAGCGATAAAAAGGAATAAATTCTGGTCATAAAAAGAAATTCTATAAGTTAGTTAAACGATTAGACCCAAATAAACACAAAAGGTTTAATTGTAGTTTTCACATTTATTCAAATAGCATGCCGTTCAAAAAGGGTATCAAAAAAAAAAAGTCCCCAAATTTGGGGACTTTCATTCTTATTTTTCTCTAATATAAATATCAATTGGAACTCCAGAAAAATCCCAATTCTCTCTAATTTTATTTTCTAAATATCTCTTATATGGTTCTTTAACGTATTGTGGCATGTTTGCAAAAAACACAAACTGAGGCGTCAAGGTTGGCAATTGCATACAATATTTAATTTTTACATATTTCCCTTTTGTTGCTGGCGGAGGATATGCTTCAATAACCTTCAACATAAATTCATTGAATTTTGAAGTAGGAATTCTTTGTTTTCTGTTTTCAAAAACCTGAACTGTAGCTTCTAACGCTTTTAATAAACGTTGTTTCGTTAAAGCTGAAACGAACAAAATCGGCACATCGGTAAAAGGCATTAATTCTTTTTTGATTTTCTCTTCGTAATCACGGGTTGACATGGTATCTTTCTCTACCAAATCCCATTTGTTTACTAAGATTACAACACCTTTACGGTTTTTCTCGGCCAACCAGAAAATACTCTGATCCTGACCTTCAAATCCACGAGTAGCGTCGATAACCAAAATACAAATATCGGCATGCTCAATCGCACGTACAGAACGCATTACGGAGTAAAATTCTAAATCTTCCTTAACCTTAGCTTTACGGCGGATTCCCGCTGTATCAACCAAATTAAATTCAAAACCAAAACGGTCAAATTTTGTGTCAATTGCATCACGTGTAGTTCCTGCAATATCCGTTACCATGAAACGCTCTTTACCAATTAAGGCATTAATAAAACTGGATTTTCCTGCATTCGGGCGACCTACCACAGCAAAACGAGGCAAAACAACTTCTTCCTGAACTGGCTCTGGTTTTACCGGAAAAGATTCAATCAAAGCATCTAATAAATCTCCTGTCCCACTTCCTGAAATACTCGCAAAAGTGAAATAATCACCTAACCCAAGGTTATAAAACTCAAGCGCGTCTTTTTCACGCATCGCGTTATCTACTTTATTTACAGCCAATAAAACCGGCTTTGTCACTTTGCGCAATAAGCGTGCAACAACATCATCCATTGGTGTAATTCCTTCCTCAACATCAACCACAAAAATAATAACATCAGCCTCGTCGATAGCAAGCTCTACTTGTTTGCGAATTTCACCTTCAAATACGTCATCAGATCCGCGAATATATCCGCCGGTATCAATTACAGAAAACTCTTTTCCGTTCCACTCGCTTTTACCGTAGTTTCTGTCTCTGGTAACTCCAGAAACCGAATCTACAATAGCTTCTCTTCTTTGTATCAGCCTATTAAAAAGGGTTGATTTCCCCACATTAGGTCTTCCTACTATCGCAACAATGTTATTCATTTTTTTGAATTTTTGATTTTAAACTTTAGATCTTAGATTTTAGTTCCCTAAAAACCTAATGACTTGGAATCCAAAATGCTTTATTTTAATTTTTTGCAAAGGTAGGTAAAAAAGTGGCTAAGTCGCTAAGTTTCTAAGTACCTAAGATTTTTATGTTTTTTGGGAGCTGTTTCCTGCTATCCGTTTCAATCTTTTGTCCCGCTAAGAAGCGTTACAAAAGGATTTCCACTGCTATCAGGGCTAGGGCTTCTGGGTTATCAATTGACTTATCTCTTCCAAATGTATAACTGAGATTCTTATGGAATGACAATATTGTGTTTCGATTGTACTTATAGTTTGTCATTCCGTAGGAATCTCAACTCAAGGTAATCATATCGTCAGATCGTAAAAATTCTAAATGTTCTTTAAAAATCAATGTTCTTTTTTTAGTTCATATGCGTGAGGGATGGAAGCGGCATCCTTTTGTGGCGGGGTTCGCCACAAAAGATATAGTGTACAGCCCGACCCTTTTCGGGTCACGCCCAAACTATATTACTGATTATATCCAAATCGTTTCAACATATTAGCGTTGCTTCTCCAGTTTTTGTTCACTTTTACAACCAATTCAATATGTATTTGTTTTCCAAAAAATTTTTCTAAATCGGCACGGGCATCGGTTCCTACTTTTTTAAGGGCAGCACCTTTATGTCCTATGATAATTCCTTTTTGTGTTTCGCGTTCTACCATAATGATTGAACGGATTCTGATGATTTTTTCGTCTTCAAAAAACTCTTCTGTTACGATTTCAACTGCGTATGGAATCTCTTTGCTGTAATTAAGTAAGATTTTTTCACGAATGGTTTCGTTTACGAAGAAACGTTCCGGTTTGTCTGTTAATTGGTCTTTTGGATAATATGCAGGTGATTCCGGCAACAATTCGATGATTCTTCCAAAAACTTCCGGCACATTAAAATTCTGTAAAGCCGAAATTGGAAAAATCTCAGCATTTGGCACTTTGGCTGTCCAAAACGCTACTTGCTCTTCTAATTGTTCCTGATTGGAATTGTCGATTTTATTCAACAATAACAAAACCGGAATTTTTGCATGGATGATTTTATTAAAAAAAGCTTCGTCTTTTAAGTCCTGCTCCCCTATTTCGACCATGTAAACCAAGATGTCAGCATCTTCAAAAGCCGATTTTACGAAGTTCATCATCGACTCCTGCATTTCATAAGCCGGTTTGATGATTCCGGGTGTATCCGATAATATAAGTTGAAAATCTTCGCCATTCACGATTCCAAGAATACGGTGGCGTGTTGTTTGTGCTTTTGATGTAATGATCGATAATCTTTCTCCAACGAAGGCGTTCATCAATGTTGATTTTCCAACGTTTGGATTCCCGATGATGTTTACAAAACCTGCTTTATGTGACATTTGTGTATTAATTTTATTGTGCAAAGGTAGTCATATCAACTCAATAGAGAAAATAAAACATTTTTTAAAGTTTTCGTTGCATTTCTAAAAAATGGGCGTATCTTTGCACCCGAAACATCGCGGGATAGAGCAGTAGGCAGCTCGTCGGGCTCATAACCCGAAGGTCACAGGTTCGAGTCCTGTTCCCGCTACTAAGACAAAGCTTCAGAGAAATCTGGAGTTTTTTTGTTTTAACCCTCTTTGTAAACATCTCATTGCTTTCCCCAGTGGGATACTCGCACTAACTACGGAGAAAGTATATAAATATCATAAAAGTGATTTTAATTCGAAATCTCTTTATTTTTGCCAAATGTTAGAAATTCTTTACCAAGATGAGTATATTATAGCAATTAATAAACCAAGTGGGTTGTTGGTTCATAAATCATTTTATGCGAGAGATGCAAAAGTTTATGCTATTCAGGAATTGAGAAATCAAATTGGAGGCCAACATGTTTATCCTATTCATCGCTTAGATCGCAAAACATCTGGCGTTTTGTTATTTGCACTGGATAAAAAGGTTTTAAAAATTATGAATGATAGTTTTGCCACACGCGAAGTCGAAAAAAAATATTTAGCAATTTTACGTGGTTGGTCTCCCAAAGAACTAACGATTGATTATGATTTAACCAATGATGATGACATTAAACAAAATGCAATAACATACTTTCATCGTTTACAAAATGCCGAAGTTGAGTTAGAATTTAATAATCAACCATCGTCACGATATTGCTTGGTAGAAGCGATTCCTGAAACTGGACGTATGCATCAATTACGAAAACATTTCAAACATATTTTTCATCCCATTTTAGGAAGCCGTCCACATGGCTGCAACAAACAAAATAAATTATGGCTGGAGAATTATGACCTTAAAGTAATGATGCTTCATGCACATCAGTTAATTTTTAATCATCGAATAAAAAATGAACAACTAATCCTGAATGCAAAGATTAATGAGGAGTTTAGCAGAGTAGGTACTATTCTTAATCTAGGTTTGAGTAAGTATAAATAGAGTAAACATTTGAAATTATTACTCTATTTAAAGTAAGATGCTGATGCTATACTATTTGAATGCTTCGCTACTAAATTGGGAAATGTCAAAATAGAAAAACAGCTCAAGTTCCAATTCCTTAAAACGGAACAAATCCCGCCTTACACGCTATTACTTCTAAGCTTTAAATCCAAAAATATTTTTGTAACAGCCTTTACCAAATTATTTTAGTTAATCATTTCTTAATCACTTAAAAAAGTCATCAGTATTAATATAAATTCGTCTTACCAATTAGTATGAAATAAGCCATGTTGTAAAAAATGACTAATTACATAATATTCCAAAACAAATCTTAAAACAACTTTTATCTTAAAAAATTGATTTATACAACACTTTTAAATATTGCAATTTTCCAGGGAATAGTCTTAGGGTTAATTATTTTAAAGTCTTCATTATTCAATAGTAATTCAAATAAATATTTGGCCTACTTACTATTTACACTTTCAATTATTTTACTGAATCATGTTTTTGAGATTGAAGAAGTATATACTTCCTATCCTTTTCTGCAGTTTATTCAGAACGTCGAGTGGGTATTTCTAATTCCTGCTTTGCTATTTCTGTTTATTATAAACCGAATTGATGATACTGTAAAAAGCAAACAAAAATCTTATTTGTGTTTTATTCCATTTGCCTATTCCGCTGTCCTTAGTATTACAAACGATCTTGATCGTGTTGCAGGAATTTATACTATTCCTGAATCAGGTCTCAGTCTAATGAAAATACTTGGTCTTATTCATCTTACTTTAGCCCTTACATTCATACCATTTCTACTATTTTACTCCTATTTTATAATAAAACATTTAAGAGATCCACAGGAAAAAAAATGGATAATTACCTTATTAACTATTGTTACTTCATTAATATTCGCTTTTCTTATTATTTATCTAGCTAGTTTATTTATTAATTTCAATCTTTCTTCTGCTATGAGTGTGCTGGCTATATCTGCAACATTCATAATTCATTGGACGGCGTATATAGGCATTTACAAATACAAACTAGCCAAAAATAAAGAGGCTATTTTCAATTTTCTAAATAACGATATAACTATTTTACCTACCAATCTACAAATCACAGAAAAAAATACCGCAGAAGAATATCGAGAATCTATAACGACAGATAATCTTTATTTTCAAAAGCTAGAAGTTCTTTGCAAAGAGCTGCACATTTACACTGACAGTACGTTAAACAGAGAAAAAATTGCTGAAAAACTGGGTATAAGTGCAGGATATGTTTCACAAATTGTAAATACGATCACAGAAGATAACTTTGCCAACTACATTAATCAATATCGGGTTGAAGCTGTAAAAAAGATGATTTCCAATTCTGATTATGAGAACTATAATTTGCTGACAATGGGGTTGGAATCAGGGTTTACTTCAAAAGCAACTTTTTATAAGGCCTTTAAAAAACATACAGGCCAGACACCTAATGAGTATAAAATAGCATTAAATAAGTATTAATTTATCGATTTTTAAGCTTTTAATACCTTTTCTAATTTTTCTTATATGAATTTTGGATTTAAATAATTCAAATTACTTTTTATGAAAAAAACCTTTTTACTACTGATCATTTTGTTTGCCTTTTATTCTGTCAATGCTCAAAATGAAACTGATCCTTATCAGAAAAATAATGAAATTAAGTTAAATGCAATTGCTCCTTTATGGCAATCTTTTCAGATTGGTTACGAAAGACATTTAAATCATAATTCGTCATTAGGGCTTTCTTTTTATTATGTTTTTGACAATACAAAGAATGAAAAGGATTTAAATTATTCAATCTCTCCGTATTACAGAAGATATTTTGGTGAAAAATATGCATCAGGCTGGTTTGTTGAAGGATTTGGAATGCTGGCTTCAACAGATGGCAAAAAAATATACACTTCAGAAGATCATTCAATATATACCGAAAATCCCGACGTTATTAATTTTGCCCTCGGTGCCGGCGGAGGCTGGAAATGGGTCAGTAAAAGCGGATTTCTTTTTGAAGCAAATGTTGGTTATGGCGGTATATTACTCAATGCAGCTAAAACAGACCATACTATTTCTACAAAATTTGGATTGAGTGCAGGATATAGATTTTGATACTGGAATGAAAGAGAGATAAATATTACTTCATAAATTTATCATTCAATTGAAAAGAGAAGTCAAAATATTGTGACAAATTTACAAAAATCTGCTATAATCTGGTTAGATAATTGAATGCTTTCCGCTACAACAAAGAGAACTTATTTAGGTTCTCTTTTTTTATGCTCTTAAATCAAGGATCTAAATAAAGCATATTTAGTTTTTTTTTAAATGGGTGTATTAGAAGAAAAAAATGCCAAATATAAAAAAGCCCCATCGTTAAAGATGAGACTTTAAAAAAATATTTAATAAAGCAATTTAAAAGACAGCTTTTTTAATAACTGTTTTTCCGTTTTGTAAAATTACTTTAACAACTAAAACCTGATTACTGAAAACTAATATCGGAGTATAAAATTCATTCGTATTTACGTGTCCTTTCTCATAAATCTGTTTCCCGTTTAAATCATAAACAAAAACTTTGTCTATGATTTCTTCAAAGGAATTGATACTTATTTGATTATTTTCTGGAGAAACTATCACTTCATTTGCTGATTGAATCGAGTCAGAAGTGTTGTTTTTTGCTGTTTTACTGGTTTTTTTGACTCCATAATGGATAACAAAGCGATTATCATGAGTCCCCAAAAAAGACACAAAATTATATGCCCCATCTTGGAGATTATGAAAAACTTTAAGTTTTTTATCTTCAAGATAAATAGGATGATTTGCAAACAAACCATCAGCACTATCTAAGGCTATTGTAAAATATCCACCTAAAAGAGAACGATATCCTAATGTCACGACATCAGCATTATCGAAGGGAAGAGCACGCCCCTGAATAGTAAGTTTATCATTTTGATTTACGCTGTAAAAACTGGTATAAGAATTTCCGCTCCAGTCACGAGCATCAAAACGGTTATCGTAATTATTGGTTGCCCCATCGGCATATCCTATCAAAATCTGTTCAAAAGCACCTAATGAGTTTGTTAAGTTCAGCCAAAAGCGATGCTTTTCTATAGAAGCTGTTTTAGCTGTTTTACCTAGCTTCAAAAAATGCAAATTTTCTCCCTCAAGACGCATGTTATTATCAAAAACGACTGTCCCTGAAACAATACTCTCTGTTATGAAAGACTGTCCTGCAGCAATTTTCCCTGTAGGTTTTATACTGTTAGTTCCGCCTGAGGCTTCTCCTGCCGCTGCTGCTGCTACACCCCCCAAAGCATTGTAACATGCATAATCATCTAATAAATACTTTAAAAATTTTGGTGATGTATTATTTTTCCAAAAATAGATAGTTCCTCCTAAAACGTTACTGTTTGCATCTAAAAACGCATCGGCATCTACTGCAGACGGATAAGGATTACCAATTAAGTTTTTACTGCCATTATTCAAAATTGTAAATTCAAAGTGTCCGTTATTTGGAACACCTATAAACTGAACGGGTTGTGCATAAGGAAAACGTACAGTTTCGCCGTTTGGCCATGTTCCGCTTTTTGGAGCACCTATAATATAACCTTTTGCAGGTGTCATTGAAGCTGTTACTTGTTCTGATACCCAATTATTATTATAGAGACTAAAATATCTGTTCGATAAAGTATTTGGGGATAAAATATCTAGTTTTTGTTCTGCAACAGGAGAAGACCAGTAGGTATAATCAGCTGTTTTCATTGGTGCCGAAATACGTTTGTAAATAATATTACCAGTATTTACCACATCATTGATTTGTACTAAACTTGCATTATTTTCAAAAGTTAAAGATCCATTTTCTTTCACTGAAAGACCATTCTCTAATTTTAGGGTTGCGCCATCAGGTACCGTAACTTTTGCCGTTCCATTAATTTGGCAGGAGCATGCACTCACATCTCCAGGTAAAATATAGTTTACATTATCAAAAATTATATTTTTATTACTGTCAGGCAAACCATTTGACCATTCACCATTGTATACTGTTATTGGTGCAGATACTGCTATAACATTCGAATTTGTACTTGCTACAGAATTATACATCGCTCTTAATCTTATGTAATATCTGGTACCTGTTAATCCAGCTATTTCTTCTGAATTATAGCCGCTCACTTCTCTATCCTGATAATCAGGGAGTATATTGATAAAATCCTGATCTGTAGCTATATCATATCTGTACGAGCTGGCATTCTCAATAGCATCCCAATTAACAACAAAAGATGTCTGGCTACAGTTTAGTTCAGGCACATCTGCCAACACTGGTGTTTGTATTACATTTGGAACATAATGTATTACAAAACGATCATCAAATGTTCCTTTTAAAGTGCTAAATTCATAACCTCCATTTTTTAAATTAAAATAGGTATTTGTTTTTTTGTCTTCCAGATAAATTGCTTTATTAAAGAATTGTCCGTCAACTTTACCAATCTCTATTGAAAAAACGCCATCGATTGTAGAATTATATCCTAACTGAATACTATCAGTATCTTCTAACGGCAAGGCACGGCCCTGAATTACTAAATTGCTAGTTTGGGTTTTACTATAAAAATTGATGAAAGAATTTCCACTAAATACACTACCATCAAAACGGCCGTCATAATTATTTGTTGCTCCCGGTACATAACCAATTAGGATTTGTTTAAATGCTCCCTCTTTATTTGTAAGGTTCAGCCAAAAACGATCTTTTTGAACAGCAATTTTATTGTTTCTTGTCTGTTTAAAAAATTGCCCATTGTTTCCTAAAACTCTCATGGAATTATTAAAAGTAATTGTTCCAGGTGCGAGAGAAGCAATCATAAACGATTGTCCTGCAGCGATCTTACCAGTGGGCTCACTCTCGTTGATTCCGGAAGAAAGTGCTGGTCTTGTAGCTACACCACCAACTCCATTATATGCCGCATAATCATCTGAAGTGTATACAAATTGATGTCCACTTGGCTTAATAGCCGTATTGTGTGTCCAAAAATAAAGTGTGCCATATAGAACTTTTTTATTCTCTTCCAGAAATTGATCAGCATCAAGGGCTGATGGGTATGGATTTCCAACCAAATGATACTTATTTCCCGGAACTGTTTCTCCATCAATGCCTCCATTGTTAGGAATCCCTACAAACTCAACAGGCTGAATATAAGTAAGATCTGAAGGGTTTGGCCAAAAGTGTGGCTTTGGAACCCTTATTCCATATCCAATACCCTGTTGCATTACGGAGTCGCCATTCATGTGTGTTATCCACCCGTTTAGACCATAACTCAAATATTTATCAGCCAATGTATTAGGCGACAGATCATAAAGTCTCTGACCAGAAACAGGAGACGACCAATAGGTATAATCAAAATTTTTCATTGGAGAAGTGGTACGTTTGTAAGTAACATTTCCTGAATTCTTAACATCATTTATTTGTATTAAACTCGCATTATTTTCAAAAGTCAGGGTTCCAGCCGGATCTACTGTTAAGCCATTTTCTATTTTTAAGTCAACACCTGAATCAACAGTAACATTTGCTCCGGCATTAACCTGACAGGTACAAGCATTTGTATTAGTTTTAATATTGAAGCTGCTATTAAAAATAACATTTTTAGAACTATCAGGAGCTCCGTTAGACCAACTTCCATCATAATAGGTAGTGGACTGCATAGGATTAACATTTATAATGTTAGAATTTAAACTCGTCCCACAATCACTAATCGCTCGTAAGCGTACATAATAAACAGTATTGGCAGCCAGCCCGGTAATGGTTTCAGATGTTACATTTGATAATTCCTTATCCTGATATCCTGATAAAAAATTGTTGAAACCCATATCTGTGGCTACATCTAATTTATACCCTGTAGCAATTGCTACTGCAGGCCATTCGAGAAGATAAGAAGTTTGATTACAGCCTAAAGTGATGTTATTGGTTAAAACAGGAGCAGGTGTTACCGTTGCCGGTGCATTAATAGTAACAATATTTGAGCTCTCTGAAATACAACCATTATGAGTGACTGTAAAACTGTAATTCCCTGGATTTAAATTTGATATTACCCTAGAAGTACCTGCTCCTGTAATTCCACCTGGCTGTATAGTCCAGTTTCCGGAAGCAGGCAAATCACTTAATGTGATACTGCCTCTATTGACTAAGCAGGAAGGCTGGACTACAGTTTGAATGTTTGGTTTTACAGGTGCTGGTTTTACAACAACTATGACTTTATCCGGATGAAGAGGAATTGTGACATTGGAATTACTTATTACAGAAGTCAATTTATATTCCCCTGACCCGCCAACAGCTTCAACATCTGTAGTTTTAAAGTCATTCAGAATAGTTTCTGTTTTATTATTTTCTAAATCTGTATAGATATACTTAACAGTATACGAAGCATACTGGGTTCCTGTTATCTGAATTTTCAAGTTAACACTTTTTCCAGAACAAATGGTTGGTGAGGTTGCGCTGTATAACCTTGCTGATTGCGCATTTACTATTGAAGATCCAATTAAAAAAGAAAGGAACAGAAAAAGTAATTTGATGTTTACACCTTTTCCTGTGTGCCGAATATTAAAATTTGGAAATTCCCAATAATCTAACTTTAAAAAAAAGATTGCATTTAGTAGTTTTTGTTTCATAGTTTCGCTTTAAATTAATACATATTATTGTTAGTATTTTATTTGTTAAAAGTACTAAAATGCGCTTAGCAAATGAAATGTTTTTTTAGAATAATGACGGAAACAAATATTAACATAAGACCTTGATTATAAGTATATAAAAAAATTAATTCCGTATAAGAAGCTAAATATGAAGATTTATTCCTAACTTACCATCTAACAACCGCTTTATTTTATTTTAAATTGCTTGAATAAAAACTACAGCTTTTTTAGGTAGATTAACTGTGTGTTTTATTATTAAGCAGAAAAGATTTTCGGCTATCGCTGTTTTGATATCTACTCGCCATCTTGCAGATGTTGCTATGGATTACCTGATTAAGACGGCAAAACGACTGTTTTTGAAATAGAGGTAGAAATGCTGACAAAAAAGAAGTTTAAAGACTTCTGTGCTAAAAATGTAGCTTTCCTCAATACAAAAAAGCAACTCGTAACTGAGTTGCTTTTTTGTTTAATTAACTGCGTTGCAAACGCTACGATTTGTCTCCTAATTTAAGTAGGTACTCGATGCAATCGAGCACCAAAATGACGGACAAACGAGTGCCAGTGGGATTGTCAGCTCATCTTTACGGGCACGGAAAGAATTTCCGCGCTATCGTTGCGTTGAAATATCTGCGCCATCAGGTTAGTTTTTTCTTTCTATAAAATAATCATTCCCCATCATATAAACAATAATTTCAGGAAATAATATATATTTATCAAATAATTTATGTTCATTTTTTGCTCCTCTTGAATTATATTTCTTTTTCATGAATATAGTATCCTCTTCAATCTCACCTTCTTCAATTATTGAATAAGAACTACCTAAGGTGGCAGCTTTACTTTCCGTTTTTAACTGATTATTTATCACTAAAAAATAACTACTCCTTCCTAATTTTATTGGTGCAAAAGGTTTTTCCAGCATTGTTAAATTCATTAATGGAGTTTCATATATAAATTTATCTTCAGAAAAAACTACAATTTGAAAAGTTGACCCATTCCTCAAAATATAATATGCTTTATTCTTTTTAATTCTTGAAAAATCAATATTATTTTCATTATAAAGAGTAAAATATTTTTTTGAAAAATCAATTTTATTCATCGTCTTGAAATCTTGTGCGTACTCGTTATTCTTTTTAGATGGGAGACAAGAATTCAAACAAAGCAATCCAATTAATATAAAAGTTTTTTTAATCATAAATATCTTAATTAGGGCTAAATAAAGAATTATTAAAAGTTGTTCCTGTAAATAATGACTTATTCTAGAAAGCGAAGGTTTAGTGTGACCATTATTATATGGAACAAATAAATGGTGAAAAGTAGCATCAGGCTTTCTAATAGAAGGCCAAGGAATAGCATCATGCATTTTATTTGATGGCCAAAAAGTACCACTTCCAGTATTACTTCCAGATTGCATAGTACCAAAACTAGAATGCTGTAGAGTTGCTTTTTTGTTTTTTGACTTGTTTTGTCTGCTTCTCTTGCGGGTACGGAAAACATTTCCGAGCTATCGTTCCTTCGTATATCCGCGCCATTTGGGAACCTAAATTTAATAAATCTACCTGATCAAGACGACAAAACAATTGCTTTTGAAATAGAAATACACTGCAGACCAAAATAATTCAAAGACTTCTGTCCTAAAAATACAGCTTTCCTGAAAACAAAAAAACAACTCGTAACTGAGTTGCTTTTTTGTTAATTAACCGCGTTGCAAACGCTACGATTTGTCTCTTAATTTAAGTAGGCACTCGATACAATCGAACACCAGGATGAGACTTTCACAAACGAGCGCCAGTAGGAACCAAGATGATGGAAAAACGGGCGCCAGTAGGTTTTTTTATTCTTTCAAATAATTAACTAATAAAGCCGCTATATTATCTTCATATTCACAATATTCATCATCTAATTCGCTAAGAAAATTATTCAATTCATTATCAAACTCATATAATCCTGTTATTTTTCCCGATAATAATTCAACTCTAAAAATATTATCTGATACTTTTTCTTTATTTACAAAATTATATGCCTTTTCTAGTAATAAAGCTGATTTATTGGCTTTAATCAATTGCAAAGAACCAATAGTATCCTTAGCAAATTGACCATAGCCATTAATAAAATATTGATTAAATCCTCCATTTGCAACTTCTTCGTCAAGAATAGCAATATGATAAGTTACTTTTTCTTTTTCAGGCAAATAATATATATAATTGTACCAATTTTCATCAATATTAATTAACCATTCTTCTTTTATTCCTTCTACTGCATTGGAATAATAAAAATCAACTAAATTTTCATCTAATGTATCATCTATTTCACTCATCTTTGTGGTTTCTTAAAATATTTTGGATATTTACTCTTATTTAAATCTATAAGTTCTTTTATTTTTACATTTGGTACTTTATATACTCTTCTCAATTCAAATGCATCTCTAGCAACTAAATTACGAACTGGATTAACTGCTTTTAAATCAAAATCTTTGGTGCTTCTTTTTAATATTCCCAGATATGGTTTTTTAACTGTATGCCCTATTTTATTAATTAATATACTTGGAGCTGTAGCTGGATCATATCCCTTGATTAATTTTTTCATAATTGCTGCCTGTCCTGCATGATGTGCATCTAATCCTGTATTTATCGCAATTTTTCTCAAAGCAGCATATTCACCAACTTGAAATTCTAAATGCGTGGAAAATGTAGAAACAGGGAGCTTCTTTGATGCATAAAATTCCAACACGAATATAGAAGCTCCAGCAGTAAATCCTCCTGCTTCATTTCTCGACATATTAGGAATATTTTGCACTTTATTTCCAAACTCAACCATTGCGTTGGCTGTCTTATTTTCAATCCCCATTGCTTGGGTTAAGCCTGGAATACAATCCCCTACAAGTAATGAAACCCCATTAAAAAAATTATAAGTTATATCCAAACTTTTCTTACCTGGTTCTCTCACAAATTCATCTACACCAGTATTAAAATTATTGTTATAAGTTGAAACTGTTCTATTCCATCCTTCTAAAAAGGTTCCCTCTGTTTCTGCTTTTTTCTTATCCTCTGTTTTTGTTGCTTCTAATCCTTCTAACTCAATCATGTCAATAACTCTATTCTCACTAAATGCGAATGGGCTATTTGATGGATATTCGGGTTCAAGAGGATCTGTTGCAAAGAATCTACCAATCCTCGGATCGTGCATTCTAAATTCATAATTCAAAGAGTTTCCTTCACCTTTCAATTCATTATCCATTTCCTGTCCCTGGAATCCAAAGCGATAGCTACTTTGAGGCAGCGCATTCGGTTTAGGCACTATCATACCAAAAGGGTAACACCTTATACGCTTTTTATCATTGATATGTCATCTTAAGAACGTGCAACAAACATATACAAAAAAACCGTTTGGATTATCTCCAAACGGTCATTTTTATACTACAATACGCTTTTTATTTGTCTGTAATATTCAATTATAGTCAAATTTCTCCATCGGATGATTGTATTCCAATTTCAATTTGAGGTCATCGATGCTTTTGAAATCATATCGTTGAACACTCGTTACATACCGATAACCACCCAAATACTGGGCTTGCCTGAGTCCCAATTCCTTGACCCAAATCGACATTCTGGACTGTTTCAATTGTTTAAAATCCTTCACGTAATGAAACTCCCGTTTGAGGCGTTTCATCATTCTGGACAGTACAGCCTCCAATCCCGATGCATCGCCACAGCTGAAAAACAACCTGCTGGTCTGGATTCCGTATTCCAATGCCAGTCTGGGTCTTATATCATAAATATATTGGGACAGGTGCATCATTTGTTTGGGATTCAGGCTGATGTACCGCTCGTTGGTGGTGAGAGTCTGGCTTACATGCAATCTGGCTTCTTCCAGTTTCAAGTCTTCCAAATCCAGTATTGCTAGCTCGTTGCGCTGTAATCCCAAAAAGACCATCATGCCCAAAATACACCTGTCCCGTTTCTGAACCAACGTACTGGCTGAGGTATCCCGATAGAGGACTTGCAAAAATTCTTCATCGAGCAACTGTGTTGGGGTCTTGCTTTCCCTTTTTGCCAGATGAACCAATAAAGCAGGATTTGATTGCAACCTGATGGCTTGGTTGAAATGAGTAATTGCCGTTTTGTAAACCTTACTATTTTGAAAAGAATCGCCTTTGTTTCTTCGATACGCCAGAAAGTCATAGGTTTGATTGAGCGTCATCTTTTTGGGTTCGATGCTGTTTGCTGTCAGCCAGTCCAGATAACTGTTGATGCATGTCCTATAGCCTTTGAATGTGGTTGGTGTGTAGCCTAATTCGGTTGTGATATAGCTTTTGAACTTCATTAGTAATTTTTCCTTATCCATAATATTCGTTTTTTAAGTGAGTATAAATCATTGTTGAATCCAGACATGTATGTCCGAGGAACTTTGCCACGTCTTCGATGGTCATGTTGCGGTGCAGATGCGTGGCTATCGAATGCCTGAGCAAATGGCAGGTCACGCTTTTACCGATGTTTATTCTTTCGGACAACCTCTCCATTACTTTGGCTAGTGTGCTGTTGCTCATTTGTGTTCCTCGCTCCGTGATTAGAAAACTCGTTAAATTGCTATTGCTATCGAGCATCATGGTACGAACGTTGAACAGATACTCTTCAATATTCTGCTGGACTCTGGCAGACATTGGAACGTCTCTGGCATGTTTGGTTTTGGATTTATCAATATGGATACGACCTTTATTCAAATCAATTTCCGATATTTCAAGCTCGAGGGCTTCTTTTCGTCTGAGTCCACAACCATAGAGTAGGCTTAGAACCGCTTTGTCCCTGATTCCCAAAAGACTGTTATCACAAGCGTTGAAGAGTATCTCAACTTCATTCTCCAGCAGGATTTCTTTTGGTGGTTTCTGGGTATTGTCAATCCTGATTAGGATACCGCTCTGACCATGACCGATTTCGTTCTGCTGGCTCATGACAAACTCAATGAACCTCAATACCGCTTCCCGATGTTTG
The DNA here is from genome assembly GCF_946478785.1 of uncultured Flavobacterium sp. The sequence goes on from NZ_CAMLDD010000002.1 coordinate 74,485, forward strand.
AGCAGGTATGCCGTTGACATTGTTGCGTCCTTGGTCTGGAGCGGTCTGTTTTTCAGATACTCAAAATAACTACTGATTAGTTTTTGATTGATTTGATTCAGACTGGTGATGCTGTTCTGTTCCAGATAATACAGAAACTCGTTTACACTGTTGGGTTTGTTATAGACTTGACTCTGTGAAGCTCCTTGTGTTTGCAATCGGATGGTGAAGCGTTCCAAAGCTTCAATGAATGTGATAGTATGTAATTCGAGTTTCTTCATGTTTTCCTTTATATACATTGTTTGAGTTTCTCAATATTCGGGTCTAGGTCAGTAAGCATAAGGCTTAACCTAGTGAGAAACTTGTGATTTGCTTCTGGGATACCCATTTTACAATGCTAGTATCTCATTTTTGAACGTTTCGTACTGCTGTGCTGTATCGCTGGAATCGTTCCAACTCACCACCTTGTAACTGTATCCATCTCTTTGGTTTCCTCCTGTACGCTCGAGCTTCCCATAATCGTATAAGATGTTGATGTGCCTTGCCAGACTCGACGGACTCACCTTTAGTTTGGCTCTCATGTCCTTAACCAGAAAATCAGCCTCCTGATGGTCTTCTTTGTGGTCTCTCAGTAGCGTTTTCTTGATTCTTGCCAGTGTTCCCGATACGTTGAAAGAAAGTTCCTTTTCTTCCTTGAACCAGATTTCCCGAAAAAGTTCCAACGCTTGTACCATGTGCCTTGGCTCAACTTCAATCTGCCACGCTCCATTTTTCTGAATTATTGAGAGCTGTTTTTGATGCAGTAAAGCGATGAGGTTCGTTACTCTTAGAAATTGGCTTATCAGCTTATTATCCTTGTTGAAGGTGGCTGAAATATTGAGCTGTTCCAAATAGGGATTAACTACAGTCATGCTCTTTATCTCTCGAAATAAGCCTTGCAATTGTCTTTGGTTGTTCTGTGTTTGTTTATCATCTAAAAGCCCCGCAAATCGCTTTATTTCGAGTGTAGTAATCGCTTCTTTGATTGCATTACTATTAGAAATTGGCAGAGCCATTACGGTATCCGAGTTCATAAGCTCATGGTAGCCTTTAGACGTTGAACTGATAAAGCTAAGATTTCCCTTTACCGATTTGTTGCTGGCTCTGTATGTGCCTTGCTCCGTGTTTTCTGTGACCAGTCTGTTAACCTGACCTTGCAGGATAAGTTCTGTGATAGCCATGTTCTTCTTACCTAACGTGTCGATGCTTGGCAAAAGCAGTGCCTTATTTTTCCAATAGTTCTCATTTGGAGCGTAATACAGCACACTGTCCGATATTGAGGTCTTGAATCGGGCGGTCTCTGCTGGCAGTACGCTTGAAAAGCTCTTGATTATCTCGCTGGTCAGTTCTGAACTTCCTTGCAGGATTCCGTGCATCACACTGGTTTGTTTACTGCTTAGCGCAATAAGAAACAATTTGAGCGCTATCTGCCCACATGGCACGCCTGATTGGGTTAAAAGCAATTGAAGGTCTTCCAATAGCGTTTCGCTTTTCAGAAGCTTGGCTGTCTTTTTCTGCTCATGGCTCGTACTCATTGGTATCACGGGCTTTTCTTCTTTGCCTGTAGATTTGTCTTTGCGGTACGATTCCAACCTTTCGGTCAGGTCATAGATAAAATCAGCTATTTGGGTTGATTCCAGTTTCAATTTGATGCTTGCCTGTTTGATAAAATGTTGGATATTATTCTCGTTGTACAAATCTACATTGTTGCGGTACACGTCTTGCACGCTCATTTGTGGTCTTCTGGAAATTTTAAGCATCACCTGAAAACGGTTCAGGGCTATCGTATTGATACCTCCAATTACTTCCGCTTCAAGATTTCCGCTCTGGTATTTGATAAAATCGGTGCTGGTTAAATCCAGTCCGTAACCATTAACCAAAGCTTCTTCGCCTTGTAGGGTAGTTTTCGGGTCAAAATCGATTTTTATAAATCCTTGTGTTGAAGTTAATGCGTTGTTGCTTATGGCGATATTGGTATTTTTCATGTTGTTGAATACGTTAAAATTAGACATAGGTTTGGCTGTTCGAAATATTGAATCGAATAATCAATTTGAAATATATTTTGATTTTTTGAGCTTGCTGTTCAGCTTTACAACTTGCTCTTTTTCCATTCTTTAGCTATCAGAATGGCGATAAGATTCTTGCAATAATCTTTTTCCTTTTGTTTTGTTTGACAAAGGTAAGTGATATTTTCGAGACTTTTTTTTTGGTAACTTAATCACGTTATGTAAGACGACTTAACCTAAATGACTTAAGTCTTTCTAAAAAATAAAACACTGATTTAAAACAAGTTGACTTTTCGTGATTTTTTAATATGTTAAAATGTATTAAAAATATTTAACATATTTTAATAAATAATTAACACAATTACCTGCTTTGATTTTCAATTTAAATACGTATGATATAACTCAATTAAGTTATATAAAAATATTTGATAACTAAATCTATTTATGCAACCATTGCCGTCGCTCTGTTATATAATTGAAGAACTGTAGGAGCATAAAACTTATTGCCATGTCTAGTCTTGAAATTCAACTGATTAAGATAGTCGGCAATCTGTCTGTAGCTCATTTCTTTCTCTTTGCAGTTGAGGATTATAGACTGAGCCTGACGATTTCTATCATTGTTCATCGCATTTTCCTTGATTTTATTGACACCTTTGGCTCTGGCTTCGCTGGTCAGATTTTTCGGATTACCCAATTTTACTCCTTTTTTCTTAAGTTCAGCAAGCGCAAGTTTGGTTCTGGAGCTGATAAGCTTGGCTTCCTGTTCCGCTAAGGCACTAAATATATGGATGGTAAAGTTGTTGGCTGATGGCATGTCTACCGCTAAAAACTCGATGCCTGCATCCATTAGAGAGCTCACAAAGCTCACGTTGCGGGCAAGACGGTCTAACTTGGCGATGATAAGGATTGCACCTTCATTTTTTGCCAGTTGGATTGCCTTATGGATTTCAACACGTTCACGCTTATTTGTACCCGTTTCAATCTCGGTAAAATCCTTCAAGATAATCCCGTCCTGTGAAGTGACGTATTTTTCAACGGAACTCTTTTGGGCTGATAATCCTAATCCAGAGATTCCCTGCTCTTTTCGGCTCACACGATAATAGGCGATATACTTTTTCATATTGTTCTGATTAAATCTTAAACGGTCGTTTGTGATTTATTACACTGCAAAGATTCCAGGCTTTTTTGGATTATCCTAGAAAAATCCTGGTTTTCCTGGGCTCGCAGGTTTTTCGGGTCATTCTGGAGCACAAAAAAAGAGGCGTTTAGCCTCTTTCCTTTGACTGTAGCAGTCGTGAAAACTCTTCAAGTTCCTGTTCCGTGAAGTTCATCGCTTTAAACGATAACGGGTATCTGACTTTTTGTGTCTTAAGTACTTGTTTTAGTTGGGATAAGCTTATTACTATTTTCATGTTCTCTTTTTCTATAAATATGGTCGGAAATCAAATTCGATTTTTTTTATCAGAAATTTTTTGCCATTTTCTCATCAGATTTTTTTTCTTCATTTTTGGTAGCGCAGTTTACGGACATATCAGAGCTACGGGTCAGGAGAAGTACACTTTTTCGGATGTACACGGGTAGGTAACTTGGCTCTGGAGCATTAGTGTTTACAGGGGGTGCGGGGGTATGCGTGAACATGGAGCTGTCTGTTGAGATTGATTACTTCATTTACAGACTTACCAGCGTTTACAGGAGCATCTGTAGCCTTCGAGGAACACGATTACGGGGTTAAGGTACTATAAAGGTACAGATAGGGGAAATATCTATCTCTTCCTTTCTCTATCATATATGTTACTTAATATCTGATAGAAGAATTAGGTCATAATCCTATTGCTATCAAGGGTTAAGAGAGTATTGTCTCTTGTGGGGTTATGCGCAGTTTGCGCTATTGACCATGCTGGTGAGGTTTAATCTTATCTCTCCAATCCTCTATCATATATGTTACTTATTATAGACATGTAATAACACCAGTTATATCAAGGGATACAGACGTATTTTCACCATGACGTTATGCGCAGTTTGCGCTACTCAAAAATGCGGGTCTGCAAAATAATATCAAATATTTTAAAAATAGTTGTCCAAAACTATTGATTGTTATTTGATTTAGAAGTATAATTGGTGATAACTGAGAGAAAACTCATTAAAATCCTTGATTGCTGGATTGTCGCGAATCCAGCTTCTCTTATCAAGTCAATCTAAGAGACAATAATCCATCCATGTGATGGAAAGAGAATAAGAGAATATCAAAATGACCTCAAAAAATGATTACATTGCCTTTAGTGGTGATACTGGAGACTTAGACGTGCTCCTAAACGATTACAAGCTGTCAGAATCAGCAATGCGTTTCCCAAACGTAAATTCAATCCTAATACCAAGGAAAGCCCAGTATAACCTACGAAAATACGTTTCTAAAGACTTGCTCAAAACGATTGATAGCGATATTGACATAGCAGTTGAAAAGTGTCTGGTGTTCCTATCTAACCTAGCCAGTACGTACTATACTGAGTCCAAATGGAAGGCTCTTAATTCTGTTATACTGCACAAGCAGACCAAAAATGTGGACAATACCTATATCTATACCAAGATTATCAACGTGCTGACAACTGGAACACGCACAGGTGCGTTTATCGAAGTTGATAGAAGCTATCAGATTGGTTCGGAGTCCAAAAAGTTCAGATTAACCCAGACCTACCTTAAAGTGGGACTCGTTGAATATATCATCAAGGATGCAGGGATTATCCGCACCCGCAATAAGATGTACTACCAGCAGTTATGCGAAGCCCTAACCAATCCGATATGTTCCAACCTTATTGCCATGTACCCAAAGATTGATTTGCCGACCAGCGAAGAACTGCTGATTATTGGCAAACAATTGGTCGCTGAGGGTCGCACTACCAAAAAGGGAAAAATCCTTACCGTGCGTAACAAGCACAAAGACCACTATTGGCTAGATGTAAAAAACAGGAGCTTTGTTGAAGACAATATCAAGCTCTTTGAGTTTCTTACTGGTCGTGGGTTTATGATTCCCAGTGCTGGCAATATGTCTAGCGGTGGTCGTGTGGTTGATAGCTTTAGCCTTATGCCCGCTTGGATACGTGAGCAGATTACCGTTGAAGCAGTAAAGCTAACCGAATGCGATTACAGCGCACTGCATCCCAATATTGCCATTAGTTTGTATGACGGCTCACTAGCTTACCTCACACACGGATTAGTGGCGGAACAAGCAGGAATTGACCTTAAAGATGTCAAGATTGAACATCTGAGTTTTTTCAACATGAAATGGAATGATATGAGAAAATCTCCGCTGTTTGACTATTATGCAACAAATGAGCCTGACATGCTGGCTAGAATCTATCACGACAAAAATGAGCATGGTCATAAGATTACCTCCCAAAAGATGTTTGCCGTTGAGGTGGATATTATGAGCGCAGTTATCAGGGATTTGAACGCTAAAGACGTTTATGTGCTGTACGTGTATGATGCGCTCTTATGTGAAGAAAAAGACAGCGAACTCGTAGTTGAGACCATGAACCGTATCATTCTTGAACATGGTGTTAAGACTAGTGTTAAAAAAGATTCTTTAGTAAATAATGTTGATTTGATTGAATCAAGGCATGAGCCGGCAACGGCTCATATTTTAAAATACTCTCTTGATGAAATGGTAAATCTTTATGATGTTCTGCCTCAATTGTCGTTTAACGTTGAAGATATTTTGAAAATCATTTCTGGCATTGATAACTCCAACGTAGAAATGGCTGAACTTATGGATTATTTCAATAGACAGAATACTCAGCAAAAGTATAATGATTATGATGGAATTCCGATAACAACATCAATGATTTCTAAATTAAAAAGTTTTATAAAATCTTAAATAACCAAATATGCGTTAATCCTGCTCCGCAGGATCGACGCATATTTATTTATATGATTGATTACTATTTTCTTTTAGAATTACTAAACATGTAGCAACTCTATAAACAACCAAAAGCCACTCCGTAATGAAGTGGCTTTTTTGTTTGCTTTAAATTGTGGGTGCGAAGTCATGAGACATTCGCTACACTACAGCATATAAAATAAATTTATTCTTTACTAATTATTAATCTTTTATTTAAAATTTCGCTTACTTCATCCCAAACAAAAGGGCCAATAAAAATAGTTTCATCTACATCTTTGTTCTTAAAGTTCAATCTCCAAAAGAACAATTCTTTAATTTCTGTTTCTTTGGATAATATTTTTTCATAATCTTGGTTTTCTTTACAAAGATTAAACATTTCTGTTTGTATATAGTACCAACCTACAATTATTCGACCAGTGGGATGATACTTAAAAGCTAAAGTTCTACCTGAAATAAACCAAAGTGAAAAAATAAAGAAAAAAATAAGAACAACTGGTTTTAATCGCTTCCAGAAATATATTAGTAAAGTTAAATATATAATCATAAATACCAGTGATAAAAAAACATTAATATTTGTAATATCAGAAAGATAATCTGCACTCTCGTAGGTAAATAAAACTTTTACATCTTCGACAAAACCAAAGGATGTAAATACTAACATAATTAAAAACACAACGACTAAAATAAACTTTAAAACAATTTTCATAATTAATTAATTTTGTGGAACAGATATATTAAGACCCGTTGGTATTGTACTATTTTTTCTTTCATCAGGACTAACTTTAGTATTGCCATCTACAGATAATGTTGATGAAGTTGAACCATCAAACCCTAAAACATTATCAAACCCTTTACTATATAAGTAATCTCTAATTTGGTTTAGTGTAAAACCTTCTTCTCCGTTTTGTTGTGAAACAATAATCCAATTTTTAGTTTTAGAATTATATCCCAATATTGTTTTACCAACATCACTTTCATTTTGACCAGAATACACACCGTTACTTTTTTGCTTTAAATATTTCCAATTTTTTGGGTCAACTCTTCCAATTATACCAATTTTTGTAACATTTTCAGGAGCATTATCTTTATAGATATTTGTTTCTCCAAATTTCAGTCCATCAACGACTAAAGGTGTACCTCCTCCAAAACCAAATTTACTATCACTTGGAACGTCACCAAAACCTGTAGTCCATTCACCCGAAGATGATTGTGAAAAATAAAAAGTATTTTCAGATGACCTTCCTGAGGTTTTAGCTCCTTCAATAATATTTAATCCTTGCGGTGTATAATCTTTAGAGGGCTGAGGGGTGTCTGCATTAAAATAATCCCATTTGTCTTTGTAATCAAACATTTGCGTATTAATAGTAAAATCTTTTTTGGGAGTATTATTTCTTGCAGCAGCTTCAGTAAAATATTCAGTAGATTTTCTAAATACAAATTTAAAATTTACATTTTTTAATGTTACAAAATAGGTATTTTTTTTAATCCTTACTCTAGCTTCCAGTCCCTCTAAATCATCGGCCGCAATAGGAGTATTACTAGCAAATTGATAAGGAGTCAACATAGGATATTCTTTTGTTAACGGGTCTGTACTAAAAAATCTTCCCACTCGTGGGTCGTACATTCTAAAAGTATAATTCATTGAGTTTCCTTCTCCTTTCAATTCATCATCTTTCTCCATGCCATTAAATCCATAACGATAGCTATCACTAGAACCATGTCTATTAGGTACTAACTGTCCAAAGGGATAATAATCTGAGTAATTAAGAACCTCAGCATTAAAATAAGCCAAAGAACCTGAGGACAACGATGGTATTTTTTTATCTGAAATCACAGAAAGCACATTTCCTAAATGATTAGATAGTTCGTAACGCTTATCCCCTGTCAAAGATATAAAATTATTTACGGCAATTGGCAATGTCGGTGTATAAAGCCCATTAGTGGGATCTAAATAATTAGGTATCGCATCATTCGGATTGTCTGTATTTAGTGTATAAGGTGTACCAGATGTTGTGGCATTAATGATTCCTTTACCACCTTCATAGGTTTCCCATGTTGCATAACCATCTCCGTCATCATCAATATCAAGATAGTTGGGTATGCTATTCGTAATAGCCTTTGGATTTAAGGCTGACAGCAATGCATTGGTATTTAACGGTGCTGTTCCTGTAGCCGGATTGTGGTCTCCATCCGGATCTGCACCTTCGTACATAGTGTATATACCGTCGCCATCATCGTCTTTATCGTCGTGATTGGCTATGCCATCTCCATCAGTATCTATGAAAGTAAGGTCGTTATTTACTTCGTAAAGATCAAACAATCCATCTCCATCCGTATCAGGCAGACAAGGCCCTAGTGTTCTGGTCACATCATTATTCATGACAATTCCCTGGCTTGATACCGGAGGATTGTTTGTTATGGTTTCATTTGTGGCATCATCAAAACTAAAAGCATTCTGAATGTTGTTTATTCCGTAGTTAAAGTAGCACATATCAAATCCTAAAGCTCTTGCGGTACCGGTTCCTCCTAACTGGTTATTGCCAACAGCTGGTACCGCTGCAGGATTTATGTTTAGAGGAGTGCTCCATAATTTTTCGTCTTTATAAAGCGTACTTCCGTTTACACTAAATACTGTGCCTGCAGCAAATGTAGTGTTCAAATTTAAGGCAATACCATTGGCAGCCTGTGCATTTGTTAATGCCCTGTTGGCTGGCATAGTAACTTCATAACTTCTGGATGTAGCAGTGGCAGGTGTATTTGACGTTGTTTTAGTGTACTGATTCACTGTTACTTTTGGCCTGATACCGTTGTTTTCCTTAATTAAAACGATTTGAACCTGATTTGTTATTTCTTTGGTTATTTTTTTAACTACCTTTTTAGTAACTTTTAAATCTGTAATTCTACCAGCCGATGGCACAATATCAATGTTTGATGTAGCGACAGCGCGATTGGCAACAGGTATTTTTGCTACAGAAATTCCGTTTCTAAAAAATTCTATGTAACAGCCAACACCATTAGGATTTAAGGTTTTTTCTAATTTAAGTGTTTGAACAGAACTATTATTCGACAAACTAGTAGTAATATTAATATAATTTGTTCCGTCTGAATATTGCAAAGTTCCTCTTAAACTTGATATAATTCTTCTTGTAGTTGTCTTAAAACCATAAAATTTGTTATTTATTTTAAACCCAACTGACACATTATTACTTGAGTTTAAATTTGATGTTTTGTATTCTAAAGTTCCTTCTTCATTGGTTTCAAAAAGTGTCACTTCGTTACCTAATGGACAAGTGCTGGAATTTCTTCTGGTTACAGTGAATGTTCCGGAAACCGGTGTTAACATCAAACAATTATTATTAATACCTGTCAAAACAACATTCTCTGTTGTATTTTCTGTTTCTTCTTTATCGCCTTTATACTGTAGCTGTCCTAAGAAATAAGTCCCATTAGAAAGATTGAGATTAGCTAATTTGATGTTAGTATCTAAATTCAGACTTGTTAATTCGGGATTCAACACCGGTAAATTACCTGCCTGCATCATCCATTCAGCTGTTGGTGTATTCGTGTCAAAATGCAAAGCATAATTTCTAATAACTGTGGTTCCTGTCAATATAGATGCTTTTGCCAACATGCTGCTGTTTTTGGCAAGCAGATTTTGCGCTGTTTTATACGTACTGGAATTGTTCATGTATTTATAAATAAGCAGCTCTGTTGCTTCAAGTCCTAACCTGCTGCTGCCAAAAAGATGATGCTCTTTTAATCGATATAACGATTCATTGCTGTTTCCTTGCCCATTAGCTTTATAATTCTCATCATATACTGCCAAAACATTACCCTGTGCGTCTCGGGCATAATGCGTACGCACGATATCAGTGCCTCGTTGAACACGCTTGGCTATTCGATTGCCTAATCCGTCATACTCAAAGTTAATTATAACTCCAGATTTACTGTTGGTCACTTTTTCTACTTTACCATCAACACGCCACTCGATGGTTAAGCCTTCATTTTTATCTTTTATCAATTGGCCAATAGCATCATAAACATAATTGTAAGTATCAGCATCTCCTAAACGATAAGCTTCCTTTTCAGTTAGATTCTGCTTAATATCAATACCCGTTTCGGTAAATATATCATCAGCCACATCAAATACATTAGTAAGTTTATTAGTTCCGGGAATGTATTTATAGATAAAATTGTCCATCTCCGGATTTGGCAAAGCCGGTGTTTTTGAGTTGGGATATAACCCCGGTGCAGTATTGCGTAAGGTTTGTAAGTTTCCGTTTTTGTCATAAGAATAACTGGATTCATAACTTTTGACTGCCTGCATTGTGAAAGCATCAAAAGCCTGAGAGGTCATTGTTTTGATGCGATTGAGCTGATCGTAAGTATAATTATTTTTCTGTATCGCAAGCAACTGATCGCCATTTTTACGAATAGCCGTAGTCATTTGCTTTATATTCCCATTATAGAGGTTTTTAAGAGTCGCTCCTGTAGTATTACGACTCACCATCAAGGGCCTGAAGGCATCAGTGCCAGTATCCCCTGATATCGCTTTGTAATCATTCTCATAATAATTTAAGGAATAACCAAAAGCATCCTTGGTTTTTGTCGTACCTGCCAGAGAACCGTCCTGACCCAGGTCATTTTCGCTATTCGCTAAATTTTCACCGTTTACTGTTTTTAACCATCCTTGTAACGTATAGGCATAATCGACACCCTGAACTTTCTTGTCTCCAAGTTCAACCCTTGCTAATGGTCCATGTGGATAATATTGATAACTGGCATCTTTTTCCCAAAGTACGCCATTGGCAGAAGTTTCTACATCAACGATACGATTATCAGCATCATAATTGTAACGGTGGGTATACTGATCAGGCTTGTTGGGCTGAAATTTAACAGCATTTACATTCCCACTAATAAGATCATATTGATATACAATTCTCTTTAAATGAACTTCACAATCATTCTTTTGACCTGTTGTTGTATTTATAACTGTTTGGGTACAATTAGGGTTTTTCAGAGGTGTATAATAATTAACTATTTCTTTGACATTACCATGCACATCATAATTGTATAAAATAGCATTATCAAAAACTTTCGGATTCGTATAATTTTCATGATAGAATATTCCTGTAACCCTATTTCGGTTGTTGTATGCCGGATTAAAACCCGATACAGCATTTGTAGTAAATAATGAAGAAGCTTTGATTCCGGTTTCTACTTCCGGATCGTCGTCATAAATTGTACTGGTAACTTGTCTCTTAGATAAATTTGACTCAAAACTATCTACTATTCCTGTTGTGGCTCCACTTGGCACTGGAGTACGTAAAAGTCTTCCTTCAGCTGATATACTATAACTTACCGGTGCAGATGGGTTAGCTGCATTAAATACAAAACTATCTATTTCACCAGCCTGATTAATTCTGCCTAAGACATCATAACTTGTATAGCTCATTTTAGCGATAGTGGAAGTTAGCTGTTTAGCATTTTGTGACGCTATAATTCTGCCCAGTTTATCATAAGCAAAACGTGTTATGCCTCCATCTGGAGTACTTTGCCATACCAATTGGTTTAATGAATTGTAACGATATTGCGTCTTGAGCTCATGATTAGGCTGCAAATTCCCGACATCTCCGGTAAATGTGCTAAGTGGGTCCTCTGCTACTTTGTGAGCTTCAATAAGGGCATTTTTAGCTTTAATCTCGGCTGGTAAAAATCGTTTTACACCTTCCGGGGCTACGGTTTGAGTAAGATTTCCAGCCTGATCATAATAATAAAGGGTGTATTGATATTCCTGATCATAGTAAGTCATATCCAGAGTTTCTACGACCTCAGACATGGCTTTTTTAATATAGGACGCCATAAATTCTTTACGCTTCTCCTGCAATAAATTATTATAGTTGTCTGCAGAAAATGCTTCAGCAATATTTTTGACAAGTTTTTCACAAGTAGATTCTTTTTCTTCTGGTAAATCTGGTGAAACCAAACTGCTTAACGCTGCCGGAGGGCAGAATTTGCCTTTATTATCCACTTTAAATTTAGTCTCTACCCAGTCATTCCAATTTAGTGTATCAGGATTTAAAACATTATTCACTAAATTCTCGTTGTAATATTTTTTGTATTGCTCTATTACAGTATTGATACCATTAAAACCGTAATGCAAATAAGTGTCTCCAAATTCTGCAAGGGTTCTAAAACGAATATCATAAAGTTCTTCAACTTTCAGTTCATTTAAATACCGTATATAACTATCTGAAATATATTGGTAGCCATTATTGCAAAAATTATCAAGAGTAGACTGTGGAACTGAATAATCAGGAATTTTTTTATTCATTGCGCTTATAAATGCAGCCTTCTTTTCATCGCAGGCTACCGGAGCAACTGTTTGAGGAATACAAATTGAACACGATTCTGTTATAGAACTGGCAGCAATTCGAGATGTGTTTTTGGATGTACTATTTGTACTAATATTTGAATTTGTAAATACGCCAGAAGCATCCATGGTTACTACTGGTCCCAAAATGGATGTATTTTGAGCAATTCTTGCTGTATTCTTATTAGGGTAATTTTCATTAACAAACGTGCATATATCGGTACCTTGGGAGCTATTTAGTGATAAGGATACAGATTGTTTTATACTTGAAATTTCATTTTCATGCATAATGCCATTTACATCAAGATAACTTATTCTTCCTACATTCTTATTGGTAATGTCAATTTTATTTATAGACGAAATATTTTTGTTATTTGGAATATCAAAATAAATTGAAGCCTCCCAGGCTGTATTCTCATTACTGGAAAATTGAAGTGCTATTTGCCAATCGTTCGGAAAAAATACTGTAAATTTAGAAAGATCAATTTGCAAATTATATGTAGTGGAAGAAGTACCAATATAATCTCTAAGTTTTTGAAAACGGCTTAATAAATTCGAGTCGCTTAAAAAATTACGCATTGCAGGACTGCTGGCAGAATCATACCTTGTACCAGACATATTGTATACGTATGAAACTGTATTGTTCTGTATAGCCTCATTAATAACATCTCTGAAATTATCTTCATATTTTATTTCTTCCTGTGCATTTAACTCACAAGCAATGGTATCAGTAGGCAGTAAAGGAGCCAAGAAATCACAAAAATCATATGTCAGTGAATAACAAGAAAGGTCATTTATTATAACATACTTGTAATCTACTTTTACATCAAAACATTTTATGGTTTTTGAATCATAATTTGTGCTAATAGTTCCTTCGGGATCTATATCGATTTTATTAAAAAAGACAGATTTTTCATACTCTCCATTTTCTGTTATCAAATAACGAACACCTAATCGAAAACCTCCTTGCTGTTCCTCATTTTCATCATAAAAATATATTGAAATCGAATCATCAACATCTTTACCTAATTGAAATTGATAAAGATTTACATCGCTTTTATCATTACAGCTAGAAGAGTCATCCCTATCTTTTAAGGCCTGAAAATGTTCTGTTAAATGTGAATTAGCAATAAAATCCTTCATCAAAGGAAAATCTTTACAAATTCTATAGGGAACAAGCAGATTTCCATATTCATCATAAGAAGCCGGATCTGATAAAATGTGATTAATTACATTTTTAAGACCTTTTTCAAAAGCAATTTCATCACTGGTATTGACACATGCATTAATATTTGGCGTTGTTACACATCCAATTACTTCCTGACATGCATCACCAATACCATCCAGATTAATATCTAATTGATCCGTATTAGGGGTATTAGGGCAGTTATCCAGATCATCTGCTACACCATCATGATCAGAGTCCTGAATACTGGCAATAGGACAACAGTCAAAATTAGTATTAAAAAGCTTTAGTGTTCCATTTAAAATAGCTGTACCAGTTGTAAAATTGGTATTTCCTGAAATAACTAATTTAAATGGTATGGTTGAATCAGTATTGGCTGTTTCAAATGTAACAGAATCAAATTTTCTAAAGGTATAGGAATCCATTAAAACAATTACTGGTGCAGTATGATTACCTCCACCTGCTCCTGTAGTCGATTGTAAAACAATACTTGCAATAATATTTGTTCCTTGTTTTATATATAAATTCTGAGCATTCCTTTCCCAGGTTATTCCTGCAGCATTTCCGAAAAACTCTTTTAAATACGAATTAGTATAAGCTGCATAATTTGTTATATCAACAGGTGTATTACTATTAAATGTTCCCTTTGTTTTCAACTCATTGAAAAGAGGTATCAATGCGTTCTCAAACTTAGATTTCTTGTTACAACCTACTCCCTGGTCATTAGTAGCCTGATTTGGGTCAAGCACTTCACCAATAGCATTTGGTGATATGCCACACTCTCCTATTGGTGCACAGGTTTCCCCAGTAAGAATAACTTCATTAGAAATAGTATTATTTCCGATAGGCCCTATTTGAGCTACAGCTGAGAATTTATATTTCTTATTTACCGGGTCTGAATTTCCTAAATCATAATAGAGCTGTTTTAGGTTTTTAATTTTCCACGTTGATCCATAATTTGACCAGGTATATCCTCCTGTCTCAGGCAATTCTATAACAATTGGACAGGTTGTAAAGCCTCCACCTGTTTGTGGAGTAAAGTTCATATTTAATATGGACCCTGAAACTTTGGGTGTTGTTATTTTCAAAGGTTGTAATCCAGCCTGAAACAATCCCTCAACAGTTTGGTTAATTGCCGGAATCATTAATTTTTTAATTAATTCCTTGGTAATATACTGTTTGTTAAAAGGTTTATCGATTACAGAAATTGAAGAAGTAAAAGCTGGATCTTTGAAAAATCCATTTAGAAGCATCTCAAAGTCAAACAACAGCGGACAATTTCCCGTTTGGGCATAATACTCAAAATGATTTGCTTTAACTAAGTTAGCAACAGCATCTGCAGGATTTAACCCAGAATTATATCCAAAATCTGCCGGAAGGAAGTTTTTTTGTTTAGCCTGATATAATAATGCACTAGTGCTTTCACATAAAGAACCTGAAGTACTAATATTGTTTTGAATATAATTGGACAGTATATTTTTTTGAGGGAAATTATTACTCAAAACATCCGTTATACTATTAGAGCCATTTGTACCAATACATCCATTAAAAGATTTACTTTTCATCGCATATATATTGATAAATATATGCTTGATCTTACTTTTCAATCCAATATAAAGTGCTTTATAGGCATTCCAAACCTCATCTTTTTGAATATCATTGCTAAAAGTAATATTATTCACATCACATATAGAAAAAGAATTACAAAACACTCCTTTTAATGCAGCCTGATACATCGTTAAATTGTTTCCGCTCTCACCAATATAACTGCTATTTATAGCCTGATACATTATACTTCCTGTACCAACTCTCATATTATAAAGTGTTGAATCTTCAAAAGGCGACGAAGACTGCAAAGGTTTAAAATAGGGGTCATTACTATAAATTTGCAATTTTCCTGAATTTCCTGCACTATCAAAATCAACTAATCCTTTATCGTTTGCTTCTTTATAAGTGGTAATATTCATCATATAAGAATCATAACCATCAGAAGATAAAGGTGTTTTAGCAGTAGTTGGTACTGTCCCTTCGTTTTTAAGTATATAAAAATCTATAGTTCTTTTGCATATTTCACTACTATATTCTAAATATTTATACTCTGGGTGATAAGGCAATAAAGATTGCGCCCAACTGTCATCCCAGTTTAATATGAAATCTTTTACTTTTGATAATTGTTCGGGTTTTACCTCCCAAATATCACTACCATCAGGGTTTTTAACAGCACTAAGTACGGGATTAGTGTCTACTTTAGGATTACAAGTAAAAGGTGTTTTGGTTTTATCAATTACTTCAACTCTAATTAATGAAAGAACTCCATCTATCTTGTAAGGCGTTATTGGATGTTTCCAATCATTCTGTGTTGTATCACCATTATAAAAAAGGCTTCCGTTTGAATTAAAAATACTTAATTTATCAAAATTTGGGTTAGGAACCGGGTTGCCATTTGTATCTAATACTTCAGCTCCATTAACATCAATTATAGTAGCATCAGTGGCTCCATATTGTCCATTCGGCCTCAAATCTGACACTAATAAATTCTCATTCATCTGACAAGCCGTCTCAAATTCAATGAGTGTTGGATTACATACTGTATTGCATTCTTTATTTAGCAACTCCCATTCTCTGCTAAAACGTACATTTAAAGCATTTACGTCAGATAACTGTATTAGGTTACCATCGAAATCTGTAGAACCTGTAATTAACGATATACTAATTGTACTTCCTGTTTTTGAGACAGTAACCACTACTTTGCCATATAACTTATCAAAAGCATTTTGAACATAATTTAATTTTGTTCCTATACTATCAATACAACTCTGGCATGTTATGCTACATGAATCATAGATAAACTCTGTACTAGGAGCTAATCCAAATTTTGGATCAGCAGGATCAATATAACATCCGGAATTAGGCGTGGTCAATTTTTTTATGTAATTGTCCGCATATTCTAATAATGCCTTTTCATTTACCTTAATTTCTTTTTTGAGACTATAGCTGCCAGTATCCAACGTAGCTTTTGACTTAACTGCAGACAGAGTGGCAGGAATATTACTCCCAGACAGATTAAATGTACCGACAGAGGTAAGAATAGGCGCATCTAATTTTTCATTTCCACAATTATCTTTCAAACCTAATTTGACGTCATATACAAAAGGATATAAACCTGTCGGGCAGTAAAAAGGAGAAAATGAACTCGTTTGATCTAAACTATATTCAAACTCATATCCTTCTCCATCGTTTGTTACTTCAATTGATTTAGAAAGAGTCAGCATATCATTGCTCAAAGGAAATACTCCTGAGGATTGTGATATGTTGTTATCCTTTGGGGTATCAGCATCAGCAGGTGTAATTTTGTTGAGCAGGTCTGCCGTAGTAATACCATGACCATTTTGATCAGCCTTTTCTTTGGTATCAGTATTTTCATCAGCCAAACCATCAAGATTAGCAGGTGATTTTCCAGACAAAGCAGTAGCAATTGTTCGCCCTTGCGGGTCAAGGTAGCTCACAGACACTTGTTTGTTAGGGTCTATTACAATATTTTTTTTATAATGAGAAGATTCACCTACACTATAGCCAAATAATCTATGCAGTTCTGATGCCGTAGGAGTAGTATAAAAATATTTCATTTCATGACCTGTACCTAACTGGTGATCTTCACCAACTCCTCCTTTTCTGGAAATTCTGCCTGTATTGTCAGGCGTGTATTCTATTTGTGAGAAAGGATATAGTCTTGCATCTGGTACATAGGCCTGATTGGTTCTTAAAGAAAAATCAGCATATCCTGATGGAGAATAATATCTGCTTGACCCTGAAGCTTCAGACATTCCAGAAATAACACTGGCACAACTTCCGCCATCCACATCAAAATCTTTATATGAAAACAATTTGCTTTGATTATTTAAATTGTAATCTTTAAAATAATGAATATTAGTATCTTTATTGGGTGTAGGCAATACTTCCACAGCCGGTCTTCCCTGAGCATCATAAATAACTTCTCCTACTATGGTTGTGTTATCGGTATTTATTTTGGTTACTGTCTGTCGATTTCTTAGTGATCCGTCAAAATAGCTTACAATCTCTTTTTTCTTGCCATCCTCAGCATAACTGGCTTGAAATTGCCAGTTTTTGCCAGCTTCATGTTCAGAGATAACACTTTGATGCGGCCAGTCTGCTACTGTTGCTTTTGGGCTAGTTCCTGAACTCCAATTTCCGTAATACTTAACAAATTCTGTATTTCTGCTTATGCCCCGCACTCTGTATATCAAATATCCCTTTCCGTATATTAAGGGTATTTCAAAAGTATTTTTAGATGTTATGATTCTAGTATTATTGAGTTCAAAATCCCTGTCTGTAAACGGAATCTGATCCCCCGCTAAGTGGGCTGTTATGCTTTCATTACTATAATTATCTATCCAGGTCCATTCTAATTCATATTCTAAAGCACCTGCCAAAGTTCCCCAATTAATAGTAACTGAACTTGCTTCAGCATTAGTAGAACCTATCGGATTCAGTAATTGTTCGGATACTGAATAATACCTTCTAGTCTTAAAACCCATATTAACAAAAGCATTATTTGGCACTACGTTTGCGGCACTTGTATTCAATGCTTTATAGGAAATTAATTGTACCCTGATGCCAAATCTGTTTTCAATTTTTAAATAACTTAAATCATTAAAATTTGCACCTCCACTATTGGCAGGATTTGGATTATAATTTACTACCAATTCTTTATCAAAAGAAGCATCGCTGGTGCCGTCTTGTTTTAAAGGAGTGATTCTAAAAGTAGCCTTCAATTCATAAGTGACAAATGGTGCTAAATTATTATCAATATTTAATGACAAGTAGCAATAGGTGCCTAAATTGTTTTGATTCGGAATACTAGCCTCTGAATCAAAAATAGAAATTGGAGCAGTGCCAAAGCTTGTAATTGCTGTTGGCTTAAAATTACTATACTCTTTTTCCTGAACTTGTGCGCTGAGTATTATGGTAAAAAATAATAACCCAATTAAATTTATCTTTTTACTTAACACATTCAATGATATATTCATATTATAATTATAACGTGATTAACTTATATGTTTAAACCCAGCAAAGGATTTGTTTTTTCATTCTTGATTCCCAAATAATGATTTGGTTATAATTGATGCATCTTTATTGATTCTTGAAATGAGATGAGTTGGATCATAGAATCAATTTAATTAAAAGATTTTGCTATTCCGTCTTCGGACTATTACTGCGTGTCTCTTGTATGGTATAAACTCCTTTTTCTGTTTCTTTTTTTACTCTAACTAAGCCTCCCTCTAAGTCATACTCATAAAACGTAGCATAATTATTCTCATCCAGTTCTGCCATGAGCTTCTGAGTGTCTTCGTCATAAACGAAACTTTTTAAATTTCCGTTGTAAGGAAAAAACCGAATATCATCAAAATAACAATCCGCTGAAGTGTTGGTACAATTAAGCGCTATTTCCAACTTTGGATTATGTTGCAGGAAAGTAGGAGAAATTTCTATAATCCCCAAAATACGCTGCCAACCATCTATGATTGCTCCTGACGGCTTGAAGGTTTGTGAATAAAATGGTACTCCATTAGTGTATGAATTGGTAATGGAAATCATTATATTACTTTCAGAATAAGTGATTAGCTGCTGAGAGACATTTTCTTTGACCCAGCCGGAAACAATATATTTGCCTGATTCTGGCATAAACGAACTGTTAGCCAATTCATCAAGTGCTGTCTGCTCTGCTGCCGAGTACTTTTTTATAACATACTTAACTGTATTTGAAAATGTATTACAGGCTTTTTGCCTTATATAAACATTTTTGTTGAGATAACTATTTATATTTGCACTACCTAAAATGGCTATAGCATTAATGTTCAAAGCTGACATTCCATTAAATTGTGGCATGTCAACCCAAATTGTTGAATCTAGTGAATATTGCCAATTATATTCATTAGCAGCAAAACCTTTGTCAGATTCTATTACTATGTTTTCATTTGTTAGCAGTGTATTGTTTGTTCCAGGATCTTTAATTTTAAGTAGAGGAATATTAGTTATAGATAATTGGTCATTCCACCATTCCGATATATCATTATAAGTGTTTGTACAATAATTTAAGTTACCTTCTCTTAACCTATCATTAAAAGAACCATTTCCTCCACATCCGCCGATGGTTCTATTCCAATTTCTGGAAGACCTTACTTGAATTTTATCCGGAATTCTATTTGCCAATACATCAACTGTACTTTCATAATAAGAATTTGTCCCTCTTGGTATACTTTTTAAATCCTGCCTTATTGATGGTACAATACCGTCATTATAAACCAGATTAATGCTTATATCATTTCGGCATCCACCTCCGTAGTTTCCTGGTCCAGGGCTAATATAAAGCATTGTCTTTACTCTGTATGAGCCTAAATTTTGCCCAGAGGCCAAGCCTGAGAACAATAACACTATTAAAAAACTAAATTTATTCATAGATCTGTATTTTATATCAACAATGTGCTGTGCATTTGATTAGATAGCTTATCTTAATATTTCGGCACAACCAAAACCTTTAAACAGTCATCATCATTATTAAAAAAGCTGCTTTCCTTTAATTATAATTCTATGACTGTGTGTAATGATAATCATCTTTAACTAAAACCTAGGAGTATCATATCCATTCGCACATGCTACTCTTATTCCTTGGTTTCCCATTGTCGTACCTGCCAATATATTAATTCGCCCCAGATATCCAGATGAGTTTGGGGCTATAATTGTCTGTATCAAAATACCTCTGTTTGACGAATTTAGGGCACCATGATAAGCAGGTGTAACCTTAAATATTATAGTTTTTTGATCAGAACTTAAGCTAACACTATATTTTCCGGTCTCAGCCGGCTGTGAAGGGGCTGAAGGATTTAAAAAATTTACTACTGTGGCATTCGTGAGAGTAATCCTCATTGGCACATTATAAGTAACTTGATAAATGATATCATCAATTCTTGAAAAACTTTCTCTTCCATCTTTACAACCAATTGTAATATTGGTAACTGGAGGTGGATCTACAACGACTGGAACACTAATAGGACACTTAGAAGCGTCAATATTTTTAATAGTAGAAAATAGATTTCTAGACATTATGCTTGATGAGCCTTTAGGTACTTTCAAACTGTTTCTTCCGGTATGAGATTGGCTGGAAACAATGTTTGCTTTATCATTAACAAATCCAAAATGTTTTTTGGTGGTTTCTGTTTTTTTCTCTTCAAAACCTTCGTACCCTATTTGTTTGTATTTGGAGTTTGAGGCTACTGCCATAGGCAACTTATAGACATATCCATACTGTGCTGCACTGTACCTGTCTAAAGCATCTTTGTTTTCAAGTTCTGCTCCGTATGGACTGTATTTAGTCACACTGCTGGCATAAGTCCAATTGGCCTCATCAATTTTCCAAACCGGAATAAGTGCGGTCGTGTCAAGAACATAAAAAGGATTAAAACTTGCGAAAAAACCTTCTCTTCTGGGATTATTATATTGCCCTTGTGCACTATTTCTACCGGTTAAATAAGCATACGATTTTTCGGCTCTCCAGTTTCCTTTAATGTTCCAGAGATACGGGTTTACTTTAACATCATTAGGATATTTGACACCACCTGATGGTAAAATCCAATTAGGATCATTTGTTATAACAGTTAGACCTGTAACCGGATCAATTTTCGATACAACACTACTTTGGTTATATTCCGGATAATACGGAAGATTGGATTCTGTCTGGGTATTCCAATAATCCTTATAAACAACTGCACTGGCATTAATAATTCTAGGATTAAAACTGGAATTGGCAGTGAATCGAAACGACTCCTGATCCAATTTTCCATTTTTTATTGGATTAATCATAGAAGTTATCGAGGCCATACTGGCTGATTGCATATTTCTATATCCTGAGCGCACAATTTTAAAGTTGAAACTATTAAGATCTTCACATTTGTTGATATAAACACCATTTCGATCCATAAGTAACACACCTGTATTGCCAGCATTAAAACCGACAACCCATAATTTGTATTGCGGAGGTAAATTTATTCCTAGCGTTTCAGATGACTGCACAACTCCTTCTTTATCCAATACCTGAAGCTCGTCTCCAACATGAAATATTTTTGACAAATCTTCTGTATAGTTATTTAATCTAAAATAAGGATTACCAGTTGCATTAGAAGAAGTGCTTGGTGCTGTTATAGGGGCATTAGCAATCAGTTTTCCTTCAATACCAATATTTTGAGAGGCTAATCCCATCCCGTCATACATCCAATAAGCTGGGAAATTGAAGGAATAGTAATGGTCGCTATACTCATTGACAGTCTCCGTCAGGAGAACTTCCCCCGAACTTGCATCCCACGCAAGGCTTTTTGTAGATACAATTGCCCCTAAATCCATGGCTGTTTTTTCAACTAACATGGCTGTTTTATGAACATGTTTAGTAGTTACAGCTGTACGAAGCTCGTTTATGTTCGTAGACGATTCTGGAAATACAGTAGGTATAAATATTGGAATTGGAATTGGAAAGGTAGGAATCAACATTCCTGCAATATTGGCTTTAAAACCAGAGGTTTCTGTTTTAGCAAAGCTTCGATTAAAATCATTTATTACATCATAATCAACACCAATTATTCTTTTAGAAACATTTCCTTTTTCATCAATAGTCGTAATATTATTATCTATATTTTTTTGTTCATCAATATTATACTTGTATTCTACTGAGGATACGATTTCGTTGGCTTCATTATATATTTCCTCAAAATTCACTTTACCATTCATATCATTAGTTTCAACAGAATAACCTTGTGTCATGGTCAATAGATTTCTAACATCTATATTTCCTCCTCTTATGATATTCTTCAACATATCTTTAACGATCTTAGTCGGGGTAATACCATTAATCATTTTCAAATCAGTATACAATACCTTAGTTGGAAAATCATAACTGGTATAATGCTTTGTTACCACGCTTCCTGTTGCATGTTTTTTTACTATAATAGTTTCTCCATCATTTTTTCGATCCAGATTTCTTACTGTAACTTTACTGTAAGTCACTCTTGATGCCGGAAAGAAATTAGCACCAAATGGTTTTTCTACGTAATTACTTTCCATGGGAGCCGCAACTGTTTCTGCATAATTTCCTTTGGCATTATAAAAAGGCTCTACAAAAGGATTTTCTGCACACATATTAGGCTCAAAGGTGGCTACACCACTAGATTTTCCTTTATTGTCAGTATAAGAATAGGTCTGACCATATTCCATGTCATTCAGTTTTGTTCCTGAAGTAACTTCGAGCATTTTAGTCCAATTATCGCTTAACTTAATAGATTTAACACGAAGGCCTCCACCTAATTTGTGCCCGTCTGAATTTTCTAATCGAATCCAGGATTTTTCAGGTTTAAAAATTCTGGCTCGTCCTTTGTCTTGTAAATAACCATCTGGCCCATCAAAAATTTCTTTTATAATACTCAAACTACCCCTCAAATTCTTCACAATAGAAGCAAAATCCGTTTCTGCCGGATTGTCGTTTATACCGCATGTTAATCTATTCAGAAACGTACGACCAAAGCCCCAGCCAGCTTTGGCGATTGGGTTTGCTTTACCACTTTGCTTATCTTTTGCCAAAAGCTCTACAGGAATAGAGGCAATTGTACCTTTGAAATCTGCATTATAGTCAACATTGATGTCATTAACATCACCTATTTTAAAATATCCTGAAACATATTCATAATGCTGTGCATTATCAGACATATTCAGCATAAATTTAAACTGAATGGGTTTGGTTAAATTTTCACTTAAATACTTATCCAGAAATCCTTGTTTTGTGAGTTTATCATTAGTATCAACAAGATTAACATCACTTAATTTTACATATAAAAACTTTTTATGAGAACTGCCATTATATAATATATTATTATTTTTAGCATCATAAACAGGTACTGGATTATGCCCAACACCTACAACTTTATACATTTGCATGGCTTTTTTGTTCTGGACATACTGATAATCGTCGCTTTCCGTTTCTATACTGATTTTTCCACCAGAGGGAAGTTGAACTGATTTAAGATTCCATGAAGCAGTATTAATATCCGCCTGATTTTTAGTTTTATCTATACTAACTTTTTGTTTATTCTGATCAACAAAAGGAAATTCAGTATTAGATAATGGCGTATTTATATTACCACTGTTAGCAGGATTTTCTTTATAATTCCCCCAAATATCAAAACCTTTCATATCATAATTTGGATTGTCAATTGAGTCATCTGATCCATAATTAAAAACATATGGTGTGTATTTCCCCATATTAGAACCTCTATAAGTAAAGTATACTTTTTCAAGAGTTAACTTTCCGCCATTATTACCTAATTCGCTATTAGTAAGATTAGTACTTTTGTCATTGTTAGAAATGCCTTTACAAAGACTATAACTATATACAAAATGAGCAGTTTTAATTGGTTTTATAATGCTTCCTGCAATTTTTGAAGGGTCAAAAATTACACCAGAATCATTGGTTACTTCTGGTCTTGAATACAACCTAATTGTTTTTATTTTTTTCATTCTGCCTGTGCCTTTACCTCCATTTTCATCAGCAACTGCAATAGCATCTTTTCTGTCTTCAAGATCAAAGAATGCCACGTGGGTTTTGGTAACTATCTTATCAAGATATTTAAGTTCTTTTTCACCATATAAATAATTTCCCTTTTGATCGTCTTTTTTAGAAATAAGACCCTCGTTATATGTTGCTTTATCTTTTTCAAAAGGCACTCTCCATTTATATATGGGTAGGGTAGTATACTCAAACTTGGTAAAATTACCTAAATCATTTACAGTCGGGCCATTATCATCAATATCCTGATAATCAGAAGACAAAACAGTAGATAATAAATAACTATGGGCATAAGGTGGTGTTGAAACCCTGTTTACATATTGATCGCTGGTATTACTTTCATTTCCATACATAGATCCGTTATATCCTACAAGTCCCGTCGTATTATTACCACTTTGGCTACCAGATACTCCAGATACGTCAAAAGTCGCTTCTGTTTTTTTAGTATTGTAAGCTGTTTCTCCATACACGTAAGTAGTTCCATCTGCCTGTAGAATTTTCATTCCCGCTGTATGATGTGGTGCAGCATTGCCATTTTTAATAATAAACTTATCTCTTGAGGCTTCTGCATTAGTAATTTTTTGAACGACCTGACTGCGACGAAAACGTTTGGTCCTTTTTATTTCGCTATTTCCATATCTAATGCCATCAGACAAATTAGCACTGGTGTAGGTGTTTTTATTATTTCCGCCAATATCAACTCTCAATGCTTTGGTCTCGTATAATCTGTCCTTATAAATAGTTTCCGGATCTACAACCGTAGCTCCTACCATCTTGAATGTGACAGGTTCGTAAGTCAAAGCTTTTTTGTCGGTACTTTTTTCGTTGAAATGAACTAGGACATTGTTATTTTGAAACCACCCCCCTGTTGTACTTTCAGAGGGAGCTTTTTTAAAGTCACCACTTGCATGAAATAAATTACCCAAACCTGCTTCAGCTCCAAAATTTTTACTTTCTCCTAAATCTACGACTTCATCGTTGTAGACACTACTTACTTTTGACCTATAGGGCCTAAACATCCCTGAAACTCCCTGTCCATCTATACTATATATATCATACGTATAATTGGTCACAGGCAGAGCTAATGTGTTTTGATTTATCGTTCTTTCATTTTCTCTGTTAAAATCCAGGACACCTGACTCAGTTATTTTTTTGTATTCGGTATTTTCATAACCATATGCTTTTTCTTTTTTGTTTTTGTATTCATCCGCAATATTTTGATACGACCCATAGCCAGTCACCTGTACCTGTCCCTCTACACCAAAAACTTCACCTCCAAGGGCTCCGTTAAAAGAAAAGTTTTCATTTCTGAATCCGATTCTTTTCGAAGGAGTAAAACTCAAATTATTGAAAGAAATACTTCCTCCGATACCACCACCACCATTAACTTCTTTAATATTTTTATAACCAGTGCCCCCTGCTGCATCGGTAAATTTGTCCGCAGTTTCTCCTTTTTGGCTTACACTAGCTGAAACATTTAGATTTTCAACGCCTTTTCTACTATTTAAACCTAAAGAAATAGAACTTTTTAGAGATGTACTTTCACAGCCATTATCTAACATTTTAAGAGAAATACCAATTCTTGGCGTTACTGTGGCACCACCGTCCAGCGAACTTGAAAAATTCATTCCTACTGAAATATTATCATTAAAGTTAAATCCTATTCCATAAGAAGGTTTAAATGATATTCCTTCATAATTATTAGATTCCACTCCAAGTCCAACTCCTAACTGTAAAGCATCAAAACCTGTGTAAGCGGCATTTACTCCTACATTAACACCAACTGTTCTATTTTGCCTTAAGTTGTTTTCATAAATCATTTCGTCTCCCCTAAAATCATCCGGCAAACCCCGAACCTGTCTTTCTATTTGCCCGACATTGAGATTCCATCCAAGGCCCACCCAGGAAGCTTCCTGATCCATTGTTACTCCTGAATTGTAAGCAAGATTTAAGGGGTATCCGCCCACATCCATTATTGGAATATTGTAATTAAAATCACCACTTGCTAAATCCACCATATCGGATGTTCCAATAGGGGTAAAAGAATTAAACTCCGGCTGTGTAGGACCGCTGGTCAACGCATACATCTGCATCGGTTGCAAGGTTTCTAAAAGAATCATAATTGCTAAATACATAGCAACAGTTTTTTTTAATTTACTTGTTTTTTTTGGCTTGATCATAAGGCTATTGGGGTAAAAGGATCTTTGAATTTAAATTTTAATGTTCCCTTTCTAAAAAGGTAATCATCATAAATCAGTTGTATTTTATCGTTTGGATCTATTCCTGAGAAGAATAACAATACTTTTTGAAAAGGTGCGACTTTATAATTACGCTCAAAAGTAACGCCGGAGCAAAGGATTGTGTCTTTCTTTGATGTTACGACATAAAAATCTTTATCAAGACCGAAAGACATATACTTTACAGCATCTGTGTAATCCATTCCTGTAAAGTCTTTGCTTAGCAAATCCTTTTCTTCATCTTGTTGAAAGACAAATTCTATCACACGTTCTCTTTTATTTTCTTCATAAAGAGAATCAACGTGTTCAAGATTTACGATTCCCTGATCTTTCAGTAAATAATATTGAATGGGAACTTCGGTAGCAATAAAGCCAATGTCATCAACAACCTGTGTATAGGAGCGGGATTTCCAGCCTATTTTTTCCAGATTAAAATATCTGTCTCTAATTTCAGAATCCTTAGAGGTATTTTTCTGCTCTCTATTGCAAGAAATAAAAAGAATAAATACTAATATATTAAAGACCTTCATACTTTTTATTTAAATACGTAAGAAGCTCATTAGTAACGTCTATTTTTTCATCTGCAAATAAAACGGTTTGTTTTTTGTCAGAACCAATCACTAACTGATAGTTTTTGTCCTTAGAAAATTCAGCTGTATAGCTTTTTATTCTTGCCCAGATCTTTGAAGATTGCTCAGAACCGAAGACTTCATTGAACTGTTCCAGCTCTTCCTTCCTCTGGATGAATTGCTGCATTAGCAGTTTCCTTTCAGAAGGAGAAATGGAAGGAGACTGTAAAGTAGAGTACAAATTATCTAAAACTGATTTTCTGTTATTGAATTCTTTTTCACCTGCTCTTTTCATTTCTTTGGTCATTACAAAACCATCAAACAACTTTTCATTATCGACATATACAATTGCTTTATTAGATTTAAAAAAGTAAAAAAGCAAAAAAAACGTTAACACACTTATTAATAAGCCATTAACTACAAACTGAAAAGGTATCTTAAATTTAATCACAAATAACTTGTTAATTTTGAGAGCGTAAAAATATAATTTTTTAGGAAAATGAAAGTAAAACTGAAAAATATTTTTTCAAAAATGCGAAATATTATACTAAAAACATAATATTTAGTATTTTTAGCAAAATTATATTGTTAAAAAATGTTTTTTCGTAATTTATTTATTAACAAGGTTAGTTTTAAAATTTTCATTTAACTACTTTGTAATATTTATTGCTATTTTATAAATATTGACCTAAAATTACTATTGGTAAAATCAAATAAAAAGACTACAAATTTATTTGATAGGACAATATATATTATATATCTTGTGCCCGCTTATAAACATATTCATTTTGAAAACAAAAACAGTATTTCTCTTTTTATACCTTCCATTCCTATTTTTATTATGTTCTTTTTCAGACCCTTATGCAATAAAACGCATCAGTGACAAGGATTTCAGATATGAATTTTACACTACAGCTAAGAAAATAAAACCCAATACAGCTAAAACTTATTTCTGGTTCAAAGGCGGTCTTATTCACGAGGCACAAGGCGGAATCGCCGGTGATTTACTAAATGATAAATTCACCAAGATGTATCACAGCAATCAGTTGGCGGAACAAGGACAATTTAAAGACGGCCTGCGTGTTGGCTTATGGAAGACCTGGCACCAAAATGGTCTGTTAGCTACTACCCTAACCTACAATAAAGGGTTGCGTTCCGGAAAATATTTCAGATATGACGAAAGCGGCAATTTAGTCGAAAACGGAAAATTCCGTTCAAATCTAAAAACCGGAATATGGACCAATACTGAAAACAAAGAAATCACTACCTACAAAAAGGGTGTGATTGTTAAACAAAAAGAAACGTTTACCAAATCTGAAAAATACAGGATTAAGCAGGAAAGCACCAAATTAGAAAAAACTAAAGAAACGCAAAAAGAATTAGAAGCTACTTCTGATGCCCTGAAACTGGCCAACTACAAAGCCAAAGAAAAAGAAGAAAAAGCATTAGAAAAAGAGAGAGCCAAAAAAGAAAAGGAAGCTACAGCTGCTGCCCAAAAAGCAGAAAAAGAAGCCAAAAAACAAGCTAAGGAACAAGCGAAGAATGAACCTAAAAAGGATTCTAAAGCAACAACCTTCTTTAACAATCTTTTCAAAAAGAAAGATAACGCTCCTAAATAATGGTTAAAGCACATAGTTTATTGTACGCCATTTATATTTGCCTGATTGTTTCTATTATTTGCGGAGCACTATTGTATTTCTCAAATTTATTCAATCAGCTTAATTTGTATTATAATCTACAGGAAGAACTTTATATTCAGAATCAATCGGTTTTAAATTTTGCTTTGGGAAACAAAACCGTTCCAACAGAAATTGAAAAAGACGAAAACTCCGGAATCGAAGGCAGTTACGAAACAAAACCCCATGGGTTATTGTCTTTGGTTTTAGTTAAATCGTATATTTCAAATGATACTGTCTCATCTGTGCATTTTGTTGGCGCACGAAATATGGATAAAAATGCCATTTATCTGACCAATTTTTCAAAATCACTTTATTATTCCGGAAAAGTAAAACTCATTGGAAATAACCAGTTTCCAAGTCCTTTTATTGAAACCTCGTATATCAACAACAATCTGAACCAGCTTGTTGTAAAAGGAGAAAATACGATTTCAGAACCTCAGTTACCCGAAATAAATGATGATTTCAAAAAAATATTTCAGGGACTAAAATCTGAAAAAATAAAACTCTCTGATGTAGAAAGACCAAAAGATTCATTGTATTACAATTCCTTTTTTAATGTAACCAAAGAAATTCAGGTTAAATCATCTTTAGGGAACAGCATCTTCAAAGGTAATTTCATCTTACGATCTGAAGACTCAATCCGGATTAAAAAAAATACAGTTCTGGAAGATGTAATTTTGATCGCTCCTAAAATAACTTTTGAAGAAGGTTTTAAAGGAACTGTCCAGGCATTTGCAACCAAAGGCATTGAACTTGAAGAAAAAGTTACCTTAAACTATCCTTCGGTAATTTGCGTGTACAATGAAAGCGCCGAAGAATCTAAAATAAAAATAAAGAAGGGATGCCAAATAACCGGAGCTGTTGTTCTGTTTGGTAATACAAATGACCTGATTGATAAAAATACAATCGAAGTAGAGGAAGACGGGCTGTTGTTTGGCGATTTATACTGCAGTGGAAAACTAATGCTCAAAAGCGACGTTTATGGCTCAGTCTACACGAATCGGTTTTTTCTGAAAACGAGTTCTTCTTCTTACGAAAATATGATTAGCGATATTGAAATTAATACTGGGAAACGTCCTGATTATTTTATTTCAGTTCCATTGTTTAACACTAAAAAAACAACCTATGGTGTTATCAAAAAAGTATTATAACCTGGCTGCCAACTCAATATTAGAATCGGTTATTGCCCTGACTATTATTTCGATCTGCCTGTATTTTGCCGTAATGATTTTTGCATCGGTTTACACACCAAAAACGTCCGCTAAATTTTACAGCACTCAAAATAAAGTCAATGAACTTTTTTATTTATCAGAACTGAAAAATGATTCCATATCAAATGAAAACGAGAATGAAAACCTGCTGATAGAAGAGGAATCTGTAAATGATGAATTAAAAAAAATCTCCGTTCAATATAAAGACAGTACACAATTTAGGTTTGAAAAAAGTTTCTATGTTCAAAACAATCCGTAGCTGCCCTAAATCGATACCTGCTTTTTCTATTATAGAAGCGGTTGTAGGTATGGCCATAACGGCTATTATCATGGGTGTTTTGTTTGTTATTTTTTCGATTGTTACCGGAAGATTGCTGGACTTTAAAAACCAGAATCAATTGGTAAATGACCTGAATCGGCTAACCTATAGTTTAAACAAAGACATTTTTGAAAAAGAAAAAATGACAGTTTCTGAAAGTGAAATATATTTTAACGGATATATTGGGGAAAGAATTACTTATCAATTTTCAGATGATTACATCCTGAGAAACAGTGAAACTTTCATCGATACATTCCGCATTAAACTGAACAGAATGATAATGGATACCGTAAAAAGCAAATCGGAACAATTTGTTTTTCAAAAAATAAAATTAAACATAGAATCCAACGAAAAAGAAATGGATTTACGATTCTATAAAAGAGTGTATCCTAATGAATTATTACAAACAATTAAAAAATAATGAGTTTTGATTTAACCACATACAAAGCCCCAAAGACTGAGAAAAAGGATTTCAGGATTGAAACAGGTTCTTTTCAGTTTTCTAAGAAACTTACAGATAAAAAAAAGGAGATTTTCTACAGAGAATTAGGAATGCTTTTGCGTTCCGGGGTTGATTTTAAAAAGGCATTAGAAATTTTGGGCAATCAGTCTAATAACAAATTTGAAAAAGAACTAATTCTTCAGATCAAGGAAAAGGTAGTCGAAGGAAGAAGCATTTATGAGTCGATGCTCGAAACCAATCAGTTTTCTCCTTACGAATATTACAGTATTCAAATTGGTGAAGAAACCCGAAAATTAGAAGAAGTTTTAGGTGAATTACAAAAATATTTCAACCGAAAAATTCAGATGAAAAGGCAAATCATATCGGTCATGACTTATCCGACAATTGTAATGCTGGTTACGGTTCTGGTTCTTTATTTCATGCTGAACAAAGTGGTGCCGATGTTTAGTTCGGTATTTAAACAATTTGGGAGCGAACTGCCAAAAAGCACACAGATTATTCTAAAAATATCAAATCATTCGGGGATGATATTTTCTTTTGTCATTGGAATTATTGTTGGTTTAATTGTAATTCACATGTTATTTAAAGACAAAGATAGTTACAGGTCGTTTACTACAACTATGGTTTTAAAAGTTCCATATTTCGGAAACCTGATTCGGAAAATTTACATTTCCCGATTTTGTCAGGCAATGAACTTGTTGATTACTTCTAAAACAACTTTGATCAATTCGTTGACGTTAACAGCAAAAATGATTGGTTTTTATCCGATTGAAATAGCTATTGACCAAATAAAAGAAGACATTACAAGAGGAGCTTCCTTAAATGAAAGTTTAAGAAAACATACTGTATTCGAAAACAAAATGGTCTCTATGGTTGAAGTTGCTGAACAGGTAAATCAGCTGGAAACTATGTTTGAGAGACTGACAGAACAATATAATGAAGAAATTAGTCATCAGACCAAAATGATTGGCGTCATTTTAGAGCCCATGATTATTATTGTAATTGGAGTTATTGTGGGAGTAATTATGGTCTCTATGTATGCCCCAATGTTCGATCTTAGTAAAATTATAAATAAATAGCAGTTATTT
Organism: uncultured Flavobacterium sp.; assembly: GCF_946478785.1. Next base: position 106,153 of record NZ_CAMLDD010000002.1, read on the forward strand.
CGATTCAATTTGTATTTTTGCGCGAATCAAATTAACAGATTTTAACACAGAAAAAAGCACATTAATGTTAGATAAGATTAGAGAATACCATAAATTAAATAAAAACCTAAGTGTTAAAGCCTATTCTTTAACAGAAATATTAATTGTTTTGTGCATCATTGGCATTTTATTACTGATGGTATTACCAAATCAAACCTCAGTAATTGGCCAGGCAAAAGCTATTGAAGCTCAGGCTATGTTAAATCAGGTTTACGGATTAGAAAAAAGTTATTTTTACAGACATTCAAAATATTCCGGAAGTCTGGAAGAAATTGGTTTTGAACAGGAAAAAACGGTTGACGAAGGAGGACAGGCTGTTTATAAAATAGAAATTTTAGAGGCGTCAAATGATTCTTTTTCTGCCAGAGCCACCGCTACATCAGATTTAGATGGAGACGGCAGTTTTAATACCTGGGAAATAGACAGTAAAAAAATATTAACAGAAGTAACAAAAGAATAAGTTGAAAATAGCCCCAGCAATTTTGTTGCTTTGTTTAGTACTTGTTTTTATTCAGGATTTAAAATACAGAAGAATCCATATTATTTTACCTATCGTAATCTTTGGCATATCTTTCTTTATCATTCCTTTAAAAAAATATGATTTAGCAGAAATCTTACTTTTAAACACAGGTTTCTTCTTCATCACATTAGGCATATTAACACTTTATATGAGTTTGAAATCTAAAAAATTTCTAAACCCATTCGAACATTATTTCGGATTGGGTGACTTACTATTCTATGTGGCTATTACACCACTATTTTTATTAAAAAATTATATTCTATATTTTATTTTATCCATGTTATTTGCGATTTTGATGCAATTGGGATTAAAAAAATTTATTACCGAAGAAACTGTTCCGCTGGCAGGCTTTTCAGCTTTGTTTTTATTCATTATACTATTGAAAGACAATTTTATTGATTTTCAAAAAATCACTTTATTATAATGACACAAGACATCAAAATCCTTCCGGAAATACAGCATACCGTATCTAATGACTTAGCCAACCAGTATCGTATTTTACCTAAATCAATACTTGATAACACCTTAGAATTGTATGTTGATGATTCTAATAACAATGAAGATGCTAAAGATGAACTAGAACTTTTTTTGGGGAAAAACATTGTTTTTCATCCTATAAATGCTGACGAAATAGAAAAAGCATTGTCTATTTATTATCGAAAGGAAAGAGCACTGGCTTCAAATAAATCATTAAATGTAGATAAGGGTGATTTTCTTGAAAACTTACTTACCGAAGCAAAATCTTTAAAATGCAGTGATATTCATTTTGAAGTTTATGAAAATTCTTCGCGAATTCGTTTTAGAATCGATGGTCAGTTGATTGAACGTTATAAAATAGAACGCGATAATTATCTTGAATTAGTAAATAAGGTCAAGATTAAAGCTAAATTAAATATTACCGAAAAAAGGCTTCCACAAGACGGAAGGATTACCAATGAATCTTTTGATATCAGGGTTTCTATTTTACCTACATTGTTTGGGGAAAAAATAGTAATGCGTCTTTTGGGCCAGGATGCTTCAAATATAGACCTGAGCACTTTAGGGCTTCAAAAGGAAGAATTAGAAAGCTACCTTGAAGCTGTAAAAAAACCTAACGGAATAATTTTGATAAGCGGTCCAACCGGTTCAGGAAAAACCACTACACTTTATGCCACTTTAAGGTTACTTAATGATAGCCGAAGAAATATTGTTACGGTTGAAGATCCTATTGAATATACTTTAAAAGGAATTAATCAGGTACAGTTGAAAGAAGATATTGGCTTAACCTTTTCTTCTGCACTAAAATCATTTTTACGTCAGGATCCTGATGTGATTATGTTAGGAGAAATTCGTGACTCAGAAACAGCTTTAATGGCAATTCGTGCTTCATTGACAGGGCATTTGGTTTTGTCAACTATTCATACCAATTCAGCAATAGGAACAATATCAAGGTTAATTGACATGGGTGTTCCCTCCTACTTAATTGCTGAAACTTTAAATTTATCTGTAGCGCAGCGACTTGTTCGAAAACTATGCGATAATTGTAAAAAAGAAACAACGAGCAATCCTAAAGATTTTCCGCTCAATTTTAAATTTCCTTATGAAATTTCATCCTATTACAAACCTGTGGGCTGCAATAAATGTTTTCATACCGGTTATAAAGGCAGAACAGCAATTTACGAAATATTAAATATTGACAACAAAATTGCCGAAGCTATCAAAAACAATACAATTACCAAATTATATGGTAATGACAAAAACTATAAATCACTGCCGGAAAAAGCATTTGAGATTTTAGCCACCGGAGAAACTTCTCTTGAAGAAATATATTCAATTTTAATAAACATATAAATAAATGCTTAAACAGGCTGTTTGCGTACTAGCTGCGTTATTTTTCACCAACATTCTTTTAGCCCAACAAGACATTGTTGAATTAAGTAGAAAATTTGATGAATTATCAATACAAAAAAAAGGTTTAAACGAAACTATCAAAATTGATGTGTCAGGACTTACCCTGCATGATTTTATTTCTTCAATAGCCGAAGAACATCAGCTGAATATTGACGTTGATATAGAATTGAATCAGCCCGTATCCAATAATTTCTTTGATGTTACGGTAAAAGATGTTTTTATTCATCTTGCCCAGAAGTATGATCTTGAAGTTTCTTTCATGAACAATATTATAGTGTTCAAGAAAAGAAAAATTATAACCGTTGTCGAAAAAAAACAGCCCAAAATTATAGATGTTACTTACAATCCTCAAAATGACTTTTTATCAATAAGGGTGGAAAACGACACTTTATCTGCTGTAGCAAAAGCTATTACCGATAAATCAGGTAAAAATTTGATCTTAGCGCAGGATATAAAAACGATTCGAATTTCATCTTATATCTTAAATCGTCCTTTTGATCAGGTTATTGAGATGATGGCAAAATCAAATGATTTATCAGCTGTTAAAGACGACAATGGGTTTTATTTTATACAAAAAAACACTGTTGCCAATATAAATACACTAAATACGAATACAAAAGTAAAACAACCAAAGGTAAGCCTTGGAGTCCCTGGTTTTTATGAAGTAAATATCAATAAAAATGGTTTTTTGCAAGTAAATGCATATATAGCCGATGCCTCTGATTTATTAACCGAAGCTGCTGAAAAGCTGCATATAAATTATTTTTTATACAATAAGCCCGAAAACGAAAAAACTACGCTTTCTGCAGACAATATTACTTTTGATGAGTTGTTGGCAAACATCTTTAAAGGCAAAAAATATACTTTTAAGAAACAGGATAATTTTTATCTGATTGGAGAGGAAGCAACGGAAGGATTAAGAATAACAGAAATGATTCAGTTAGAAAACAGGTCTATTGAATCCATAATCAATACATTGCCAAAAGTTTTTTCGGAAAAGTTAGAAATAAAAGAATTTACAGAATTAAACGGATTAATCGTTTCCGGATCAAGATCCATACTGGAAGAATTAAAAGTGTATATCAAACAAATTGATAAAGTGGTACCAATGGTACAAATTGAAGTTATCATCGTACAATATAATAAATCATATGATATTCAAACCGGGATGAAGGCTGGTCTTGACAAAATAAACTCGGTTCAGACAGGCGGAGTATTATTTCCCAACTCTGACATGACTTTAAATGGATCTTCTGTAAACAGCTTAATTGATGCTTTTAATGGTTTTGGTCTTTTTAAATTAGGAAAAGTAACTGAATCATTTTATCTCAACCTGAAACTTCTGGAAAGCAATTCGGTTCTAAAAATTGAATCTACACCTAAAATAGCCACTATAAGCGGACACGAAGCCAAACTATCAATTGGTGAAACCAGTTATTATTTTGAGCAAAACAACCGTTTAATAAACAGCAACATTGGAAATGATATTTTAAATTCCGGTACATGGAAATCCACTGATGCCAATTTAAGCGTATCGATAAAGCCCTATGTTTCTACCGATGAAAATGTAACATTGACTATTGCTGTAGAAAAAAGCTCTTTCTTAGCCAGAGCCGGTGAAGATGCCCCTCCGGGAAAAGCCACACAAAAATTTGAATCTCTGGTAAGAGTTAAAAATGGAGAAATGATTTTATTAGGTGGTTTAGATGAACTGAAAAAAGAAAACTCAGGAACGGGAACTCCGCTAATATCCAGAATCCCTATTATTAAATGGTTTTTCAGCAGTAGGAAAAAAGGAAAAAGTGATTCAAAACTCCATATTTTTATTAAACCAACAGTTATTTATTAATGTTAGCTACTTTATCTAAATTTATAAAAATAAACGACTTAAATGTTGTTGGAGTAATCAAAAAAGAAGATTATGACATCTATAATTTGCTAACTATTAAAAAGAAAGCAAACAAGATTTCTATAGTTGCCAAACAAACTTTTGAAACCCTTGAAGAATTAAGCCAATCATCAGATAAAAAACTACCTCTTTTAATTGTTGTAGAGGGTAAAGGTGTCTTAAACAAAGAAATCGATTTTAATAATGAAGCTGATATAAACTGGCAGAAAAACATTGATTATAATGCCATTTATTATACAGATTTAAAAGGACTGAAATCTAATTTCATTAGTTTTTGCAGAAAAAACATTGTTGAGGAAACTATTTCAAAATTTCAAAAAAAAGGATTTCAGGTAATTGATGTTTATATTGGTTCTTTTTTAGCGGCCTTACTAAATAATGTTCTAAAAAAGGAAGCCTTATTTTCAACTGATTTACGATTAGAGTTTGAAAATGAAAAGCTCCTTAGTTTCAGTAAACAAAACGAAGAGGTTGGAACAATAAATTACCAAATTGGAGAAGAAACTGTTTCAAATACCTTTTTACCATTATACGGTGCAATCATTCATTTTTTTGTAAAACCAAATGAAGTCTCAAAAACTACAAATCCAACTTTAAACAGCGAAGAATTAATTTATAAAAAAGCATTTGGATTTTTTGGTATAACTATATTGGCTGGCTTTCTAACTTCGTTATTAATCAGCTATTTCATGATTCAGTATTATGGAACAAAAAATTCCGAATTGAATCTGCAAACGGTTTATTCAAATCAGTCCTATCAATTAATATTGGATTTGGAAGCTCAAAAAGAAAAAAAACTAAATATTTTAAAAGAGTCCGGAGTTTTATCTTCTAAATTTCTTTCTTATTATGGGTACGAAATCATTAAATCGATTCCATCAAATGTCTCTTTAAACGAATTAAACATTATTCCGTTAAAGCAAGAATATAAAGAAAATAAAAAAGCCTTTTTTGAAACTCAAACCATTATCATTAAAGGAGAAACTTTTCAGGAAGCTTCTTTCAACAACTGGTTAGAAAATTTAAAACAAATGGAGTGGTTGCAACGTTTTGAAATTATTAGTTTAAAAAAAGACAAGAAAAACAAATCAATTTTCGAAATAAAAATAACTCTTAAAAATGTTTGAGAACTATTCATATAAACAAAAGTTTTATGCTTTGGGTATACTTTTTTTAATGTTGTCTATAACCGCTTACAAAAGATCATTTCATACTCTTTTTGATGTAATTAGCGAATATCGGGTACTTTCAAAAAAAGCAGATGACATTAACAAAAAAGCAAAAAACACAGATGGGTTAATAAAAGACATTGCCTATTTGGATAAAATTATTGGAAAGGAAGGTACAACTAAAGAAATTGTACAACAAGGTATCGTAAGTTTTGCATCAGAAAATGCTCCTGCAGTTTCGATAAGTGACTTAAAACCTATACATGATTTTCCTGAAGATGATTATCATATTATTACCAATCAGCTGGATGTAACGGGAAACAGTAATCAACTTCTGGGTCTGGCATATAATTTTGAAAAAAAGTTCAACCTTTCCCGAATGGTGAGCATGAATTTTTACACAACCAAAAAGAACAATAAATCTGAAGTTTTACATCTAAAAATGATTTTTCAAAACTATGAAAACAATAAATAAAATAATATTAATTGTATTAGCAATCCTTACCTATTCATGTGATGATATTCTTGAGGAAGACATCAGCGAGGAGACTGTTCAGATTATTTCTCCAACTGAAGATGTAACTATAGAGAGCAATGTCGTAGATTTTAAATGGGGCAGTCTTAAAGGTGCTGATAAATACAGGATTCAGATATACGAAGACCAGGTTCTGTTATTAGATTCGTTAACCTCAAAAACGAATATTACGTTGCCATTGGAAACGGGAAGTTATAGTTGGAGTGTCAGAGGTGAAAATTATGCTTACGAATCTATTTATTCATTTCCTTCCAATTTTTCAACAAACATTCCTGATGATTTAACCGATCAACAAGTAGTTCTTTCCAGTCCTGAAAACAATAAATTTGTAAATTTCATTAATATACCTCTTATTTGGGAATTTCTTGCAAATGCTACTACTTATAATGTAAAAATTATAAATACAACAAGCGGCTTGGAAGTATATTCTAAACCCAATCTTACTGCTAAATCATTAACACTGGATTTAGCTTCTTTAGAGGATGGCAATTACGAATGGCAATTAACGGCTAAAAATGATGAAAGTGAAACTAAACGTTATTCTGCACGCAAATTTAATATTGACACAACTATCCCTAATCAGCCAAAAAACACATTACCTGCAGACAATTCTACTCAAACAGTCAATTCGAATCTCGCCTATACCTGGAACATTGCGGCAGATATTGGCACTTCTAAGTCTCCTGTTTCTTATATAGTGGAATTTGCCAGCGATGCTGATTTTAATGCTATTATTGAAACACACAACAGTAATTCAACAACACTTCAAAGAACAGCTTCAGCTACAGGAATATATTACTGGAGAGTAAGAGCAACAGATGAGGCTGGTAATATTGGTACTAACAGCACAGGATTTAAATTCACTGTAAATTAAAATGGCGAAAAAGAAAATTAATATAATACTAATTCTGGTAGTTTTAGGCCTATGGGGAACTGTAGGTTACAGGGCTCTTTACCGTCAATTCTCCAATATTGAAATTATTGATACAAAACAAAATCAAAAAAACAATGTGTCGATTAAACAAATCAATAAAGATACTTTTGAATTAGAAAAAATAAATAGGGATCCATTTTTAAATAAAGAACAGAATACTTCTGTGGTTGTCAGGCCAATTAGCCATACTTCTGTAAAAAAAACTGTTGTTAAGACAGTTCAAAAGCCTCAATCAAATCTTAGCTGGCCAACTCTAAAATATTACGGATACTTAAAATCGAAAGATAAAGAATTGGTATTGTTAAAAATAGATTCTAAATTATATCACTTAAAACTTAATGAACCCCAAAATGGTCTTATCATTAAAAAAAAGTACAAAGACTCTATTTTAGTATTTTTTAATTCAGAAACTAAAATGATTCATATTAAATAACTGTATTGATCTAAGAGAAATTAGTTACAGTCTATTATTCTCAAATCTACATTTATAAATTTTTTTTTTGGAAAAAAGAATAAGTTAAGTCTGGAATCAAAAACAAAACCACTACTTTAATCTTAATTTAAAATAGTGGTTTTGTAATGAAATAAATAATGATGAATAAAATTATAAAATTAATCTCAAAATCTATATTGTATTATTTTAGGATTGGCCTATTCAATTATTATCTTTTTGGTTGTTGTAGTTGAATTTTGAAAAATCTTTGCCAAATATAAACCTTTGGCAAGTTGGGTTCTAATGACCTGATTAGTATTAGATTTTAGATTTTTTGTTTCGTATAATAACGCACCGCCAATTGAGTATATAGCTAGAGAATAATTTTCGCCTGATTGTGAAGCGAAATAAATATTAAACTCTCCCTTTGATGGATTAGGATATACCTGGACATCAGTATCTATTTCAATATTATTTGTTAGAATATTTTTCTCATTTACACTTTTTGAAGTATTTCCTATTTTATTGAACTTGAATAATTGACATGAAGTCCCGTAATAGTCCCAAAGCTGAAGATTTGCTGTGCCATCCATATTGCAATTAGAAGTGTCCCAGCCTTTTGATGTATTTACGGCTGATTTTATGCTATAATAACCATTACCAACATCGGTTACTAACCATTTTTGAGCATTATTTCCAAAATCATCCCAAAGTCTTATCGATTTTCCATTTGTTGGATCTGCGCTCTCAAGATCTATTACACGTCCTGTAGCACTTGCATTTGATTTAAAACGCCAATAGCCGTTTCCAGCATCAATAGCAATCCATTGTTGTGCTGTTCCTCCTACTCTATCCCAAGGACGGATGATAGCACCATTTGTATTAGTCCCATATTTAAGATCTATTACTTTATTTGAGTTTGTTTTAAATTCAATTTCATAAACACCATTGTTTACTAGTGAAGCACTGCTACAGGTTTGTGATGGTATATTATTATTTGCATATTCAGAGAACCACTGCTTAACTGGTGCAGCACAAGCCTCCCAATTGTTGTTGAAAGCAGTTGTAACATTATATGGATTTGCATTAGTTATCAACCCTTCTGGTGCCAGTAAATTCCAACTACAATTTCCAGTAGCATCAATTCTACGTTTCATATTAAGGCCAAAACCACTTGTTGTACCAGTACCCCATGTTTCGGCACCGGTAGGGGACCAATCTGTTTCTGTTATCATAATAGGTGCTATGTTAGCAATTGGCTGCACGTTGGCATTCCAGGCATTATTAAAACTAGTGGCATTTTCTGCATTAGCTCCCCAATATCCTGGATAAACATGAACAGCATAACCTATATTACCTCCTGTTATCAGATGGTTTGGATATCCTTGGTAATGAGATTGGTATCCTGTTCCTGGTATCCAACAAACATTATTTGCACCATTAGCCTTAATTCTATTTACTAAATCCTGAAAGTAATTATGTAATGCGGCAAAATGCTCATCACCCGTTGCTCCCCAATTTCCGTTTGTCCCAAGTATTTCTATAGGTTCATTGGCTATTTCGAACATAACATTATCGACATTCTTTAAGTTTGGATGGCTCGACAGATATTGCCATACAGTTCTTAAATAATTATGGTAGTTGTCACCATAAGCAATTCGTTTAGGACATACCCCGGGAGGACGAAGAACAACATAGAGCCCTCTGCTTCTGGCATGATTAATCAAAGGGATTATAACTTGATTTACGTAAGTTACTAATCTATTGTAATCAAAGCATGCGATATCATTTTCTGCTGCTGAACAACCAGGTTTATTGGTCCAGTAAGGGTCAATATGAAGTCTAATATAATTTAATTTCCATCCGTTATTTGTGTCTGTGAGCGCATCCATAACTGCATTATTATAATTAAGGCACCCCTGAACATTATAATTATCCCAACGACATTGATTATAAGAACAACCATTAAACCAAGGACTAGGAGTTATGGCAACACCATGCAGTAAAACGTTCCTTCCGCAGGGATCCTTTAAATTTTTGCCGTCAACATGCAGAGGGGGCAGTGGCATCCCTGGCCACGCAAATAATTGTATTACGGGAATAAACACTAAAAACAGAAAAAGTAATTTTTGAACTCTTTTCATAACATAAATTGGTTTTAATTAGTAAATACACTCTCATCTTGAGTAGGTTAGTGCTAATTTAATAATAAAATATTTATAAACAACCGATTGTGTTATTTACTTTTTTTAATCTTTTTCTTAAATAATCCTTATTATGCTTTCATCTCATTGCTCAACTGCTTTTTTAAGTATGCCATCCATAAGATCAGCTTCAATGATTTAAAATCATTTTTATATATTTTTAAATCATATCAATTACATTTCTTCAATACTTTAGTTCGGTAAACCGGATAACAAAATAATTTTTCAGAATGTTTAAAAACAAAAAAAGAGAAAAGACAACTATTAATTGCCTCTTCTCTTTTCAATATATTTTAAGGTGGTTAGGCTACAATTGTAAAATTAACCGCAAATATGATTATATATTATTACCTCAATCTTCCAACAAACATAAAACTACCACCTGCTACTTCAGAAACTGCCTCAAAATCAGCTGCTCCTTTTTGCTTTAAAAGTTTATAAGGAAAAGAAACATTTTTATCAGTAGGAAAATTTCCATAATACTCTACACCATCAATTGTTCCTGCTGAAAACACCGTTCCATATTGCTCAAATGAAGTAAAAGGCTCAGTCTTTAAAGTTTTTAAATCTACAAGTGCAAATTTTGTCGCAGTTTTGTTCCAATCAGCAGGTAATGCAGGTGGGGTAAATGTATTATCAAAATACTGAGCAAGTGCCTTATCTCCATAAACATAAGGAACAACATTTACAGAATGTGCATTGAGAGCTACTTTTAAGTCTACAAAAAAGTCAGGATCAAATGTTCCGTTAGGATTCACTTTTAATAAACCACCAGTTGGCGGATTTCCTGTAACAGTACTATAATCTAAAGCAATTGCGGTTTCACGCGCAGGTCTGTAATACAAAGTTCCATCATTGCCTTTAGCAAACGTATAATACCCCATTGACATGCGTGAGTCATTAACATAGGAAACACTTTTTGATGCTATATCAAAAACCGCAATTTGGGCATATTGTGGAAATTTATTATAATCTGTTGGGTTTGCAGCAACAGGTAAAATGATTTTTCCTGCAGAAGTAACATAACTGGAATAGGTAACAGTTTTAACAGCTGCATCATTGCTTAATGGCAATGTTGTTACTGTCAAAGTTTCTGTTAAAGTCATAGTGGTTGGATTGAACTTAATAATTTTCCCTTGATTTAGTGCGAAAAAATAAGCTTCGGTTTCGGATACAAAAGCAGGAGGTCCAAAAGTACCCGTTATACCTGTATTTGCAACACTGAAAGCATCTGAACTTGAAATTTCCAAATCATCGTTTACGTTGTATTTGGTCAAAGTTAGAGCAGAAGCATTCCAAACATAAGGATGTTCCCCATAAGAATATATAGTTGCACCCGGACCTATCTCTGTCATCGTTTTGTAATCAAGAGTCGCAGGAAATTTATCGTATGCCCCCATATAAAAAACCCTGCCTCCAGGAGTTTCTATACGAACTGCCACTAAAAGTGCCGGATTATTACCTTCTCCTCCATCTGTTTTAGAATCATCTGAACTGCATGATGTTAATGCAAACACTGAACATAGTATTGCTAATGCAACATATTTCATAAAAAATCGATTTGTTTTCATACTTGTTGGTTATATAATTATATTTAAAATTGTGTTACTAATTTGATACTAAATGACCTTCCTGGTTTTTGTACACCAAAAAAATCATAATTTTTTTCATTGCTAAAATTTTGAAATTCTGTCGTTATTGCATATTTCATTCCCTTGAAACTATTATGATAGGTAGCCCCAAAATCAAACGTTTGCTGGCTTGGAATAACAAATGGATTTTTTGAAGCACTTTCCCAGCTTCTGTAAAATTCATAAACGTATCTTGTATCAAGAAAAAGGGATAATTTATCTTCCTTGCCTATTACATTCCGGAAAGAATAATTAACTGCTCCATTAGCAAAAAAATAGGGCTGATTAGGAATTCGGTCTCCTTTGTAAGCTGCAAAAATTCCTTCTTTTGAGTCATTGTAAAAATGTTGATAGGTGCTGTTTGCCTGAAAAGAAAGCCTTTCATTTTTAGAAGTCCATCTTCCTGAAACCTCAACTCCTGTAGAAGTAGCTGCAAATACATTTTGATAGATATTGCTACGATCTAAACTTGGTATTAATAAAATCTGGTCGGTAATTTTTCTTAAAAAAACATTGGTCTGCACTAACCATTTACTTGAGTAGTCATTTTTATTTTGTAAAAAGAGTTCCAAATTTACGTTATGACTACGTTCAGGTTTTAAATTTATATTGCTTTGTACAAATTGTCCATCTCCAAACAACTCATCGGTTTGAGGTAATCGAACAGCATATTCATAGGTTAACCGGGTAGAGAATTGTTCTGAAAATTTAAAACGGAATCCATTACCAAAGCCAAAATAATTCACTCCTCTTTCTGTTATTATTACGGTATTATTAGAAAGTAATTTTTCTTCTGATTTAACTTTTTGAAAATAATTTTTCAAAAAAAGCATATCTTCCAATCGTTCCTCATATGCATTAATTTTAAAATCAACACCATTGACCCATGTAAACAAATCTCTTTTAGCAGTAGCGGGATCATATCCATCAATAACCTTGTCGTCACCAATTTGTGTCGAATAGGTTGGAGCGGAAACAAAACTTAAAGTATATTGATTATTGATTTTCCATGAAGCTTTTAAACGTGAAAATGCGTCATTATTCCAGGTGTAAGTATCACTTGGAGCACTAGCTTCCGAAATTTCGCCCCTTTTATCACCTTCAGAATCAGGAATACGGTTACCATACCAATTGTAAACATAATCGGAGATGTCTAAAAATTGACGCTCCCGGTAATTATAACCTACAACTGCATCAAATGAAATAGCTTCACCAAAATCTTTGCGATAGGTCAGGATCGTACCGGCAGATTTTCGATACGTCATTACTTCTCCATACGGTGCACCAACCATCAACTGATTATGCTGGATTTCTTTTGTATAATTTGTATAAAATCCTTCGATGCTCAACTCCTTAGCCCAGACTCTGTCTTTAATACCCGTTGTTAACTGCAGTCCGTAGCCTTTGTACGCATCATGAAATCGGGGTACTGTTACATTTTTAATCTTGTTGGCTTCATCAGGAACATCAACATCTACTTTATAATTATTTTGTGAGGAGTCATAAAATCCGCTTCCTTTTACAAAAAATCCAGTCTTGTCATTATAATTATTAAGCACAAGCGATGTCCTGTAGGTCCCAAAAGATCCTGCCTGACCTGAAAAAGAGCCACTGAAACCTGATTTTATTTTTGGAGTGATTAAATTGACAGCACCACCAAGGGCGTCTGCTCCAAATTCTATGGGCACTACTCCTTTATAAACTTCTGCCCGATCAATTAAATTTACGGGAACAGTCGTAATTCCGAAGGTATAGCCATGATATTCCAATGGAATTCCGTCCATAAAAAACCGAATTTGATTTCCGGTCAGACCATTCATTGAAAAATTAGTCTTAGAGCCTAAACCACCGCTTCGTCTAACACTTATACCTTGTGTCTGAGCAAGGACTTCACCCAAATCGGCAGTTTTAAATTTGGCTTCTTTCATTTCTATTACTGAAACTGCCTGAGCAGTTGCTTCTTTTTTTTGCTTTTCAGAAACACCGGTTACCAGAACATCATTTAATGTCTGCACGTCTTTCTCTAAAGATATATTTAGTAAAGTGGCTGAACTTTCCAAAACAATTGTTTGCTGTTTAGCTACATATCCACTCGCATTTACTTCAATCGTAAAACGACCACCAGCCAGGCTCTCCATCTGGTAAAGACCATCAGTATTTGTTTCTACACTTATTTTTGTACCCAAAAGTTGGATGTAAGCTCCTGTTATTGGGTTTCCATATTCATCGGTTATTTTACCGGATATTGTATTTTGCGCCATTAAAAAAGTCGACGAGAATAAAAAGAGTAATACTATTTTCAGATTCATGAAATTCATTTAGAGTTGCAATCTATTCTTATTTAGAATAAATAAAAGAACAAAAGTATGAAATTATGTATAAATAATATCTGAAAAATAAATAAAATGATTTTTTAATTTAAAACTTCTACTGCTTTTGATTTTAGTTTTCTCCTTTTTAAGGAATCTAAAAGTATCTGAACTGAAAAAGTCAGCATTATGTAAAGCGCTATGAGTGCCAATACATTAGTTATTCCATTCTCTCTAAAACCGAAAATACCTTTACCCCAAGAAATCAGTACCCATTGTATTACATACATGGAGGTTAGGTTCTTACTGCAATACTTTAAAAGCTTAATAAATTTATTCTCTTTAATATTTAAGGATACTCTAAAAATACCCCACAGAAAAATTAATGTCCAGCCTGCAAAATAAATAACGCCACCTGGTCCCATATGATAAAACCCATTATAATTATAATTTCCATAAACAAAAACTAAAGGAGCACCAAGAGCAACAAATAAAAGACCTATATATAACATGCTTTTAAACAATTGCCCGCTGTCATAATTGAGTTCAACATACCATTTACCAAAAAACATCCCGATGATAATAAAAGACACCCATGGAAAAACAGGAAAATAAACGTATGCCGGAAAATCATTATTGAAAACTAGGTCTAATACATAATTCACTACAGGATAGTCCATATTGATTCCGCTAACTTCTCTGGAAACTAATGCCGTCAATAGGCCTATAGCCAGAATTTCATATTTATTTGTAACATATTTTCTAATGAAACCAATAATGAGCAATGACATTCCGGCTAATTGCAGAATATCCCCTAATAGCATCAGATACAGATACTGCTGTTCTATCGGCCCTTCCCATCCGTATCTCTGGATAAAATTATCAGGTGCAAAGCCAAAAATTACAGGAAAAATAAACTTTAGAAAATTCATTACAAGAGCAGCAACTAACAGAAGCCCCCCACGCGTTACGGAACTTTTAAGGCTTTGATTGCGTGAGGTCATAAATGTTAGTCCCATACAGATTAGAAAAATAGAAGTTCCCCTGCCTAAAAAAACAATAAAACTGCCAATAAATGTTTCTGATTGTGATTTGACATCCGCAAATGTCAGTAGCGTATGTATGATGATCATTCCTATAACACTCATTCCTTTTATTAAGTCGAGTGCTATAATTCTTTTACTTTGGTGTTCCATAGTTTCATTATTAATAATTAGGTCTGTAAAACCCATTGTTTAAATAGTTGCATTTACCCGATGACCTCTTTTGCTGCCATTAAATTTTCGCTGTTATTAATTGTATTATTTATAGCAGGATAATTGACTTTTCCATTAACTGTCAGAGGAACATCTTCTAAATAATAGGTTTTTAAGGAACTGGCATGTAACCCTAATTTTTCTTTTAATACCTGAGTAATCGTTTCCCGCAAAAGAAACTCATCCTGATGTATTATACCCAGATATTTGTCTTGTACACTTATACAGATAAAGGTTTGTCCTCCCAGTTCATTTTTAAGCAAAACCTCAACCTCATCAAGGTTTAAACGAACTCCAAATAATTTTATAATGCGTTTAATGCGTCCTTTTATGTGATAATAACCTGCCTCGTCCCTCTCTGCCAAATCGCCTGTAAAAAGTTTATCAGTATCATTATAGTCCTGCAGATCAAAAATATTGTTGGCATAACCGCCAGACACATTGGGTCCGTAATAAATAAGTTCACTAGTATTTTCGTCTATTTCAAATCGTCCGTTTTTTACAGCAAATCCTATGGATGTTCCTTTCTCCTGAAAATCTTCGGGGGGTAAATACGCCATTCTGCCACTGGCTTCTGTTTGTCCGTATTGTGCAAAAAACTGTTTATTAAACTGTCTGCTATACTCTGAAATAACGTTTGCCAGCTCTTTGTTCAGCATTCCTCCTGTATGGGTTAAATATCGTAATGATGGCGTGTCTTTTCTAAAAAAACCAAAACGCTGCAGTAACTCATAAAAATAAGGAACTCCGCTTAACGTAGAATAACCATATTGAGTAAGATCTGACCAAAATTCTTTTTGAAGTACATCCCTGTCCGTACATACTATGGTGTCTGCTTTTATGCAGTTTGTTGTAAAAATAGAGAAGCCATACACAAAATTAATGGGTACATTTAACGGAACAACATCGTGTTCCGTTATTGGCATGTACTCCATAATAGATAAGGCATTCTGAACCAGGTTATGATCTGAAATCTTAACAAATTTAGGTGATCCGGTAGTTCCTGATGTGCTCATTAAAAGTTTAACGTCGGCATGAATTGGGTAAAGTTTAATTTCCCATTTCTTAAACAGCGAAATAGTTTCAGAAACCTTTTTTAAATCATAACCTTCAACTGAAACCCTTGTCGGATCATAGATATAAGCGGGCAGATACTCCTCTTCCAGATTCTGTTTAAACTTAGCATGCAAACCTACATTTAACAAAGCAACTGTATACTTTTTTTGATAAAAATTTAAAAACGTTTCAATTGTTGGTAACTGATTATCGTTATAGATGAAAACCACTGCACGCATGTCTTCAATAGCTAATGATTCATGTATTTCCGGAAACGTTTTGGTAACTTTGGTTTTTGCATCTATAAAATTTAATTTTTCATTTTTTCTGATTAAATCATAAAGTCCCATAGTTTTTTCTTTTGAAATTATTCGATTTCTACACCGTTTTTCTTAAGTATCTCTTTTATTTTATCGATACTTCCCATTTCCAGAATATCTTCCATAGGAATTGCAACATTATAAAAGGCCTCCAGTTCATCAACCAAAAGCAGGTGGCTCATGGAGTCCCATTCTGCAATACCCTGATATTCTAAATCTGGTGTAATAGCTTCTACCGGTATTTCAAACGCTTTTGCAAATACCTCATGTAATTCTTGTGTTGTGCTCATAATAATCTTATTTTAATTTGTTGATATTATTTATTTTAAACTTTAGCAAACTTCCATTTTCCACTTCTAAATATCGTGATACAGCCAAAGGCCAATACAATTTCTGAAAGTAATATGGCAGCAAAAATGCCTTTTGGACCAAAACCCAATACCACTCCAAAGACAAACGAAAGCGGTATTTGTATCACATAAAACATCAGTATATAAAGAAGGGTAACAATCATTACTTTCCCGGCTGCGTTTAATGCCCTGGAAATAACCATTGTATACCCTAATAATACATAGGCTATCGAAATAATATGAATATACATTGTGCTGTTTTCAATTACCTCGGGCACATCAGAAAAAATCCTGACTACCGGATTTGCCATAAAAATCCATCCTATTGCGACTGAAATCAAAAAGATCATGTTGATAATTCCTGCCCTCCAAACTGATTTTTCAGCTCTGTCAGGCTTTTTTGCCCCCAGATTTTGTCCGGTTAAAATTCCTGCCGCATTCCCTATACCCCAGGCGGGCATCGTAACTATCGAAGCTACTCGTTGCGCTATAATGTATCCTGCCAGCGCATTGCCCCCAAAATGGGAAACTATCTTAATCATAAACAGCCAGCTGGATGCAGGAATCAAATACTGCAACATACCACCAAAACCCAGCTTTAGTACTTTTTTAAAAGTTTCAGCATGAAGAACCAGATGCTGTTTCTTAATTTGAATAGCAGTTGTGTTTTTAAGCAAGTGAAATGCCTGATAACAGACTCCAATAAAACGTGCTGCCCCTGTAGCCAGACCAACTCCCAGCAGCCCATATGCCGGTATAGAGCCCCATCCAAAAATAAGAATCGGACAAAATACTATGTTTAAGATATTTGACAGCCACAATGTCCGCATCGCAATTGATGCATAACCGGCACCACGAAAAATACCATTTATGGCTATGCGAAGCATAATAAATCCGCAACTGGCAAACATTACTTTTGCGTACAAACTGCCTTGTTCAATCATTGCTGAAGACAATCCTACTAATCCTAATATCTCGTTACTCCATATAAAACATAATACACTGATAATAACACTACAAATTACTGCTATGCTTATCACTTGTACAGCTGTAATACTGGCTTCCTTAAATTTTTGCTCGCCAATGCGCCGCGCAATTAAAGTCGAGGCCGCAATACTGAGACCAATAGAAACTGAATAAGAAAAGGTAATAACAGATTCTGTCGAACCCACAATAGAAACTGCCGCCGCACCAAGTTTACTGACGAAAAATAAACTGGCACAGACAAAAACAGATTCCATAACTAACTCCAGAACCATGGGTACAGCAAGCAATACTATGGATCGGTTTATACTTCCTGAAGTAAACTTTTTTTCGCGGCCTAATATCGCATTAAGCAACAAATCAGTATAAGACTGGAGCCGAAGCACTACTATTTTCATCTTTAGTTTTGTGTTGTTTCACTTAATTCTATAAATTCTTTCATCTCATATTGCTTAATTACGTACAGCGGATTAGGCAGCTTACTTCCTTTTTTAGGTACTGCAAAACCTGTTTGCTCGGCGTAGCCGTTATTAAGTAGTTTCAAACTATTGATATAAAAACGCTTAAATTCCGGTTCAAAAAGATTGTATTTTTCAAAGCGATCTGTCAAATGTTGATTATCCTGCTGGTATTCCTCAATAGCTTCTGTTACTGTTTTCCAAAACAGATGTTCATCATAATCCATATACGTATGTAAAATATCAGACAGGTACCGAAAAAAAGCATCAAAAACACCTATCAAAATAAACAAAGGAGTATTCTCTTTATTAGATGATTGTATAAGACCATCTTTGAGTTCTGCTGGTAATTTCGTCCTGGCTTCTTCTGTCAAAACGATATCATCTACAAAATCCTTGATAATGATACGTTGTGGCAGTCCGTTTTTCATGACCAAAATAATATTCTCGCCATGAGGTGTTACACATAAAGAATGTTGGTAATAAATATGCAACAGCGGTTTTAGATATACCTCTAAGTATTTCTTTAACCAATCCTGAGTGCTAAGTCCGGATGCATTTATCAATTCCTGTAAAAACGGACAATTATCATTATCTACATAAAGTAATGCAGCCATTGTCATTAGTTTTTCTTCGGGTTTTCTGTATTTTTCGGCACTTTCCCTCCATAAAGCTCCCAACATTTCACGGTAATGATAAGGACTGTCAGTTATTGCACTATACTGTGGATGGCGATAAGAAACAGTAGCCACTTCACCTAAAAGCACGACCTCTTTTTCTTTAAAATAAGAATCATCCTCCAACATTTCTTTAACCCATTTTGTTACTCTTGGCGCAATATCCATTTGCTTTGGCGATAATCCTCTGATGTTTCCGGTACTCAAAATAGAAATCGCCGTTTTTACATAATGCTTTGCCGGACAGGATACATTAAAAAATGTTCTGATACTTTGCTGAGGCGAATATATATCCTCGCTTTTTTCAAGAATTACCAAATATTGGTTAGCCAGATCCTGATGAAATTGTGATAAAAGCTTATTATTTAATTGCCAGGGATGTACGGGTATAAACACATAATCTTCAACGACAAGTTTCATAGTCCTTAACTTTTCCTGAAATCTTTTAAAAACTTCCTGACCTAATTCCTGCTGATAGAAATCATTAAAACTGATCGTTTCCAAAGCATTAAATACTGCTCTTTTTTTATGTGCAGCCAACCAATATAAAACCGTATCCTTATCAGCCTCCGGAGCATAATTATGATAATCACTATTATTAAAACCAACGCGTCCTTTATTTGCTATAACCCATGGATGGCCTTCCATCTGATGCTCAACTACCTGATAATCGGAGTTTACCAAATCCTGAACGCTAATTTTATCACGGGTATACAAATGTGCATCAGCGTATAGTGTATTTAAAAGTTCTTCAATATAATGTGCCAGTGTAAAAGAGTCTATACCAAAGCTTTGCTGCATTTCCATAAAAAAACAAAGGCCGTCTGTTGCAGATTTCGCTACATTGTTCTCCCATCTTTGAATACTTTGCTTTTCTATATGCCAATACTCCAAAAGCCTGGGATAAGCAGAAAAAGTATAATAAACCTCTGGTAAATCTGTTGTCAATTTAAAATGTTTGATTCCATCTTTTTCACTACCTGTAATAGTTGGTTTCGCAACATCTTCATGCATTAATTCGGCTAAACTTTTGGCTAACAAATTAAGATTTACCTTTTCCCAAACGTGACTGCTAAAAACTTCTAAGTGCGGTGCTCTTTCTATATTCATTACAAATAAATTTATTAAATGATAATTTCTTCAACTCTTTCTGTAACAATACCGGAAAGGTCAAAATCCTGAAAAGCAATCTTTTTCTCTAACTTATATACCTCGCGTTTGGCAATTTCATTAATGATGTAAGAATTGCGATAAGCTCCCATACCCAAATCGGTCGAAATAAGACTGTGCGTATGAATTTCTGCATTTTGTACAAAAATTTCTCCACCGTTACTGTCTATACTGTAGTTTCTTTTTACATCATAATCGCCTGTTGAAGTTCTGCTGATACGATGCTGTATATTCTCAAGAAAGGAAGGTTCCTGATATTGGTATCCAGTTCCTAAAATGACATAGTCGGCATTGTCTGTAAACTTTTTACTTTGTTCAATCTGCTCAAGATGCAATTCATAGTTTCCGTGAATTCCTGTAGAGATATCGTTTAATTGTATGTTGGGCCTAATTTTTACACCAATGTCATCATTATCTACACTTATGGCATATAAATGATCGTAAATCTGATTAATCAGTTCATAATTAACCCCTTTAAATTGCGATTTTTGACGTCCCAGCATAGTATTCCGAACCGAGGGCGTCATTTGATGAAAATAATCAATGTAATCCGGTGATGTATGTTCTAAAGTAAGTTTGGAGTATTCCATCGCAAAAAAACGATCGGGACGGGAATACCAATTTAGCTTTAGGTTTTTAGGCCTGTTTTGAAGCAGGTCAAAAAATACCTCAGCGGCACTTTGTCCGGAGCCGATTACGGTAACTGTATCTTCTTTTACTATTTCCTCTTTTCTAAAAAGATAGCTCGAAGTATGGCAAACTTTTTTCATCTCTTTAAGATCAACAAACTCCGGTACAACTGGAACTGTACCTGTTCCTAATACTAATTTTTCACAATAGTATATTTTGGTACTGTCTTCTTCTTTATGAAATACATGTACTTCATAAAGACCATCCTTATAATAAATGGACTTTACACTAGATGAAAAATGACAATTTTTTAGTTGTCTGATTACCCACTGACAGTATAAATTATATTCTTTACGGAGCACAAAGAAATTTTCTCTGATAAAGAATTTATATAGTCGATCAGTCTTTTTAAGGAAATTCAAAAAACTATATTGGCTCGTAGGATCTGCCATAGACACACAATCACACAAAAAAGGGGTTTGCAAGGTAACATGGTCAAAGAGTAATCCCGGGTGCCAGTTAAATTGTTCTTTTTGGTCAAAAAATAGTGAGGAAACATCATCTACAGGCTCTAACAATGCAGCTAATCCTAAATTAAAAGGCCCTATCCCTATTCCTATTACGGAATATATTTTATGATTTTCCATGTTATTGATTTATAAGATTATGTTCTGCTTCAGGGTTTATTTCAATATCCTTATTCTGAGGAAATTTTGCCCAGTACCATTCGCGATAGCAAAAATTAAGGTTTGCTGTTTTATGCGGCATTTCAATGACCTTTTCGATTTTAAAGCCATGAAAGGCTTTGTTCATCATCGAAGCCCTGGAATCAACAGCACCTTCACCAACCATTTTACCAACTTCGGATTGGGCAAACACATAATCGATCATGCATTGTGTGGATGGGGACACATATTTTTTCTTAGGATCTACAGGGGCAATAAATTGATGAGTTCCATAATCAGTAGGCAAAACATCATAATAATCTCCTAATATGTCACGTGTCGGCCAGTATACTTCAATATTAAAAGTTGGTTCTCCATTCGCCATTCCTATATAACTGTACAAACCATCACCAGGGAGAAGTGTCCTGTAATAAGCTTCCAGTTCACGTAAAGGCCAGTCCATTTTCCATGCTGCTTTTGCGTGATCACGATGAAACCACTCATGCAGCATTTCCAGATCATTTTCCAGATCAACAGGTCGTAAAGTAATAGTCACATCTTCTTTTGGGAAATAGCGATTATAGACAATTTCTTTTCCTTTTGGATGTATCAGTTGCTCTGAAAAGAAGCGTTTATGTAAAACATTAGGAAAGTTGATATGGGTAACACCTGCAGGATTACCACCACAATCAATATCATTTAGCGCAGTAAGCAGATTCCCTTTCACTCTCCAATATCTGCTCTCAAGTATAAACTTAACCAAGCCGCTTTCATCCTCTTCTTGTAAAGCTTCCAGTGCTTCGTACAAGATATTTAAGAGCACTTTTTCGTCTGCTAATCCGTTAACTCCAAATGCATTAACAAGCCCAAGTATATTCCCTACCCAGAAATAATGAAGCAATAAATTAAATAAACGATCGTCTGGAATAAACATTTTTCCGTTTTCAGATAATCCTGGTACGATATCATTTAATTGTTCTTCAAAAGATTTTCTGAATAAAAAACTTTGATTATCACGGAAAAATACTTTTTCAGGCAGGTAAGAATCATTCAATTGCACAAGTGTGTTTTGCTGGTGCCACTCGCAGAACATACCTTGCTTGTTAAACATTTTTATTACGCCATCAAGCAAAATATCAATATATTGTTTAAACCAAACAGTACTGGTTTCCTTTACTGATAATCCCGTTTGTTTTGATGCATTTTGAATTACATTCTCTATTCGGGAAGGATTTCCTAATACACTATCCTGGCATAATGAAGCTAATAAACACACATTATTATCATCTCCATTTGTAGTAGTTTTAAATGGATTATGACGCACACTGGTAGAAAAACTGCTTAACACATTTCCATCATACGACACCGATATAAAACCCGGATCGCAAATAAACTCAATTTTAGGATAATCCTTCTTTACAGTGTCTCCCCAAGCCGTCTGCATTAGCCTTGAAACCTGATAACCTCTGTAAAGCTCATGATAATGATTCACCCGTTCGGCTCCGGTAATTTTAACATGCAGTGAAAATTTATACATATAATCACTTTCATTATTATATACCGTCCTTACAGAAGAAGTTGCTGTGTACTCTTTTCCCCATTCTCCTAAATCAATCAGTAAACCTTCTTTTTCTAAAGTATCATATATTGCCTGTTTTTTGAAATGTGCTGCTTCCCATGGATGAATTGGAAGTACTTTCCATTCCGGATATTTTTCCAGAAAATCGCTTACTTTTTTATTTCCTTTAATTGCTTCTGACAATTCGGCTTTTGCAAAATCAGAAGGCAAAACATTTTCTATGGTTTTTTCATTAACCAGATCAGGATGTACTAAAAAATAATATAACTGAAAATATCCGCCAGTTTCAGGGGCATACTTTAAAACTTCCGGCTCAGTAAATCCTTCACGGCCCTTGGTAAGTGGATGTAGTAAATGTCCTGCCGGGAATAACTGTTCGGCTTCAATGAATGTCATTTTAGCTTTATTAAACTGCTGACCTGTGGTTTCAAAATGCTGTAAAAATTGCGTAATCTTTTCAGTACTTAACTGCATTCTTTTTTTAACATTTTCAGAATCTGCATTTGGATATTGCTGTTTTACATGTGTTGTGATAAGGTCTAAAAGACGGTTAGGATCTATTTCTTTTATCGTTTCACTAACAAGATCACGTTCCATTACCGGGAAATCATACAGATGCCTGAGTGTTTCAGATTGGTAACGTATGGGTGCATATACTTCAACCTGATCAACCGGAAAATCCAACTTAAGATGAAGCTTATGATTCGCTTTTGACATGTACGATTTTAATACCGGGTCATATTTAGGAGTTCCTTCATAGAGGCTGCTGTTGTCTAATTCGCGCAGGCAGCAGTTAAGCAAAATAGTAAACGTAATATGCACTGCTTCCTGAGCAATTTCTTTAGGATAGGATGTATTCATTTCCATGTTTTTTTATGATTGAAAGGATATTGTTGATATGTGCTATAGTCGTTAATGGGTTTAAAATGGTGAACTTCAGGTAAAAAGTGTCATTTACTTTTGTGCTGGCTACTAAAACTTCTCCACTAAAAAACATTGTCTTTTTTATATACTGATTCATTTTACAGCAATCGCCCTGCCAGCCGGATGGGTTAAATCTGAATACCAAAACACTCAAATCCGAATCAGTTAAAAGTTCAAAATCGTTGTCAGATTCTAGTATTTCGACAGTTTCGCGGGCAGTTTCAATAATAGTTTCGGTAAATTGGCCCAGTTTAGTTCTGCCCATGTAACGCAGTGTACACCATAATTTCAAAGCGTCAAAACGTCGTGTACTTTGTAGCAGCGACTTATTAATTTGAGCAGGTAATTCATCATAATCCTGTTCCTTAGGATTGAGGTAATCTGCATGGTGTTTTATAATATGAAGATGCTGTTTATTTCTTACCATAAAAGCACTGCTGCATATTGGCTGA
This sequence comes from uncultured Flavobacterium sp., assembly GCF_946478785.1. The sequence continues at coordinate 130,247 of NZ_CAMLDD010000002.1, forward strand.
AAAAAAGATTTATGGTAATCTATAGTTACAGAATCAGCTTTTTCTATACCGTTTAATAAAGACTTGTACTTATCGGTAAGTAATAATCCGCAGCCATAAGCAGCATCAACATGAAGCCACAATTCATGCTCTTTTGCCAGAATGGCTATATCAGAAAGTGGATCAATATTACCAAAATCAGTTGTTCCTGCAGTGGCTACAATAGCAACAGGAATATTGCCTTTTTTCTTTTCTTCAATAATGGCTTCTTTTAATCTTTCAGCATCCATACGATAGCGATTGTCTGTAGCTACCTGAATAATGGATTGCTCGCCTAAACCAAGGATAGCAGCATTTTTTTGATTACTGAAATGAGATTTTTCAGAAACAAAAATTCGAAATTTACCGGAATCCGGAGGACATCCATTTAATTTGATATTCCAATTCAGGTATTTTAAAGCAAAATAATCTCTTGCCAGAAGCAGTCCCATAAGGTTACTTTGCGAACCGCCGGCTGTAAAAATGCCATCACAATCTTCACGATAACCAATCTGCTGCCCTGTCCAGGCGATCAATTTTCGTTCTATAAATGTTCCGCCGGCACTTTGATCATATGTATCCTGCGATGAATTAATAGCGCTTATCAACACATCGGCAGCTAAAGCAGGAATAACTACAGGGCAGTTTAAATGCGCTATATATTCCGGTAAATGAAAAGCCGTTGCATGATTTACATACAGCTCATCTATTTCATCCCAAAGTCTTTCATAACTCTTCAGAGGCAAATCTAAGTTTACAGCTTCTACTTTATTTTTTATTTCTTCGGGCATAATGCCGCTAAAGGGGATTTTAGTGTTTTCCAGAAAACCGGAAACACGTTTCTGTACCAAGGCTATTGCGTTTGTATATTCGGCCTCGGATTTTTCATGAAAAATATCCTGATAAAAATTGTCGCTGGAGCTTTCGATTAAGACATCCTGATCATTGTCTAATAGGTTTTGCATAATTATTAATTTTAAAATGGAGGTTTATTTAAAATAAGTTACTTTATTAGAAATAGGGGTTCGTTTCTTTTTTGATGGTTCGATATCTTCGGGATAATATCCAACATAAATCAACCCGAGTGATTTTTCATTATCTGACAGATCGAATTGCTTTACATAATCAATCGCACCTGCAGATGTACTCCAGTAACTTCCAATATCAAAGGCTGTACAAGTGAGTGCAATATTCTGGACTGCCGAAGAAACTGCAGCTACTTCCTCCCATTCCGGCAAGTTTATTTTAAGGTTTCGAACCATCACTACTCCAATTACACAGGCGGAATTTAGAGGGTACTTTTTAAGCAGGTTGTATTTTTCTGTTGCGTCATCTTCAGCATAATTTTTAAAATAAAAATCCTTGTAGTATTCCGCCAGAAACAGTCCTAACTTTTTTAAATAACTATCCTTAAAAACAATAAATCTCCAGGGTTCTGTCATTTTATGTGTAGGTGCATAAGTCGCATTAATTAAAATTTCATTTAATAAATCGTCGGGAATATTTTGCTTAGAAAACTCATCAGCATATATACTTCTCCGATTTCTTATATTTTGAGATATTTTGTTTTTCATATTGTATTGTGGATATAATTTTAATAGTAATATACTTTGTAAATTAAAATTGCGTCTTTACATATTTTTCAAAGCCTTTTTATTGAATTTGTGATTTCATTTTGAAAATAAAATCAAGCAATAAATGATTTATAAAAAGCCATAAACTCCATATAAAACGCTTAAATACAACAAGATACCATTCATTTAAAAAAAGAATATTGAATATTTTTTTTAAATAAAAATCACTTTTTTATTGTTATTTAGATTAAATTAAAATAACTTTGGCTGTCTATTCTTATTAAATCTAAATTAAAACAAACTTAAAGACATTAGTTTAAATAAGCTAAGAAAATTCGTAAAAATATTAAAATATTTTATAAACAATTAAATATCAACTACTTACAAAGTGGTTTTTAGGACAAATAATTTTTAATTTATTAACATTACCAAAATTTTAAAAAATGGAAATTCAAACCCTTAATTTGCCTTATCCGGAGCTTTCTTTAACTGAATTGTATACTGAAACGACTTATTCGCCACCCCGAAAACCGTTAATCATACAGGTGACTAACAGAGAAAGAAATATCATAATGAACTTTTGCGATTTGTTGGAAAAATCTTTTGATACTTATGAAAATAAAGAGTACCTGGCAGACTTGCATTTACATGCCTATCAGCTGCTTCCTGACAGGATATCAAAAATTTTATGCAAGTTTGGTTCAGATTTTAGCTCAGAACAATACGGGGCAGTTGTGTTTAGGGGTCTGGTAGATGTAAATCAGGATGCTCTTGGTCCTACCCCAAAAAATTGGCAGCAAGCGGATCATAGTAAACTAAATAAATATGGTTTTATCTGTTCACTATTACACGGGGCAGTACCATCAAAACCAGTTCAGTATTATGCGCAACGAAAAGGCGGAGGATTACTGCATCCAATTATTCCTGACGAAAGTATGAGTATGACACAAACTGGATCTGGGTCAAAAACGGATTTATATGTTCATACAGAAGATGCTTTTTTACTAAATCAGGCCGATTTTTTAAGTTTTCTCTATCTAAGAAATGAAGAAAAAGTACCTTCTTCTTTGTATTCAATTCGGTCACATGGCAAAATAAATTCAACTTTAGAAAAACTCTTTGAGCCTATTTATACTTGCCCAAAGGATGCCAATTTTGGAGAAGAAGCCACAAAAAACCAAACAAGGGTACCCTTGCTTTATGGAAATAAAGAAATGCCTTTTATTCGATTTGATGCAGCCGAACAAATTTTTAATGAGAATGCAGGTCAAAAAGAAGAAGCATTGTCAAACTTAAAGCAATTCTGGAATGAAGCAAAACCATTAATTTACACCGAATATATTCCTGATGAAGGCGATCTTGTTTTTGTAAACAACCATTTATGCGCTCATGGACGCAGTTCATTTACAGCAGGCCAGCGTATTGAAGACGGTAAAGTGATACTATGCGAACGCCGACAGATGTTAAGAATGATGAGTAAAACAAATCTTATCCAAATTAGATCATACACCCGCACCGAGGATCCTTATTTTATAATGGAAGATCATTTGGGGACAGTATATGGGAAATCTGATATTTAGATAACCATAAAAATTGTAATAATGAGGACGTATAAATAGCATTGCTTGCTTTTTTTTGTCTAACTTAAGGAGTATATGTGTTTTAAACTCAAAAAACAGGCAAAATTGCCTGTTTTTTGAGTTTAATTTATTCTCTTTGCGGGCACAGATTACAAATCTGCGCTATCGGTATTAAAGCTTATACTGCTTCGACTAAATTACGGTAATCGTATTTTTTATACTTCTCAACATTTTTCTTTTCCTTATTTAATTCGATCAGCTCATTCTTTATTTGAACTCTATACCAATATTCAGGTTTAGTGTGAGAAAAACAACTTAACTTTAAAACTAACTCTGCATTAAGTTTTCTTACTCCAGTTAAATATTTATGAAGATTACTATCTTCCATACCAAAATAAGTTGCTAGTTGCTTTTTAGTTAATTTAAGGACTTTCAAATACATTTTAACAAAATCAAGTACCTTTAAAACTTCAATATCATCTCTTTCGTTCTGAATATAATCTTCTAATTTATACTGAATAGAAAGCAATTGATTTGTTAATATTCTTTCTTTGGATTGTTTAGAAGAATGCAATAAAATAGCTTGCTTAACATCTTCTCTCTTCTTGTCATTCCAAATATCTTCAAATTTAATTTCTTTATTTTTCATATTAATTAATCTAAAAACTCGGTTATTAATTTTTGCCCTCCTTCAGGAGGAATAAGCATAGTCGTACTATCTCCTAATCGTACGGCATTATATTTTGTTGAATACACTTTCATTAATTTAGTTTCATCTTCTATACTTTCTTCTAAAACATCAAAAGCTAACCAACCTTGAAAATGATCTTCACCATTCATAAAACTCAGCCTGCAGGCAAAAGCAATTAAACAACCTGCAACATTATCATATTCTTTTACTGTACCAACATTATGAGGTGCTACTTCAATAAAAGCCATATAAGGCTCAACTTTATCTCTCATTTCAAATGATAGACAGCCTTCAATTCTTTCAGAAGTTTCCTCAGAAACCAAAACATAAGTTTCAAAGTTCTTTTTCTTTAAATGCTTAGGGAAATCAAATCTCCATCCATCAACTACAGAAGGAAGGCTTACTTTCAATAATTTTGCATTTGAAATTTTAGCATCAACTAATGTATTTCCTTCAATTTTTAATATTTTTACATTCATTATTTGAATCGATTCGTCATACAAATATACAAATTAATTATACAAATTGTATAATTAATTTACGCCTTTATTTTAATATTTCTTTTCTCTACTAAAATTATATACTTGGAAAATAGCGGTTAATCAGCTCAAGCTTTTTCAAACATTTTACCTCAATTATTTCTCAGTAGTCCCTGTTCATCTGTGCTCTGCCAGTTCCTGAACTTTTTTATGGGTTAGCTAAACTGAATATAGTAACTACAAAAAACAACCTTTTTTATTAAATTCTAGTGATGTTAGTAAAAACAAAAAAGTGCTCGAATATCGGGCACTTTGTTTTCCATAATTTTTTATAATTGAATACCTAAATTTTTTTGCTCTGATTGTAATTTCAAAAGCTAAACTAAAATTATTTGTAAAATGTTATCGTATCAGTTAGATTTTCTTTATTAATAAAAGCGGTAATATATTCCTGCACTTCATTAGTAGATTCTAAGGATGTTTCGAATGAATTAATATGAAACTCATCATCCTGATCCAGAATATGTATTATTTCTGTATACCCTTTAGAAATTAAACTTCCCTTCAATCTAATGATATTCAACTGTTGCTGACCATTTAACTCCTTACGAACTTTTAGTTTTATAGCTTTATCCATAGTGAAAATTTTTAAATTAATAAGCCGTTAATTAATTCAAATATACTATGAATTATTCTAAAAACAATCAGCATAAATACTCTGTAAAGCATTATTTATCAACATATTAATAACAATTAAATAAGAATAAATTATTCTTAGATTCCCATAAAACTATTAAGATTGCAGATCTAAGAATCAAAGTGATTCGGTTGTTAACTTTTAAAAATTGTTTCCTGAAGTTCTTCGAGAGATTTTCCTTTAGTTTCGGGCATCATAAAAATTACGAAAAGCAATTGAAATACCATCATAACAGTAAAAATGAAAAACACTACTCCGGCACCAATTGTCGAAAATAAAAAAGGAATCATCGATGGAATTATAGCTGCCAAAACCCAATGTGTTGACGAGCCAAGTGCCTGACCGCCTGCTCTTAAGTGATTGGGGAAAATTTCAGAAATAAAAACCCAAATAACTGCGCCCTGCCCTATTGCATGCGAAGCAATAAACAAAAACAGAAAGATGGGAACCTGCATGCCCTGCCATTTTAAGAAAAAAGCAATTGATACAAGTCCAAGTGAAATAATATAACCGATAGATCCGATAAACATCAATACTTTTCTTCCTAAGATATCAATTAAAAAAACTCCAAAAAGAGTAAATACCAGATTCGTAATCCCAATCCCTACACTGCTCATAAGTGCTGCGCTTTCTTCTAATCCTGCCTCGGCAAAAATCCTGGGAGCATAGTATAAAAAAGCATTTATACCTGAAAACTGATTAAACAGTGCTATTAAAAAAGCCAATATTAAGGGAAACCTGTATTTCTTTAAAAATATTGTTTCACCTTTTATAGCTTCATTTTCATTTTTGCCGATATGCATTTCCTGCATTAAATCTTCGATTTTGGCTTTAGGATCAATTTTCTGTAAAATAACCTTAGCCTCTGCAATTCTTGATTTTGATAGCAGCCACCTTGGACTTTCCGGAATAGTAAAAACAATAATGGTGTAAAAAAATGCCGGAAAAGCCATGATACCAACCATCCATCGCCATGCATTTTCACCCACATCTCTCAACAAATAATTAGACAGAAAGGCAATCAAAATTCCTAAGACAATATTAAACTGATAAAGTGAAACTAATCTTCCCCTGTCTTTTGCAGGAGCAATTTCAGAAACATAGGCGGGTGCCGCAATAGTTGATGCTCCAATTCCTAATCCGCCCAAAAAGCGAAAGAATGCAAAAGTCCACGGCCCATTTGCAAAAGCCGAACCAATTGCAGATCCTAAAAATAGAACTCCAATCCAAATCAGTGTTTTTTTTCTGCCTAAAACATTGGTTGGAATACCTCCAAAAATGGCTCCCAATACAGTTCCCCATAACGCCATTGCCATTACTACAGATCCATGAAAAACATCTGAAGTATGCCATAATTCCTGTAATTTCTTATCGGCACCGGAAATTACAACGGTATCAAATCCAAACAAGAAGCCTGCTAAGGCAGCCGTAATAGACCACATAAGTATTTTATTCATATAGTATTTATTAAATTAATTGACAAAAAAATGAAAATCTGAAAATTTTAAATTTAGTAAAACGACTAGTCATTATACATATATAAAATTGTTGTGCCCTGACTTCAAAAAAAGTCCCACACCTATTAATTATGGAACTATAACTAATTTTTCTGTAATGAATTTGAGGACGCTTATAATAAATTTGTAATGTACAATAGCAAGAACTAATAAATAATTAAAACAACAATATTATGGAAAAGCCAATTAACCACGAATATGGTCAAACAGATCCGGATATTATTGATCAAAATACACTTATTGATGGTAATGATGTCCAAAGCGAAAATCTTTCTCCAGAGGATATTAACAAAGAAAGCAGAACAGAATTTGGAGAAAGCGATCCTGATTACATAGATCAAAATACCATTGTCGATAATGACAATTATGCAAGGGATGAAGATCCGTATCAATATCAGGAAGAGTTTATTGAAGATCTTAAACATCCAAAAAGCGATTTCGAAACCAACAAAAATCAGAAATCAGAAAATATCCCGAATGAAGAACAAATCACAAATAAAAATGACACTAATATTAGTGACGAAGAGAAAAGTGATTTATACGACAAAGAGTAACCTAAATTATTATTACTCTATACAAAAGAGGCACATCGGATGCCTCTTTTTTGTATAATATCTGGTCTTAAATTTCTTCTAAAACTGCAGCCCAGCCGCCATTTCTGACCATTTTTACTTCAATAGCATCATTACTTTTTATATTATAAGTCTTTTTTCTATAATCCATTGCCTGATATCCTGCATTGATTCCGTCTTCAAATGAAATTACTTTATATGATTGTCCCGACTTTAAAAAGCTTAGATCTAGTTTAAAAATCCTTTCTTTTTCTGCATTATTGGTAATTCCTCCAATAAACCATTTAGATCCCTTTCTTTTGGCTACTATGGCGTATTCTCCGGTTTTGGCTTCTAAAGCTATGGTTTCATCCCATGTTGTAGGAACCGAGGTTATAAATTCGGTACATTCTTTTTCACGATAATAAAGTGTTGGATTATCTGCAAGCATCTGCAGACCGCTTTCAAAAACAACAAACAAAGCAAGCTGATATGCTCTTGTACCAATACTGGCAGCGTTAGGTCTTTCAGATCTGTAAACTTCCGGCTGCATGCTGATCATCGCTCCCGGAGTATAATCCATAGGCCCCACGGCATTACGCATAAAAGGTAAATACAAACTGTTATCAGGCCTGCAGCCTCCCATTTGTTCCATTCCCCTCACCCCTTCATAAGAGATTAAATTTGGATATTTATACTCGAGACCTGCCGGTTTAAACGCGCCATGAAAATCTACTAGTATTTGATGTTTTGCTGCTTCCTTAACTACTTTTTCATAATAATTAACCATTACCTGATCACTGCGATCCATAAAGTCAATTTTTACACCGGCTACACCCCAATCTTTAAAGGTTTTAAAAAGTTCCATGTTTTTATCGACCGTAAGCCAGGTAAGCCATAGTACAATTTCAACCTTTTTTTCTTTACCGTAACGAATCAGTTCCTGAACATCTACATCAGGATTAGGCGAATAAGGATCTGTTGTACTATTAGCCCAGCCTTCGTCCATAATGATGTATTTAATACCAAATTTTGAAGCAAAATCAATAAAATATTTATAGGTATTTAAATTATAGCCTGACACAAAATTCACATCGGGTCCATAGGGCGTCGCACCATTCCACCATTCCCAACTGGCTTGTCCGGGCTTTATCCATGAAGGATCTTTAACCTCGCTTTTTGGTGCCAACTTTAATGTCATAGTATTTTCAATAAGCTGTTTGTCATTTTTAGTTATGACAAAATACCGCCATGGAAAACTTCTTGTTCCTGTTGTTTTTGCAATATAAGCAGCTTCTTTTAAAATTTTAAGGCTTCGGTCTCCGTCAGGACCAAAATCTAAAGGTACTTTTGGAAATGTCGATACAACGCCGTGTCCTGTTCCTTTTACAAACATTGCCGGATAATCGGATAAATCAGATTCGCTAATTAAGATCTTGTATTTCTTTTTAGAATTAACTAAGATTGGAAGTGTCGACATCTTATCGCAAGGTCTCCAGTCTTTTAGATTAATATGTGAATATTCTTCTTCGTAAGCGGTTTTAAAACCTCCTGCCTGTTGTAAATGAAGAAAATAATCATCCGAAAAATTAACCAAAAAATCCTCGTTTATAACTTCAATATCCCCTTTTTGGGAAGTAATAAAACGGTACGCGACACCATCATCAAAAGCACGAAATTCAACTGAATAACTTCCTTTAAAATGCAAAAGCAAATAATTATAAGTATTGGCAACCGTTGAAAATTTAAGAGGAACAACAGGTTTTATAACTTCATCTACTTTGCCTGTTTTGCTGCCTGACAATTTAGGATTCACGCCTAAAGTTTCGTTTTTCAGCATTAAGCCCAATTGATTTTTTGAGGCTAACGACTCCTTTTCTGCCAGAATCGAATAATAGATTTTATCGGCTAAATTGATCTGTATTTTTATTTCTCCATTTGGCGATGCCAGTTCAAAGTTTGTTTTTTGCGAATAGGAATTATAACCGAACAGAAACAATAAGCAAGCTAATAATTTTATAGGTTTCATGTAAAATCGTTTTATATGAATAGCGCCCCATTAAACGGGACGCTGTTTTATTTATTATGATTTATTTGGTCATTACTTGTATTTCTCCACCATTTTTAAACAAATCGTGTGTAATAAAATAACCGTCAATTTTGGAACCATTTACTTTAATAGCTTCTAAATTTCTCTTACCATTCGGATTCTTAATTGTTACTTTTTTCCCTGCGGGCGTTGTCCATGCTACTTCCTTAAAAATAGGAACTGTAACAATATATTCCGGATCAGCAGGAGATAGCGGGTAAAGTCCCAGTGCGGCAAACACATACCAGGAAGACATTTCACCCGCATCATCCATGCCGCTCAGGGCAAGCTTTTCAGGACCAATTCCGTACATGGTCTCTACTATTTCGTCGATTCTTTTTTGAGATTTTTCAGGTTTATTTACAAAATAATAGGAAAATGGCGCCTCATGAGCTGGCTGATTTCCATGACAATACTGTCCAATAAATCCGGAAATATTCCAGGCAATATAATTTGGGTTCCATGGTTTTGTAAACAACTCATCCAATTTGGCTTCAAAAGGTTTGTTGCCGCCATAAAGATTAACCAATCCGGGCATATCATGGGGCACATAAAAAGATACATTCCACGCATTGGCTTCCCTGTACATGTATTCATAGTACGGAAATTCAGGATTAAAAGGCGTAACCCATTTTCCATCGGCAAGTTTTCCTCTCATAAAAGTGGTTGATTTGTCAAATACGTTTGCATAATTTTTAGAACGTTTAACCAAATCATTATAATGCTCGGTATCATTCAGTTCCTTGGCTAATAACGAAAGTGCGTGATCATCGTAAGCATATTCCAAAGTTTTAGTAACGCCGGCATTACCTTTGGTTTCTATTTTGGGATCTTTAATGTCTTGTTCCGGCACATATCCCTTTGCAATATATTCTGCAATGTGAGGTCTTGTTCCGCCTTCTTTGTACGCGTTGTTCAATAATAACTCGTATGCTTTTTTTACATCATAATTTCTGATTCCACGCATATAAGAACCTGCGATATAGGGCGCAGCGTGATCTCCGTGGAAGAATGTGGGCATAAAACCTTTAATTTCTCCTTCGTTTATCATGGAGCTAATAATATCGCCGGTAACATCAGGAGAAAAAATACTTAGCAGAACCAGTTTATTTCGGTAATCATCCCACAATGAAGGCAGTGTATAATAATGATAATTCTCTTTTCGTACTTTCCTAGCTTCATCGGTAAACTGGCCATTTACATCGCTTCGTAAAGCAGGCCATAAAAATGAGCGGTACAACATACTGTAAAACATTACATTCTGCTGGTCGTTGCCACCTTTTACCTGAATTTTGGAAAGCAGTTTTTCCCACTCTGTACTTCCCTCTTCAAAAACTTTCGTGAGGTTTTTATTCCCTACTTCAGCTTTCAGATTTTCAGCTGCATTTTGTACACTGACAAACGATAAGGCAATTTTAACCGTAACGGGTTTCGAATCGCCGTCTTTAATATTTACTAAGGTGTAACCACCGCTTTTAGCAATATCTTTAGTGTCCAGTTTTTCAATCGGACTGCTCAAAGTCGCATAAAAGTATATTTTTTCTCCGCCGGTTCTTTGAAAACCGCTGACCGCATTAGAACCTTCCTGTTTGATTTGCCAGTCATCTACACGGTTATTCGCTTTTCCGAGATCAAAAAGCACTTTTCTTCCTTTGTTGTTTTTAAAAGTATATTCATGTACACCGCAACGCAAGGTTGAAGTTAGTTTTACCTGTACATCATAATCCTTTAAATAAACTTCATAGTAAGCCGGACTTGCTTTTTCCTGGTCATGACTGAAAGACGATTTGTACGGGAAAGTTGCACCGCCAGAAACGGGCAAAAGCGGAATATGGCAAAGATTCCAATGTCCTTTATTCGTATGTGTGAATCCTAAAATCTCAGTATCTTCATACTCGTATCCTGCGCCCGATCTGTATTTTGTCATCGGACTTAACTGTACCATTGCATTCGGTACAGAGGATCCCGGGAAAACCAATCCTGCCCACACACGCATATCAGCTGGCGGAGTGTATCCAATTATTTTGGTATCCAGCAATGGCGCTGTCCCAATAAACGGATTTACCAATGCTGTATATTTTCCTTTTGCAAGACCTCCGCCGGATTTTTGAGCCGCTACATTAAGGCTAAAAATGGACATAGAAAGGACTGCAAGAACTATATTCTTGTGAAATTTTATCATTTTACAAAAAATTAAAAACGGTTAAAAACTATAGCTGAAGCAATTTTGGATTCTTTTTATAGGTATCCCATAACAACTCACCAAACAAAGTATTGGTCCAGGCAAACCAGGATCTCGTAAAGTTTTTGGCGTCGTCTTTATGGAATGCTTCGTGCATGAAACCAGTATCGCCATGAGATGCTTTAAGCATTCTGATACATTCTTTTATTTCCTTTTGATCAGAAGTGGTATAAGCTCTCATAACAAGTGACATTGGCCAGATCATATCCATTCCTACGTGTGGTCCTCCAACCCCTTCAGCCACTTTTCCTTTAAAGAAAAAAGGATTATCCTCTGAAAGAATAAATTTTCTGGTGTTTTGATACGTTGGATCATTCATATCTATTGCATCTAAATAAGGCAAACTCAATAAACTTGGTACATTGGAATCATCCATTAGCAAATGACCTCCAAAACCATCTACTTCAAATGCAAAAATATCTCCGTATTTAGGATGTTTAACCACTGCATGTTCTTTAATAGCTTTTTCAACTTCACTTCCTAAAGCTCTTAATTCTTTTGCTGTGGCTGTATCTTTTTTTATGGTTTCCAGCATTTCTGCGGCCTGATTCATACTGGCTACAATAAAAAAGTTAGATGGAATAAGGAAAGAAAAAACCGTTGCATCGTCACTTGGCCTGAACGCCGAGCAAACCAGGCCAACTGGTTTCACAGGATATCCATATCCTTTTAATGGCCTTGTATCAGTAGCAAACTGGGTCGTTCTTTGAAAAGTATATGGATTTGTACCGTCTTTTTGCTGTTGATCTCTGAAAACTTTAAGTGTTTCTTTGATTGCTTTTACCCAATTTTCATCAAATGGTGCAATATCTCCGGTATTTTTCCAGTAATTAAAAGCCAATCTGATTGGGTAACAAAGTGAATCTATTTCGTATTTTCTTTCGTGAACTCCGGGTTTCATATCTGTATGATCTGTTGTCCATTCTCCTTTTTTGTTCGGATCATTATAAAATGCATTCGCATACGGATCCTTTAAAATGTATTCAGTCTGTCTGTTTATAACACCGGCAATCAGATTTTTTAATTTTGAATCTTTAGCTGCAAATGCCATGTAAGGCCAGACCTGTGCAGAACTGTCTCTTAGCCACATCGCATCGATATCACCTGTAATAACATAGGTATCTGGTCTGCCATTTTTTTGAGAATAGGTTACCGTTGTATCAAGCGTATTAGGAAAACAGTTATTGAACAGCCATCCTAATTCTTTGTCTTTTACGTTCTTTTGAAATTCTGCAATTGTCTTTTCTATAAATTCACTTTCAAAATTTCTCTTGTCTTTTGCAACTCTCACAACCGGAAAATCAATGATTGCTTTTGTACCGGCTATTATTTCCATAGGATCGATAAGGGCTAAACTGCTAAATAAAACAGTGTTCTGGATAAATTTTCTTCTTTGCATCGTGGTATTTTTTAAATTATACAGGCAGAAACCTTTTGTTATTCATTTGTTAGTGAGTAAGGAGCATCTTCTTTATTGATGCCTCTCTTAAGATTTGGTGTTGATGACATATCAAAATCTAATGTTGCGCCATTCATAAGCTCGGAGTGGCTGAGCCAATTCCTGGTATATTTTTCTCCGTTCAATTTCATTTCTTTGATATATCTATATTGATCGCTGTTTGCGTCAGCGTTGATCTCTATTTTTTTACCATTTTCAAGCTGAATGGTTGCTTTTTTGAATAATGGAGCACCTATGACATATTGATCTGAGGCTGGCGTAACCGGATAAAATCCTAATGAAGAGAAAACATACCAGGCTGATGTTTGTCCGTTATCCTCATCTCCGCAATACCCATCCGGTGTTGCATGGTACATCCTGTTCATGGTTTCGCGTACCCAATGTTGTGCTTTCCAGGGTTCTCCTGCATAATTATAAAGATAGATCATATGCTGAATAGGCTGATTTCCGTGTGCATATTGTCCCATATTGGCAATCTGCATTTCTCTCATTTCGTGGATCACGCCATCTTTAAAATCTTTTGTAGCAAAAACTGGCGGTAAGGAAAAAACCTTGTCCAATTGAGAGTTAAACACCTGATTGCCGCCCATTAAATCTACTAAACCTTGTACATCATGAAAAACCGACCAGGAATAATGCCAGCTGTTACCCTCGGTAAATCCATTGAACCACTGAAAAGGATCAAAAGGTTCCATGAATTTACCGTCCTTATTCTTGGGATGCATTAAATTATATTTGGGGTCAAAAAGGTTCTTGTAATTTAAACTGCGTTTTTTATATAGATCAATTTCTGACTGTGGCTTATTCAGGGCTTTCGCTAATTGATAAATTGCAAAATCATCGTATGCATATTCTAGTGTTCTCGCAGCGCTTTCATTCACAACATCATGAGGAACATATCCTAAAGTGTTATAAAAATCAACTCCTGCACGCCCAACTGCTTTTAACGGACCGGCATTATTAGCACCATGAATTACGGCTTTGTAGAGATTTTCAATATCATAATTTTTTACTTTTCCGCTTTTTAAATATGCTTCGGCAACAACAGATGCCGAATTATTTCCGACCATGATATCCCTTAATCCCGGACTTGACCATTCCGGCAGCCAGCCGCTTTCGTTGTATGCATTCGAAAGTCCTTCCTGCATTTGTGTATTCAGTTCCGGATACATCAAATTTAAAAAAGGATATAAAGCTCTAAAAGTGTCCCAAAATCCTGTGTCAGCAAACATGTAGCCCGGCAAAACTTTTCCGTTATAAGGACTGTAATGAACGACATTTTTCTTTTTGTCAAATTCATAAAACTTTCTCGGAAAAAGTAGTGATCTGTAGAGACAGGAATAAAAGGTTCCTATTTGGTCTGTTGTACCGCCTTCTACAGTTATTCTGCTTAGTTCTTTGTTCCAGATTTCTTTTCCTTTTTCCTTCAGGGCATCAAAATCATCTTTCCCAATTTCTTTCAGATTTATTTCAGCCTGTTCATGGCTTATAAATGATGATGCTACCTGAGCATTTACCTTTTCTCCGGCTTTTGTTTTAAAACCTATTACAGCTCCTGCATGATCTGCATTCATTTCTAAAGCGTTTCCTAAAATAGCTCCGTTAAAAGTGGAATTTACCTCAAAATCCTTGTCAAAAACAATTACAAAATAGTTTTTGAAATTCAGGGGAGCTCCTCCGCTGTTTTTAGTTGTATAACCAATAATTTTTCTTTTTGATGGAATGATTTTTACGTAAGATCCTTTGTCAAAAGCATCAACAACAACATACGCTTTATCTGTTTCCGGAAAAGTAAATCTAAATCTTGCAGCTCTTTCTGTTGGAGTTATTTCTGTCGTTACGTTATGGTCTGCCAGGTAAACACTGTAATAATAAGGCGTAACGGTTTCTGCTTTGTGTGAAAACCAGCTTTGCCTGTCTTCTTCCTTAAATTTCAATTCTCCGGTAACCGGCATTATGGAAAACTGACCGTAATCATTCATCCATGGAGAAGGCTGGTGTGTTTGTTTGAAACCTTTAATTCGGTTTGACTTATAGGTATAGGCCCATCCATCGCCCATATTACCTGTTTGTGGCGTCCAGAAATTCATTCCCCATGGCATTGCAATCACTGGATAGGTATTTCCGTTTGAAATACCGTAATCAGAATCGGTTCCCATTAAAGGATTTACCCAATCAACAGGCTGTTGTGGTGTAATGACTTGCGTATTTTGTGCGCTA
Source organism: uncultured Flavobacterium sp. (assembly GCF_946478785.1). The sequence continues at coordinate 145,364 of NZ_CAMLDD010000002.1, forward strand.
ACTGCAATAAAGGCAAAAAGTACTAAGAGAAAGGTGTATTTACTTTTTATCAAAACTTACTTATTTAATAGAATTAATTACTTCTTTATTTATCTTGTTTACTTCAGAAAAATTCATTTTATCTACCTTACGATCGTAAGTCATAAAACCATTTACTTCTCCTTCAACATCAGTTGTCTGTGTATATACCGCTGCTGAAAAACCAACTTTAGCCAACTCAATTAACTTGTCAGCGTATTCTTTGTATTTAGCTGTAGTCTCATCAGTATTCTTGAACTGTGTGTAACCCCAATTCTTATCCGTTTGCCACAAATGACCCGCTACCGGAAGGCCTATTCCCCCGTATTCTCCCAAAACCGTGATTCTTTGGGCATCATACAATTTTAATTCAGGTCCCGGGTAATGGTGGATATCTAACATATCTCCTGTCTGAAAATGATTTCCTCCACTTGAAGAATTTACTAATCTGCCTGGATCATGATTCTTAGTCCACTCTGTAATTTCAACCGTTTTAAACTGTCCCCATGCTTCATTAAACGGCACCCAGACCACAATACTTGGATAAGAATATAGATAATCCATGATTTCTTTCCATTCTTTTCTGTAAATTTCCTCAGATTGTGCCGTTCTTTTTAATTCGTTTCCATCAAAATAGTTATGCATTTGCCATATTGGGCCTGCATCTCCGTTAGGCATATCCTGCCATACTAAAATACCTATTTTATCACAATGTGTATACCATCTTGCCGGTTCTACTTTTACATGTTTGCGAATCATGTTAAAACCTAATTCTTTTGTTCTGACAATGTCATATTTTAATGCTTCATCTGTTGGAGCTGTGTACAATCCGTCAGGCCACCATCCCTGATCAAGCGGTCCAAACTGAAAGCAGTCTTTATTATTCAACTGCATTCTGACAATACCATTATCATCTCTTTTTGAAGAAATCTTGCGCATCGCAAAATAACTTTTTACCTCATCAACAATTTTGTCTTTGCTGATCAGCCTAACTTTAATATCATATAAAAATGGAGAATCAGGTGACCACAATTTTGGATTATTCAAAACAATATCAAGGGACTGACCTGCAACGGCTTTTTCAGAAGCAATTGCTTTTGTGCCATCGAAAACAGTAATTTCTGCGATATCTCCATCTGTACTTCCTTCAATATCTGTTACTATATTAATTGTATTACGATCAATATCCGGAGTTGTCTTTAAATTGGTAATATGTTTTTTACTTACCGGTTCCAGCCAGACTGTTTGCCAGATTCCGGTAACCGGTGTATACCAGATTGATTCCGGATTTTTAACCTGTTTTCCTCTTGGCTGCGGTCCGTCATTTGTGGGGTCCCAAACTTTAACAACCAATTTTTGAGATTTGCCATTCAGGAATGGCGTAATATTAAAGCTGAAAGGCGTATATCCTCCGGTATGCGTTCCAATTTTTATATTGTTAATCCATACTTCTGTCTTCCAGTCCACTGCACCAAAATGCAATAAAATATCTTTATTTTTCCAGTTACTGTCTACTGTGAAATTGGTTTCATACCAAACCTCTTTTTCTGAACCAACAGATTTCATTACTCCCGAAAGGCTTGATTCAACAGCAAAAGGAACGAGTATTTTTCCATCGTATCCTTTTGGCGCTGTTTGTCCAACGGGCTGTATTGAATAATTCCATAAGCCATTAAGGTTTTTCCATTGATTCCTTTCCATTATTGGTCTTGGATATTCAGCCAGCGTATGATTTGGATGAACCTGTTCTGCCCATTTTGTTTTTATTTTATCTCCCTGCGGTTTCCATTGCGCGATACCTGCAAAGCCTGCAAAAAAGAAAAGTATAATTGTTAAAGTATTTTTCATTATGATATTTTTATTTTTGAAATTCTGGCAACCATTTAAAATGAGATGTCTTTATAGTACTATTTTGGTGCCGGCAAGACAAATATTATAAAACCTGAAGGCTGCTCATTTCCTTCAGGTATTACAAAAATTACTAACACAAACCAAACACTCTTTAATTAATCAAAATATCCCTCTTTATCAAGTTTTGCAGCTGCTTCGATAAGCATTACACCGCTTAACTGCGTTGTAAGATCTGTATTTGTACCGGCTGCAGGAGCAGCTTTCCAATTACTGCCAGAAAACATAGTTGGTCTCACAATTCCTTTTTTATAAAATGTCTGCGCATTAAATTTCAAAAAATTTGCAAACTTTTCCTTATCTGTAGCATTGATGGTAGGATGTTGGATCAGCTCTGTAAAATAACGTACCAAAATACCTTTGAATAAACCTCCATCTCCCTGACCCTCATCTCTAAGAAGCCCTTCTGAAAGTAATTTCGGATTGACTAAAACGTTTCTTCCGGTTTTTACAGCATCATTAAGATAAGACTGATCATTAGTTTCTTTATACAATCGTAATCCGATGCCTATCCAGGTTCCCATATTGTACGTAAATACCCAGTCTTTATTGGTTTTAATTACGCCATTTTCTTCTGATATATTATCCCAAACAGCCCCTGTAACAGGGTCAACAAGATTGTTCTTTTGCCATGCATAAATTTTCTTTGCCCATTCTAAATCTTCCGGTTTTTTGTCAATATCATAAAGTCTCATGGCAACAATTGCTGCGGGTGCATTAGATACTGCATTTTTTTGTTTTGGTGTATCTTGTTTCCACGTGATACCGCCTCCAAAAACATCATCGCTCCAGCTTAATTTTATTCTTCCCCACAAATAATCGGCTACGTCTTTGTACTCCTGATCTTTTGTTGCATCATAGGCACGAAGAGTAGAAAGGGCCAGCCAAATCATATCATCGTTAAAAACATTGTTATAAGTATTATTGCCGTTTTTTACTTTAATACCCTGTACAAGAGCCTTCATTTTAGTCTTATAATTTTCATCACCTGTCCTTAAAAAGCCATCTACAAGCACATCAAGAGCATGGGCATTAGGCCAATAATGAAAAGTGCTGTTCCCTGTATTATTCTCCACAAATGTACCGTTAGAACCTAGAAAATTATTGTATGTAGAAAGCTGTAATGAGTCGGCAGTCTGTGCCCAGGTATAATCATATTCCTGATCAACTGAAGTATTAGGATCCCGCAACGGAATTGGATCATCATCGCATGAAGCAGTTAAGGCTGCTAATCCAAATACACTAAGCAATAGGATGTTATACCTTTTTGAAAATATTTTTTTCATATTATAATTCTTTAAATAACGCCTCTCAAAGAGAACCCTCAAGAGGCGTCATGGTTATTTACAAAACTTTAAAACTATGAGTATATGCAGGTACCGCAGCACTAAAATTAATTTCTGCATTTACATTTTTGTTATCTACTGCTCCGGAAAATTTGAAACTGTTAGCCCAAACATCATTGCTTACCGGAACCATGTACCAAAATGAAGCCGGAGTATTAGCATCTGGCCTGTTATTGTCGCCATTTACACTTCCATACCATTGTTCGCTAGTTGTAGCACCATTTGCAACAGTAAATTTAAATTTGTAACGTTCGTCCCTACCCCATGATTCCTGTTTAAACACGATAAGTTTATTTTCAGCTTTCCAGATACCTCCACCTGCATAGGTGTATTCAAAAAGATATTGGCTTAGAGGTGGAAACCACAGTTCTACCTTTTTAATTTCTGTCATAGTTGTTGAACCGTCACTAAAATTAACTTTGATTTTATACACTTTACTATCTCCTGTATAGGTAGTTTCACCATCTTGTTTTAACTTACCTTCGTTAATATAAAAAACTTCAGGAGCACCATTTTTTCTGGTAATAAATTTATAGCTTCCTGCTTTTAGCTTAGTATAAATCTCAAATTCATTGGCACCCACTTTTTTGAAAGCTTGTGCATTTGCAACAGCTTCATCATTTTCAGAGGCTGTTCCTGTAATGAATAACTGGTCAGGAGCTGGAAATCCGCTTGGTGTTAATACCTCAATTACATTTGAAACTGTAGATTTTTGAACATTTATTCCTTTTGAAGAATAAACAGTCCATTTTAGTTTACCAAGAGTTTCCGATTCTATGCCAGCTAATTTTGCAATTTTGTTCAAATCTGTAAAAGAAAGATCTAATGTTTTTTGGAATCCGTTACCATCAGATGGCATGATATAAACAGGATTAGAAAAATCCCCATCTTCACGGTCAAAAACCACATCATACAGGACTACTCCATTGTCTTCTGCTTTAGCACCTTCCCACTCAAAAACAGCAGAACCACCTTGTGCATTAAGATCAAAAAACTTATTATTTTCTGGTGAATAAAGTGTTTTAACAGCACTTACGTTTGTGTGACTCATTGTATCGTCGTTTTCACAACTTACAAGAAATATTGCACATACAATTATTAATAGTTTTGAATATATATTTTTCATCTTTATAATTTTTTAGGTTTAATTAGAATTACCAATTTGGATTTTGAGATAAATTTGTGTTAATCAAGCGTTCGTCTCTTGGTACAGGCCACAAATAATGTTTATCCGGGTCAAAAGTCCTTAAGTTGACTCTTAAATAGCCGTTGTCTATCGATGATACACCAAATTTTGCTCCGTGTGCATAACCATTTAATACGTCCTCTGCTATTTTCCATCTTCTGATATCAAATATTCTAAGACCTTCCATACCAAATTCTGTACGGCGTTCGTTTCTTATGATTTCCTGAAGTTCAGTTTGCCCCAATGAGCTGTTAAATGTTAACGCTGCCGCATCTGTAAAGCCTGCACGCATTCTTAAAGCCTTAATGGTCTGATCCCAAACAGTACTGTTCATTTGGCCTAATTCATTTTTAGCTTCGGCATACATCAATAAAATGTCAGCATAACGAAAAAGCATCAAATTTAATCCGGACTGTAATGAAGTTAAGTGCTGTGAATCATAATATTTACGTGTATAATATCCCGTTGAAGTTGCTGATGATCCTTGTACAAATTCATCAGGATTACCTGGTGCTGTTCCCGGTTTAATATTAATTGTCCGTGTACTTCCATCAGCTTCTTTCCATTGATACTGATCGTAGACAACAGTAGCTGTCAGTCTTGGATCTCTATTTACGTATGGATTATTTTCATTGTAATTAGAACCCATTTCATTAATTTTTTTTCCGTTTAGCATTATGTAACTGTCTACCAACTCCTGAGTTGGTGCCAATGCATTTAACCTTGCTCCTGCAGATAATGGTGCCATATCAAAAAATTCTCCCCACATTCTATCTATAGGAACATATTGCAAACTCAAAATATCTTCACTATTGTATTCATTCTTTGCCTCAAACAAACCTTCGTACGATGGAAAAAGGCTGTATTGTCCATACGTCATTGCCATGAACTGGTCTGTAGTCTGAATTACTTCTTCCCATCTGCTTTCATATAAAAGTACTCTTGCTTTTAAAGCAGCGGCAGCTCCCATAGTGATTCTTCCCCTTTCAGTCTCTGCTAATTGAGTGTTTTTTGGCAATACCGGAATAATTGCATCAAGTTCATCCAATATAAACTCAACCACTTCTGCATGAGGAGTTCTCCTAATTGTTGTTGCTTCTTCAAGGGACGGATCCTTTTTAACAAGAGGAATATCTCCAAACCATGTAGTTAACTGAAAATGCTGGAATGCTCTTAAAAAGCGTGCTTCAGCACTCATTCTTGCAATTATTGCAGGGTCAGCGTCAGGTATACGATTTATATTTTCTATTAATATATTACATGTTTTAATGCCCGCATATCTATTGTTCCACTCTTCTTTAAGCCTGCCCAAAGAGGTATCATATATTCCAGCACCAATAGAGGCTGCTCCGGCATTGTCTCCACGCCCGTTTACAGCATTATCAGATAGTGCTTCATTATAAAAGAAATACTGGCTGCTTTGCATTTGCGAATAAGCGGTATTAAGAAATGTTTGAGCCCTATCTACACTTTCCCAATAATTAGAATCTGTAAATTGATTTTCAGGCGTAAGATCCAGGTCTTCACAGCTTACAAATAGTAAACATAAAACCGGTACGAATTTTATTTGTTTAAGTATATTTTTCATTTTCATTTTTTTTAAAAGCTAATATCAATACCCATTCCGTAATAAGCCTGCGTTGGATATGCCCTTCCACTGTTAGCTCCTGAAGTAGACAATCTGTTATCGAACTCTGAAAGTTCCGGATCAACAAACTTCACTTTAGATAATGTAAGCAGGTTTTGGCCGGTAATATACAAACGACATTTGCTGATACCTATGCTTTCAGCGGCATCCCCTGTTAATGAATAACCCAACTGTACGTTTTTAAGTCTGGCATAAGCACCATCATACAAATACATGTCTGAACCTCTTCTAAAGTTATTTGTATTTGACTGCGTACCATTGTTTGCCAAACGCGGATATCTTGCATCCGGATTTTGAGGTGTCCAATAATCCAGTTGATGGGTGTACATTGTCATTCCGTAGTTATAATGAAATGGCTCAACAAGTTCTCCTCTGATCATCATGGTTCTTTTACCTACACCCTGAATAAACACACTAAGATCAAAGTTCTTGAAATCTACGTTATAAGTTGCTCCATATGTATATCTTGGAAAAGGATTTCCGAATACAAATTTATCATTATCATCAATTTTACCATCCTTATTAGCGTCTACATAACGGTTATCACCCGGCTGCACCGTAATACCATCAGGAACGGCCGCTCCCTGGATTTCTTCTACATTCTGGAAATAGCCATCTCTCTGTAATCCAACATAAGAATTATAAGGTAGTCCTTCTCTAAGCAATACCTGCAACTCTTCTACTCCTGTTAACCTTTCTTTTCCTCCAAAATACAAAATCTTGTTTTTTGAATCCCCTAAATTAACAGTCAGGCTATGATTGAAAAGTTTTCCTTTGTGTCTGTAGGTAGCACTTATTTCCCATCCTTTATTTCCTAATTCTCCAGCATTAAAATCTGGAAGATCTGTCCCGAATACACCCGGAACTTGTGGCTGAAGAAGAATATCCCTAGTTACTTTATCAAAGTAATCAAAAGATACGCTCAAATCTCCCTTAAAGAAATCAGCTTCCAAACCAATATTAAACGTTGCCGCAGATTCCCATTGAATATCTGGATTAGCAAAGTTATATCCAGTGCCACTTACCCCACTATTATTAAATCCATAAGCATTTTGGAAAGTAAAAAAGGTGGTGTGGTATTGAAAATTAGGCACGTTCTGATTTCCTAATACACCATAGGATGATTTAATTTTAAGGTTACCAACATTATCTCTATACCCTTCCATGAAGTCCTCTTTTGATAATGCATAACCTAAAGTAGCTGAAGGAAAGAAGCCCCATCTGTTATCTTCATGGAATTTTGAAGAACCATCATATCTAAAACTGACTTCGGCAAAATATTTATCATTATAATCATAAGTAGCACGTCCAAAAACAGAATTTAAACTATTTCTCCCAGAACTCCCATTTGAGTTATACGAATCTTCACTTATTATTGTTTCGCTTATTGGAGTTCCTAAATCAGGATCTGTAAATTTCCTGTAGATACCAATTCCACGGTCTGAATGATTTTCATTGGAATAACCAATTAAAGCACCAACATTATGAACGCCTGCAAAAGTTTTGGTAAACTCCAGCATAAATTGTGTATTTAAGTCGAGGCTTTTTCTGGTTTCATCTCTTGTATCTCTGTCAGCACCATAAATTCCCTGAGGAAGAAAATTTACTTCTTTTGTTCTGCTGTACATACTTCCGTTCCATATACGTCCTCCAAAAACACCTTTTACTTTGAGAAAGCTTGTTAATTTATATTCAGCATTAAATGCTCCAAAGACATCATCATTATCATATTTTCTAAAACCACCCTGCTCTAAAATACCTAAAGAGTTAAATTGCTGCAATACATCGTTCGTAAGGTAATTTCCCTCTTCGTCTTTCTGAGTGTAATATAAAGGAACCCTGAAAGCATCGACCATTAATGTACTGGTGCCCGAAGAGTGATCTGAAATTTTTTGCTTTGAATAAGCTAAATTAGAGGTCAATTTAAATTTGCCAAATTCATTGGTAAGATTTATTCTGAAATTATATCTCTCCATTCCTTTTGTGGGACCAACAAAATTACTTCCCTGATTCAGATATCCTAAAGATACGTGATAAGTTGAATGTTCACTTCCTCCTGAAACAGAGACGTTCTGATTTAATTGAAGCGCTGGTTTTACAATCTCTTCTGCAAACCATTCCGTATCACCTTTCGCTTTCAATTCTGCAATTTTATCAGCTGTAAATACAGCACTTGTTTCTCCTGAATTATATGCCGCTTCATTTCTTAACATTGCGTTTTCATACCCATGAACAGGTTTGGTAAAGTAAAATGGATTATTATATCCTACAAGGCTATTATATTGCACACTCATTGGCTTTCCTTTACTTCCTTTTTTTGTAGTGATAAGCACCACTCCGTTATTTGCTCGTGATCCGTAAATTGCGGCACTACCCGCGTCTTTTAATACAGATACACTTTCAATGTCAGCGGGATTCAAGGCATTAATATCTCCTCCAACAAAGCCGTCAATTACAATTAAAGGACTATTATCACCTATCGTACTGATTCCTCTAATATTAATATTTAATCCGGCTCCAGGTTCAGAATTCGTCTGTTGAATTATTAAACTGGGAGCTTTTCCCTGTAATGCCTGAGTTGCATTAACATTTGGCCTGCCTTCAAAAGCACCGCTATTAACCTGATCTATGGCACCAATAACTTTTCTTTTCTTTTGGGTTCCGTACCCAATCACAACAACTTCATCTAAACTTGAAACCTCTAAGTCCATTGAGACATTTATAGATTTCTGGTTATTTACTTTTACTTCGACAGTTTTATACCCCAACATCGTAAATCGTAAAGTTGTAGTGCTGCTATTTACAGTTATGGAATAACGCCCATCAAAATCAGCATTAACTCCATTTCTTGGATCACTTACATCAACAACGGATACTCCGGGAAGTGATAAGTTGTCTGATTTTGAGGTAATAATTCCGGTAACTTGCGTTTTTTGATTTTGGGCGGTCGAATAAAGGTATCCGCCAAAAAAGAGAATACTCGTAAGAAAGAAACGCATGAGAAGCATTCTTTTCTTTCTGCAATTTGATTGTTTCATCATAAAAATTTTAGGTTAGTTTTAATTAAATTAATATTTAACTTTTCAGATAACAGCTTTTAAAAAAATTGAAAAAACTATCATTAAAAAAGTACAGCCATTAAATAATAAAGCTTCTTTTGAAGGTTAAAAGATTCCGGTAAATCCTAAAATCAAAAGCTAAACAAGTAATGAGCAAACTAATTCATAGCAAACATACTAAAACGTTTTAGTAAAACAAAACTTTTTTTACTAAATATAAATTTTATGTTAATTTTATAAAGCATGCGTTAAAATGGAGTAATAATTTGAGTATAATTCAATGAAATCGAGCGAAAACGTTATAAATTACGAAAGAAATTTAATACCGTCTGGCTACGAAATTACTATCTAACCCCTGATTCCTGTCTGTAAATGGTATATAAAAAAAATCTGATTGTCAATTTTAGCATTGACAATCAGATTAGAGGATAGTTCTAAAAAAAGAATAAAGATTTTTAAAACATATTATTTAGCTAATGATGATTCCCGAATAATAAGTTCGGCATTAACCATAACTTTATGAATTGTATCTGTTACATCTTTTTTCTTCAAAAGAGGTAGCATAATTTCCATTAATTTAGTACTTATATCATTTAGAGGCTGAGAAACTGATGTAATAGTCGGGCTGTAAATTTTATACATATCATTATCATCAAATGATATAATGCCAAGATCGTTTATTAAAGATGGTTTATTTTCCTTAAAAATTTCCAGTCCGGTTTGCGTTAAATAATTTGTTGCAAAAAATACAGCATCTAAATCTGTCCCGGCATCAAAGAAATTCTTTATATGTTCTTTGCCTTTTCCTTTATATACTTCATTATAAGGAATTTCAAGTGTATGTGATTTTAAGCCATTTTTATTTATTGCCTTTAAATATCCCGAAAGACGGCCCTGCATCTGAGTCTGATCTGGGGCAATAGTGATAAAACCAATATTTTTAAAACCATTGTCTATTAAATGCTGAGTTGCATCAAAGGAAGCTTTTTCGTTATTTACAACAACACTATTGCAATCTAATCCTTCAAAAAACCGGTCTAATAATATGACCGGTATATTGTCTTTTATTAAATCTTCAATAGTATCTTTTAAACCTGGAGAAGGTACAATAACAAACCCGTCAACCTGACGGAAATTGAATAAGCTAATGAGTTCTTTAGATTTCTCATCATCATTTTCATTACTGCAGAATATAACTTTATATCCTTTATCGTAAGCAATATCTTCAAAAATACGGGCTAATTTAGAAAAGAAATTATTGGAAATATCTTCAACCATAAAAACCAAAATTTTTGATTTTCCGGTACGCAGGCTTTGTGCAATTTGGTTTGGCCTGTAGTTTATTAATTTTGCATAATCTAAAACCTTTTTTGTAAGTTCTTTAGAAATGTGCTTTTCTTTTGCTTTCCCATTTAAGACAAAAGATACCGTTGTAACTGATATTTTGAGTTCGTCGGCTATATTTCTAATAGAAACAGGTTTTTTTTTCATTTAAGAATCATTTTAAATTTAAATTTACAATTTGGTTCAAATATAGTAAAGTTATGGTTCACTGTTAAATTCTAATTTTTTGTAATTTAAACATTTATCAAAAATCCTTATTGGTTTTCTATTAATTCTTCTTAAAAACAAACTTGTTTTAACGTCCAAAATCATCCTGAAGACGAACAATATCGTCTTCATCAGAAGGATTATTTTGATCTGTATGCTGCCAGATTTCTGCAACAATACCCCATGAATCCAAACCAATTAATCGGTGACGTTCCCCTTTATCCATTTGAATAAAATCACCGTCTTTTAATGTTTTCAACTCTCCTTCAATATCAGTATCACTTATTTTTACTCCAACCGGGCCTTCAACAACCTTCCAGATCTCTGATCTTCTAAAATGGTACTGCCACGATAGCCTTTTTTCCGGGGCTACCACTAATATTTTAGGACTTAACTTATTAGTAATTTGCACCTCATCAAGTCTTAAGTGCGAAAAGAACTTAGCAATAAAATCACTTGCCTGTTCCTCATCAATTACAAAAAAGCCTCCCCAGGGTCTGGTTTGGTCTTCGTTTATAATATTAAAATTATATTTTTCGATTTCACTTCTAATTTTTTCAAACACCGTTGCTTTACTATCCTGATTTGAAATTTCTATATTCATGATGTATACTTTTTGTAATAAATTAATTTAACAATCTAAAAAGAAGGCAGTTCTGCTTTTATTTTTTCCCAAAAAACCTCATTAAAAAGATAGCTTGATCCTAAAACACTTGTTTCTTCAGTATTTTCAATAATACTAATGGATAAGTCAATATTTTTATTTTTAAAATTCTCCTGCAGTTTAGGCAAAAACAAGCGATATGATTTTGCAATATTTCCACCAATTACTAATAAATCTGCATCAAAATCAATAATATAAGGTGTTAAAAAAGTACTTAAATTATTTGCAAAGTCATCAAATATTTTTTTTGTTGAATCGTTTTCAATACTGGCGATTTCTTTCACTCCATCTTTTAATTTTTCGCCGTTAACATTCTCGTATTGCGTTAAAAACCATCTTGTTGAGAAATAATTATCTGCTATACTGTCTTCAAACTGCTTATCCCACAAACAGCCATTCTCCGGTACATTGTTTCCTTGTGTCACTGGCAGTTTGTTATCTAAAAAAGCAGCTCCAAAACCGGTTCCTAAAGTAATTGCAACGACTCTGTTATTACTTGTAGATTCTTGTTTAAGCGCTCCTCCAACTCCAAAACAGGTTGCATCATTCAAAAATCTAAAACTAACATCTTTCGTACTTAAATATCTTAGAAGCTCCTCTGAAACTGACACATTGTATAACGATTCATATTTGTCATTTCCTTCAAACATAGCTATTCCGGTTTGATATTGAAATGGACCCGGCATAGAAAAAGCAATCCCTATCGTTTCATCTGAAGAAAGCTTCAATGTGTCCTGAAGCGCTTTAATCGTTTGGTTGATTATTGCTGCCCATTTTTGAATTATTTCGTCTTTTGAAGCTTTACTGTCTACAGGTCCACTAAAATATGTTTCTGGAATTATTTTAAAATTATCGTTGTTTACAGCTGCGCTGCTGATATGGCTACCTCCTATATCTACACCTATTGTTATTGACATTTCTTTAAACTTTTAAATTATTTTGATTTATAATCAATTGTTTCCAATTTATTATCTCTTTATTATTCAAATTCTTATTTGGACTGACCTGCTTTTAGACTGAAAATAATATTCAAACCTAAAAAGAAACAGATTTACCATCCGATACTATATTGTCAAAAAACAATACTATTCTCTTACATATATTCATTTTTTACCTTTAACATCCTATGCTAATCAAAAGAATGTTAATCATCAAGTGTAACCCCGTTATGGTTTAGAAAATTTTTACATTTCATAAAAGTAATTTGTAGATTATTAAAATCATATTCTGTAAAACAGCATGTTCGGTTTATTTTGATGTACACCATGCGCCTGGCTTCTCTTCAATCCTGTCTTCCCATTGCAGAGAAATAAACACTTAAATAATGTATTGATACGATTTATCTACTTTTCCTTATTTGATATTGATTAGATATCAAAAATTTAACTATAAAAAAAACAATTAATAAATAAGTTTTAGAATTGCTTCGCTTATTGTCAAAAAACAACAATAAGGACGCAAATATACTAAATCGTTTTAGTATTCAAAATTTTTAAAGAATATTTTTAGAATACTTGTATTAATAAAAAACTACCTCGGAAAATATAATCTGAGATGGTTTTTATAAATAAGCCGTTCTGTTTAATTGAAAAGTAATTATTTTTCCATAACTCCTTTAAAACTGGCACTTTAAACCCTGCACAAGCAAATAACAAGTGCGAATATTCTTTAAAAACAATCGCGTTTATACTTTAAAAATTATTTTTTTTATTTAAAATCCAAAATGAATTTGTAAAAAAAACTTTTCTTTCTGAGTAGCCTTTCCTGAGAATGTTAAAAAAAACAAAAAGACAAACCCTTACAAACACTAAGGATTTCACATTTTTAAAATATTAACAATTAGATTATCGTATTAATATTTAATTCGATGTAAAAAAACACATATCAAAAAAAACAGGATAGTGCAGGATAGAATTAGCAATAGAACCCATTAGGTTTGAAATATGGTAATTACAAAAAAAAAGTTAAAAATAATTAGCCTTTTCAATTATATAAATTAAACGAGAATGAAGAAAAAAATACACCATTTACTTGTCTTTTCATTTTTAGTCTTTCTGTCCAGCTGCAGCAAGGATGCCTATGATGATTACTATGAGCGACCTGACTCTTTGGAGCCTCCAATTTACCAGCAACTGGAAGCGCGTGGCAATTTTAAAAATCTTCTGGTTTTAATTGAAAAAGCAGGATATAAGGATATTTTAGGGAAAGCCGGTTATTGGACAATGGTGGCGCCAAATGATGAAGCTTTTACGAAATATTTTCAGGAACAAGGGTTTTCTGATGTAAACAAGGTTGATGCTGAGACTGCTGCAAAAATTGTTCGATATGCTCTTGTATACAATGCTTTTAGAGAAGAACAGATGTCTGACTACCAATCTCAGACTGGCTGGGTAGTTGATAATGCTTTTAGAAGAAGAACTGCCTATTATGATGGATTCGTAACTAAAACAATTAAAGGCGAATCTAAAGTGATTATGGGTTCTAATCGTAATGGTGGTTATCTTCCCGGAGATAATAACAATAAATACATCACTTATTTTACTGATGCGTATTTTACTGCAAAGAGTTTAAGTGCTGCCGACTTTAATTATTTCTATCCTAGTGCTGAATATAGTGGATTTAATGTTTTTGATTCAAAAGTAACCGAAGCTGACATTGTTGCAGAGAATGGAATTATCCATGAGGTCAATAAGGTAAATCTTCCTTTGCTGACCCTGGATCAATATTTAGAGCAAAACACTGATTACAGTAAGTTCCGTGATTTACTGGAAAATTATGGTCTTGCCACTTATACTTTTAGTCAGGATGCTACAAATGCCTACCGCAATTTTACAGGAAAATCAGACAATGTTTATATTAAACATTATGACCCTCTTTTGTCTTTCTCGCCTAATAATGAGAATTATTTAAAACAAGCTGACAATGATGGGCAAAGCGATTTGTATACCATGATAGTTCCGGAAGATGGAGTTTTACAAAAATTTATTGATGATGTACTGCTTAAAAATTATCCTGATCTTAATGTGCTTCCACAATACATTTTTCGGGATTTTATTAATGCCCACATGGTTCAAAATGCTGTTTGGCCATCAAAAGGACCGAGCAACAGCAATGCTTTGAATGAGAACTTAAGATTTGATTTTAATAGTGATATTATTGACGCTAAAATCCTGAGCAATGGTTTCTTTTATGGCAGTAATAAAATTCAAAAATCGAATTTGTTTTACAGTGTCTATACTTCGGCTTATTTAGATCCAAAGTTTACTATGGCTACCAGATTAATGAATGATGGATCCGGCCTAAAGGAAATGATCAGTAATATCAATACAAGATATACCCTGTTTTTACCATCGGATGCTAAACTTGCAGAGATGGGGTTTGGGTATAACTCTACCCTATCATTATGGACGTATGTTAACCCCGCAGTTGGAGGATCATCTGCTACTAGTGCTATTGCCCGTGCCCGCTTATTGCGTATTCTGTATAATGGAATTGTATTAACTCCAAACGGAGAATTAAATGATTTGTCGGGTTCCGGAATTATTCGAACAGGGGATCTCGATCTTCCGGGAGAATATATCAAATGGAACAACAATAAATTATATGCTGCCGGAAATGAAGTGACTGGCGTTCCAGTTGGAATTATTGGTCACGAAGACCAGCAGAACGGAAGAACTTATTATGTTGATAATTTACTTCAATACAGTGAGGAAATGCAGGGTTTAAAAATAAAACGCTTATCTGAACAACCTAATTCTGAATACCTAGCCTTTTTTGATTATCTTAAAAATTCAACTATATATGATCCTGTTACAGGTAAAATCCAGGGAGTCGATTTAGGAACATCTTACACTTTTATAATTCCTAATAACGCTGCAATTGCAAAGGCAGTATCAAAAAAAGTTTTGCCTGGATCTGTTTTACAAAGTCTTCAAACTCAAAACGAAAAGGAAATGGTTGTAAACTTTATTCGTGCCCACATTTTAGTAAATAAAATAGCCTCAGATGACGGATTGACAACGGGAGAATTTGAAACTCAAAGAAAAGATGATTTTGGAGAAAAAATATATGTACTGGTTCAGAGTACTCCCGGGAATTTATCTTTCAGGGATTCGTATATGAACTGGGCTCACTATATACCTTCACAAAGCAACAACCTGGCAGACAGATCCTTGATACATTTAGTAGATAACTATCTTACATATCAACAATAAAATGAGACAAAAAATTACAAATATATTTTACAGTTTTGCTTTTGCCTTATTTATAATGGCTGCTTTTCCAGCTTTGGCACAACAAGGAAATAAAACCTTTTTAGTTCGTGGCCAGGTTATTGACTCAAGCGATAAGCTAAGTATTCCAGGAGCAACAATTGCAGAACAGGATTCTGAAAATCGTACCGTTTCAGGGGCAATCACTGATATCGATGGAAATTTTGCCATACGGGTTAAAGATCCAAATAACAAATTAATTATTTCTACAATAGGATATAAGTCTCAACGCATTGACATTAAAGGCCGTGAATCCATTAAAATTGCACTTGTTTCTACTGTAGAATCACTTACAGAAGTGGTTGTAAAAAGCACAAAAAGGTCTGATAATGGTTTATTGAAAATTGATGACAGAAACAGGACTACCAGTGCTGTTACGATAAATGCAGCAGACTTAGCTTATACCCAAGCTCCTACTATCGATGAGGCCTTACAAGGACGTCTGGCAGGTGTTGATATTACCTCTACCAGTGGAGATCCCGGAGCAGGAATGCAGATCAGAATCAGGGGAACTTCTTCTATTTCAGGGTCTTCAGATCCTTTAATTGTAGTCGACGGAATGCCATACGAAACATCTGTTCCCGATGATTTTAACTTTGGTACAGCAGATTCTGAAAGTTATTCTGCTTTATTGAATATCGCTCCAACTGATATTGAAAGCATCACCGTTTTAAAAGATGCTGCTGCTACCGCTATGTGGGGATCACGTGCAGCAAGTGGGGTTCTATTAATTACTACTAAACGTGGGGGTGTGAGTTCTCCTAAAATTGCCTATACGTATAAATCAACTTTTTCTAAATTGCCTTCTACTATTCCGATGTTAACTGGAGATCAGTATTCTCAGCTGATTCCTGAAGAATTTATGAACAGAGACGGAGTCCCTTTGAATACCTGGCTTGTTAAAGAATTTCAATATGACCCTCTTGATGTTTACAATTTTAAGAATTACGGTCAAAATACAGACTGGGTAGGCGCTATTTCACAAACAGGTATAGCACATGAACACAACCTTTCGTTACAGGGAGGGGGAGAAAAAGCCAGATATTTTAGCTCTGTTGGTTATTATAAGCAAAAAGGGGTAACTGTAGGAACTGGTCTGGAAAGGTTAAACGCCAGATTAAATTTGGATTATATCGTTTCTGACCGCATTAGGTTTAGAACTGATATCGCTTATACTCATACTAAGACGCTGCGTAACTATGTAAATAGTTTTGACGATAAGGATGGTGACAAGTTGCGCGGTGTTGCTTTCGTTAAAATGCCAAATATGAGTCTTTATGAATATGATGAAATGGGAAATCTTACGCCAAATTATTTTTCGCCAGCTTTCAATGTTCAGGGCAATTATTCAGGAACTTATAATCCGCTGGCAATGGCTGAATTTGCCATGAATGATCAGGTTCAGGACCGTATAACTCCCCATTTTAATGTGAATGTGGATATTATACCTAAAATATTCATATCGACTTTTGATTTGCAATTTGATTATAAAAGCACAAAAACTAAATCATTTTTACCACAAAATGCAACAGGGCGTCCTTTTACTGAAACTTCTGTAAACAGAGCCTCTGATGCTGATAGTGATGAATCTAATATTGTAACCAAAACGAACTTTATTTTCACGCCAAATATCGGAGAGAAACAAACTTTACAAACATTATTATCATTGCAAACCAATGATTTTATGTATACCACTCACCGGTCAATGACATCCAACACAGCTTCGTCTGTATTAACTGATCCATCAGTTCCTTCAAGAACTCAAAATTCGGATTTATTTTTATACACTAATAATGGTCAGGCCAGAACAGTTGGTGCATTAATAAGCACGCAATACGGGCTACTGGATCGATATATTCTTAATGTAGGGGTACGTGTAGATGGAAGTTCTAAATTCGGTCCGGAAAACAGGTATGGCTACTTTCCTTCTGTATCTGGCCGTTGGAGAGTTTCAGGAGAACCTTTCATGAAAAACATAACCTTTATTGATGATTTGAGTATTAGGGCTAGTTACGGACAATCCGGGAGAGCTCCAAAAAATGACTATACCTATTTCAATACGTATTCAAACTTTAGTACGCAGTATTTAGGCCTTAATGGAGTTATTCCTTCTAATATTGAATTGAGTAATTTACGCTGGGAGACATTAAAAGGTACCAACTTAGGTTTCAACTTACAATTGTTTAAAAGCCGTGTGACAATAGATGTTGATTTGTATAAAAACATCACTGAAGATTTGATTTTTGATGATCTTCAATTAAGCAGTATCTCTGGTTACAACAGAGTTGATCAAAACGTAGGAACATTGGAAAACAGAGGATTCGAAATAGCACTTAACACTACGCCTCTAAAATCTGACAAATGGAAAGTTGATTTTAATTTCAATATTTCAAGTAATGAAAACACGGTTAAAGAAATCTCTGAATATTATCCAAGTGAAAGTGGAAATACAGACCGAAATGGAGAGTATAAACGTTTCCTTCAGGTTGATAATCCTTTTGGTTCATTTTATGGATATCGTTTTAAGGGCGTTTATACAGACCTGAATGCAACAAAAGCAAAAGATGCCAATGGAAATACGATTATTGGCCCTAATGGACAAGAAGTGTTTATGCGTTTTAATTATCCAATTACAGATTATGTATTTCAGCCCGGAGATGCTATTTATGAAGATATCAACAATGATGGAAACATCGATAGCCGTGATGTAGTGTATTTAGGGAACAGTAATCCTAAATTCACAGGTGGTTTTGGACCTACAGTGAGTTTTAATAACCAATTCAGACTATTGCTTTATTTTACCTACAGAATAGGTTATGAAGTTGTAAATGAGGCTGATATGAAAGCTACTAATATGTATGGATACAGCAACCAAAGCACAGCTGTTTTATCCAGATGGCGCAATCCCGGCGATGTAACAGATATGCCAAGGGCAGTTTATGGAGCGGGTTATAACTGGTTAGGTTCAGATCGTTATGTCGAAGATGCTTCTTTTGCCCGTCTTCGTTCCGTGACTTTTACTTATAATTTTGGTAAAAATTTAATAAAAAAGTTAGGACTTGGGGACTTAAGCTGTTACATAACGGCAGATAACTTAATAACTTTTACAAACTATAGAGGTCAGGATCCTGAAGTAAGTATGAAATCCGGAGATCCTTTTGCCATCGCAGCCGATAAATCCAGTACTCCACCCACAAAACGTATTACACTAGGAGCTTCAGTTCGTTTCTAATAATAAAATTGAATTATGCAAACTAAAATAAAAACAATTCTAGCCATCTTCATTGCGTTTGTTTCTACAACTTCCTGCGATGACTATTTAGATTTAAAACCACAGGATGGAATCATTCGTGAAGAATTTTGGAATACTAAAGAAGATATCCAGGCCGCTGTTATAGGTGTATATTCTTCTTTGTTAAATTCACCTCCGGGGGTAAGTGACTTACCAATTTCTCAATATTTATTCATGTACGGTGAACTAAGAGGTGATATGATTGCCGCAGGTCCAAATGTTACAGAGGATCAAAGAGACATTATGAACTCCAACATTATGGCTTCAAATGGTTTGACCAATTGGGCTATATTTTACAGAACCATCAATTATTGCAACACCATAATTGATCTTGCCCCTGCTGTTAAGGAAAAGGATCCAACTTTAACTCAAACTCAACTAAATCATTTTCTTTCGGAAGCTTTGGCAATAAGAGCCTATTTGTATTTTACATTGACCCGTACTTTTAAGGATGTTCCTTTAAAATTAACAGCAACGCTTACTGACCAGGATAATTTTCAATTGCCTGTTACTCCTCAAAAAGAGGTATTGGCACAGGTAATCAAAGACCTTAAATTAGCAGAAGAATATGCTGTGCAGGATTATGGTGATGTAGCATCAAACAAGGGACGCATTACAGTTTACGCAATTAATGCGATGCAGGCAGATGTTTATCTGTGGAATGATAATTTTCAGGAAGCTTTTGATGCAGCAGACAAAGTAATTAAATCTGGTAAGTTTGATTTAATCCAGGTTTCAAACAATACCTGGTTTAATACTGTTTATGCCAAAGGAAATTCTACTGAAAGTATTTTTGAATTTCAATATACTAAAACCAATTTAGGACCATTTAACAGTATCTTTTTTCAAAGACCTCAGTTTTTGGCTTCAGCCAGTGTTCTGGAAGATGTATTTGGAGTTGACTTTGATAATCCAAATGATAAAGATATCCGGGGTGATCGTACTTCTTTAATAGCCGGAAGCAATCAAATTTACAAATACATAGGTTTAGATAACGATACCCGAAAAGAATTGCAGGATTCAGATACCCACTGGTTTGTATATCGCTATGCCGATGTGAAACTAATGCAGGCTGAAGCGCTTGCTGAATTAAACAGAGGATCAGAAGCCCTGACAATTATTGAAGAAATCCGATCAAAACGTGAGGCAATCGAACTTACTGCTGAGAATATTGGTACTGACAACAAAAGAGAAGTTATAGATTATATATTAGCCGAGCGTTCACGCGAACTTGCATTTGAAGGCAAACGCTGGTTCGATATGCTTCGTAATGCCAGAAGAAACAATTACGAACGATTGGATATTTTAATTGACGGAGCTATTTTAAGTGCCCCTGCCGATCAGCAGCAATCCATTATTGCAAAACTAAAAGACTCAAACAGCCATTATTTGCCTATTAATACCTACGAACTTTATACGAATAAGGCACTTGTACAAAATCCATTTTATAAATAAAAAATTAAGACATGAAAAGACTATTAAGAATACCTAGCCTCTTGAGATTTACTTTAGTGTTTTTGACCGCTTTAGTGTTTCAAAATTGCACTGAGCAAAAAATTAAGGAAAGTACAGATGAAACGCTGAATATTACCGATTATTTAAGAGATACTCCGGAATATTCTATGTTTTTAGAACTTTTGGAGATTACCAATTATGCTCCATTTATGAATACTTATGGAACTTATACTTTATTTCTTCCCACTAATGATGCGGTAAAAGAATTTTTAAAGGATGAAGGTGCCAATTCATTAAAAGATGTTCCGTTGGCAGATTTACAGAATATTGTTAAGCTTCACATCTTAAACCAAAAAATAAGCACAACGTCTTTTACAGATGGAAAAATTGCTACTCCCAGTTTATATGGCCAGTTTTTAGTAACCGGAGCTACAAATAAAAACGGGACATCCAGTACAACAATCAATAAATCAGCAAGTATACTCAGGTCTAATGTTGAAGTAGGAAATGGAGTAATTCATATTATTGATGAAGTACTGCGTGTGGCTGATAAAACGTTGGCCAAAACCATTGAAGAAGATGAAAGCCTCTCCTTGTTTACAGAAGCATTAAAAATTACAGGATGGTATGATGTACTCGATCAGCCTATTGATTATACAACAAATGATATCGATAGTTATCTAACTGTTATAGCTCAGACTAATGATGCTTTTAAGGCAGCTGGTATTAATAATATAGACGAATTAAAAGCAAAATACAGTCATTTGGATCAGCCCTCAAATCCAACAGACAGTTTGAATTTATTTGTGAGTTACCGCATTTTACCAAAATTACAATATTTGGCAGACGTAGCATTATCACCGGCTCTGGTAACCAAAGCGCCTCTTGAAGTTATCAGTGCAAAACTTGATAAGGATGTGATTTTGCTAAACGAAGAGGTTTTTAATGGGGTATTAGAAAAAGGGGTCGCTATTGTTAGGGAAAAGAGTGATGTTACGGCTTCAAACGGCGTATTGCATTTTGCAGAAGCTAACTTTGCTATCAAAAAACGACTGCCAGCTCCTGTTTATTTCGATTTCTGTGATCAAAATGAATTTAGACAGTTAACCTCTGTTTTTAGAATACCTGGGGCAGCCCCTAAAACATCTTTGGCAAAAGCTTTATTTAAAGATGTTACCTGGGATGGAAATGATGCTATTACCTATTATAAAGATCCGGCCAGAGGAGGTGCAGTAGGTTTTGGCTGGCATGGCGACTGTCTTGAAATATTTCGTTTTAGAGACGGAAATTGTCAAAACATCACCTTTACAACCCCGGTCATCATTAAAGGAAAATACAAACTATGGATTTCTTACAGAGGGCAGGACTCAAAAGTAGGACTTGTAAAAGTGTTTGTCGATGGGGTAGAAATGTCCAGACAAATAAATCTGCTGGAAAACGGGAATAAATTTACCAATATAGAAGACAGAGTTTTAGAATCCCAGGGATACAAGCGTCATATTGACCCCCCATCAAGCAAAATGAATTGCAGATTAGTGGGTACAGTCGATATTACCACTACAGGAAGACATAAGTTAACGCTGCAATCTCAATCTTCATTCTCAGCACAGGCCTGGTTTGATGTGGCAGAGTTTCGCCCGATAGATATGGATCAGCTGATTCCAAGGCTTAATTCTGGTGGAAGTGGTTTTGCACCGATCAAATAATCTAAGAGTTAAATCAAAAAATCTAATTTCAAACTTAATTAAGTAAAAATGACTTTATTAAAATATAAAAAACTCTTTTTTGTCATTCTCGCAATAGGATTGGCTTCTTGTTCCAGTCCGTGGGATGATAAAGGGGATAATGGTGATGGAAATTTAAATGTGACCTTAAATGAAGCCATTAGTACTACACCTGAAACAGCTGAATTTGGTAAACTATTAACTCAAACAGGATATGACAAAATACTGGCAGCTTCTAAAACATACACTGTTTTTGTACCAACAAATGAAGCCATAAAAGCGGTTAGTACAACTATATTGAATGACCCTGAAGCGCTTAAGAAATTT
Source organism: uncultured Flavobacterium sp. (assembly GCF_946478785.1). Next base: position 167,813 of record NZ_CAMLDD010000002.1, read on the forward strand.
GTTGAAAACCATATTGCATTAACTTCTTTTTCATCGGTACGAAATACGGATGAAGAAAGAATCCAGATGCTGAGCGATAAATACCTAACATTCAAAGGAAGCAAAATTATTGGTGATGCCACTATAGTGACTGCAGATCATTATGCAGCCAATGGTGTGTATCATATCATTAATAAAGCACAAGCTCCAAAATTGAACATTTGGGAATATGTTAATGCTCAAGCAAGTACCTCAGCAATGAGTAATTATTTATTAAGCCTAAAAGAATTCAGTATTTATAAAAATGACAGCATCGTCAAATCAACTGCTGCTCCGGGTTTTCTTGCTGATTCATTATCTAATTCGTATTTAAATAATGTTTACAATCTTAACAACGAAAAGAATTCTTATACGCTTTTCTTAATGGAAGATGATGGTTTCGATACTGAAGTAACCAAAATGAAACCCTATTTGATTAAGACATCTAATCCTGCTATTGATTCAACTGCTATTTATTCAAAATATTTTACAGTACGAGACATGGCATTTCCAAAAGCGTATGCAAAAGAGGAGCTGCCTGAAAAATTAACTTCACGATTTGGTGTTGAAGTTGATGTTGACAAGACACAAATTGTTGGAGAGCCAATTGTATTAAGCAATGGGATTGTTTACATTATGAAAAAAGTAGACGTTGATATTACAAAACGTTTAGTTCCTACCATAATACAAGGAGAAGATAATGCTTCTTTCTATAACGGAACTCGTGAGAAGATACTTTACAGAGATAAAAAGGATCCTAATAATGTACTATTTAATGATATAATGGTACAAACTCCAGGTGTAGCAAAATTTACATTAAGTTATGAAGCGCATGACTTATATAGTACAAAGTACAACGTATATTGGCGTGCTATAAATGACAGGCAAACTACTGTTTTTCAACAGGATTTGCAAATTTATGGGAAATTTAAAAAAGAGGAGGACAATAATACTGTTTTTTATGATCTAATCAAATCATTCGGTTATAAGGAGGTAGCTGTTGAGCATTACGAAGAAGTTTTTATTGGTGAATTTATACTGGATAGGTCACGCAATATAGATATGATTGCTCTAATTGGTGCCAATGCTACATCAAATAATTCTCTTTCTCTTGATTATCTAAAATTCGTTCCTGTCCCTAAAAATTAATATTTTATAAAAAATTAATTATGTTAAAAATTATAAAACTAACCTGCCTTGTTAGCCTTTTTTTTGCTGGTAGCCTTGAAGCGCAATTATATGCCCAGGACGCTCAGGATTCAACTGCAACAGCTCCTCAGAAAAAAGTACAGGGAATTTTAGTACAAGGTGTTGTTAAAAGCGCAAAAACAAATACAGGCTTATCAGGAATCAATATTGCTGTCGAAGGATTTTCGGCGGCCATTACAGAGGATGACGGCAGTTTCGAAATTGGGGTACCAAATTTAGGGGCAGTTCTTACTATTAGCGGTCAGGATTTTCAAACCAAAGTATATCCGGTAAAAAATAGAAAATCAGGTTTAGAGATATTCTTACATGAGACCAACTACTCTACTACCTATCAGGTTGCTAATTTACCATCCGGAAATGTCATGCAGTATAACAACACAAATGCTGCCAATGTGGTTGACTTCGAAAAAGACCAATGGTCGAGTTCTGTAACCGAATCTGTAGCAGGATTTCTTCAGGGCAGGGCAACAGGATTAAACAGTATCAGAAATTCTGGCGCACCAAATGCAGGAAGTTATCTGGCTTTAAGAGGTTTCAACTCTTTATACGCAAGCAACAGACCGTTAATTATTGTAGACGGAATGATTTATGATGATGAAGATTACGGTTCGGGAATCATACAAAACAACAGTTCTTCTCCCTTAACCAATATCGACGTTAAAGATATTGAGGATGTAACTATTATCAAGGATGGTACTTCATTATACGGAACAAAAGGTGCTAATGGAGTGATAAATATTACCACTACACGCGCCAGCGAGCTATCAACTAAAATTGATTTTACGATGTATGGAGGGGTTAATCAAACTCCGGATGAATTGCCTTTGCTGGGTGCTGATGCCTATCGTACTCACATCTCTCAGTTAGAATCAACTCGTGGATTATCGCAACAAGAAGTGGCAGGTTTACCGTATATGAATGATCAGGTAGGTTCTGCAGGATATTACAAATACCATAACCAAACCAATTGGCAGGATCAGGTTTTTAAATCCAGTTATAATCAAAATTACTTCCTTAAAGTTCGTGGTGGCGATGATATTGCAAAGTTTGGTTTATCTGTTGGTTACCTCGACAGTCAGGGAGTCATTAAAGGAACGGATTCAAAACGTTACAGCGTTCGTTTAAATGCTGCCCTGAAATTAACAGAAAAATTAACGGTAGATGCCAATCTTTCTTTTATTAATAACCAGCAAAATCAATGGAACCAAGGTTTGGCTTATAAAACAAGTCCGTTATATTTAGCGCTAACAAAATCGCCTTTTTTAACCTACAATGATGTTAGTGATGCCGGAGAAACTTCTCCTAATCTTGCCGATACAGACGACTTTAATGTAAGTAACCCTAATGCTATTTTGACCAATGGATTTGCTACCAATAATAACTATCGTTTTTTCGGCAACTTAAAATTCAACTATGCTTTAAGCAAAGCATGGAATATTACTTCAATAGCCGGTTTGAGCTACAATAAGGAGAGAGAATCATTTTTTCTTCCTGATGAAGGAGTTGCAGATCTTATCTTGCCTACTGCTATTGGAAAAAACCAATCAGGAAGCGAAGTACAGATTTATAATGGACTTTATACGGATACGTTTGCCAGTTACATGAAAAACTTTTCTGATGATCATAATTTAAATGTACGTTTCGGATTCAGGGCTCAAAGTAATAAAACCGAAAGTGATTTAGGTTTAGGATACAATTCTTCGACCGATGATTTTACAAGCGTAGGAGCGGGATCCAATTTGTTACGTGTAATAGGAGGAGCATTAGGAGAGTGGAATTGGCTGAATATGTATGCTAACGGGAGTTATGATTTCCGTAATAAATATTTTCTAACAGCAAGTTATGCTGTAGATGGTTCAAGTCGTTTTGGAGATGATGCAGCAACAGGAAAAAGTAAATATGCATTGATGACTTCAATTTCTGGTGCCTGGTTAATTTCTTCAGAAAATTTCATGAAAGACATAAAAGATATAGATTATCTGAAGCTTAGAGTAGGCGTTGGCACAAGCGGAAACGACGACATTGGCAATTATACCGCTCAAACCTATTATGTTTCTCAAAATTTGCTTGGAATGCAGGGTCTGGTTCGCGGTAATATTGGAAATCCTGATTTGCAATGGGAAACGGTTCTAAAAAAGAATGTAGGACTGGATTTAAGTTTGTTTAAAGAACGTATCAATGTTTCTGTTGATTATTATTCAAATAAAACATCCAACATGATTACGTATGAAACAATCAGTGCAGAAAGCGGATTTGATTATGTAGTTTCAAACGGTGGCGCAATGCGCACATTTGGGACGGAATTTGCTTTGAATGCCCGTGTTGTTAATACTACCGATTTTATTTTCGACTTTGGAGTTAATCTGAGCCATTATAAAAATAAAGTACAAAATTTACCAAGTGGTGATATTCTCACACAATTTGGAGGCGCAACTTATTTAACGTCAGTAGGCCATGATGCCAATTTATTTTACGGATTGGACAGTAACGGTGTATACAGTACAACTGCAGAAGCCAATGCTGCCGGATTGTCAAGACGCTTAACAAATGGAAACTTAGTTCCTTTTAGCGGTGGAGATATGCGTTTTACAGATACTAACGGAGATAAAGTTATTGATGATAAGGACCGTGTAGTGATTGGCAACCCAAATCCGGATGTAATAGGAAGTTTCAATACCAATTTTACCTACAAAGGATTCAGCCTGCAAGCGTTGTTTAATTTCTCTGTAGGCAATGATCTCTATAATGGTGTACGCTACGATCTTGAAAAAATGAGCGGATACGAAAATCAAAGTATAGCAGTTGCAAACCGATGGAGGGCCGAAGGACAGCAGACAGATATGCCAAAAGCAGCCTGGGGAGATCCAATGGGCAATGCAGAATTCTCAGACAGGTGGATTGAAGATGGTTCTTACTTAAGGTTGAAAACATTAGTACTAGGGTACAATATCCCAATGAGCGGCAGTAAACATGTCAAATATATTCAGCTGTATGCAACTGCCAATAATTTGGTCACTTTTACCAAATATCTTGGATACGATCCTGAATTTAGTGCTACATCCTCTATTTTCGGCCAGGGTGCAGACATAGGCTTGGTTCCTCAGTTTACAAACTATCAGCTTGGATTGCGCTTAGGACTTTAAAATTATTTTTACAACATACAGAACATACCGATGACAACAACAGTACCAACAAAAACAAAAAAGTCAGCCAAAGCCTTGTTATGGATCTCAGTGCTATTACTTAGCCTAAGCTCTTGTGAGGAATATTTGGATGCAGAACCTCAGGATAAAGTTGCCGAAGAGCAAATGTATCGCAATGTATATGATGCAGACGCAGCAGTTATGGGGATTTATGGGAAATTTATGGGACTTGCGAAGAAATACGTCATCCTGAATGAAATGCGTGCAGATCTGATGACAACAACAAATAATTCTGACCCCTATCTAAAAGAACTTTCAGAGCAAAATGTTTCGGCAGGTAATCCATACGTAAATCCAAAAGATTTCTATCTGGTTATTCAAAACTGTAATGATGCCCTTAAAAATTTCGACATTATGGTGGCTGAAAAGAAATTTACGCAATCGCAATATGAACAGCGTTATGCAGATGTTGCCTGTATCCGTTCCTGGATTTATTTACAATTAGGAATTCAGTATGGCACTGTACCCTACATTACAGAGCCTTTGGCAAATATTGAGGATGTTAAGAATATTAATAAGTTTCCAAGACTCTCCTTTAATGAACTTCTTGATGAACTGGTTAGGTTTACTGAAGCATTAAAGTATAAAAAATTATACGATTCAACCAGCAGTCTGTTAGTAATCGTGGACGGCTATAGTACAGAGAAGTTTTTTATCAATAAAGAATGCCTATTAGGAGATTTACAACTTTGGAAAGGAAATTATCTGGAAGCGGCTATGCATTACAAAAATGTAATGGAAACAGGAACTCCCAGAAATGATGTTGATATGTACAGAATAAAATTTGCTGAGGTCATCACGAATAATGATTTAGCAGTTGGCTATTTAAGATATTACGAACAGGACGCTACAACATTGGTAGATAATAATACACAAGGATGGAGATCCATTTTTGGAAGAGACAGAGATGTATTATGGAACACAGAGTGGATTTGGTCATTGCCTTTTGATAGTGATTTTGCACCTGGTAATCCATTTATTGAAATTTTTTCAAAAACAGGTGGAAAATATTTAGCAAAACCATCTAAATGGGCAATGGACCTTTGGCAAAGCAATACACAAAGCAATGGCTTTCCTTATGATGCGCGTGGACAAAAATTCACTTATAAAATGGTTGGCGGAGAACCTGTAATTATGAAATATATTTATAAATATGAAGCCGCTGCCAGTACGTTCAAAACAGATGGTGATTGGTTTTTATATCGTGCTGCCAAATTACATTTGCGCTATGCAGAAGCAGCCAACAGAGATAATCAACACAAAATTGCTGATGCCCTTTTAAATTTTGGAATAAAAGAGGCCTATACCCCTGAAGGCTATAATACAAGTACAGGAGATGCAACAGATATCATGCAAACCAAACAAGCATTTCCGTATGATTTTGATGCCCGTCAAGGCGATTTCCCGTCGTATAGAGCAACCTGGCACCGTGGAGGCGGTATTCGTGGCCGCGCTAGACTTCAAAGAGCTCCAATTGTTGGAGATGTTTTGATTTCTATTGAAAATAATATCATTGATGAAGCAGCATTAGAATTAGCATATGAAGGAAATCGCTGGGAAGACCTGGTACGTGTTTCTTTACGTCGCAATGACCCATCATTTCTAGCTGAAAAAATATACCAAAAACTAAAAAGCGAAGGAAACACCAAAGCAGAAGAAGTACGCTCTAAATTAATGAATGTCAATAATTGGTATTTGCCTTTTAATTGGTAGATAGCGCCTTGCATTTTAAAAATAAATAGCTTCAGAGAAATCTGGGGCTTTTGCTTTTCAGGAGCTAATCCAGCCATCCACTATATCTTTGCCTGCTTAAAGAAAGCAGTCAAAGGATGCCGTTCCTGTCTGGGCTAGGGCAGCTGTTTTCAAGACAACATGACTATCCTGAACCGTGCTGGCAAACTGAAATTTAAAATTTAATTTCAGTGATTATTATTTTAAATTCTAAACCTAAAAAATTTAAAAATTTTATAACGAATTTCACTCTAAATTTTAACGTGTTATAAGCCCATAGCGATCTTAAAAAAATTAAATTTGGGCACTCGAAATTCCTTATTTAATTATGATTCAAAAAAGATATTCTATTCGTTCTTTAGCCTTATTGACCTTGTTATTTTTAGCAGTAGTCACCTACTCGCAAACAGCCGCTACAAAAAAAGAAAGCCGTTCAAAACTATTTGAAGAAACGACTACCGATAGTGATTATCTTATGTCTATTGAAAAAGCCGGAGAAGTAATGGAATCTGCCTACAACGATGCTGATTTCGAAGGAAACACTTACCACTTGTTTGGCGAAATCAAAAGAACACAAAGCAAACTTGATTTGATTTTGACCAGCCTGAAAGGCGGAAATCCGAATGTCCGCAATCAGCAAATGTATCAAATTGTTTTAAAAGAAATCGAACATGAGCTCGACGAACAAAATACCGCCATTAATTTACGCAATAAAAATCTTGAAAAAATCAAAACCAGATTTGTTGATTTACGTAAAGACAAAACCTTGATGGGACTTATTAAAGATTCTATTCGCCGTAAACAATTTGGCAAAGAACTGGCAGATCTTAAAAAAAGATATCTAATAACGGATAGTCTTATGACTAAAAACCAAGGTATTTTAAATAGCAACAAAAGGTTAACAGTACAAAGAAAAATTGCAGTTTCTAATGCCCTTATAACTGTAGAAAACAAACTTGAAAAATCCGGAGTAAACATTTTTAGGAAAGAATATCCCTTTTTATGGAATATTACCGATTCTGTCCCGAAAAAAGAAGTGGCCCAAAATATCAAAGCTAAAGTAATTATAGAAGAAAGTGTTGCTGCCTATTATTTAAGTTACAGAATTGGAGGGTTAACCACTTTGCTTATTTTTATGGTAATCGTTGGCTGGTATGTTTCACGCAATTTAAAATTTCTGAAAAATGGGGGATATATAGAAAACCTCTCACTTTTTAATTTCAAATATTTAAACAGAGGCATTGTAATTCCGGTCGTTGCAATTGGACTGAATATTGCCGTAGTCAGCAATTTACACGCTCCGGCATTGTTTATAGAATTGCTTCAGCTGATTTTATTAGGAGTTCTCACGATACTTTTTAAGAACAAATGGTCAAAAAAATCAATGCAAAACTGGGCAGCTCTTCTGGGATTATTCTTTACCCTTTGTTTTTTAGATCTCTTTATAGAAGTGGGATTAATACAGCGTTCTGCCTTTATATTGATTAACATTTTAGGAATTCGTTATGGCCTGGTTCAAATTAAAACCATAAAAGACCAATTGTATATCAAAGGTTTCTTTAAATGGGCCAGTATTATTTTTATAAGCTTAAATGGTCTCTCTATACTATTTAATCTTTTAGGAAGGGTTTCACTTTCAAATATGCTTAGCCTTACTGCCTTTATATCGCTTACACAAATTATTGCCCTTAGTGTGTTATTAAAAATAATACTGGAAATCATTATTTTACAGATATACACCACCAGAATTAAGCACGGTATCGAAAAGATTTTTGATTATGAAAATTTATCCAATACCTTAAAAAAACCGTTCATATTGATTATTAGTTATATGTGGCTTGTGGTAATTGCATCAAACCTTAATATTTGGGAATCGTTGCGTTCTTCTTTTGATTCATTACTTAGTCATCCTAATACGATTGGTAGTATCACATTTACGTTGGGCAACATCGTATTGTTTTTTATTATTATTTGGGTAGCACATTTGCTTCAAAAATATGTTGCTTACTTTTTTGGAGAAATGGATGATGAGAATGAAGAAAACATCAATAAAAAACAACATTCAAAACTACTAATTACACGTCTTGTTGTTTTAATTGGAGGTTACCTTCTGGCAGTTGCAGCCTCCGGGATGCCTTTGGACAAGTTAAGTATACTTTTAGGAGCTTTAGGTGTGGGTGTTGGACTTGGACTTCAAAATATAGTTAACAATTTTGTCTCTGGTATTATCTTAATTTTTGACAAACCTATTCAGATTGGAGATGTTATTGAAATTAATTCAGATTCGGGGCGTGTAAAAGCCATGGGGCTTCGTACGACTAAAATCAATGCACCAAATGGTGCCGAAATTATTATTCCAAACGGGAATTTATTGTCTCAAAGCATTACCAACTGGACCTATACTGATAATTTTAAACTAGTAGAAATTGCCATTGAAGTTTCGGGTGATGTAACTCCGGATGAAATTAATACTATTGTGAATGAGTCTCTCGAAAGCATCCCATCGGTGAACAATGACAAAACTTCACAAGTTTATTACAGTGCCATATCTGACGGCAAATATAAATTGCAAATTAAATTCTGGTGCAGTATCTATCGAACAGAAGAAACTATTAGCATTGCCCGTCAGGTTCTTTTTAGTAATTTCAAAACTAAAGGATTAACTTTTTCATCCTAAAACTCAAGATTGAAAATAACAATTTAAGCCGTCAAATATAAAATTTTGACGGCTTATCTATTTTAGCGACCGGAGACCGAATCATTGACGTTATGGCAAAATCATTAAACGAAAAGGGGTCCCGAAGAGGATTCATTTCGATTTGTGCCACGGTCGGACAGGGAATTACAATGATTATTTAAAAATAAAAAAACGAGCAAAAAAAGTTCTAAAAACAGGAAATTTAATCGAAAGAAAATTATTGAAATATATTTTTTCAAACTTAAAATAATTTTGCAATCATTTTCAAATAAAGTTATTTACATTTGCAACAATGTTGCGTTACTTTTGAAGTAAATTGCAATATGATTTCCAAATCAAGAATGAAGAAAAAGAAAATTCTAATAATTAATCTTTTAATATCGTTGACTGTGTTGTTCGCAATGCTGTTTCAAACGATACATTCTTACGAACACTTATATCAGCAATTAACTGAAAAACATTGTGATCATAAATATTCTGCTAACGAAAAGCAAATCACTCATAGTCATGATTTAGATAATAATTGTCCTGTTTGCCACTTTACGTTTAGCACTTTTATTTCAAATTCATTTCCCGCTTTTTCTTTTCATAAATTAAACGTTGCAGCCTTAAAAATAATATTTCAGAATAAGGTTAGTTCAACATTTTTCAAAGGCAGTCTCTTTGCTTTAAGAGCTCCTCCTACCCTATTTTAGTTTACTACACTGGCATTAAACCAGAGAAGCCATTTTTGCTTTTAAGTTAAATAAAAGTACAAGTGCCTGTATTCTACTTTTTTATCAAGTCAATGTTGGCAGATAAAATCTAATTTATGCAACTTATTATTTTGCGCCAAGCAAAAAAGCGCTATCCATAGTAAACAACTTCGCGATTCCGACGATACTGATTCAGAAACTTCAAAATATTCTGCATCAATCCCTTCTATTCATAACAAAAAACACAAATATGCTTTCAGCAGAAAACCTGACTAAAAAATACGGTGATCAAATCGCTTTAAACGCTTTAAATTTAACCATTAACGAAGGAGAAATCTTTGCTCTGTTAGGACAAAATGGTGCCGGAAAAACTACTACGATAAACTTATTTCTGGGATTTATAAAACCCACTGAAGGAGAAATTAAAATAAATGACATCTCGGTTGTAACCGATGCAGATAAAACTAAAAAAGATGTGGCTTACATTCCTGAAACAGTCATGTTATACCCAAATCTAACAGGACTGGAAAACCTGAAATTCTTTTCTTCCCTTGCCGCATTCAAATATTCTGCCGGAGAACTGACTTATTTTTTAACCAAAGCAGGTTTGCAGGTTACTGCGCATAATCAAACCCTCGATGGATACTCAAAAGGAATGAGACAAAAGGTAGGAATTGCCATTGCCATTGCCAAAAAAGCAAAAGTGCTGTTGCTCGATGAACCTACAAGCGGTTTAGACCCAAAAGCTTCAAACGAATTCTCTCAAATCCTGAAAGAACTTTCTGCAGACGGAACAGCGATTTTAATGGCAACGCACGATATTTTTAGGGCCAGGGAAGTTGCAACACATATTGGAATTATGAAACAGGGAAATCTCGTAACGATTATTGAAGCTGATAAAATTTCAGCCAATGAATTAGAAGACTTGTATTTACAAACGGTTTAAAAAGGAAAAATTCCATCAACACAAAAATGAAACATTTATTTATATTTCTATTATTAATCAGTTCACTCTTTTTACAATCTCAAACGATTAATAAAAAAACGCTGGACAGCATCGCAAAAGATTCTATTGAAATTAAGGCCAAACGAAACGAATTGCAGACTGTTGAGATTACAGGACGCCCAACAAAAAAATACAACAGCGATTATTCTTTTGCAGCCACAAAAACGGCGGCATTAAATAAAGATATTCCCCAATCTATATCTACAGTAACCAAGGAATTAATTGCAGATAAAGCTGCCTTTTATCTCGCCGATGCTGTAAAAATGACAAGTGGCGTTATTCCGGCAAGTTATTACAATCAATATACAATTCGCGGAATTAGTCAAAATGAAGAAGGCCAGATCATTAATGGAATGCGAACAAGACAATATTATTTTCTACAGCCTTTAACTACTAATATTGAACGTGTGGAAGTGATAAAAGGCCCATCGAGTGCGACATTTTCATCTGTAGACCCGGGCGGAAGTATCAATTTGGTTACCAAAAAGCCTTTGGCGACAGACCACAAAGAAGTAAGTTTAAGTGCCGGAAGTTTCAGCACTTTTCGCGGAACTCTTGATTTTACAGGCCCCTTAAATGAATCAAAAACGCTTTTGTACCGTGTAAACGCAGCCTATCAGGAAGCCAAATCATTTCGTGATTTAGTGGGCAATAAATCGTTTTTAGTTTCTCCCTCTTTCAGCTATATTCCGAATGAAAAAACTGCTGTCAATGCCGAATTAATTTTAAGCGACATGACCGGAATTCTCGATCGCGGACAGCCCATTTTTGGTGCCGTTGCCGGAGTTACGAATTTAAATAAAACGCCAATAAGCCTGAATCTGGATGCTCCAAGTGATTTTTTTAAGTCGAAGGAACTCATTCTGATGAGCAGTTTTGCGCATAAATTCACTTCCAAAACTGGTTTTAATGCACAATATATGAAGCAATCCTGGACAGAAGACCTTCAGGAACACAGAACCACAAATGGTTTTGCAGTCGATATGAACAATCAGCCCGTGACGAGTCTGGCGATGATGCAATTTGTACAACGCCAGCAATACTGGAATATAGACAATTTAAGCACGTACTTTAATTTTGATATTAACACCGGAAAACTCAACCATAAATTACTCGCCGGTTACGATTTAAGCAGTTGGAACAAAACCAAAGGCGGCGGACAAAATGCTGCAAGAGGTTATTTATTAAACGACGGAACGGTTGCCAGTACTTTTGTTCCTGCAAATGCAGCAAACTATCAAACTATTACTGTTGATGGTACTGTGCTGCCAAAACCAAACGTAAATTTCTTTAATCTGAACAATCCAGTATACACGGTTAGAAGCCCTGAAGATTATACTTTGAATGTGAGGACTGCATTGCCATCGGCATTAACAACAACCAATGCGATTTATATTCAGGATCAGATTCACTGGGAAAAATTTACTTTTTTGCTGGGATTAAGAAACGAATGGTTTAAAGACATTACTAATTACGAAACCAACAATGAATTAACCGTAAAAAAACAGGCATTATTACCCCGCATTGGTGTCACGTATACTGTAAATAAAGCAATTAATATTTACACAACGTATCTGGAAGGCTATCAGCCACAGTCGAATACGGTTACCTTAATGCCCCAAACAGGAAGTTTACCGGCAGGCAGCTTATTTGATCCGCTTGAAAGTAATCTAAAAGAAGTGGGTATGAAAGCTACCTTTTTTGATAACACCATGAGTTTTAACGCAGCAGTTTACGAAATCAATCAGCACAATATTCTGATGAATGCCAATGACCCTGCTAATCCTGATCTATTGGTAACAAGAGGCGCTGAAAGAAGCCGTGGTTTCGAATGCGATCTGGCTGGATATATTACCCGTGACTGGCAAATTAACGCATCATATAGCTACATCGATGCCAAAATTGTAAATGATCGTGACCCATCGTTAATTGGTGCCAGAAAACAAAATACGCCAAAAAACAGCGCCAATTTATGGACACGCTACAACTTCAATTCTGATTCACTTTTAGATGATTTTGGTATTGGTTTGGGAATGCAGTACCAAAGCAGCAAAATCCCTTGGTTTACCAGAGATTTTACACTTCCGGATTTTACCGTTTTTGATGCCGCTTTATATTACAAACCCACAAATAGCAATATGCAAATCGCCATTAATGCGGGTAATGTTTTTAATAAGACCTATTGGCTGGGTGCCCAAAATTATCTGCGTTTGTTTCCGGGTGCGCCACGAAATGCAACCCTTACCTTAACTTATAAATTTTAATTAAAGCCATGTCTTTACACGTAGAAATTTTAATTGCAAAACACTTAAAAAATTCAGCTTTTAAGAATTCGGCTGTTTTTATAATCACACTTTTTATCAGCGCTTTGCTTACTTACGCTGTTTTATCGGGCTGGGAAAATTACACCAATCAAAACGAAACGAGTGCAAAATATCAACATGAATCCCGCGAAGACTGGTTAAAAAACCCGGATAAAAACCCACACAGAATGGCGCATTACGGCAATTTTGCTTTTCGCAAAAGTACGCCGTTGAGTGTTTTTGAGTTTGGAATGGAACCTTTTTTTGGGAATGCTATTTTTCTTGAAGCCCACAAACAAAACACAGCCAATTTTTCTGAGGCAGGATTTTCAAACAGTATGTTGCGTTTTGGCGAGATCAGTGTTGCAATGGTTTTACAGATTTTATTGCCGCTGCTGATCTTTTTCCTCGGATTTAATTCGGTCGCAGCCGAAAGGGAAAACGGAACCTTAAAATTGCTTTTGAGTCAGGGAATTAATTGGAAACAGCTTCTGCTAGGCAAAACGCTTGGCATTGCCTCGGTAATTATGATTCTTTTTATCCCCACGATTGTTGTTTTGGTTTTTATCTGGTTATTACTTCAGGATTTTACCATTTCTTCAGATGAAACCTTGAAGATAATTTTGTTTATCGGATTTCATTTTTTGTATTTGATGTTCTTCTGTTTTATTGCAGTCCTGATTTCTGCTCTAAGCAAAACCTCAAAAAAAGCATTGATTTCCCTTATCGGAATCTGGCTGCTTTTTACGATTATTTTGCCACGGGTTACACAGGCCGCTGGGGCTTATATTTATGAGGCGCCTTCAAAAATTCAATTCAACAGCAATATCGAAAAAGATATTCTGAAACAAGGCGACAGCCATAATCCGAATGATTTACATTATAAAGCGATAAAAGATTCTTTACTGACACTTTACAAAGTCGATTCGGTTCAGAAACTACCTTTTAATTATTCCGGTTTCGTAATGACTCAGGGCGAAAAAATAAGTTCAAATATCTATAATAAACATTTGGACACTTTGCTTCATGTCTATCAAAAACAAAACAGTTTTTCCAGAGCCATGTCATTTTTAAATCCGTATATCGCCATGAAAAACCTTTCGATGGCTTTATCCAATACTGATTATGATTCGTATATCGATTTTCAGAAACAGGCCGAAACGTATCGTTATGATATGGCACAAAAAATGAATGCTTTACAAATTAAATACATTAGTAATGATAAAAGTAAACCAGCCATAATTGATAAAGACCATTGGGCAGAAGTACAGGAATTTCATTATGAACCAAAAGGAGTCCAAGCAATTCTAAAGAACGAAATCACTTCGATTGTCTCCCTTTTTCTATGGATTAACCTGCTGTTTGTTTTTATCAAAATAGCATCAAAAAAACTTAAAGCCATTTAACATGTTATCATTATTATTTAAAAATTTCATTCGGTCTAAAGGAACAAAAATTGGATTGTTGTTTCTCTTTTTCATCGGATTTATAAGCCTTTTAATTGGAAAACAATTCCAGGAAAAACAAGCTAAAAATATAACCGAAGCTTCTGTATACCAAAAAGAGCATATTGCAAGAAATGCTGCTTTTCATAAAGACGAGATTGGGCTTCTGCTCTATTACATCAAATTTTCATTGGTAAATGAAACATTTCCGATAAGCAGTCTTGCAATTGGACAACGCGATGTAAATCCGTCAATTCAAAGTGTTACAATTCGTGGTTTAGAAGCTCAGAAATATGATTCTGAACTCAATAATCCGAGTAATCTTTTGCTGGGAAATATTGATTTTAGTTTTGTTCTTGTTTATCTTTTTCCTCTTTTAATCATCGCTTTTACGTACAATATTGTTTCTGAAGAAAAAGAAAGCGGAACCTGGAAAATAGTAGCCACACAAACCGACAATACATTTTTGTATATCACTAAACTATTCTATATTAGAATTTTAAGCTTAATAGTTTTGCTTACCCTTGTTCTGCTTATTGCACTCTTCCTTTTGAATATCCCATTAGACAAATCACTTTTTACATTTTACACCATAAGTGTTTTGTATATTCTTTTTTGGTTTGCCGTTTGCTTTTACATCGTTTCATTGCAAAAAAATTCAAATTTTAATGCCGTGATTTTATTAACGATATGGCTTTTTCTTATTATCATTTTACCGGCAACAATCAATACCTATATTGTCAATAAATATCCTGTTCCGGAAGCTTTAGAATTAACCCTGAAACAACGAAATGCGTATCACGAAAAATGGGACATGGATAAAAAAGCTACGATAGATAAATTCTACAGTCATTATCCGCAATTTAAATATTATGGTATTCCAGACCAGGAATTCAGCTGGCTTTGGTATTATGCGATGCAACAAATGGGCGATGACGAATCGTCAATTCAGTCTAAAGAATTAGAAACAAAATTAAAACAAAGAAATAAGGCTAGTCAGACAATCGCTCAATTTATTCCCACTCTACATACTCAGATTCAGCTTAATGAAATTGCAAAATCTGATCTGGGAAACCAGCTTACGTTTATGAAAAAAACAAAGGAATTTCATGAAAAAATGCGATTGTATTTCTATCCCAAAATATTTGACAATGCTGCTGTTGATCAGGAAAACTGGTCAAATTTTAAAGTTGAAACATTTAGCGATGAATCAAATAGTAGTTTTGCAAAAGCCCTTGTTCCTTTGCTTTTTTTCAATTTATTGTTAATTTCTTTTGGATGGATAAACTTTAGAAAAGAAAAACAAATTATTTAGATTCAATTAATCATAAAAAAGACTGCATCGCTGCAGTCTTTTTTATGATTAATTCAAATATTGATTAAGCCCTGAACAAAGCATATTTGTTATTGTCATATAAAACCTTGTCATATGGCACTAATAATGGATCAATTTTCTCTGAAGAAGGATCAAATGTGATTCCGTTGTGTTTTCTGAACAAGTAAATTTCCTTCAGGCAGTTAGATAAACTCTGATGTATTTCAGAAGTAAATAACGGTAATCGTTTATCACCTGCCAACAAATCAATTTGGTAATTTGAACTGCTTTTAGAAAGATTATTACCAATAATCCTGATTGTAAATTTTGTAGTATGTCCGTGTTGTTTACCCTGATAATGTATTACCATGACTTTATTATTAAAGGTTAAAATTATTTTATAACTGAATTAAATTAGTTTCCAAATTTCAATAATTAAAATTATAAAAAAAAAGCAAAAAATAATACTTGCTGCTATTAAATTATATTTTTTTTGGCATGAAAAAAGCCGTAATAATACAGCTTTTTCAAAATCAATCAGTGTATTAAATTAACTTTTTTCTCGGATAAAATTAATTCATCAACACGATTAATTTTCTGTAATTATGGTATAGTTTCTTTTTCTGCATTTATTTCCAATAAAAAGGGATTTCCATTTTTATCAGACATCGTAAGATTCAAAGAATCCAATAATGCTATTTTTTTGGATACAGTTCCCTGAAATTGATTATAGGAAAGATTCATTTCAGATAAATGCTGAAGGTTTTCCAGATCTTTTGGAATTTCTCCTGTAAATCTATTATCGAATAAACTCAGGTTTTCTAAAGAATGAAGATTTCGTATCTTATTGCTCAGACTGCCTGATAACTTATTATTATTTAAAAGCAAAACTTTCAAAGTCGAAATCTCGTATAATGAGCCCGGCAAAGAACCTTCTATTTGGTTATTGAAAAGTGAAAGTATTTCTAAATGCTCTAAATTGCCAATATTCGAAGGCAATTCACCAGAGATTTTATTATTTGAAAAATCTATAATTTTTAAATTAACCAGATTCGAAAATTCATCAGGTAATTTTCCTTCAAATCATTATCTGACAAATCAAGACCGACAACTTTACCATTATTGATCTCGACGCCAAACCAGGTAGAAACGGATAATGCTAAATCCCATTTTACTCGCCATTCTGCACCATTTGTTGCATGATATATTTTAACGAGAGCACCTTTCTCCCTATCAGAAACAGTATCTGCAAATGCAGGATATGATAAAACAAATAATAGTAACAAAAAGATTGTTTTTCTCATAGACTGCTTCAGTTATTTCGATTTCAAAATTATAGGTTTTATAATTACAGGACAAGGAATGTAGATAAAGTGTTAATAAGTAAAAACACAAAAAAAAATACAGTCAAAATAAAAATATGTCTGGCTCTGAAAAATTTAATTAAATTTGATTTAACTAATTATAAAACCTTTTAATCATGGAAATTAATTTTATTGCACTGCTTATTGCTGCTTTAGTAACACTTGTAGTCGGGTTTATCTGGTACAATCCAAAAGTTTTTGGAACAATCTGGATGAGAGAAAACAATCTTACTCCAGAACAGCTTAAATCCGGAAACATGCTAAAAATCTTCGGATTGACCTATCTTTTTTCATTAATGATTAGCCTGACATTAATGTCTTTGACAATACATCAGTCAGGGGCTGTTGGAATGATAGGAGGGCCTCCATTAATTGACAGTGCAAAACCATCTTTTACTGCATTTATGACTGATTATGGAATGGCATATCGCACATTTAAGCACGGGGCACTTCATGGCTGTATGGCTGGTTTGTTTTTTGCTTTTCCAATGATTGGAATTAACGCATTGTTTGAAAGAAAATCCTGGAAATACATCTTAATTCATGCCGGTTTCTGGACAGTATGCTTAACTTTTATGGGAGGTATTATTTGCGCATTTGCATAGTAAAACATATAAATCAAAATCCGTTTGGGACAAAACTCAAACGGATTTTCTTAATAATAACTTAAACAAAGAAAGTTATTGTAAATATTATCTAATTTTGAAGAAATTAGCTCACACCTCTTGAATACAACTTATTCTTTCCAAATATATAAAAGCGCTTCATTACTCCCATTAGAATGGAACTTGCTGGCTACTGATAACATTTTTTTGACCAGGGAATATCTCGAAGTACTGGAAAATTCCTGTCCTGTAAATATGATTTGTCATTTTATTGGATTTTTTGAAGAAGAAAAGCTTGTAGGGATTGTTATAACACAATTTTTGTTTGCAGAAAAACTGGAATCTTTTGGAGATCGGGATAAATGCTTGAAAACTTCCGTTCGTAATTTTGCTTTTAAAAACTTTGCATCACATGTTTTATTTGTTGGCAATAATATGCTGACAGGCCAGAATGCTTTTGCTTTTGATGAAAATATCAAACAATTAAAAGCAATTAAAACACTTCATAAAGCAATTAATCAGCTTAAAAAAGATTTGAAGGCAAAAGGAAGGAAAGTCCATATAACCAGCATAAAAGATTTTACACAAGAAGAAATTGAACCTTTGCAAGCTGAGTTCAAAAACAATTATACTTTTTCGACACAGCCCAATATGATTTTTGAAATTAATCAAAATTGGAAAACAGAACAGGACTATATTGATGCCTTATCAAAAAAATACCGGGATCAATACAAACGTGCACGAAAAAAATCTGAAGGAATCGAAAAACAAAAAATGTCTTTATCAGACATTAAAAATCATGAAGATGCTATTTATGAGTTATACTTTCACGTAGCCAAAAATGCCCCTTTTAATACTTTTTTCTTAGCCCGAAACCATTTTAGTTTTTTTAAGGAAATCATGAAAGATGACTTTTTGCTTTATGGTTATTTTTTAGATGGAAAATTAATCGGTTTCAATACCTTAATAAAAAATGGAGGCGTCATGGACACTTATTTTTTAGGGTATGAAGAAAGTATCCAGCGTGAAAAAATGCTATATCTAAACATGTTATATGACATGATTGCATATTCTATTAAAAAAGGGTTTAGAAAAATTGTTTTTGCAAGAACTGCTCTCGAAATCAAAAGTTCAGTAGGTGCAAAACCAGTAAATATGTATGGCTTAATTACGCATAGCAATGCATTAATAAATCATAACATAGGTCGTTTTTTTAACTATCTGGAACCCAAAACTGATTGGCAGGAACGCAATCCTTTTAAATAAACTTACTACATTATTACTATTTTAAGGAACCGCAATCTTTAATTGCTTGTGCAGAATATGAATTTCCAACGATTTTTGAGCACCGCAATATTCTCCGTCAATCTGAAAACTGACAGGATAATCTGTTTGAATATCTGCTTTATCTGTCGAAATAATCACAACATCACCGGAATCGATTGGCATATTTCCCGTAATAATTTTTCCAATTAAAAGCAAGTCAAGATTTTTTAAGATAACCAACTCAAATTTGCCGTCATTCATTGCGCCATTGGGATTAATGGTTACGCCGGTTCCATATTTTTGAGAATTGGCAATTACAATCATTCTTGCAGTGTGCTGAACTGTTTTTTTGTTTGCCGTAATTGTAGCAACAAAAGGCTCATTAGAATCTACCAGAGTTGTGTAGGCTTGCAGCGCATAACCCCAAAATCCACGTAGGTTGCTTGCTTCATAATTTTTAACCAGATCTGCATTAAGGCCAATATCACTTAAATGGATACTTTTTTTTCCATTGATGCAAATCATGTCCATTTCGATATAATGATGCAGAAAAGCAATTTTAAGATTCTCTTCAATTGTTGCCGGCAAATTCAAATCGACAGATAGCCCGTTTGCAGAACCTGCGGGCAAAATACCGATAATCACATTTTGTTGTTCCATCGCCTCAGCGACCATTTTAATAGTTCCGTCGCCTCCGGCAACTACTATTCTTTCCGGCAAATATTGGCTGTAGAGCGATTGTATATTTTTTTGATCATTTTTTCCTGTCGTTTCATAAACTTCGTGATCAAACTGATTGGTGGTGGCAAACTCCTGAGCCGCTTCAATTAAATCGGATTTATCAAGGTCTCCTGAAATCGGATTTACAACGAATATGATATTCTTTTTCAAAATTTTATTTTTAAAGTCAATTAAAATAATTAATTTACAGTCTCCTATAAAAATACACAATTAATGAAACCAATCCTACAATTATATCGAGGTTATGCTAACGAACATGAATTAATTGTAATGGGTCATGTATTTAAGAGAACGTATGAGTATGATTTCCAGAAGAAAAATTTCAAAAACGCTACTTCCATAATTAATCAGTTCAGGATAAAAACAATGCAAAATTTTGACGTGTATCTCAAACTTGGAGACCAGGAAATACACTCAAAAACATTGGCTGATGGCTATTTTAAATTTTGCATTCCGTTAGAAAAAGAATTTAATTTTGGATGGAAAGAATATGAAGTCAGCATAAAACATAAGGCAGAGATAATAACTGCAAAAGGCAGTTTTATTAGACCGCATGCAGGAAATTTAGGCATCATTTCTGATATTGATGATACTTTTTTGATTTCTCACACGAAGAATATCTTTAAAAAAATGTATATTCTTCTATTTAAAAATGTAAATGACAGAAAAGTTTTTAAAGATGTTGTTCCGCATTATCAGGCTTTAAGTTCAGCCGGAAGAAATAATAAAGATGAACAAAATGCATTTTTCTACATCTCCAGCAGCGAATGGAACCTGTATCGTTTTATTGTGAAATTTACCAAAATACATCAGCTGCCAAGGGCCGTTATTTTATTAAAAGATATTAAACGCGGTATTACTGATTTTTTCATGAGCGGAAGAGGCAATCACAATCATAAATTTGATAAGATAAAACACGTCCTGGAGTTTTATCCTAATCTTAAATATGTTTTACTGGGGGATGATTCACAGCACGACCCTTTTTTATATGAACATATCTGCAAAATTTTTCCTGTAACGGTGAAAGCGGTTTACATACGGCAAACCGGAAAATTTCAAAAAGAATCTACAAAGACTGTCTTGAAAAACCTGGAAAACTTAGAAGTTTCGGTTTGTTATTTTAAAGACAGCAGCCAGGCGATTATGCACTCAAAATCGATTGGAATTATTAAGTGATCTTCTTTGCGTGTACTTTACGTGTATTGGCACGCGGATAACACCGATATAGCGGATTTAATTTTAAATTGAAAAGGGTGATACAAAAATTCTTAATTGAAACAGATTGCCCTAGCCCAGAGTGAAGAGAAAAGGCCGGAGCAAAAAAAGCTGATTTTTCTTGCCAGAAAACAGCGACCGACGGAAGCTCGTTTTATGGCTTAGAAAATAGCTTTTTTGGTGAGGACTTGAAACGGAAAGCTGGAAATAGCTCCTAAACCAAAAAACCTTTATCACGTTTTACACTTTGACAAAGGTCTATCTGAAACTGAAAATCGGGACTGAAACTAATTAAACATTAAAATTATCAATCTCTTCCTGAACAATTTCCCAGTCTAAAAGCAATTGGTCAAGATCTGCTTTCTTTTTGTTGTAAGCTGTAAAAAATGAGGCATCTTCAATATGTTTGTCGTAATTTGAAGCCAGCATTTTATCATCATGCTGAATGTCTTTTTCTAATTGTTTAATTTGACTTTCAACCTTACTCAATCTGTTTTGCAATGCTTTTCCTTTTTTCTGATCTTCGTACGATGCTTTGTTTGTTTCTTTTGGAGCAGCAGCTTTTGCAACATCTTTCTTTTCTACTTCACGCATGTTTTCAAGGTTGCGCTGCTCTAAGAAATAATTGATATCACCCAAATATTCTTTTATCTTTTGATCTTTGAATTCATACACTATATTCGACATTCCCTGTAGAAAATCCCTGTCGTGTGATACTAGCAATAAAGTTCCTCCAAATTTTTGAAGTGCCGCTTTCAATACATTCTTAGATTTAATATCCAAGTGATTCGTAGGCTCATCCATCAGCAGGACATTAATTGGTTGTAGTAGCAATTTACAAAGAGCCAAACGGTTACGCTCACCTCCGGAAAGTACTTTTACCTTTTTCTCGACATCATCGCCACGGAATAAAAATGATCCTAACATATCACGAACCTTAGAACGGTTGGTGTCCATTGCAGCATCTTCCATCGTTTGAAGCAAAGTAATTTCTCCATCCAGATATTCTGCCTGATTTTGAGCAAAATAACCCAACTGGACATTGTGTCCTAATTTGATTGTTCCGCCATATTCAAATTCGTTTACGATAGCTTTAATAAAAGTTGATTTTCCCTGACCATTCTGGCCAACAAAAGCGATTTTGCTTCCGCGTTCTACCAATAAATTAATATCTTTTAAGATAACTTTATCTCCATACGCTTTTGTAACATTTTCGGCTTCAACTACTACTCTACCTGGTTCTTTTGAAACGGGAAAAGATATATTCATAACCGAATTGTCGTCTTCATCAACTTCAATTCGTTCTACTTTATCTAATTTTTTAATCAACGATTGCGCCATAGAAGCTTTTGAAGCTTTTGCACGGAATTTTTCGATTAACTTTTCAGTTTCTTCAATCTTTTTAGCCTGATTTTTTTGAGTCGCCAATTGCTTTTCGCGAATTTCGTGACGTAATTCTAAATATTGAGAATAAGGTTTATTGAAATCGTATGCTTTTCCTAAAGAAATTTCAATCGTACGATTGGTAACATTGTCCAAAAACATTTTATCGTGTGATACGATTACGACTACTCCTGGATAATTACGAAGGAAACTCTCTAACCAAATGATACTTTCTATATCCAGGTGGTTAGTTGGCTCATCCAGCAGCAGTACATCATTAGATTGTAATAATAACTTAGCTAATTCGATACGCATTCTCCAGCCTCCGGAAAATGTTTCGGTTTGATTATTGAAAACTTCTCTTTTAAAACCTAATCCTAAAAGAATTTTCTCTGTATCTCCCACATAATTATAACCTCCCAAAAGATCAAAACGATGTGTATAATCAGATAAATCTTCGATAATCTGGCTATATTCTTCACTTTCATAATCGGTTCTGGTAACCAATTGATGATTGATTTCTTCTAATTTTTTTTCTACAATCTTAATTTCAGTAAAAGCTTCATACGCTTCTTCCAATACAGTTCTTCCACGTTCAAAATCAATGTCCTGACGTAAAAAACCCATTTTGATATCTTTTTCCTGAGAAATAACCCCAGAATCCGGCTTAAAATCTCCTGCTAGCATTTTAAGCATTGTCGATTTACCAGCTCCGTTTTTACCAACAAGACCTACCCGGTCTCCGGCTCCTAACCGAAAAGTAACTTCTTCAAATAAGTAAGTTCCACCAAATGAAACTGAAAGATTGTGTATATTAAGCATAATTTGTGACTATTATTACGAGCAGTAAAGGCGCAAAATATGTACCTTTGTTAAAATTTTTTGCAAATGTTAAAAAAAGGATCCAAACTAAATAGTATTTTAACAGGAAGTTGTCCAAAATGTCAAAATGAGAGCATGTATTTGGACAAAAATCCGCTTCATTTGACTAAAGTTCTCAAAATGAATGAAAATTGTAGCCATTGCGGATTAAAATATCAATTAGAACCTTCCTTCTTTTATGGTGCTATGTACGTAAGCTACGGACTGAATGTTGCTGTAGGAATTGCAGCTTTTATTGTTTCATTTGTTTTTTTTGGAACCACTATTGAAGAATCATTTTTAGCGATCGTCATTGCCTTAATTGTATTATTTCCTTTTGTATTAAGACTTTCACGAAACCTCTACATCAATATGTTTATTTCTTATGATCCAACTGCCGGAAAAAAATAATATTTATTTTCTTTTTTTATAAAACCGCTGAATATCAATTGTTGGATCCAAAGGCTTATTATTTTCAATAAAATCAAATAATTCATTCGCCATTGCTGGTCCGAGCATTACACCACGTGTACCAAGTCCGTTTAATATGTGTACCGATTTATATTGAGAATGTGTTCCAATTATTGGTCTTCTATCACGAACTGTTGGCCTTACTCCTGCAAAATGAGAAATAATTTCGAAATCGCAGTTAAGAATTTCCTTAATGCGTTCTACCAATTCGGTTTTGCCTTCTTCTGTTGGGGCATCGGTTTTATCTTTCCAATTGTAAGTTGCCCCTACTTTAAATAAATTATTTCCCAAAGGCAAAATAAAAACGCTTGTATTAACGATTACATCTAAATCAAGTTCTGGTGCTTTTATAATAAAAAGTTCCCCTTTTGTACCATCAAGTGGCAAATCCTGAAACAGTGGATTAGAATGCATTCCAAAGCCTTCAGCAAAAATTATATTTCTTGCCTGATACTCTTTATACTGAACAAAATCATTATTTATGATTAATTGATCATATTCAAACGACTCCTTAAGCAATAATTCATTTTCAATTAAATATTGCTGGTATTTATCTAATAAAAGGACAGTATCAACATAGCCAGTATGTAATACTTCTCCGTAATCAAAGGGAGAATCAATGCCAAAATATTTCTTAAAAATTAATTTTGTAGAAAGAAAGGGAGCCAAAAAGACCTTATCTGAAGCCGAAAACCAATTATTTTGTTCTTCAACTGAGAAAAATTTTCTAAGAATAGGAAGTTTATGATTAACCTTAGTTTGCAGTTTAACTTCAACTTGATTGTAAAAGTCTTTCATTAGAACTAGCTGCTCTTCTGCTTTCCATACTTCACTAAAGCGCTTTAAAATTACTGGATTATACAAACCTCCAGCCACTCTTGATGAGACCCTCGATTGGTTATCTATCACTAAAATAGATTTATTGCTTTTAAGGGCAGTTTCAGAAAAAGAAATTCCGGCCAAACCAGATCCAATGATTATATAATCTACCATGTAAGTATAAATAAAAAACAAAAAAAACTCTTTGTACAAATGTACTAAGAGTTTTTTGTTATGTAATAGAGTTGTTTAATAGTTCCACATATCTTCTTCAAAATTGCGAATCTTCTCTTTTACTCTTTCAGATTCTAATAATTGGCCTTGGGCATTATCCTGTATGTAGTCCTTAATATCACGATCACCATATATATTTTCTTCTCTGTAAATCACTGAATTAAATCTCCTCGAATTCAATATCTGATCGAATGAAATTGAAAGAGCCGAATTTTTATCGTTAAAAGCTTTTGCTTTATGTAATACCTCGCGTGCATTTGGGAAAAAAACCCAAAACAATTCGATATAATCTTTTTCATCACTGTTTATTGTATAAACATCAGGAGTTACAGGACAAATTCCAAGCAAACGATATTTTAGTTCACTTTGGCGTTTATCAAAATACCAGTATCCTTTTATTTTATATTGCGAAACATCAGCTGCAGTAATATCTTGTTTCAAAATGTATTCAGCAGGAACAGTTCTTGTGGCACCAACAACTTCATCAACATAAGTAACGACTCTCTTTTTTCCGGTACCCGTCACTACTCTCTTTTTAACTATATGGGATCTGTAATCATCCGGATATTGATTAATAAGTTCCCTACCCGCATCAGTAGTATCAACTCTGGATAATGATCCTTCAATATCTTTCATTGTTTTTTTGGTAGTAAAATAACTATCTGTGTAAACTTCTGTTATTCTGCCATCTTTAATCCCTTTTATTAAAACATCATAGAGGGATCTTCGATCCGAACCGATATTAGCTGTATCTACAGGAAAATAAAGTGGAAAATTAATTTTTTGATCTAAGTCAATAATTTCCCATACTGTTTTTCCCATTAAAATATCCCGATCATCTACATAACCATATTCTAATGGCTTATCATCATCAGATACCAATTGTGCTGTTGTTTTGAGACCAATCTGATCGGCAGTTTTAGCATTCAGTAAATTAGATTGCGCAATAGAAACGAAACATCCATAGAGAAACAAAATAGCTGTTAAAATTTTTTTTACTTTCATAATAATAATTATTACAAGAAATTAAACATAAATTTTACAGAGCTTTACTTTTTCTTAGAATAAAATAATTTGAATTAGAAAAGCATCGTCATTCAGCCAGAAATATTTTATTATAAATAAAAAAAACTCTTACTACAAAGGTAATAAGAGTTTTTTTTATATTAAAATTTGAATCAGCTAATTAGTAATTCCACATATCTTGTTCAAAATTACGAATCTTCTCTTTCACTCTTTCAGATTCTAATAATTGATTTTGTGCATTATCTTTCATGTATTCTTTGATCTCACGATCTCCGTACAAGTTTTCTTCTTTATACACAACAGCATTAAATCGTCTTGAATTTAAGATTTGATCGAAAGAAATTGGAAGTGCTGAATTGTTATCATTAAATGCTTTTGCTTCATGCAAAGCTTCTCTTGCATTTGGGTAGAAAATCCAGAACAACTCAATATAATCCTTTTCGTCACTATTCATAGTATAAACATCAGGAGTAATTGGACAAATTCCAAGCAAACGATATTTCAGTTCACTTTGACGTTTATCAAAATACCAGTATCCTTTTACTTTATATTGCGAAACATCAGCTGCAGTAAGATCCTGCTTCAAAATGTATTCTGCAGGAACTGTTCTTGTAGCACCAACAACTTCATCAACATAAGTAACTACTTTCTTTTTTCCAGTACCAGTAACTACTTTCTTTTTAACAACATGTGAACGGTAATCATCCGGATATTGGTTTATCAGTTCTCTACCAGCATCTGTTGTATCAATACGTGATAACGATCCTTCGATGTCTTTCAAAGATTTTTTAGTATTAAAATAACTATCAGAATAAACTTCAGTTATCTTGCCATTCTTCATAGCTTTCGTCAAAACATCATAAAGAGAACGTCTATCAGAACCAATATTAGCAGTATCTACAGGAAAATATAAAGGAAAATTGATTTTTTCGTTCAAATCAATAATTTCCCAAGTAGTTTTTCCCATCAATACATCTCTGTCATCTACATAACCATAAGCCAAAGGCTTGTCGTTGTCTGAGATAAGCTGTGCAGGAGTTTTTAGTCCTATCTGATCAGGAGTTTTTGCGTTAAGCAAATTGGATTGTGCATTAGAAGCAAACGTCCCAGCGACAGAAACAATAGCTATTAAAAAATTTCTTACTTTCATCATGATATCATTATAAGATATTGAACGTAGTTTTACCTACTTTATTATTGTATTTCGTAAATTACCGGAGCAGTTCTTGGTAATAAATAACTACCAGCTCCAACAAGTTTAGTTTTAATTTCAGAAATAGTAACCTGATCTCCTCTACCTGCTTTAGAAAGAACTGATTTACATTGTGCATTTAATCTGTTACCATTAACAACAACTGTAGGCTGACCGGCAATTTTTAAATTAAAACCAACAACATCTAAACCAACTTCGAAATCAAAATCAAGTAATTTAGCTCCAATAGTAGCAATTTCTAAGTTAGATTTTGGCCCTTTAACAACACCAATTTCACCTCTAATTGTACCTGTTGGACCAGGGATACCTTTAATTCTAAATGTTTTCTTATCTGTAACTTTCTCTCCGTTTGGCAAAGTTCCTGTAACAGAAATAGTAGTTTCAGTACCTGAACCTGGGCTCATATTATATTTACCAGGCTTACCCGCAGAATTTAATCCTGGTGCACTTGCTACAATTTTATTGGCATCAACACCTGCAAAAGAAACAGATATTGGATTAACAACGCCTCTGTAAACAACATTCATTTTATCAGCAGAAATAGTAGCTGCATTAGGTCTTGGAACTACCACATATTTACCTGAAAATTTAAGTGGAATGTTTTTTCCATCCTCCAAAAATGTGAATTGACCATTAATATCCTGCTCTCCAACACCTCCGGCAGTTAATGAAATAACAGCTTGTCCGTTAACAATTTGTCCTGGACCAGAAAAAGAAGTTGGCGTAGTATTTTCGTCATAACGTCCTAGAACTACTTTACCAGTTACTTTTTCACCTTGAAAATAAGCATTTTTATCTAAAACTACAATTGCCTGATAATTACTGTAAGACGCTGCAGCAACAGCCGCTTTTCCTAAAGCACTGTTATAAACATCGGCTTCAACTTTTTTAACATCACTTTGCCAAGCCGAAAGTTTTGCAGCCGTAGCAATTGCAGGAAAACCTTTAAAATGATATGCTAAATATTTTTCTTTGATGCCATCTTTGTTTTTGACATCAGAAAGATCAAATTTTTTCTCTACCTCAGCAATTATAGGAGCATATTTTTTATCTGTTCCTAAAGCTGCTTTAATATCTGATTTGTACTTTTCGATTTTAGAAATAATCTCGTTTCCTTTTTTGGTGTAGCCGTCTCCAGTGAACCAATCATCGATATTATCTCCTCTGTCCATAGACTCATAAGGCATTTTACCAGTTTCTTTATCTTTCTCAAAACCTTTTACAGACTGAGCTTTCAATGTACCAATATAAGCGTAAAATTCTTTTGAAATCGTTTCTATTTTATGAGCAGTTACTGCTGCAATAGCAAATTCTCCTTTTGCCTCAGCAGCTTTCTGATCTAAAGCTGTTAATAATCCAGCATTTGTTTGCTCTGAAGAAGTATTTGCGCTTTCAAATTTTTCATTCATCAAACCAAAAGCAGATATTACTTCTTTTGATACGTTCATTGCTAACATTGCGATGAAAACCAGATACATCAGGTTAATCATCTTCTGTCTAGGGGTTAATTTTCCTCCTGCCATTTTTTTCTAATTAGTTTTTATTAATAATTTTAATATATAGTTAAAAACTAATTATCCTTTGTTACTCATTGCAGAAAGCATACCACCGTAAACACTATTTAAAGAAGCTATATTTGCAGTCATAGATTGCATTTGCTCTTTTAATTTTCCAGCATTTTCAGCTATTTCTTTGTTGGCCTCAGCATTTCTTGAAGCACTCTCTAATTGTACTTTATATAAACTGTTTAATGATTCCATTTGAGCAGCAGCCATAGATAACTCTTCGCTGTACTTTTTAGTAGAAGCAATTGAATCAACAGTAGGTGCAATTCCTTTAGCAGCTGATTCGAAATTTTTGATACTATTACCTAAGCTTGACATTAATTCACCGTCAATTTTAGCCTCTTTTAGCATTACATCTAATTTTTGAGACAATAATCCCTGAGCATCAGATGGCGTTTCAGCCTTAACCGCTTTTTTAGTTGGCTGCCCATTCGCTAATTCAGGATACACAAGCGTCCAATCCAATTCATCTTCAACTGGTTCAAAAGCAGAAAGAGCAAAGATTAATGCCTCAGTTATCAAACCAACTGACAACATAACTGTTCCTGTTAAAGGCCCAATTTCAAAGTGAGTAATCTTGAACAAAGCTCCAACGATTACTACTGCCGCCCCCATACCATAAGCGAAATTCATTGCTTTTTTACTTAATAATGCCATAATAATAATTTTTTTTTAGGTTTTAAAATAGATTTAGGTTATTTGAATTGAATTTAATTTACTTTTTACTTCCGGTTGATTGAGTTCCCATATAGTCCTGTACAGTTCTGAAGCCAATATAGCTTCTTGCAGAGTCTGCATATTCATGGTCACGTGTTCCTACTTGCAAAAAGTAAGCAACATCTTTCCAGGAACCACCACGAACAACTTTTCTTTGGTTATTTCCATCAATAACATTTGGATTCATTGTAGAAACATACTCATATGCATTTGGATTGTAAGCTGAATCTGTCCACTCTGAAACATTTCCTGCCATGTTATATAAACCATAACCATTCATTTCATATGATTTTGCTTCAACAGTATACAGGGCTTCATCAGCAGCATAGTCTCCTCTGCTTGGCTTGAAGTTAGCCATAAAACAACCTCTGTCGCTCTTAGTATAAGGACCTCCCCAAGGATAAGTTGCAGATTCAAGACCTCCTCTTGCAGCATATTCCCATTCTGCCTCTGTTGGCAATCTGAAAGAATTAATTAAGTCACGACCTTTTTTCTTCGATTTAATATAACTGTTTTTATTTAAAGTTCTCCATGCACAGAAAGCTTTAGCTTGTTTCCAGGTCACACCAACTACAGGATAATCCCCGTATGCTTTATGCCAAAAATAATCATTATGCATTGGCTCATTATAAGAATAAGCAAAATCTTTAATCCAAACAGCAGTATCAGGATAAATAGGCACCTCTTCTGTTTTCACAAAATCTTTTCTCTTACCAACTTTAGCTTTTGCTGCAGCCTGAATATCCATCCATGAATAACGGAATTTCAATTTATTCACGTCAATTGTTCTTAAACCATTATATGATTCTTCAATTGGCAAATACATCGAATCCATCACTTCAGCATAATATTCATCAGGATAAGCCTTTGTATCTTTTATTAACTTAACTTTTTTGTTTAATTTTCTTCCGGCATAAGGATCATCTTTTGTACCTACACTATAATAATTATCATACATGTATTTATCATAAGCCGTCATTTTTTCAGGTTCTGAATCATTAAATGCGTAATCCGCAATACTACCGGCATTTTTACCTTTACCAGTACCGGCTGATTTTTGGCCGGTTTCATCAGCTAAAATAGCTAAACGAACTCTCATTGTAGAATCTTTTACCCATTCTACAAACTGACGATATTCAGCATTAGTAATTTCTGTTTCATCCATATAGAAAGAACGAACTGTTACTGTTTTTGTCGGAGCATCTTCTACTGCAGCTAAATCACCATCGGATTTACCCATAATAAAAGATCCACCTGGAACCAAAGTCATTCCATAAGGCTTTTCAGGATGCCACTTTCCTCCTTGCACACCAACTAATTCGCCTTTATCACCGGATTTACCACAGCCAATTACTAGTGTTAACATTGTCGCAAATGCAATAAACTTCTTCATATAAATTTGGGATTTCTATTCATTATTTTAAGTCGTAAACGTATTTATTATTTTTCTAAAAAACAATACTATATCTATATTTATTTCAGGGTTCAAAATTAATGTTAAAAAAAATAAAAAAAAAATATTTCAATAGTAAAATGTTAAAAAAAATCGGTAAAAAACGTTAAATTTTATGATTCTCACCTTAATTCTTACTAAAGAAAAATTAAATTAAATGTTTGAGAATTCTAAAATTGAGTTTTTTAACAATATTTAGAAGTTATAAAGCATTTTTCCTTTGCGCTTTCCACCATCTTTCTGGTAATTCCTGATTGCAGGCACACAAATATTCTTCATAAGAACAAGGTAACAACGTATTCCTTTTTAATTTATTGTTTCCATTAGATAAAAAAGGAATTTCAATCCACCAACGCTCTGTCTTATCACTTTTGTAAAAAATCAATTCTTCATTTTCTAACGGAACTATATATTTTAAATAATTTGTTCTGCTTCCAAATGGATATTCTTTAGAACGATAATGATAACCTTCTACAAAATACCAAATTATTTGAGCAATCATAGCCGATTCAGGTATGGTGCTATTATGGTTAAACACTCCAAATGAGGAAACTTTATCGCTAATTCCAGCATAGCGGGCTAAAGAACAAATTTCTTTCCCATTAAAACCATTTGGCTCAAAAGAAATATTATTACCGGAATCAGAAGATTTTACTGAATTTAAATCAACACTAACTAAATCAGCATCTCTAAAAACTGGTTCTGCCAAAGCTATATTATTGGAAATCTCTCCTAAACGATAGGCATCAAAAAACAATTTCTCAATCAGGTCAATTTCTTCCTGCGAATTATAATAAGTTTGATAACCAATATTGCAAAAATTAAAAAGATTATTCGGCTCATCAATTATGATCTTTGTCAGATAAGAATTCGATGAAACTGTTTCGCTTTCTTTGCCAAAATCAAATTTGTTGTCAACAGAAACCATATTAACCATTTGCTCCAAATCATCATAAGCACGATACAAAGCATAGGTTAGATCTTGTGAACCTCCCAGAACTATCGGAATCACTTTATTTTTTATTAATAATGAAGATACTTTTTTAAGTGCAAAATAAGTATCCTCTACCGTTTCGCCTGCCAAAATATCCCCGAGGTCAGCAATAGATGCGTCCCAGTTGCCTGGAAACATACTATAAAGTTTTTTTCGCACTGCTGTCAGGTTAACCTCATTAACAATATCAATATTTCTACGATCTTCTAAAACACCAACAATAGCAATATCAATTTTACTAATATCAGGAAACTGATCCTGAGTATGAAAAACAATTTTACTACCCAGTTCTTGAGAAGACAACGAACTAATGAATTTTAAAACTCCTTCGTTAACTGGTTCCAGAAAATCAAACTCCATTTTTTATTTCTTTTTAACAGCTGTTTTTTTAGCCGGAGCTTTCTTTGCTGTTGTTGCTTTTTTTGCAGTCGTCTTTTTGGCTGGCGTTTTTGCCGCAATCATTTCCTGAACCTGAGTCAATGTCAATTTCGTTGCATCAACATCTTTACTTAATTCAATTTTGATTTTCCCTTTTGTAATTACGGAACGTCCCCAACGTGCTTTTTCAACCAAGATTCCTTCTTCTTCCCAATTGTGAAGCACTTTATCAATGTTCTTTTGCAATTTATCTTCAATCAATTCCTCAACATCAGCCTGAGATAAATTATCAAAATTGTATTTTTTGCTTACATTTACAAAAAGCCCATTCCATTTGATGAAGGGACCAAAACGCCCCACACCTTTCTGAACTGCTTCTCCCTTATAAACTGCAATTGGTGCATCAGCAAGTGCCTTTTCGTCAATTAATTCCTGAGCTCTCTCTTTTGTAACTGCTAGCGGATCCTCACCTCTTGGCAGCGAAATAAAAACACTTCCATGACGTACATAAGGCCCGTAACGTCCATTACTTACCTCTACTTCTTCTCCTTTATATTCACCTAAATTTTTAGGCAATAGAAAAAGGTTCAAAGCTTCTTCTAAAGTAATGTTTCCAATATTTTGATCTGCCATTAAGCTGGCAAACTTTTTATCTTCATCATCTGCTTCTCCAATTTGAGCCATTGGCCCAAATTTTCCTAAACGAACAGATACCTGTCTTCCGTCTGCATCTTTACCCAGGATTCTTTCACCACTTTCTCTTTCGGCATTTGCTTCAACATCTTTAACATTCGGGTGAAATTTATCATAGAATTCCTGCATCATGGTTGCCCAGTCGATATTTCCTTCGGCAATTTCATCAAAGTCCTGTTCTACTTTTGCTGTGAAATTATAATCAAGGATATTTCCAAAATTTTTGACAAGGAAATCAGTAACGATTGTCCCAATATCAGTTGGAACTAATTTTCCTTTATCAGAACCTGTGTTTTCTTTCAGCAACTTCTCTCCTACTTTATCAGCTTGTAAAGTTAATTGTGTGTAATTACGCTCCTGACCTTCCAAAGTTCCTTTTTCAACATAATTTCTGTTGATGATCGTCGAAATAGTTGGTGCGTACGTAGACGGACGACCAATTCCTAATTCTTCTAATTTTTTCACCAAAGAAGCCTCTGTATAACGAGCTGGAGGCCTTGAATATCTTTCAGTTGCTGTGATGTAATTATTAGCTAATTTTTCATTTACTTTTAAGGCTGGCAGCATTCCTTCTTGCTCTTCCTCATCATCATCGTGTCCTTCTAAGTATACTTTTAGAAAACCTTCAAAAAGTAATACCTCTCCGGAAGCTGTAAAAATCTCACTGTGGTTATTCGCTTCAATTTTTACGTTTGTTCTTTCTAATTGCGCATCGCTCATTTGAGAGGCCAAAGTTCTTTTCCAGATCAAATCATACAAACGAGCCTGATCACGATCAATATTTACCGTGTGGCGCGACATATCAGTCGGGCGAATTGCTTCGTGGGCTTCTTGTGCTCCTTTGCTTTTGTTAGCGAAAGTTCTCGGTTTCGAAAATTCTTTTCCGTATGATTTAATGATTTCAGCTTCAGCGGCATCCATTGCATCTTTAGAAAGGTTCACACTGTCCGTTCTCATATAGGTAATAAGTCCGGCCTCGTATAAACGTTGTGCTAACTGCATGGTGATTCCTACTGGCAAATACAATTTTCTGGCTGCTTCCTGTTGAAGCGTAGAAGTTGTAAAAGGTGCTGTTGGAGATTTTTTGGTAGGTTTAGTTTCTAAATCTGCTACCTTATATTTAGATCCGATGTTTTGTTTTAAGAAATCTTCGGCTTCTTTTTTAGTATTGAAGTTTCTTGGCAATTTAGCTTTGAAAGCTTTTCCAGCTTCGTTCACAAATTCTGCTACTACAGAGTAACTTGCAACTGCATTAAAATTCTGGATTTCGCGTTCTCTTTCTACAATCAAACGAACAGAAACAGATTGTACACGTCCGGCAGAAAGTCCGCCTTTAATTTTTCTCCATAAAACCGGAGACAATTCGTAACCTACTAAACGATCCAGAACACGACGTGCCTGTTGTGCATTTACTAAATTATAATCAATTTCTCTTGGATTATCGATTGCTTTAAGAATCGCAGTCTTGGTAATCTCATGAAAAACAATTCTTTTGGTTTTTTTAGTATCAAGTTTTAATTCTTCCGCCAAGTGCCATGAAATAGCTTCTCCTTCGCGGTCCTCATCACTTGCCAGCCAAACCATTTCGGCATTTTTAGATAGTGTTTTTAGTTTACTTACAAGGGCTTTTTTATCAGGAGAAACTTCATATTTAGGTTTAAATCCATTTTCTACATCTACTCCTATTTCCTTTGATGGTAAGTCGGCTATGTGACCATAACTTGACTCCACCTGAAAATCACTCCCGAGAAATTTCTCGATTGTTTTCGCCTTTGCAGGTGACTCCACTATTACTAAATTCTTTGCCATTGCTCTTTTTTTCTGCAACAAAAGTAGAAGTTTTTTTTAAATATCAACCTTGATAATTTATTTTTGAGGTATTTTGATATTATGTTTATAAAAATTGCAGATTTATCTGTAAACAGATTGATTATATATAGGTATAATTTTTTAAGTCCAATAGATGACATTAATATTTAAGATAACTTAATCAATTAACAGAAAACCCTATATTTAATTTATAAACAATATTTTTGTTTTACAGAGATTTAAAAAAAAATATTATGAGCAATAATACATTCAAAATTTTAAAGATTCACATTCACCAACTTTGTTTTATGATTATCCTCTTTTTTAGCATTTCCGTTAAAGCTCAAAAAGTACACTCAGTAGAACATGAAAATCAAGCAGATATAAAAGTTTTTGTAGTTGAGTTAGCAAATATGGCTGACTTAAAAGTTTACAGAGTAAATTACAGTAATCAGGTTGGGAATAATGATGGAAACTGGTTTTTTACTGAACATGGAAATCAGTCCGACAAAAAAATATTCTTTACTCAATTAGCTAATCAGGCTGATATTAAAATTTTTTATGTTGAATATTCAAATCAGGCCGGGTGGAATGACACTTCTAAAAAGAAGTTTTTTGAGTAAAATTCAGAGCAACTTTATTTTCTACCCACATTTCTGAAAACATTGTTAATTCTTTATCTGACATCTTGTCATCTTTATACCTTTTGCGTTATCTTTGCACTTTGAAATTTTACAATGGAAAAGATTATTGAAGAAAGCAAGCAGGGCGAAAGTCTTATTTTAGAAAATAAACCTGAGAATACGAAGAAACTTTTTATAGAAAGTTACGGTTGTGCGATGAATTTTTCGGACAGTGAGGTCGTAGCCTCTATTTTATCGATAAACGGATATAATACTACACAAACTCTTGAAGATGCTGATTTAGTTCTTGTTAATACCTGCTCGATTCGAGACAAGGCGGAACAAACTATTCGTAAGCGTCTGGAGAAATATAATGCAGTAAAACGTATTAATCCGAAAATGAAAGTAGGCGTTTTGGGCTGTATGGCGGAACGTTTGAAAAGTCAGTTTCTGGAAGAAGAAAAAATAGTCGATCTTGTTGTTGGACCTGATGCTTATAAAGATTTGCCGAATTTATTGGCAGAAGTTGAAGAAGGCCGCGACGCAATCAATGTAATTTTATCGAAAGAGGAAACGTACGGAGATATTTCACCGGTTCGTTTGATGAGTAACGGAATTACCGCTTTGGTTTCCATTACCCGTGGTTGTGATAATATGTGTACGTTTTGCGTTGTGCCTTTTACGCGTGGACGTGAGCGCAGCCGTGAACCGCAAAGTATCATGACTGAAATTCAGGATTTGTGGGATAAAGGATTTAAGGAAATCACACTTTTAGGTCAAAACGTTGACAGTTACCTCTGGTACGGAGGCGGTTTAAAAAAGGATTTTGTAAATGCTTCTGAAATGCAAAAAGCAACCGCAGTTGATTTTGATCAATTACTTGAAATGGTTGCGGTAGGTTTCCCAAAAATGCGTATCCGATTTTCGACTTCTAATCCGCAGGATATGCACGAAAGTGTTTTACATGTTATCGCGAAATATCCAAATATCTGTAAACACATTCACTTGCCGGTACAATCTGGAAGCAACAGAATTTTAAAAGAAATGAATCGTCTGCACACTCGTGAAGAATACATGACCTTGATTGATAAAATCAGGAACATTATTCCGAATGCTTCTATTTCGCAGGATATGATCGCCGGTTTTCCAACAGAAACAGAGCAGGATCATCAGGACACGATGAGTTTGATGGAATATGTAAAATATAATTTCGGTTATATGTATTCGTATTCTGAGCGCCCTGGAACTTTGGCAGGAAGAAAAATGGAAGATGATGTTCCGGAAGAAACAAAAGCGAGAAGACTACAGGAAATCGTCGATTTACAACAAAAGCATGCCTGGTTTAGAAGTGAGGAATACGTTGGGCAAGTTGTTGAAGTTTTAGTTGAGAAAGTTTCTAAAAAATCAAAAGAAGAATTTTCAGGGAGAAATTCACAAAGCATTACGGTTGTTTTTCCAAAGGAGAATTATAAAATTGGGGATTTTGTGAATGTAAAAATCACAAGTTGCACCAGCGGAACTCTAAAAGGTGAAGCGGTAGGGTATTCCGAGATGAATTAATTTTTTGCCACGAATTGCACGAATTATCTCTAATTTTTTTCTTTATTTATTTAAGAATTAAACTAATTTTATAATTCAGACAATTTAAAATAAAATATGGAATTATATAGGAAAGATGAATATTTCAAAATTATAGGTATTTGCATGGAAGTTCATAGAATACTTGGAGGAGGACTTCTTGAAATTGTTTACAAAGATGCTTTAGAATATGAATTCAATAAACATAATATTCCATTTGAAAGAGAAAAGAAATATGATATTCAATATAAAGACATTATTTTAACACATAAATTTTATGCTGATTTTGTAGTTTATGACGAAATCATTTTAGAAATAAAAGCATCAAAAGATATTATTGACGAACATACTGCTCAAACAATAAATTATTTAAAACTAGCAGATAGTGGTTTAGGAATTATAGTCAATTTTAATACTAAATCGCTACAACATAAAAGAGTTGTTCATTAACCCAATTTCAAAAATTAGAGATAATTCGTGAAATTCGTGGCAAAAGAAAAAAACATAAATGGAAACAGTTCAAGCAATAAAACAACGATTTGAGATTATTGGGAATGACCCAAAGTTAAATCGTGCCATTGAAAAAGCCATTCAGGTTGCTCCTACTGATATTTCGGTAATGGTGACTGGGGAAAGTGGTGTTGGTAAAGAGAATATTCCGAGAATAATCCATTCGCTTTCACACAGAAAGCATGGTAAATATATTGCTGTAAACTGCGGAGCTATTCCGGAGGGAACCATTGACAGCGAACTTTTTGGACACGAGAAAGGCGCTTTTACAGGAGCAACAAGTACCCGTGAAGGTTATTTTGAAGTGGCTGACGGTGGAACCATTTTTCTTGACGAAGTAGGTGAATTGCCTTTAACCACTCAGGTCCGTTTGCTTCGTGTACTTGAAAATGGTGAATTTATAAAAGTAGGTTCGTCTCAGGTTCAAAAAACGAATGTGAGAATTGTAGCAGCAACTAATGTAAATTTATTCAATGCAATCGAAAAAGGAAAATTCCGCGAGGATTTATATTATCGTTTAACAACAGTCGAAATTACTTTACCTCCTTTGCGTGAAAGAAATGAAGACATTCATTTGTTGTTTCGAAAATTTGTGGCCGATTTTGCGCACAAATACAAAATGCCTCCGTTGAAATTAGATGAGAATGCTGTCCATCTTTTGCAGAAATTCAGATGGAACGGAAACATTCGTCAGTTACGAAATGTAGCGGAGCAAATTTCTGTTTTAGAAACGAATCGTGATATTTCATTAGCAACTTTACAATCGTATCTGCCTACCGAAGGTTCTAATTTACCTTCTGTAATCAGCGATAAGAAAAAAGATGATTTTAGTACTGAAAGAGACATTTTATACAAAGTTCTTTTTGACATGAAAAGCGATTTGAACGATTTGAAAAAACTCACTTTAGAATTAATGAAAAACGGAAACTCAAAAGTACAGGATATAAATCCGAATCTAATTCAGAAAATATATGGCTCTCAGGAAAACGAGAGCGAAATTGATTTTGAAGAAGAACCAAGAACCGCTGTGATGGCACCTGCAACTCGAGAAGAGAATTTCCGTATACAGGATGACAATAACTATTTAGATGCGGAAACGATTGAGGAAGAAGAAATTTTGCGTTTAGAACAAAAAGAAATCGAAATGATTAAAAAATCATTAGAAAAAAATAAGGGAAAACGAAAAGCAGCTGCTGATGAATTGGGAATTTCAGAAAGAACTTTATATCGAAAAATTAAACAGTTTGACCTATAGAAAGAAATCCAAATTTTAAATTCCAAATTCCAAACCTTGAAGAAAATGCAAATTAGTATATTTGAAAAAATTATAATTTGTGTTTTAGTTTTTAAAGATTGATTTTCCATAGTATTGGAGTTTAGAATAAAAAAATTGGGATTTTTACAATAAATTTTATGAAAAAAATATATTCCTTATTTGCGCTTTTTAGTCTGTTCATGTTAAGTGGCTGTTCTGTATATAATTTTACAGGTGCAGCACCAATTGATGCCAAAACGTTTCAGGTAAACTTTTTTCAGAATAACGCAGATTTGATTGAGCCCGGAATTGACAGAGAGTTTACATTGGCTTTGCAGGATTTAATCATGAATCAGACCAATTTAAATTTAGTTAGTTCAAATGGTGATTTGCTTTATGAAGGAGAAATCACAGATTACAGAATTACTCCGATGACAGCAACTGCTGACCAGCAGGCTTCGCAAAACCGTTTAACAATTCGTGTAATGGTTCGCTTTTCAAACAGAAAGAAAGAAACTGACGATTTTGAAAAAACATTCGAATTTTATCATGATTATCCTGCGCAATCGCAACTGGTAGGAAGTGTTTTAAATGAAGCCATCAAAGATATATTTGAAAGAATTACACAGGATATTTTTAATGAGTCATTAGCTAAATGGTAGGTTAATTGTTAAATCGGTTAATCGTTGATCCGGTTTTTACAATTAAACACTTAAACAATAAAATAATGAACGTAACAAATTATACTTACCTAATTAACAAACCTGATGCGATTACAGAAAAGCAGACAGAAGCATTAGGAGGCGTTTTGAATGAATTTCCATATTTTCAAAGTGCGCGCGCATTGCGATTAAAAGGACTTTATAATCAAAACAGCTTTAAGTATAATTATGCCTTAAAAGTTACAGCAGCACATACATCAGACCGTTCGGTTTTGTTTGATTTTATTACTTCTGAGACTTTCACCTCAATTCAAGGTGCATATTATGACCGTAAACTTAGAGATCTCTTGAACATTACTGTTTTTGACAGCGAAATTGTCTTGGCAGAAGAAAGAAAGAAGCTCGAAGAAGTTCGTATTGATCCTATTGAAAAGTCAATTTTAGAGTCAATCAAAGAGGCTACAACTGTACTGCCTTTTGAAGAGCCGGCAAAAGTCGAAGAAAAACCAATTGATCCGGTTTCCGAACAATCGATTTTAGACTCTTTTAAAGAAGTAAAAACCCAGCCAGTAAAAGTTGAAGAAACACCAATTGATTTAATTACTGAACAACCTACCATAGATTCTTTTAAAGAAGTAACAACCGTTGATTTTGAAGAACCGGTAAAAACTGAACAAAAATTAATTGATCCAATTACTGAAGAGGCGATTTTAGATTCTTTTAAAGAAGTCTCAGGCACTGCTTCTGAAGAACCAATAAAAGTTGAGGAAATATCATTTACCTCAATTACTGAACAGCCAACCATAGACTCTTTTGAAGAAGTAACTCCAACTGTTGAAGAAACCCCTATTACTGAAACGGTTTCAATTATTGAACCAACACCTATTATAAAAGAACCGACACGAACTTTTTTTGATGAAATTGTAGAGGATGAAATTCCTGAAGTAAGAGTTGAACCAATTGAAGAATCAATTTATAATTCGTTACAAGAAGCCTCAACAGTTGTTTTTGAAGAAGTGCCTACAGTTGAAGAGCCAAAAGAAATTGAAGTCTCTGAAACAGTGAAAACGGCCGAAGAAAATCTGGAAATAGGAAAACCTTTGGATTTTTCTGTTAATGAAAAGCATTCTTTTCAGGAATGGCTACAGTTGGCAAGACCAGAGCCAATAGACAGAACAAATGAAAACTCAAAAGAAGCCGTAAGGTTAGAAACAAAAAAAGAAAATACGGTCGAAAATGAAATGATTGACGAAGAGAAAAAGAAAAAGTTAGAGATCATTAATAAATTCATCGAAACAAACCCAAAAATCCCTCCTATAAAGCAGACACCAATAACTCCGGTAATACAACCTGATTCTTATAAGGAAGACAATTCTTATTTAATGACCGAGACTCTGGCCAGAGTATATTTGGAACAAAAAAAATATACAAAAGCAATCCAAGCATATGAAATATTAATTTTGAAATATCCAGAAAAAATTAGTTTCTTTGCAGACCGCATATCGGATATAAAGATTTTACAACAAAATAACAATAACAATAATTAAGTAATGAGCACATTTTCAATTTTTTTAGTTTTAATCACAATAGTTTGTTTTCTATTGATCGTAGTAATTATGGTACAAAATCCTAAAGGAGGCGGATTATCGTCTACTATCAGCGGAACACAAATGTTAGGCGGAGTACAAAAAACAACTGATTTTTTAGACAAAAGTACCTGGACATTAGCTACTATTTTGATTTCTTTAATCTTGCTTTCAAGCTTAAGTTTTACAGGATCATTAAGTGATACTGATTCTAAACTAATTGAAAAGACAGAAGCACCTGCAAATACACCTGCACCTGCTGCTCCGGTTCAACAAACTCCGGCTCCGGCAACTCCAGCAGCTAAATAATAATTTTTATATAAATATAAAATGCCAGCCTGTCAAAGCTGGCATTTTTTTTAGGAAAAAATGTCAGTTAAAACAGCATGGCATAATTTCTGAAAGCTAATAGAACATTAAAAAACGTATAACTATAATAATATAAAAAACATGGCCTTAAACATTAAACCGCTTTCAGATCGCGTACTTATCGAGCCTGTTGCAGCTGAAACCAAAACTGCCTCAGGGATTTTTATTCCAGATACTGCCAAAGAAAAACCACAAAAGGGAACTGTAGTTGCAGTAGGAAACGGGTCTAAAGACCATACTATGACCGTAAAAGTTGGTGACACTGTTCTTTATGGCAAATATGCAGGAACAGAATTGAAACTTGAAGGAACTGATTATTTGATCATGCGTGAAGATGATATCTTAGCGATAATCTAAAAAAAAATATGTATTAAGTACTCTCTGTTAAGACTTAAGTGACTTGAAACAAATAACATTAAACAAAATTAAAAAATGGCAAAAGATATAAAATTTGATATTGAAGCACGTGACGGATTAAAACGTGGTGTTGATGCATTAGCAAATGCTGTAAAAGTAACCCTTGGACCAAAAGGTCGTAACGTAATTATCGGGAAATCGTTTGGTGGACCAACCGTTACTAAAGATGGAGTTTCTGTTGCAAAAGAAATCGAATTAAAAGACCCATTAGAAAATATGGGCGCGCAAATGGTTAAAGAAGTAGCTTCAAAAACTAATGATTTAGCAGGTGACGGAACTACAACTGCTACAGTTTTAGCTCAGGCAATCGTTAAAGAAGGTTTGAAAAACGTTGCTGCAGGTGCAAATCCAATGGATTTGAAACGTGGTATCGATAAAGCTGTTGAAGCTATCGTTGCTGACTTGGCTAAACAAGCTAAAGTGGTTGGAAGCGATTCTGATAAAATTAAACAAATCGCTTCTATCTCTGCAAATAATGACGAAGTTATTGGTGAATTAATCGCTACTGCTTTTGCTAAAGTGGGCAAAGAAGGTGTTATTACTGTTGAAGAAGCTAAAGGAACTGACACTTTCGTGGATGTTGTTGAAGGTATGCAGTTTGACAGAGGATATCTTTCTCCTTACTTCGTAACAAACCCGGAGAAAATGGAAGTGGAATTAGACTCTCCATACATCTTATTATACGACAAAAAAGTTTCTTCTTTAAAAGAATTACTTCCAGTTTTAGAGCCAGTTGCCCAATCAGGAAAACCATTATTGATTATTGCTGAAGATGTTGACGGTGAAGCTCTTTCTACTTTGGTAGTAAACAAATTAAGAGGTGCTCTTAAAATTGCCGCTGTAAAAGCGCCTGGTTTTGGAGACAGAAGAAAAGCAATGTTGGAAGATATCGCAATCTTAACTGGTGGAACTGTAATCTCTGAAGAAAGAGGATATACATTAGAAAATACTACTATCGAAATGTTAGGAACTGCAAAAAGAGTTTCTATCGATAAAGACAATACTACAATTGTAAGTGGTGCTGGTGAAGCAGATATCATCAAAAACAGAGTAAACCAAATTAAAGGTCAGATGGAAACTACTACATCTGATTATGATAAAGAAAAATTGCAGGAGCGTTTGGCTAAATTAGCTGGTGGTGTTGCTGTTCTTTATGTTGGTGCAGCTTCTGAAGTTGAAATGAAAGAGAAAAAAGACAGAGTTGATGATGCTTTACACGCAACTCGTGCTGCTGTTGAAGAAGGAATTGTTGCCGGTGGTGGTGTTGCTTTATTAAGAGCTAAAGCTGCCTTGGCTGATCTTAAAGCTGATAACGCTGATGAAGCAACCGGAATTCAGATTGTATCTCGAGCTGTTGAATCTCCATTAAGAACTATTGTTGAAAATGCAGGTCTTGAAGGTTCTGTAGTTGTTGCAAAAGTGGGTGAAGGTACTGGTGATTTTGGATACAATGCTAAAACTGACGAGTATGTTGATATGCTTAAAGCTGGAATTATCGATCCTAAAAAAGTAACTCGTGTTGCATTAGAAAATGCTGCATCTGTTTCTGGAATGATCCTTACTACAGAATGCGCCTTAATTGATATTAAAGAAGAAAATGCCGGCGGTGGAATGCCAATGGGTGGCGGTATGCCAGGAATGATGTAATCGTTCTAACTTCTTAAAATTTAAAACGCCGGATAGAAAAAACTCTATCTGGCGTTTTTTTTTGCCACAAATTACACAAATTTTCGCTAATTTTTTCGATAGATTGCGCGCAAAGCATTCG
The DNA here is from genome assembly GCF_946478785.1 of uncultured Flavobacterium sp. Next base: position 211,011 of record NZ_CAMLDD010000002.1, read on the forward strand.
TGAAAATTCGTGCAATTTGTGGCAAACCATTTCATGCAATTAGCGAAAAATGTTTTTTGCCACGAATTACACAAATTTTAGCTATTTTTTTTCCAAAGATTGCGCGCAAAGTAATTCGTGCAATTTGTGCAATTTGTGGCAAACTTTTTTACACAAAGATCTATAATCCTTAATCCTGCAATTTGTGAGTTTGTTCAATTAAAACCCAGTCGAAACGGAAACGGCTTTCCATTGTTGTAATTCTTTTTGAACTTCTGCAATTTTTGCATGTGCCATATCGTAGGCATCTTGTCCTACAAATAAATGCAATGCAGGATTTTTTTCCTCACTCATTTTAATTAAAGCGTCTGCAAATTTTTCAGGATCTCCAGGCTGATTTTCGTTGATGCTGTCTGTGTGCGCACTTTCAGATTCTCTCACTGCTTTATAGTCTAGAATTGGATTTTGTGGCAACAATAAAGAACTGTCTTTTAAGAAATCGGTTCTAAAATAGCCCGGATAAACCAAAGTCACATTTACTCCAAACTCTCTTACCTCAGCAGCGAGGGATTCAGTTAATCCTGCTACAGCAAATTTTGTAGAACAGTAAATTCCCCAGCCCGGAAAACCTCCGTTATATCCTCCTATGGAAGCAATATTAAAAATATGACCTGATTTGTTGACACGCATATAAGGCATTGTACTTCTGATCACACTTAATAATCCGAAAACATTGACCTCATAATTTTTTCTGGATTCGGCATCGGTTAATTCTTCAAGTGAACCTAATAAACCATAACCCGCATTGTTTACTAAAACGTCAATCGTTTTAAAATGGCTTATCGTCATTTCGATTGCATCTTTTACGCTTTGTTCTTTGGTTAAATCCATTTCTAAAGGAAGAAACTTCTCTGATGGATTTCCTAGTGCTTTAACCAAAGATTCTTCACTTCTTGATGTTGCGGCTACTTTTTTTCCTGCAGCCAATAATTTTTTTGCTAATTCTAATCCAAGTCCTTTTGAGGCACCTGTTACAAACCAAACTTTGTTATTTTCCATGATTTCAATTTTTAGATTTAATTATGGTACAAAGGTATTAGCGAAGTGCGTGCAGAAACTTAAAACAATCAAACAAGAAGTTACAAAAATCAAACAATTTTGGTTATGCGATACGTTTTAGGCGAAACATGAACATTTTTCTTAAAGAAATTGATAAAATGAGACAATTCTTCGAAGCCTAAACACCAGCCGATTTCATTAATATTCCAATTGGTTTGCTTGAGTAAAATCATGGCTTCCTGAACAATTCTCTCAGAAATGATTTGAGAGGTTGTCTTTCCGGCGGTTTCTTTCAACGCTTTATTCAAATGATTAACATGCACATTTAATTGGCTTGCAAACTCTGAAGGCGAACGGAAATTGATTTGCTGAGAAATGGATTCTATAGGAAATTGTCTTTCTAATAATTCTAAAAACAAGGAAGAAACCCGAATAGTTGCATTCGACTTACTGTATAATGAAGTAGTTACCGTTTGTGTTTTTAAAGCGAGATGTATGATTTCGAAAACCAGATTCCGAAGGACATCATACTTAAAAGTGTAATCAGAATTGATTTCGTCAAACATTTTTAGATAAATGATTTTCAAAGATTCTGCCAGTTCCATCGAAATAGGAACAATAGGATTTCCGCCGGGCTGAAATAATGGATATTCTTTTAAATTCCCAAACTGACTAAAAAAAGCATCGGTAAAAATGCAGAAAAAACCAGTTTGATTTTTATCAACCTGTTCCCAGTTATATGGAATTTGTGGGTTTGCAAAAAATAAAGCCTGATCTTCAATCACAGAAATCTTATCCGCATAATGCACTTTGTTTTTTCCGATAATCAAACTTATTTTGTAAAAGTCTTTTCGGGTGTAAGGAAATGGCTTACAGCTTTTACCAACAAAGTCATCTAATTTAAACACATTAAAATGTCCGATTTCTTTTTTAAGATTCTCGGGCATTCCGTTTACTTTAATGGTATAAAAATCTTCTAAGGTTTCTGTGAGCTTCATTTGACAAAGTTACGAAAATCAAATTATTTAATTAGAAAATGAGTATTGCAAATTGGGATAAATTAGAAATTGATTCCAAGGTTTGCCTGAAGTCTTTAAAATATCTTAAGGAGAATAAAATTCAAAGAGCTCTAAACGAAACTATTGAATTTTTATAAAACCAATTTAGATTAAAAGCATTAAAAGAAATTGGTGTTTTATTACTGGATTTTAAAGACTTGCGAACAGAAGAAAAAAGAACATAATTTCAATACTTCGGAAAGCAAAGCAAAAATAGTATTTCTCTTAGAGTCCTGGCTGAAACAATATGGACAAGAAGAAGTAGCCAGAAACGAAATACAAGACATGTCATAAACGATAAAATCTCCAAAATAAAAAATCGATTTAACCATGAGTAAGTTCGGGTATTTTGCTAGCTCCTGAATCTTTTGATGACAATCCCAAGTGCCCCAGTAGACCACAAAGCCCACAAAATTAAAACAGGCTGAAAAAACAAGCGAATCAATCGGGCTTGATCAGTATTCATTCCCAGAGCGTCTGTTCCGTTTAAATATTGGGCGATATTTCCGGGAAAAACTAACACAAAAAATATGGCAAGCCCAATCCCTATTTGTATTTTATAACGAGTTAGGAAAATCAATACTAAACCTATTACTAGTTCGACAATTCCTGAAAGTATCACAACAAGATCTTTATCCATCGGAACCCAATTCGGAACCTGCGCCTGAAAATCGGTTCGCTGAAAAGTAAAGTGTCCCATTGCTGCTGCGATCATAAAGATTCCCAAAAGTATTCTGAAGAAACTTTGAGTTTTTGTGGTAGTATCATTTTCCATCTGGTAGTTTTATTTACGATTTGATTTGAGATTTCTGCGTTTAGTACAAGAACTCCTTTCAAAATTACATATTCATTGCTGAAATACTTTTTAATTTATGATGCTTTCGTTGCGTAATCTCCATGTGAAAATTATGTGATAATCTCCAAACCAAATCACAACATTGCAATTCTAATAAACCGCGAAGAAAACTTTGCTCCTTGAAAAAGAACTATCAAACTATTGACCAAAAGCAAAAAAAAGTCAAACTAGTTAAAAAACAAGTATTTGCACTTACTTTATATGTAATTTTAAACTTACTTTTACTATAAATTCAATTCAAATAAATCATGGCTACGAAAACTACACTTGATACCCTTTATTTGATTAATGATTCCAATCGAATAGTTTCTATAGAAATAAGCGTTGGTGATCAGGGACAAACCTCTTCATTGAGCATCTCTTTAGAAAAAGAAGAAATTATTTCCAACCATATTGGCAGTTTGCCTAAAACAGCCATTAAGGAAAATAAATCACTCAACGGAAAAAGCCTTAAAATACAGGCAACGATTACAGATACTTCTAAAGAAACTAATATAACTTCATTACATGTGAAGCTATCAGGCGGTTTCTTAACCAGAAACTATCCATTATATAAAATGGTAGATCAGGTAGGGGAATCTGCAGATTACTATTGTAATATTGAGTTTATTAATCCTTCAAAATTTTGATTATGAAAATAGTCCTAAAAATTATTTTTACTTCTCTTTTACTTACAAACTTTATGCTTGTAGCACAGCAAAAAGAAACCAGTCAGGAATTTGATTTGTTAAAAGCTCCTATCTCTCCGGCTTCAAACTTACTGTGTTTTTCACAAAGCGATATTGATAAACCCACGGATGTTTCAGCTTTTATGACTTCTATTCAAACGGCGACCAATTCATTTTCGCAATTGCCGTCAAACTATGCTATTGATATTGCTCCGTACTGGCTGTTTAAAAAAAACAGTTTAGGCGATATTTCTACAAAAGGCCTTAGTAATTCTTGTGGTGAAAAAGTTTTAAAACAGACTTTGGTATTGTCTTTTGCAGTTAAAAACACTGACTCAGTTTCAAATAATTTTAACCCCACAAGCACTTATGGAGCTATCGGTTTCAGGTTTTCGATCTATAGAGGAAAATATGACAGTACGACTGTAAGTCAATTAAGCAAAATTGCCATATTACAACAGGAAAAGTTAGCCTTGATGAAAAAAAATCAAATGCTGGCATATGAAAACCTACCACAGGAAATTGATAGCTTAAAACAACAAAGAAAAAATATTCTGGCTGGATTTGACACTAATGATGAATCACCTGATAATGTTTTGCTTGGTGAATTATTATTAAAAAAAGCAGAGAAATTAGACTCTATCATCGGAGCAAAAATACAAATCTTACTTGATGATAATAAAGACGCAACACAATTTGAAAAGATAGACAGTAAGATAAAACAACTGGCTAGCGAATTTCAGCTCGCCAGAGTCAACTTCACCTGGGATATTGCCGGCGGTATAAGTGCGGAATTTAGAAATAAAAACTTTAACAACTCAAAAGTTTACAATTCAGGAATATGGACCACTTTTGGCTACACATGGGAAAAATCAGGTTCATTATTGGGTTTAATAAGATATCTGTATAATCCTGATAAAATTTTCGCACTGGATAATCAGGTTAATGAAATCGATAATATCTCTACTCTTGACACAGGAATTAGGTATATTATTGGAAAATCCCAATCGAAATTCAATTGCAGTATCGAAGCCATTTACCGAAGTGCATTATCACAAGATGCTATCAATTCTTCATGGAGATTTATAGCAAACGCAGATTACGCAATTTTGAAAAATCAGAAACTAACATTTTCTTTTGGACGCAATTACGATGGAACAACAACTAAAGATGGCAATTTAATAGCTGCCTTGGGGCTTGTGGTTGGATTTGGTAATAATCGTTAATTAAAGTACTTCAAAACAATAACTAAACTTTAATAAAAATACCGCTCAAAAATCAAATTTCGGGTGGTATTTTTGCCTTTAGAAATGCCTACAAATTTAGTATCCAAAAATTTATATGACACGAGAACATTACATTCCCTTTAATAAGGAATTCTTACTCGAGCAACAAATGGCTGCTTTCGCAGAAGATCAGAAAAAAGCAAATGACTTTAAAAAGTTATTCGATATTATCGAACATTATTATCATTATGAAGCTTTTAATCTTAATCGAAACCTAAAACAAAATTATGCATTATTTGATCCGGACTTAAGCGAGAAAGAACGTAAAGAATTTGTAGACAAAAGTGATTTTTCGATTTTTAAACAAACACTTCTCAAAGTTCTGGATCATGGCAACTATCGCCGTGTCGAACAGGAAGTTTTAGACAAGGCTTTTAAGGATTCGGACTTAATTGGCTTGAAGCTTTCAATAGACTTTAATGCCTTTAAGGACTATGAACTGTATGTTCGAGGTCATCACAAAGCAAAGGAAAAAGTTACCAAATATATTTTCTGGAAGAAAGAAATAGAGATTGAATACTATGATCGCGTCATGATTTACCTCAATTACAACGAAGCCGATTATCTTAAGAAGAAAAAGGTTAAGTTAGGTAAAACCCCTGTTGACCCGGGATCAATCGTTTTAAAAATCTTTAAGCGCGTGCCCAAAAATGATCTTGAAACCATTTTTCCAAATGCGATTCCAAAAATGTCTACCACTGACAAACTGCTGCTTTGGGTTCCGGGAATTTTTGGCGTAATTTCATTGTTAAGTGCAAAGGTAATTCCGGCTTTGATCAATATGTATGGAGCGTATGAAACAGGTGAAGCTATTGATTTATTAAACAGTAAAACTTCCTTAAATCAGGGTCTAATTGCATTAGGAATTTTATCTGCTTATTGCTTTCGTCAATACAACAACTTTATGAACAAGAAAATCCGATATTCTAAAATGCTTTCGGATAGCCTTTACTTTAAAAACCTGGGAAATAACAGTGGTGCTTTTTATTCCCTTTTAAATTCTTCCGAAGAAGAAGTGCTTAAAGAAACTATTTTGGCTTATGCTTTTTTACACAAAAGCATAAGCCCTTTAGCTGCTGAAGAAATTGATAATCAAATAGAGTCATGGTTTAAAACCAAACTAAACACAAACCTGGATTTTGATGTAAAAGATGCTTTATATAAATTAAAAAGTATTGGACTGGGAATCGAAATTAATGGCAAATGGGAAGTTATTCCTTTAGAAAATGCACTAATTAAAATTGATAAATTATGGGATGAAGTTTTTGATTATAATCAAAAATAACCTTTCCTCATCAAATCAAACTCATGTGCAAATATCCGAATTGCACATTTTTTTTAAAGCATATTTAAAGTGTTCTTCAAAACACATACTTATTTTAACAAAAAAACACGATTACTGCCTCCTTTAAACAATAATTAAATCTATTCTAAAAAAACAAAGTATTTTGTCGATTTATTTTGCAGTTTATCGATTAATTTGTAATATTGACTCGTTAAAAAAATAATACTTTTTTACAAAAAAATCAATTTCCATTAAAATTTTTCGTTTTTTAACACCAGAAAATATATTTAACATTTTTAATTAAGTTAAAACAACAATTATTTGATAATTAATTAACAAATGTAGCTATTAAAAAACAAAACTATGACAAAAAAAATGCTTCTTGCCTTATGGATTACCTTTCTTTTAGTTGCAATTTTTGTTCTTGTTTTGGAAAAATGGATTCAATCCGGCTATTAAAGACGTTAAAAACTCTTTAATCACATTGGGATTTTACAAAGAAAATAATTAAAAATAAGAGTGCTTACTAAACGGTAAAAAAAAGAGGACTAATTGCCCTCTTTTCTTTGCTTTTAAAAAATTATCTTTTACAATATCTACTTATTCCGCTTCTACATCAATTAAATCTTCTCTCGTTTCACCCACAGCCACCAATTCTGGTTTAGAAGCCTTAAGAGCGTTGAATTTTTCTAATTGCTCTAATTCTTCTTCTTCACCGCTGAAATAAGGAAAGACATCCATAATTGGCGATTCTGAAATTGCCGGAATAGTGTAATCACCCATAGTATTTTTCATTACAGAAACAGTGTTATCATAGGCTTCTTTTACATCATTTGCCTGTACCAGCAAATACATATTCGTTTTACGTTCTTTTCCGCTTTCTTCGTCAAAAGCTACTAAAGAAACTTTTGATTTAAACCAACGGTCTGCATTTTCAAAAGGATGAATTTCAGCATAATTGGCTACTTTTATATTGGTGATCTTAAACTCTTCACTCACATAAGCTTTCATTTCTTCGTTAATTCTGCTTTCTGCTTCTGTATACGAAATTGCGTCAACCAAATAAGGCTCTGTCGTAACCTTTTGTGACCCAATATCATCCGTTTTTCTATATTTTACTTTGCATTCATACCAAATTGCACTCATCTTTAATTTTTTTTAAGGATGCCAAAGATAGATTTAAACGGTAAAAAAATCGACTAATCGTAAAATAGATATTCACAATTTTGAAATAATAGAAACGCTGTCAAAATTTGCGACTAACTCAAAAATATTTAATAGATTTGATACAATCCTAAATATCAAAAAATGAGAACTTTAGAACAATGGTTTAAAGAATATGCTGTTAGTCACCAGAACCCGAAAAACAAAGCAATACATTATATATGCGTCCCGGCTATTTATTTTTCTATCGTAGGTTTACTAATGAGCATCCCCAGTGGTTTTATTGCCGGCTTTTTAAAACTTAATGCTCCAATAATTGAAAATTGGGCTGTTGTTGTATTACTTTTTGTACTCGTTTTCTATATCCGTTTATCAGTTAGGATGGCCTTTAAAATTGCTGTTTTTTCAGCAATTTGTTTAATTGCTAATTATTACATCGGACAGGTTTTACCTTTATGGATATTCTCGGTCGGCGTGTTTATTATTGCCTGGATTGGACAATTCTACGGGCATAACATTGAAGGCAAAAAACCTTCTTTTCTAAAAGACATTCAGTTTTTAATGATTGGACCGGCATGGGTATTGGAAAATTTATTTTCTAAGAAGTAATCTTTTACAAATAACATTAATTTTTGCCATGGAATTAATTTCTACCTATTGTAAGGAACAATACGAATTTGTAAAAGAATCAAGAGCAGTATTGTTTGAATATTGCAAAACAATTTCACCTGAAGATTTTGTTGACCAAAACAACTCTTTTGGGCGTGGAGGAAGTATAAGAAACCTGATAGTTCATGTGTCAAACACTTATGAATATTGGATAGCCAATGTGGCTTTAAAAAAGAACAGAATCTATGCTGAATACGAAAACTTCAAAACAATACAAGAGGTCATTATGTTATTTGTTGAGATAGACAATTTTATGTTTAATTTCATTTCTGAAATGGACTCTTTTAAAAATGAAATATCATACGAAATACAAAATGTCAAAAATTCAGCAAATCCGTTCAGGCTTTTTAGCCATGTAATTACTCATGAATACCATCACAAAGGACAGATTTTATCTTTAAGCAGGCATTTAGGATACATTCCTGTTGATACGGATATCATGAGATAATTATCATTGAAAAAATCATTCGTAATGAAAATAGACAATAAAGAAATCCAAATTGAAAGTTATGATATTTTTACCTACAGAAGAATCCGGCGTGCTATTGGCTACTTAGGAATAAGCCAGCCTATACTTTTATTAGGTTTTTCATTAATTCCTTTTTTCCAGACCCCTGTTCAACCCTCTATCAGTGATTATTATTATACTAATCTCCGCGAAATTTTTACCGGGACATTGTGTGCTGTAGGATTGTTTTTAATTCGGTACAAAGGACATGGCAATGTTTCATTCTGGAAAAACGACAACCTATTGACTAATATTTCAGGAATCATGGCAATTGGCGTAGCGTTAATCCCAATGAATCCTGATAATTTCGAAATTAAAATTTATACTTTAGTTCCATACACTGAAAAATGGCTTGGCTGGATCCATTACGGATTTGCTGCTATATTTTTTTTAATACTAGCCCTATTAGCGATTAATGTTTTTACTATTGGACAGGAAAAAGAAACAAGAGACCCAAAAAGCATATTGAACGAAAATAATATTTATAGGTTCTGTGGTTATTCGATACTCATCTTTATAAGTATGGTTCCCATATCGGAGCAGCTAAAATTGTTTCCTTATTCAACTTTGCTTTTTGAATCTCTTTCTCTTTTTGCTTTTGGAACAGCCTGGTTAATAAAAGGCCGTGCCTTAGGTGACAAAGGAATAATTGGTAAAAAATTGTATCAGGAAAGCAATGCAGTTGATACAGAAAAAGTTTTTGAAGAATAATGATTTTATTTACTCTAAATTATATATCATGAGTTGGGACATTGTCTTATTCAGTTCAGCACAAAAAATTAGTTCTATTGATGAAATAGATGAGAAAAAATTTATTCCGATAAATTTTGACAAAATCATATCTGATCATTTTGACATAGAACAATCTGGCGAAATCAATGGAAATGGTTTTTCTATAGATTTTTACATGGATGATGAACTTGTGAGCAACAAAATGATTTCACTTTATGGTGAAAAAGCTTTATTTGAAATAGCAAAACTGGCAAAAATTCAGAACTGGCAAATTTACGACACCAGCTTAAATAAAATGATTGATCTTGAAAATCTCTCTAAAAATGGCTTCGCTAATTTTCAAGGTTATCTGCAAAAAATCCTCAATAAAGAATAATCTATTTCTATTCTTCTATTTTTTAGAATCCGGAACCCCTACCCCAGACAGAAGCGACATCCTTTTGGGGCGGGGTTCGCCACAAAAGATACAGTGGATGGCTGGATTAAGCTCCTAAATAAAAAGATTGGTTTGACAGATCTCTTTAATTGCCTTGCAAGCGCTTGAAAGTCTTTTGAAGCAATAGTTTGCCATCTCTCTTTTTTTTGATGACTTCAATAGCTTTCAAGCCAGAATTTGTAGGGATGAATTGATAGCTGAAAGCAAATTGTGGCTGAGCTGGCGAATTGTTTAAGAGTCCGAAACGCAAATCGTTAAAATATAACGTATCATTGTTTTTAGAAATAATGTACCAACCTTCACTGATTTTCTTTAATTTTTCAAAATCGGAATTACCTTTTAATGCCAGCTCTAAATCACTGTTTTTCAAATACTTTTTAAAAGAGATAGTCTGACTATCAAAAAGGGAATAATCTCCCAATAGATAAGCATTTTCTGTTGCAATATTTGCATTCCATAAAATAATATTAAATGCTGTGGGCTTAACAATAATTTCTGAATATTTTATTCCCTCTTTCATCAAAGTTTTTTCAAACTGTTTTAAGACATATAATTTTACCAAACAGGACAAAGCCAGATACGTACTGCTAATAATCAGCCCATTAGTTATGTATTTTTTACGCAAAAATGCATCTCTGACTCTCCATGTCATTATTATGGTTACAAGCAACGGAATGGTATATAAAGGATCAATGACAAATATTGTTTTTAAAGCAAAACGTTTTTCAAATGGCCATAAAATTTGTGTTCCCCATGAAGTGAACATATCCAGCAAAACGTGCGTCAACAAACACCAAAAAGCCATGGAAGTGGCCTTAAATGGGGTTATTCTTTTATTTTCTATTTTTGAAATCAATAATCCTATAAGAGGAGACAGCACCAGAAACAAAAGAATTGAATGGCTTATTCCCCGATGAATCATAACTGCATTTACGGGATCCAATAATAAGCCAATTAAAATGTCTAAATCTGGTATTGTCCCTAAAATGGCACCATATAAAAAGGTTTTATTTCTAAGTTCTTTACCTGCACATAATTCAGCTACAGCTATTCCTAAAACAATTTGTGTTAGTGAATCCATTTGTAATTAAGTTCAATTATCACTTTTCCACTTATTCTTTGATCTTATAAATAATAAAAAAGCGCAACTTTTATGAGTTACGCTTTGTATCCGAGAAGGATTTGTGACCGCGACAGGGTTCGAACCTGCAACCCTCAGAGTCGAAATCTGATATTCTATCCAGTTGAACTACGCAGTCAAATAACAAATTTTAATTTTTTTTAATTCCAAATTCCAATTTTTTAAACTTTGGAACTTGGATTTTTTTATTAGATTTTATACTAAAAGTTTCTTTACAATTGCAGAAATGGTTTTTCCTTCAGCAGTTCCTCCTAATTGCGCAGAGGCCAATCCCATTACTTTACCCATTGAAGCAATTCCTGAAGCTCCTGTTTCAGCAATGATTTTTGCTACTACAGCTTCTACTTCTTCTTCACTTAACTGAGCTGGTAAAAATTTCTCAATTACAGCAACCTGAGCCAATTCTGGTTCAGCTAAGTCAGGACGATTTTGTTCTGTAAAAATTCTTGCACTTTCTTTACGGGTTTTTACTAATCTTTGAAGTAATTTAACTTCATCCTCTTCTGTTAATTCTTCTTTAGAACCTGAAGCCGTTGCTGCCAACAACATTTCAGATTTAATAGCTCTTAAGGCTTCCAGGGCAACTGTATCTTTTGCTCTCATGGCGGTTTTTATTTCGTCCATGATTTGTGTTTGTAAACTCATTTTATTTTTTTATTTAAACAAGCAATGCTTGTAAATTATATTTCCTGAAGATATTCAATCTTAAAAATAAAGTCAAATTTCTAAATTCTGTGCGAAGATAAAAAAAATAACCCGAAAATTAAATCCAATTTTCGGGTTACCCTAATATTATGATTGCAATTAATCTACGTTGTCGTGCAAAAATGAATTATTTGAACGCAATTGCAAATCGTTGTTGCTATCTGTCCCCACTGAGATTCTGGAATTGGTAGTATTTGACTGCGAATTAGACAAATCGATTCCTAATCTTTTGTAAGCAGGCTCTTTTTCGAGCTCGTCAATTTTGGAAACATTATTATGGAATTTATAATTAAATTCTTTTAGTTTCTTTCTTCTTTCTTCTGCTCTTAAGCGTAAGGTTTCCTCAATTGTCAATTCCATCGGAGACGCATTTGAAGTAGCTGATAAATCAGGCTCGCTTGCAAAATCAACTCTTGGTTTCAATGTGATATTCAATTCCTCAGGAACTACATTTTCTATCACTTTTTCAACTGGTTTTGATGCCATCAAATCATTCTCGACCTCCATATATTCTTCCAGGGAATATTTGATGATTCCGTTGTCAGAAAGTTCTGTTACCGGCACAAATGAAACAGGTTCATTTACTTTTATATTTCGTGTTTCATTTGTCAATTCGAATAAAATTTTATTATCCTCAACTACCGGTTCTTTTTTTACTTCAGGCTCAGCTTTAAAAAGAGGCAAATCAAAAGAAAAAGTAGTCTGTTCTTCTCTTTCAAAAACTCTTTGCTCAACCTGTTTTGTTTCCTGAAGAGATTGTACTTCCGGAGCTGAAATAGTAAAATCAATATCTGAAATTGGCGAAACGATTTCAAAAGTCACATCAAGATTTTTGATAAACTCAGACATCACTACCAACTCTTCCTGATTGATAGCAGGAGCAACTGCAACTGGAGCGACTACCGGATTCGTTGAAACTACCGGAGCAATAGTATCAGTAAAAGGCACATCTTCCATCAAATCAAAAACAACTTTCGCTTCTGGTTTTGCAGTAGGTGTCTCAGCATTTAAATCAAAAGATGTAACCGATCTGTTTGTTAGATTATGAACACTTCGTTGCTCATCTTCTAACGTATGAATGATTTTTTTAGGCTCAGTATTAACGATTTCGTTTTGTTGCTCAACATCAAAACCAGTAGCTATAATTGTTACTGCAATAGCTTCACCAAGAGATTCGTCTTCACCAACTCCCATGATAATATTAGCATTATAACCTGCTTCTGCCTGAATATGATCATTGATTTCTCCAATTTCATCCAGCGTAATTTCGTTTGATCCAGAAACGATAAGCAACAATACGTTTTTGGCTCCTGTAATTTTGTTGTCATTTAATAACGGAGAATCCAATGCTGTAACAATAGCCTCTTTAGCTCTGTTTTCGCCTGAAGCAACTGAAGATCCCATGATGGCTGTTCCACTGTTTGATAGAACAGTCTTAGCATCACGTAAATCGATATTTTGAGTATAGTGGTGCGTAATAACTTCAGCAATACCTCTTGAGGCAGTTGCCAAAACTTCATCCGCTTTAGAGAATCCTGCTTTAAAACCAAGATTTCCATATACTTCCCTTAATTTATTATTATTGATTACAATTAATGAATCAACTTGTTTGCGTAATTTTTCAATCCCTAAAAGCGCTTGCTCCTGACGCACTTTCCCTTCAAACTGAAAAGGAATTGTCACAATACCAACTGTCAAAATCTCTCTTTCTTTTGCTAATTGTGCAATTACCGGAGCTGCACCGGTTCCTGTTCCACCACCCATACCAGCGGTAATAAATACCATCTTAGTACCACGGTCTAACATTTTTTCGATATCAGCGATGCTCTCAATAGCAGATTGCTGTCCTACATCAGGATTTGCTCCTGCTCCAAGACCTTCTGTCAAATTCATACCTAACTGAATTTTGTTAGGGACAGAACTGTTTTGCAATGCTTGTGAATCGGTATTACAAACGATAAAATCCACGCCTTTAATACCTTGCTTAAACATGTGGTTGATAGCGTTACTACCACCTCCACCTACACCTATTACTTTGATTACATTTGATTGGTTTTTTGGTAAATCAAATGAAATACTTCCAAATTCTGAGTTGCTCATCATCTTTTTGGTTTTGAAATTCTTATTTAATACATTTTTTACTTCTTGACTTGGGGCCAATAAAGTAATCCTTTTCTCTTATTATATATTATTCTGCGTTGTCTAAAAAATCTTTGATTTTATCGACATATCTATCAAAAAATGATCTTCTGATTTTTGTTTCTGTAGATTCACTAACAGCAACATTATTTTTAACTTCCCTTGATTGATCAATAGCTTCAACACTTTCAACGTAGTTTTCTTCAACTTCGTATCGCTGTTGGGTTACCGGAGGAGAATTTCTGTAAACAACCCTTGGCTGCTCATTTACAACCTCTACCCTAACAGCACTTTCTGTACTATTTTCAATACTATTCATGACCAACCCAACTGCAGTTGCAAATAATGGACTAGAAATTTCTTCGCTGGAATTACCTGCTAAATGCTCATTTGGATATCCAATTCTCGTATCCATACCGGTGATATATTCTACTAATTGCTTAATATGCTTTAATTGTGCTCCCCCACCTGTAAGAACAATTCCGGCAATTAACTTTTTACGTGGATCTTCATGTCCGTAAGCTTTAATTTCAGCAAAAACCTGTTCGATTATTTCTACCACACGGGCGTGAATAATTTTAGACAGATTTTTAAGTGAAATCTCTTTTGGTTCTCTTCCTCTTAAACCCGGAATAGAAACAATTTCGTTATCTTTATTTTCTCCTGGCCAGGCTGATCCAAATTTTATTTTTAAAAGCTCTGCCTGTTTTTCAATAATAGAACATCCTTCTTTAATATCCTCTGTAATTACATTTCCTCCGAAAGGAATTACAGCCGTATGACGAATAATACCATCTTTAAAAATGGCTAAATCCGTTGTTCCGCCACCGATATCGATCAGTGCAACACCTGCTTCTTTTTCTTCCTGACTCAATACAGCATCAGCAGAAGCTAATGGCTCTAATGTTAATCCAGACAATTCAATTCCTGAGCTCTGGATACATCTTCCAACATTTCTGATTGAAGAAGCTTGCCCAACGACTACGTGAAAACTGGATTCTAATCTTCCACCGTACATTCCGATTGGTTCTTTTATTTCAGATTGCCCATCAATTTTAAATTCCTGAGGCAAAACATGAATAATTTCTTCTCCCGGTAACATGGCCAGTTTATTGACCTGGTCAATCAAAAGCTGAATATCTTTTTCTCCAATTACTTCTTCCGGATTACTGCGGCTGATGTAATCTGTATGCTGAATACTTCTGATGTGCTGCCCTGCAATACCTACAACAACATCTTTAATTTTATAACCTGAATTAGTTTCGGCTTCAAGAATAGCTTGCTGAATCGACTGGATAGTTTGCGTAATGTTGTTTACAACACCTCTCGCAACGCCCAGACTTTTGGATTTACCAATACCCAAAATTTCCAATTTACCATACTCATTCTTCTTGCCTATCATGGCAACTATCTTGGTTGTTCCAATATCTAGACCTACTGCAATGTTATCTTTTTCCATTTTCTATTATTTTGTGCAAACTACTTGTTCCGAAAACCTAAGATCAATTTTTTTGTATTTGTATAACGAACTATCTAAAACGGCTTTTTGAAAAAAGGCTTTATAATTCCTGAATTTTTCATCAACATTCATTGTTCTTCCAAAATCAATGAAGTAATTATAATTTCTATTAAACATTTTTAAGCTACCATTAGGCATAATTTCTATTGCAATGATGTTTTTTTTCAAAAACGCATCGTCATAAATTGTGCGAAATAGGGCAGCTAAATCTTCGTTATTTTTTTTATTTATTGTCCCCGAAACAAGAGGAACGCGCGCTGTAAAATTGTCTGATAAAGGCATTTTATTCCCTTCATAGTCAATATAGAAAGAGCTTGCACCATCATAAACTCTTACTATTGGTGTCCTCTGTTTTACCCGCGCTTTGAGAACTCCATCGATACTTACAAAAACATCTGACTTTTCAATCATCTCTTGCGTATCGAGGCTTTTTTCTATTTTATTCAAATCTAACTCATCTTTTCGGATACTGGAAGCGTCTCTTTTATTTTCTATCAACAATTTATTAACCGTTTCGGGCTTCACGAAAAGCGTATTTTCCCCTACAAAAACAACCATGGATTTCTTCAATTTTCGGTCTCCGTTTCGATGTTGCGCAAACGAATACAAAAAAAGAACTAGTCCAAAAATGAGAACTAATCGAATATTTGTCCAATTAAATATTTTCATTTAACATTTTTTTGATTGATGGAACCATTTCTCCAATATCACCAGCTCCAATTGTTACAATTATTGGCGCATTACTGGCTTTGATTTCTGCTAATAAATCATTTTTTGCAACAATTTTTTTGTTTGAGTTTGTCATTTTTGCCAACAGCCATTCTGATGTAATTCCTTCCATCGGTAATTCGCGTGCCGGATAAATATCCATTAAAAACACTTCATCAAATTGCGATAAACTTTCGGCAAATCCATCAGCAAAATCCCTTGTTCTGCTAAACAAATGCGGTTGAAAAACCGCCAGTACTTTTTGTTCCGGATACAACTCTGTAACCGCCTGATGTACAGCATTTATTTCTGTTGGATGATGCGCATAATCATCAATATAAACTAGATTTTCAGACTTAATCTGGTATGAAAATCGTCTTCTGATTCCGTTAAAAGAAGCAAGCGCTTTTGCAATTGAACCTGTTGATGTGCCAAATGTTTTTGACATTGCAATAGCCATAAGCGCATTCATTAAATTATGCTTTCCAGGCAATCCAAAACGCAAATCCTTCATGATTTCTGATGGGGTCTGAACATCAAAAACATAACTTCCATTTTCTATCCTAACATTGAAAGCTTTATAAGCAGCATTCTCATTTATAGCACATTGCACTCCATCAAGAGGTAATTCATTCGTTATAAAGAGATTATTTTTATCTTCAACTTTAGAAGCGAATTCCACAAACGAAGCTTCGATTGCATCACTCGTTCCATAAATATCCAAATGATCAGCATCCATCGATGTTACACAGGCAATATTGGGATGTAAATGCAAAAATGACCTGTCGAATTCATCTGCTTCTACAACCGTTACGGTTTTTCCGCTTCCAATTAAATTAGAGTTGTAATTTTCCACAATCCCTCCCACAAAAGCAGTTACATCTGCTCCGCTTTCATACAGTATATGCCCTAAAATACTTGAAGTCGTCGTTTTTCCGTGTGTTCCTGCAACAGCAAAACTAAAAGTGTCTTTAGTGATAAGTCCCAGAACTTCGGCACGTTTTTTAACCTGATATTGTCTTTCAATAAAGTAATTCCATTCAGAATGTGTCATAGGAACTGCCGGCGTAAAAATTACCAGCGTATTTTCTACATAATAATCGGATGGAATTAAACCAATATTGTCTTCAAAATGAATATCAATACCACTTTCAATCAATTCATTCGTTAGCATTGAAGGTGTTTTATCATAACCTGAAACCTTTTTCCCAATGTATTTAAAATAACGGGCCAAAGCGCTCATTCCGATTCCTCCGATACCAATAAAATAAACGTTCTGTATTTGATTTAAATTCATTTCACTTTAATTTTGAGCTATTTACAGGTTACTTTATTTTTATAAAAAACTAGTAATTAAGCCTTTGTATTTTTCTTCTTCTAATAACTCAAAACGCTTAAAAATAGCGTTCTAATTTTTTTATTCTGTTTTATAATTACCTCTAAAAGTTATATTATAACAACTTTTTAATCTCTTCTGCAATAACTTTTACAGCATTTGGTTTTGCAAGCCTTTTAATATTTTCGCTTAATTGTTTTTGCTTTCCTTCATCTTTCAATAAAGCTTCAAAAACAATACTAAACTGACTTTCCAATTCTGTTTCTTTCAATAAAATGGCTCCTTTTGCATCTACAATTGCCTGTGCGTTTTTAGTCTGATGATCTTCTGCAACATTTGGCGACGGAATAAAAATTACCGGTTTTCCAACAATGCATAGTTCCGAAACTGATGATGCTCCGGCTCGTGAAATAATTACATCCGCAGCAGCGTAAACAAAATCCATTCTTTCAATAAAATCTACCACTCTTACGTTTTGCTGATTGCACTTTTTATAATCCTCAAAATATAATTTTCCGCACTGCCAAATGATCTGAACATCCTGCGAAAGAAAGTTTTGCAACTCTTTTTCGATTAACTGATTGATTCGTCTGGCCCCTAAACTTCCTCCCAGAACCAACAATGTTTTTTTATTTGGCTCCAGACCATAAAAAGCAATTGCTTCATCTCTTTTACTATCAATATCAATCAAATCCTGACGAACCGGATTTCCTGTAAAAACAATTTTTTCTTTTGGAAAAAAACGTTCAAGATTTCCATATGCTACACAAATAGCATTTGCTTTTTTACTCAGCAATTTATTCGTAATTCCCGGAAAAGAATTCTGTTCCTGAATAACCGTTGGAATTCCTGCCGAACCTGCAGCCTGCAATAAAGGTCCACTGGCAAAACCACCAGTCCCTATTACTACATTTGGCTTAAATTGTTTAATGATCCTTCTTGATTCTAACAAACTTGTCGCTAATTTTAAAGGAAACATCAAATTTTGCAATGTTAACTTTCTTTGCAAACCGGCAATCCAAAGTCCTTTTATTTCGTAACCTGCCTGAGGCACTTTTTGCATTTCCATTTTATCTTTAGCACCTACAAAAAGAAATTCAGCATCAGGAAATTGTAATTTTAACTCATTTGCAATGGCTATTGCAGGATAAATATGCCCTCCTGTTCCGCCACCGCTTAGTATGAATTTATATTTTGTCATATTATATTATAAAGTTTATAGTGCTTTAAACTATTCTCTTTTGAATTTTATTTATTTAATACTGCATTCATCGGATTTCTAGAATTATCTTCGATTGAATACACTCCTTCTTGTTCATATATTTCATCCGCAGGTAAATCCTCTTCTGACAATTCCTTATCAATTAACCTTTGAAGTGCTTCTTTTCTTCTTTCTTTTTCCTGCTGTTCTTCAACAATTTCCTCTTCTTTTTTCGTAACACTAATGATAATTCCAAGAGAGAAACAGGTCATCCAGATTGAACTTCCCCCACTACTAATCAGTGGAAGCGTTTGCCCTGTTACCGGTAATAATTCAACAGCAACCGCCATATTTATCATTGCCTGAAATATCATTGGAAAACCGAGTCCGACGACGACTAATTTTCCAAATATCGTATTGGCCTTATGTGAGGCTATAACAAATCGAAACAGCAACAACAGGTATAAAAGTAAAATGGAAACACCTCCAACTAAGCCGTATTCTTCGACAATAATCGCATAAATAAAATCGGAAGATGATTGTGGCAAAAAGTTTTTCTGAACACTTTTACCAGGGCCTAATCCGCCTAATCTTCCTGATGCAATAGCTGTCTTTGCTTTTTCAATCTGATAATCATCTTCGTCAGGTTTGTCTGTTGTAAAGTTCATTATACGGCTTTCCCAGGTTGACACCCTGCTAAAGAATCTTGACTCCGGAAACGCCTTTGCTACTAATAAAAAGAACATCAGCATAGCAATACCGGAACCAATAATGAAGCCAATATATTTTAATGGGTATTTACCAATAAATGTCAGCATCACTACCATGGCAAAAATCAATGCCGTAGTGGAAAAGTTTGCCGGTAAAATAAGTGCCAAAGTGATAAAAACCGGTACCCAAAGTTGTATTAATGAAACCTGAAAAGATTCATTTTCCTGCTTTGTTTTAGACAAATAACGCGCCACAAAAATAAAAAGAACGATGGATGCCAAAGTTGAAGTCTGAAATGTGATTCCAATAAATGGCACCTGAATCCAACGGCTTGCATTTGCTCCGGCGATTACAGTTCCTTTCAGCAATGTATAAAGAAGCAAAAACCAAACGACAGGCAAAGCAATTTTTGAAATAGCCCTGAAATAATGGTATGGCACTTTATGCACCCAGTAAATAATTAGAAAACCAATGCAAATATGCGCCAGATGTTTTACTAAATATCCTAAAGTATTCCCGGTTCCGTGACCAATATATGCCAAATTACTACTTGCACTAAAAACAGGCATAAACGAAAACAGCGCTAATAAAGCCACGAATGACCATATTACCCTGTCTCCTTTTAATTTGTTAACTAACTCCTTCATTGTTTTTAGTTTCAGATTTTTCTTGTTTCAGGTTTCAGGTTTCTCTTAACATGAAACCTGAAACTTGAAACTTTTTTCTACAAGTTATGCACTGCTTGCTTAAACTGTTTTCCTCTGTCTTCGTAGTTTTCGAATAAATCGAAACTTGCACAGGCTGGAGACAATAAAACAGAATCGCCTTTCTCTGTTAATCTTTGTGCTGTCTTAACGGCATCGCTCATATTATTTACCTCAACCATGATGTCAACTACGTTTCCAAAAGCTTCGATAATTTTGCGATTATCAATCCCTAAGCAAATAATTGCTTTTACTTTCTCACGTACTAATGACATCAATTCATTGTAGTCATTTCCTTTATCAACACCACCCACAATCCAAACTGTTGGAACATTCATGCTGTCTAAAGCAAAAAAAGTAGCGTTTACATTTGTTGCTTTTGAATCGTTGATGTATTGTACATTCTGAATTTTCAAAACTTTTTCTAAACGGTGTTCAACACCTTGAAAATTTGATAAACTTTCGCGTATTGTTGCATTTCTTATTTGCATCAATTTTGCTACAGAGCTTGCTGCCATTGCGTTTTTCATGTTATGTTTTCCTTCTAACGCAATGTATTCTGTTTCCATTGTAAACTCTTCCTGGTTAATCTTTATTTCCATTTTGTTGTTATTTATAGAAGCTCCTTCGTCAAAACTTTTCGTCAATGAAAAAGGAATTAATTTTGCTTTTGTTTTATTGTTTTTCAACCATTCTGCACTTGCCTCGTCATCTGCATCATAAATCAAATAATCATTTTCAGTCTGGTTCATTGTGATTCGAAACTTCGAATCGATATAATTCTGATATTTATATTCGTATCTGTCTAAATGATCCGGGCTTATATTGGTAATTATCGCAATGTCAGGCTTGTATTCTACAATTCCGTCAAGCTGAAAACTACTTAATTCGAGCACGTAGGCATCGTATTTATTTTCGGCTACCTGCCAGGCAAAACTTTTTCCTATGTTCCCTCCTAGACCTACATTCAAACCTGCCGATTTCAATAAATGATGTGTCAGCATTGTTGTTGTAGTTTTACCGTTACTACCCGTTATTCCAATTGTTAAAGCTTCCGTGAAAGGTTTTGCAAATTCAATCTCCGAAATTACTTTAATACCTGCCCCCATAAGTTTTTTTACAATTGGAGATTTTTCCGGAATTCCCGGACTTTTCATGACGATATCGGCATTTAAAATCAGGTCTTCAGTATGTTGTTCCTCTTCCCAATCAATTCCATTAATTATAAGAACTTCTTTGTAACTTTCTTTTATCTTTCCAAAATCCGAGACAAAAACATCGTAACCTTGTTTCTTTCCGAGAATAGCCGTTCCAACGCCACTTTCTCCTCCTCCTAAAACTACCAATCTCATACTTTATAAATTAAAAATTGAGAATTAAAAATTAAAAATCTAATGCACGAGGCCGTTAATTGTTTCACATCTTCCCCTTTAAGGTTATTATAATTTTTGCCAATATTTTACCGATTTCTTCTGCTTCATAGTGAATACTTTCGAATTCATTTGTAGAAATATAATCTGTTGCTTTCAATAATTTCAACCAATAAATAGTTTCTCTTGCTTCTTTATATGAAATTTCAAGCTTAAATAAAAACTCTTTATCAGAACGCCCTCCGATTGATTCTTCAATATTTGCCCCAATAGAGGTTCCACATCTTAAAATTTGTTTACTCAGAACAAATTCTTTTTTTGTATTGGTGAGATATTTATACAAATTGATAATTCTAACCGCAAAAAGAAAAGATTTATCCTGAATAATATTTTCCTTCATTTATAAGAACTGTATTTTTAATTTTTAATTCTAAATTTTTAATTGATCTTATCTTAATTTTAAGGTAACGATTGACAATATGGCTAACATGATCGCTACAATCCAGAATCGGGTTACAATTTTACTTTCGTGATACCCTTTTTTCTGATAATGATGATGCAATGGAGACATCAGAAAAATTCTTCGGCCTTCGCCAAAACGTTTCTTCGTATATTTAAAATAGGCAACCTGAATAATTACTGAAGCACTTTCGGCAAGGAAAATACCGCAGAATAGTACAATCAAAATTTCTTTACGAACGGCAATTGCCAAAACCGCTATAATTCCACCAATGGTTAAACTTCCTGTATCTCCCATAAAAACAGATGCGGGATAAGAATTGTACCAAAGAAAACCAATCAAGGACCCTACAAAAGCCGATATAAAAACTGTCATTTCTCCCGAATTAGGGATATACATAATATTGAGATAATTCGAAAAAATAATATTCCCCGAAACAAACGTAAATATTCCGAGTGCTAGGACGGATATTGCGGAAGTTCCTGCGGCGAGTCCGTCAATTCCATCGGTTAAATTTGCTCCGTTGGAAACTGCTGTGATAATAAAGATAACCACCGGAATAAAAATAAGCCAAGCCCATTTTTCATAACCCTCACCTGTCCATGCTAAAATTTCAGCATAATCAAACTCATTGTTTTTCACAAACGGAATAGTTGTCGCAGTTGATTTTTCTTCAATCGGAGCAGGTACTATTACTGTCGTATTAACAGTATTTGTTTTAAATACATCCATTTTTCCAGTATCGGTTCTAACGGTAACTGAAGGATTAAAATACAAAACCGTACCTACAATAATTCCTAAGCCTACCTGACCAATAACTTTAAATTTCCCTTTAAGTCCTTCTTTATCTTTTTTGAATATTTTGATATAATCATCCACAAAACCAATTGTACCCATCCATAGTGTTGTAACAATGAGCAATACGATATAAATATTATGCAGGCGAGCGAATAGCAAAACCGGTATTAAGGTTGCAAGAATGATAATCAGTCCTCCCATTGTTGGAGTACCCGCTTTTTCATTTTGACCAGCAAGCCCTAACTCACGAACAGTTTCTCCAACTTGCTGATTGCGCAAAAAGTTGATAACCCTCTTTCCGTAAATAGTTGACAAAAGCAACGAAAGCAGCAAAGCCAGAGCCGACCTGAAAGTTATGTATTGAAAAACTCCTGTTCCGGGAACATCAAGTGTTTTGTTTAAATATTCAAATAAATAGTATAGCATATATCTTTTATTTTAAAACTCCAATTTTTTAAATTCCAAATTCCAACATTAATTTGGTTTTTGGAATTTGGAATTTGCTTTTTGTTATTTCCCCAGTTGATCTAAAATTTCCTTTACTGTTTCCATATCATCAAAATGATGACGAATTCCGTTTATTTCCTGATACGCTTCATGGCCTTTACCGGCGATCAAAATAATATCATTAGGCTGAGCCAATTGGCAAGCTGTTTTTATAGCCTGTTTTCTATCTGTAATTCTCAGCATTTTTTTAAAATTCTGAGGTTCAACTCCTTCTTCCATTTCGTTCAAAATAACTTCGGGATCTTCGTTTCTTGGATTATCAGAAGTCAAAATAGTCTTATCACTTAAATTTGTGGCAATTTGTGCCATTATTGGTCTTTTCGTTTTATCCCTGTTTCCGCCACAGCCAACCACAGTAATTAATTGCTCATTTTTAGTCCTGATGTCATCAATCGTTTTTAAAACATTTTCCAAAGCATCAGGTGTATGTGCATAATCAACAATTGCTGTGATGTTTTCTTTTGAAACGATATACTGAAAACGGCCTGAAACACTCTCTAAATCAGACAACAAACGCAACGCCTCAAGACTATCCATACCTAACTCTATGGCAGTTCCGTAGATAGCCAATATATTGTAAGCATTAAATGTCCCAATGAGCTTTACCCAAACCTCATTATCATTTACTTTTAACAACAAACCAGACAACTGGCTTTCTAAAATCTGTGCCTTAAAATCTGCATACGTTTTTAAGGCATATGTAAATTTTCTGGCAACGGTATTTTGCAGCATTACTGTTCCGTTTTTATCATCAATGTTTGATAAAGCGAAAGCTGTTTTTGGTAATGAATCAAAAAATGATTTTTTTACATCTCTATATTCTGCAAAAGTTGGATGATAATCCAAATGATCGTGCGAAAGGTTTGTAAAAACACCTCCAACAAAATGTAATGCTTCTGTACGTTTTTGGTGAATACCGTGTGAACTCACTTCCATAAAACAATGTGTCACGCCAGCCTCAATCATTTCATTTAAATAATGATTAATTGTAATTGAATCTGGAGTTGTATGAGTTGCTTTATATTCAGTTTCATCGACCATGATTTTTACTGTTGATAGTAAACCAACTTTAAATCCGGCCTTTTGAAACAATTGAAACAATAACGAAGCAATGGTCGTTTTTCCGTTTGTTCCTGTAACGCCAACTAATTTTAATTTTTCAGAAGGATTTCCGAAATAATTAGCTGCCATAAAAGCTAAAGCCGTATTTGTGTCTTTTACTTTTATGTATGTAATTCCCTTTTCAATATTTTCAGGCAACATATCGCAAATAATTGCTGTTGCACCGAGCTGAATTGCTTTATCAATATAATCATGGCCATCAGAAAGTGATCCACGGATAGCTATAAAAACATCATTTTCTTCAATCTTTCTTGAATCAAAATCAATTTTATGAATAGCAATTTCCGTCGAACCTGTTACAGACTCAATAGCTACTTTATATAATATGTCTTTAAGTATTTTCACGATAATTCTAATACTATAATTGTGTTTTTACTAATGCTTTGTCCAGCTTGCAACGACTGATTTTTTACTTTTCCTACTCCTTTTACTTTTACTTTTAAACCTAAATTCTCTAGTAAGGCAATGGCATCCATTCCTGGCATTCCTTTTAAATCAGGAATTTGATTTGATTTTTTGTTGGCTTCAACTACATAATATTTATCATAACTTGAATCCTGTTTTGGAACCCTGGAATCTAATTTTTTAATTTTATTAGTCGAAGGCGCATCTGTAAATATTTTTTGAGCAATCCTTTTAAAAACCGGTCCTGCAACATCAGCTCCATAGTAATTATTTTTAGCCGTATTTGGTTTATGAACTACCACAATACAGGAATACTTAGGATGATCAGCCGGAAAATACCCAACGAAAGAAGAAGCATAATACATTCCTTCCCTTCCTGCTTTACCATAATTCACCATAGCTGTTCCTGTCTTTCCTGCCATCGAAAATTCTTTCGAATACAATTTAGATCCTGTCCCTTTTTTAACTACATTTTGCAAAACTGCTTTTACCTTTTTAAGCGTTTCTGGCGAACAAACCTTCGGATTAATTACTTCTGTATCGAATTTTTTTATGGTTTTATTCCATTCTTTAATTTCTGAAACAAACTGCGGTTTTACCATTACACCATTATTGGCAACCGAATTATAAAAGGCTAATGTCTGCATTGGCGTAACCGAAACTCCGTAACCAAAAGCCATCCACGGAAGTGAAACTCCTGACCAGTTTTTGTCATCAGGATGAGGAATAATCGCTCTTCCTTCTCCTTTAAAATGCAATCCTAAAGTTCTATTTAAGCCAAAACCTTTAATATGGTCTACAAATTTTGCAGGA
This sequence comes from uncultured Flavobacterium sp., assembly GCF_946478785.1. Next base: position 236,350 of record NZ_CAMLDD010000002.1, read on the forward strand.
TCATTTTTATAATTATCATAAACCGCCTGAACCAAAACCGTGTTTGAAGAGAGCTCAAAACCGCGTGCAAGCGAAATTTTTCCATACCCCCCTTTATGCGAGTCACGCACTACACGACCATAGTATTTTATTTCTCCGCCTTTGCTATCATAAACTGTAGTTGTATCAGCTACCTTATCTTCTAAAATTGCCATTAAACCGACTAGTTTAAAAGTTGAACCCGGCTCATGAGATTCTGCAACAGCATAATTAGTTGTTTCATAATAAGACCCATCTTTTGCTCTTCCTAAATTTGAAATCGCTTTTACGTGACCTGTTTGCGTTTCCATAACTACTACACAACCATGATCTGCTTCATAATCTTCTAATTGTTTTAGTAAAGCATGATGTGCAATATCCTGAATAAAAACATCAATTGTAGAGATTACATCGTAACCATCTACAGGATCAACTTCGTTTAAATCACGAATAGGCTTCCATTGCCCTTTAGCAATTTTTTGCTTTAAAATCTTGCCGTCTTTTCCATTCAGATAACTTTTAAAAGCCCACTCTATTCCTTTTCCAACTTCGACTCCTGTTGCAGGATCAATACGATCGTAACCAATCGTTCTTTCTGCAATTTTGCCTATTGGATGTTTTCTAACTGTTTCCTGCTCAACAATAATTCCGCCTTTAAAAGCACCTAAATTAAACAACGGAAACCCTTTAATTCTCACATATTCAGTATAACTCAAATTACGAGCAATCAAATAGTAGCGGTTTTTATTGGCCCTTGCTTTTCTTAATTCATTTTGATAATAGCCGCTTGGCCTTCCAAAAATGACCGACAAAGAATCAGAAAGTGGTTTTACATATTTTTCGAAATTTTCTTCTTTCGCTGCTTTAGAATCAAATCGAATTTCATAATTCGGAATTGATGTTGCCAGTAAACTTCCATCAGCCGAATAAATATTTCCTTTATTGGCCGGAATAACAAAATTTCTTACAGTACGCTGCTTTGCTAATTTTCTATAATAATTACCTTCAACCCATTGAATATTAGTTAATTTAACAACAATAGCAATTGCCATCACAAAGATGAAAACTGCTACGAGGTAAATTCTGTAGGATATATGTTTATCGTCTACTGCCATATTCTTTTAAAGAAACTTTTTTCTTCTTCTTTCTTAATTTCTATTTTTACAGGAGGAACAGTTGATGGATAAATTTGCTTTTCAAGCATTTTGTTAGAAACTGTTGATTCCATTTTTAACTTCATTAATTCTGATCTTCTATCCACAAATTCTGAGCGTAATTCTTTTACTTCATTACTCAGCTTTGCAATTTCAAAAACCTTTTGTTCGTACCGCTGTGTATTAGCAATCATTATTATAGCCAGCAGAATGATAAAAACAATGAAGCGCCAGTTTTTCACTGCATCATCATTAATAAGGAATCTTGCTTTTAATATGCTAAATATGCCGCTTTTCATTTATACCTATATATTATATCTTTTCAGCAATTCTTAATTTTGCACTTCTTGCCCTGTTGTTCATTTTAATTTCAGCTTCATCCGGCACAATCAATTTCCCTATTGTTTTGAACGGTACTGAAAAATTTCCATAAAAATCACGTTCCGGTTCTCCCTCAAACATTCCATTTTTTATAAATCTTTTTACCAGTCTGTCTTCTAAAGAGTGATAGGAGATTACTGAAAATCTTCCACCCGGATTTAGAATTTCTAATGATTGTTCTATAAATTCTCTCAAAACATCCATTTCCTGATTTACTTCAATTCGAATAGCCTGATAAATCTGAGCTAATATTTTATTTCGAACTCTTTCAGGGAGATGTTTTGCCAAAACTTCTTTCAATTCGTCCGTAGTCCTGATTGGGCTATATTCTCTGGCTTCTATAATCGTTCTTGACAAGACTGGTGCATTTTTCAATTCTCCATAATCCAGAAATACCCTTCTTAAATTTGCATCATCATATTCATTAACCACACGATATGCATTCAGATCATTTTTCTGACTCATCCTCATATCCAGCCCGGCATCAAAACGTGTTGAAAAACCTCTCTCCGGAACATCAAACTGATGTGACGAAACTCCTAAATCTGCCAAAATTCCGTCTACACTTTTTACTCCGTGAAAACGCAAAAATCTTTTTATAAATCTAAAATTCTCATTAATCAAGGTAAACCTTTCATCCGGCAACGCATTTGCAAGCGCATCTTCATCCTGATCAAAAGCGAATAACTTTCCGTTTGGACCCAATCTCCTCAAAATTTCTTTTGAATGACCACCACCGCCAAACGTTACATCTACATATATTCCGTCAGGCTTAATATTTAAGCCATCAACTGTAGGATGAAGCAAAACCGGATTATGATATTCCATTGTCGTCGTCATTAATATTTCCCATTACTTCTTCGGCTAAATCTGCAAAATCCATATCTTCGCCGCTTATTGATTTTTCATATAAATCCTTATCCCAAATCTCTACAATATTAACCGCTGATGAAAAAACCACATCTTTCGAAATATTTGAAAAAGCAACCAAATCCTTCGGAACCAGTAATCTCCCTAATGCATCAATCTCTACCATCTTAACTCCGGCAGTAAACCTTCGAATGAAATCATTGTTCTTTTTTACAAAACGATTGAGCTTGTTGATTTTTTGCATCATCAAGTCCCACTCTTCCATTGGATATAATTCTAAACACGGCTGAAAAACAGAGCGCTTCAAAACAAATCCGCTTTGAAGAGATGAAGTCAATTGCTTTTTTAAAGGCGCAGGTATCATTAACCTCCCTTTAGCATCGACTTTACACTCGTATGTTCCTACAATTGTGTTCAAAAAAATTCATTAACATGTTATACAGCAAAAATATAAAAAATTTTACCACATTTTACCACAATATACCACTTTGTTAATAAGTTTACCCACTTTCTACCTTTCTATCTTAATTCACATACGATCAATACTTTAACTTATAATTAACGAATTGAAAACATCACTAATTAATCAAAAAAAATGCGCACTATTTTTCTTAAAAAGAAACCATTATGTCAATTAATTAACATTTAAGGGCTTTTTCCAAAAAGGTTTGTAAAGCTGATTTTTAATCAATTGTAAAAAGTCAAAAAATTATGTAGTTAAAAAACGATGGCAAAAATTCATTTTTATTTATTAAACCCTATATTTGTCGAAATTGAAATTGGCATTAAATTAAATGGACAAACACTACAAAAAAGAAGGCAAATACAGCTATTTTGAAGCTGGAGAAGGAACTCCTATCGTAATTTTGCACGGATTAATGGGAGGTCTCAGCAACTTTGATGGAGTAGCACAATATTTCCCATCGAAAGGATACAAAGTGGTCATTCCTGATTTGCCAATATATACCCAAAGCATTTTAAAAACGAACGTAAAAAGTTTTGCGAAATACGTTAAGGATTTTATCACTTTTAAAGGTTTTGACAAAGTTATTTTATTAGGAAATTCACTGGGAGGGCATATTGCCCTTTATCACACAAAACTATATCCGGAAAAAGTCTCCGGACTTATAATAACCGGAAGCTCTGGACTTTACGAAAGCGCAATGGGAGACAGTTATCCAAGAAGAGGAGATTACGAATACATCAGAAAGAAAGCTGAAGAAGTATTTTATGACCCCAAAATTGCAACTCCTGACCTTATTGATGAAGTGTATGCGACAGCCAATGACCGCATCAAGCTAATTAAAACCCTAACCATTGCAAAGAGTGCCATTCGTCATAATATGGCAAAAGATTTACCAAAAATGACAGTTGAAACCTGTATCATTTGGGGTAAAAACGATACTGTTACGCCTCCAAATGTTGCCGAAGAGTTTGATAAATTATTGCCTAATTCAACTTTGTATTGGATAGACAAATGTGGACACGCTGCTATGATGGAGCATCCTGAAGAATTTAATGAAATCATGGAAGAATGGCTCATTAAAAAGAATTTTTAGCATTTATACTCTTGAATTTAAAGGAGGTTTTAAAAACAAAACACATGAAAATTACAACCGCCGAATTTATCATCAGTAATTCTGAAGTTGCAAAATGTCCTCAGGATTTTTTGCCAGAATATGCTTTTATCGGACGATCAAACGTAGGTAAGTCATCTTTGATCAACATGCTTACCAATCATAAAAATCTGGCCAAAACCTCAGGGAGGCCTGGAAAAACACAGCTAATTAATCATTTTAAGATTAACAACAACTGGTTTTTGGTCGATTTGCCGGGTTATGGGTACGCGAAAGTATCTAAAAAAACAAAGTCGGTTTTCCAGCAATTTATTACGGATTATTTTGAAACAAGAGAACAATTGGTTTGTGCTTTTGTTTTAATTGATATTCGTCATGAAGCCCAAAACATCGACATTGAATTTATGTCATATATGGGTGAAAGCGAAATTCCGTTTTGCATAATTTTTACCAAAGCAGACAAAATCAGTAAAACCAAAATTGACTCACATATTGCAGCCTACAAAAAACAAATGTTTGCCAATAACTGGGAAGAAATGCCACATTATTTTGTTACTTCTGCCACAGAATCAACAGGAAAGGATGATGTTTTAAATTATATTGACGAAGTAAATCAGGAAGTTTTTAAAAATAATAGTGAGTTTTAGAAAGTAAAATGCAATCTCTTAAAGACTACTTTTCCAGTATCTTTCATTTAGTCATCTTTTACGAGGAAAATGAAGACATATCTAATGATTTAATAGGGAAATTAAAGAAACATACCTACAAAGTTTTGGAAACTTTACAGGAGTATTCTAATCTAAACTTGCTCAAAAATATTTTTAAACTGATATAAAATTCGTTCGAGTAATCTCAAATCCTCTGTAACGATTTCCGCACTTCCTTTCATTTCCTGTTGGAAGATAATTTGCTTTTTATAAGAAGTCTGTAAACCGTTTGGGAGTGCAACATCCAGTAACAAATTTCCATCTTTATCCGGAACTAATGAAATATTTTGAATCTTTCCTTTTAAAACCCCAAATTCCCTATCAGGAAAATTAGCTAAACGTATATTTACAATCTGTCCTACTTTTATTTTCCCGGAATTCAAAGCCGGAGCTTTTACTTTTCCGACATAACCATTTTTGGCATCCGGAATAATCGAAAAAACATTGTCTCCTGAATTTATCGTCTGGTTTTCTGTCCAAACCTGCAAAAAAGTGACTACGCCGCTAACGGATGATTTTAAAGTATAAGCCAATTCCCAATCTTTTATAATTTTTTTAAGCTGATAAAATGACTGCGCCATATTTCTACCCAAATTAACTTCTTCCTTAGTACTATTAATCTGCGAATTCTGACTCGATTTTCTATTATCTATCAATGAAGATTTTAACTGTGAAATAGACGATAAAAGACTTTTATAACTTTTCTGAGCCTGAAGGAAACCTAATTTTTTGGCTTCCATTTCCTGAGCCGAAATAATTCCTTTATTAAACAAGATTTCAAATCGGGTGATTTCATTTTTTTGAAGCTGTAATTCGCTTTCGTTTATCACTTTTTGCTGCTGCAGAATATCCAATCTTTCCTTAATTTGAATTTTTTCAGAAGTCTGTGCCCTGCCTTCTATTTCAAAAGGCTGTAAATCACGATTCAATTCCTGAGCCTGGTAATCTTTCTGAAAAACAGCATACGCACTTTCAATTTCTCCTAACTGCATGTTTTTCATCAAGGCAAACGGAAAAGCTTTTTTATAATCATTAATATTATATCCATCAACTACACTTTTTAGCAAAAAAACATCTTTGTAATTGGCCGTATTTTCAATTATAGCCAGTGTACAATTCTTTGAAACTATTGATTTATCCTTTACTAATATGGCTTCAATTCTACCCGATGATTTAGAAACTATTTTTTCCGGCGGAATATTGGTTGTAATTACAATTTCGGTATTGACAACGTCCGGATATTTAATAAACCAGGAAACAAAGAAAAGCATCAGGATGATTGCAAATATTAAAACAGTCCCCCAGCGGATCATCCAGTGCGGTACTTTGGTGAGAATGTCCTGAACTTCCTCGCTTCTTAATTCAAATGTAGTATCTTCTGCCATGATTAATTTCCTAATTGCAATTGATTTCTAACGAGTTCAAAATAATTTCCTTTCTGCTCAACTAAAGAGGAATGAGATCCTATTTCGATAATTTTTCCTTTATCCAAAACCACAATCTGATCTGCATTCATAACTGTGCTTAATCGGTGTGCAATCACAACCACCGTTTTATTTTTAAAAAAAATATCCAGTTTTTGCATAATTTCTTTTTCATTATTTGCATCCAAAGCCGAAGTAGCTTCATCAAAAAATAGAATCTCAGGATTTTTATAAACGGCTCTTGCAATTAATAATCGTTGTTTTTGTCCCGTACTCATTCCTGTTCCTTCGGAACCAATTTTTGTATTATAGCCAAGTGGCAAACCACTAACATATTCTTTAATATTGGCCACATCTGCAGCATATACCAAACGTTCTTTGTCTACTTTATCGACACCAATTGCAATATTATTCGCAATGGTATCACTAAAAATAAATCCCTCCTGCATCACGGCTCCAATATTGGATCTCCATGCTTTTTGTAAAATATTTTTTAGCTGTGCGTTTCCAATATTAACTTCTCCACTGTTGGGTTCATAAAATTTGAGGAGTAATTTCATAAGCGTTGTTTTTCCGCTTCCGCTCACTCCTACTATTGCAGTAACTTTATTAGCAGGAATTATTAAATTCAAATTATCCAGAACCGGAAGATCGGATCCTAGATAACGATAAGAGAGATTTTTTATCTCTATATCAGCATCATACGGGACATCGTGGGTTTGATGAATTTCCTGCTGTATTTCATCTTCTTTTTCATGGATTTCAGATAATCTTGCCAATGATATTTTGGCATCCTGAAGTTCTCTCACAAACTCAATAAGTTGTGTAATCGGACCGTTTAAACTCCCCACAATGGAACTGATTGCCAGCATCATACCGAGCGTAATGGAGCCGTCAATAACTAATTTGGCAGATAAGAATATGATGAAAATATTCTTCAATTCATTGATTACCGAAGAACCTATGGTTTGTGTCTGTTCTAAAACCAATCCCTTTATTGAAACCCTAAAAAGCCTTGCCTGCACATATTCCCAGCCCCAGCGTTTTTGTTTTTCGGCATTGTGGAGTTTGATTTCCTGCATTCCGTTAATGAGTTCCATCACTTTGCTTTGCTCCTGCGAAACCTCTGCAAAACGCTTGTAATCTAAAACTTCCCTTCTTTTTAAAAACAACGTTATCCATCCAAAATAAAGCAGGCTCCCTGCAAAAAAAACAAAAAATATCTGAAGATTATAATACGCCAAAACGGCTCCCATAACAAACATATTGATTACAGAAAACAAAACATTTAATGATGATGTGGTTAGAATCCGCTCAATTCTGCGATGATCATTAATTCTTTGCATAATGTCACCTGTCATTCGAACATCAAAAAAAGAAATAGGCAAACTCATTAATTTAATGAAGAAATCTGAAATTAATGAAATATTTATTCGGGTAGAAAGATGCAGCAAGATCCAGCTTCTGATAAGTTCCAGACCGATTCTTCCGGCAAAAAGAAATAACTGCGCAAAAAGAATTAAATATATAAAATGAATGTTTTGGTTTTGAATACCAACATCAACGATACTTTGGGTTAGAAACGGAAAAATGAGTTGTAACAAACTACTGGCCAATAAGCCAATGCTTAATTGTACCAGAAATGATTTGTATCGCAACACATATTGAGATAACATTCCGAATCCTAATCCCTTATTGTCTTCTTTGTCAAACTCAAACTGAAAAAATTTTGGTGTGGCTTCAATCAGTAATGCAATTCCTTCCTGAGTCGATTCATCTGCATTATTGCCTATCCAAAATTTAAGGAGATCTTTTTTATTATATTCTATTAATCCAAAGGCCGGGTCAGAGATATAATAAATTCCTTTTTTGATTTTATAAAGTATGACGTAGTGATTATTATTCCAATGCAAAATACAAGGCAAAGGTGCTTCCTCTAATCTCTCTAAATCTAATTTTACCCCTAAAGTCCTGAAACCTATCTTCTCGGCAGCATCACTCAAATAAAGAAGATTACTTCCTTCACGGGTTGTTTCGCTAATGTCTCTTAACGCTTGAATGTTAATTGTCTTGCCGTAGTGTTTGGCTATTATTTTTAAACATGTGGGACCACAATCTTTACGATCAGCTTGTTTGTAATTAGTAAATCTTTTTGGCATTTAATTTACAAGTATATCATTATCATAAATAGTCTTATTATCTTCAGTTTTAACAAAAACATGATATTTACCAATTGGAAGATTCAATTCAATTATTTTCCCTTTTGAAATTGCTAAAATACTTTCAATAGGAATTACTGATCTTTTAATCAAATTAAATTCATTAAAATCTACAATTTCAACTAATACTTCTTGATTTTTATATTCTTTAAATCTTTCACTTTCAATTTTTACATTTTTAAAAATGCTCTTTGGATAAACTTTTCTTAAACTTGGCTTAATATTATTAACTAAAAAATAGTCTGCGGATGATTTTGTATCTAAATCTTCCTTAAAATAAGAACGAGGTATTAACATTAACTCCTGATTAGTATCGGCACAAACTGCAACTTGATTAATTGTAACAGGATTTATTCCTGACAATTCTTTAAAATATTGCGCCATCCATTTCTTTTTTTCATTTACTTCTTCTAAGTGAGAATGTCCAACATAAATAAAAACCTTAGCATCTGGGTCACTTTCAAAAATTTTCATTAAATTCTTAGCTTGTCCAAGCTCTCTGTCAAGGTTATCATCATGATTTTCATGTCCAAGAATTACAAAACCTAACTCTTTTGATTTTCTTATAAAATGAGCAAAATATGACTCATTAATATAAGTACCATTACTTTTATTTGGAATAAAAGTAATTTTATCATCAACATTAAAAGCTTCTAACGAAATATATTTATATCCATTTGCTTTTAATATTTCCAATAATTCCATTCCAAAAATTCTATGTTTAGGATAATAATGATCTTCATTAAGAATAAGCACGCGATTTTCTTTTGTAATTTTTCCAATTTCTTCAAAAACAGTATTATTCAGATATGTATTAGAATAATTTGATACACCATGTATAAAAACATTGTATTTTTCTTTACGCTTTTTTTCATAGTTAAATATTAATGTATCATAACTAGGGTTATTTGACATGAATGAATTTGTAGTTGCTAAAAGTTGCCATTTTAAACCTTTATAAATAATTTTTTCAGTTGGTTCAGTTTGTATTTTTTTACGGGCTTGTAAACTATTTTTAGCAGAATAATTATTAAAAACATCCATGCTTGACAATTTACTGCTATTATAACCATCAATTGTAATTTTATTTAATAATTCATTCCCAATTACCGTAGAATATTTATTGTTTTTTTCAAATGATTCCACATATATAATAACCTTTGTAGTTCCTTTATATTTTTCAAAAATTGAAATTTTATTGATAGTATCTTCAAGAATATTTTCCTGATGAACAAAATCATCCTTTGGTTTTTTCATAGAATCATAATATATGAGTATCTTATAATTATTTACTTTTGATTCACATGCTACCAATATTTGTTTTTTAAATAGATATTTATACTTTTTTAGATTAATATTTGATTTTTTTAACTTTTTCAAATCAAGAAATTCAATTGAGCTCCAAAAATCAATAGAAATTTTTAAACTATCATTATAAAAATAATCTTCATTAAAATAATTATGCTTAATAACTTCATGATTAATTGTTGTACATCTATATAAAGACAGAAAAATTAAAATTCCTAAACTAACTTTTTTCAAGCCATTTATTAATATATGGATTATAGTTACAACTTTCTGAATGTGAATAATATTTATCTTCATTTTTTTTGAAAGGTATTCTGTTATCAGTGCATATATGTCTAAACTCACAATCTTTACATGTTTCAATTTTATCTTTAGTAATATTCCAGAAACTTATAATTGATTCATTTTTTAAAGCATTTTCAATGTCAAATTCATTTGAAATATTACCATAGTTTTCTTCATCTAAAATATGTTTTTTTATATCCCCAAAATGATCTATAAAAATTGTTTTATTAAACCCTACATTGTGGCTTAAAGACTCTATGTATATATTAAGATTTAAAGAAAAATCATTTGAACCTTGAATTCCTTTATATAAAACTTTTTCTAAAGGTAATGGATCAAAATAGATTAGATCATTTTTTATAATTTTTACTTTTGTTTTGAAATTATAAAATATAATTGATGCAAGTCTTGGATTCTGTCTTTTTATTTTTTTTATGATTAATTCTAATCCCTTTTCATATTCTAAAAACAATGTTATCGACTGGACTTTAGAATAATTTAAATATTTTAAGATTTGTTCAATATTACTAATGATGTTTTTTCTGATTATTAACCTTAAACATTTAACGCCTAACTTATCTAAAGTTTTTTCAAAAAATGAATCGCTATAGCTGCTTAATTCAAGTATTTCTATTGTAACAATTTCAAGTTGATAAGGTTTGTTATAAATAGGTTCTATCGCGGGAAAAGTATTTGTGTTTTCAGTAATGATGATCAATTCATTATTTAGGAAAAAACGTATATATTTTTTTAAAATATCTTTATTTAATCTAAAATCAAAAAAAAGATTCAGTAATTTTTTATTTTGGTATTCATTTAAAATATCTATTATTTGATTAGAAACCTTATAAATAGATTTCCTTTGAAAATCTACTATAACTCCATTATTAATTCCTTTTATTGGTATACAGCATTGAAAAAGTATAAATTTTTTATTGATCATTTTGAGATGGAATATAGGAGAGTTTATAAATTGAATAACAAATCATTTTAGAGGTCTGGTAATATACAGAATGTACATATGCAATTTTATCTGAGGTTTTCCTATATTTAAATCCTTCGGAGCATTCCATAATTACAGGTAACGAAACTTTTGTATTTTGATTTATTAAATTCTTAATTTTCATATTGAGCTTTTATTAAAAAATTTGCGACTTTTTCATGTAAATTGTAATTGCAAGGATTACTTGTCATTCCAAATTGACCACAAGGATTTACTTCCAAGAAATAATAATCATCATCTTTTGAAGATTTTATTAAGTCTAATGAACCAGTGTTGAGATTAATAGACTTCATAAAGACCGTAATTTTTTTCTCAAGTTTTTCAGGCAATTTATATGGAACAAATCTATTTGGAATCTCGCTATCATAATTTCGAAAATCTAACTTAGTATTTTCATTATTTTGTGAAAAAATTGCCATTGAATAACATTCTTCATTTAAGTAGAATGTTCTAATTTCTATTGTCTTTTCAATATATTCCTGAAATAGAGAAGGACTAAATACTGCATCAAAATCATTTATATTTTCAATTTTATGTGTATGAAACATAAACCCATGAGTTTTATATTTTATGAATCTGGCATCACCAATTGATTTTGTAATTATTGACATATTATTTTTTAAGAAAAAAAATTCTAATTCATTTTTTCTTGTACAAATTATTGTGTCAGGAATTTTAATTTTCACACTTTTTGCTTTGTTTAACATTTCCATTTTTGAGATTGGATTTTGTCTATCACAAAGCCATTTTTTTTTACTTAATGTTTCAAATAAAAAAAGTTTTAAGCTTCGAAATTCGGATAGCATATACTGCATTAAATCATTATTCCCTCCAAAAACATCATAATAATCCGTTAGAAATCCAAACTTTCTATACCAAACAATTTTTACATCATTAACATTTATACTTTTAGAAGAATTTTCAATTAATACTTCATTAGAAGGAGTATATTTTATATTAGTTCTCCCCATCATTAAATCTTCGTCGTTTAGTCTAAATACAGGTATTTTCTTATAATTCAACCATTCGATTACCAAATTAGTATCAATATCTTCGGGTGTGCTTAAAATTAAAATCATATTATTTATATTAATATCTAGCATCATAAATTATGATGCTAGATATTAGTTAATTATTATTCACAGTCTGGCCCATCATTTTTACCATTTCCCGTACTTTTGACAATAGTACATGTATCAGGACATTCCTCTCTAAGTTGACCTCCATAAACAGATTTTATCTCTACTTTTTCGCATTCGAAATCTTCTAATTTTTTCATAATTTTATTTTTATAGTTAATATATATTTAGCAGGATTCTGTAATCCATATGCTCAGTTTTTATGTGGGTTACTTAACAGCTGAATCAATCCCGGTAATTGGCCAATTACATTTAGATAGTAATTTGTTTTTCGCAATGACGTCTACTGCAAAAAATGTCTCACTTTCCTGAAGCCAAAACTAAATTAACACCATCTCGCTCGCAAATGTTGTCTATCGAAATTCAGGAATCTCGATACGTAATTCAGGAATTTCATGTAAAAAATAACACAAAACACTCATAAACAGATATTTAAAAAATAATAAAAACGCAAAAATTTATTATTACAATTCTATATAGATGCTTTATTTTTGTAAGAAACCCCAATCAATGATTCTATTTAAATATCAAAAAACTTTAATCGTACTGCTATCGCCCATTTTATTAATGGCACAAAAGACAACAAAAGACCTCACAAAATTGTCCTATGATAAATTACATGATTTATATTTTGATAATGTAGGCAATCCAAAAAAGCAAATAGTATATACAAATGCCTATATGACCAAGGCAACAAGGGAAAATAACAACATTAGAAAAGCTAAAGCTAACTATCAAATTGCCTTATTTTATTATAAATCTGATAAAAATAAAGCTATTCAATATTTAGACAGTGTTATAAAATACTCCAAGGGAACTAATGATAAATTTTTTCCTACCGCTGCTTATTGCGAAAAAGCTGATTTCCTTAAAAGCCAGTTTAAGTTTAAAGAAGCAATGGCTAATTACAATCTAGCCGAAAAAAATGCGCTCCAGACTAATACTGATTATTATTATGTAGTAAGACAATATATAGGCATTACCAAGTCTGAAGACTTGGGTGAATATAATGAAGCTCTAGAGATATATAAAGAATGCTATAATTATTATAAAACTAAAGATTTTAGAACCGGTAAATGTGCCGAAGATTATCAAAGTATCATTTTTGGACTAGCAGATTGCCACAAATCTTTACAGCACATAGATTCAACAACATATTACAATAAGCTGGGATATAATGAATGCAAAATAACTAAAAATGAAGAATATAAATATCTTTTTGTTCTAAATGAAGGAGCAAATCAGGTAACAGGGAAAAATTTCAAAATAGGTTTAGATAGCATCAATAAAGCATTACCCAAGATGATTGAATACAACAATATTGGTAATGTTCTGGCAGCTTACTTTTATTTAGGGAAAGCCTATGATGGATTAAGCAAAAAAGCAAAAGCAACAGAAAATTTTATCAAAGTAGATTCTATCTATAAAGTAACAAAGGAAATAAGTACAGAGTTTATAGATGGGTATCCGTATTTAATCACTTATTATAAAAACCTGGGCGATAAGGAAAATCAATTAAAATACATAACTGCCTATATGATTATAGACAGTACTTTACAGAAAAATTACCGGGAATTAAATAAGTTGGTGATTAAAGAATATGACACCCCACGTTTACTTTCTGACAAAGAAAATCTTATTACTTCTCTAAATAATGATAAAATAAAAACGTATTGGGGACTAGGATTTTTATTTTTAACAACCATTGGTGTAGGAGCCTTCGGAATACATCAATATAAGATAAAAAAACAATATAGGTCAAGATTTGAAAAAATAATAAAAGAAACGAACACCAATGACAATCGTAAAATTAAAAAAGAAATCACACTTAAAACTGATACTATTAAAATCGAAGATATTGGTATTGCGGAAGAGTTGATAAATCATATTTTAGAAAAACTCAATCACTTTGAAAATGGTAAAGGATATTTGGAATCTAATATTACCGTACAAATTTTATCAACTACATTTGAGACCAATACAAAATATGTTTCCAAAATAGTGAATACCTATAAAGGAAAATCATTTACGCAATATATAAATGATTTAAGAATTGATCATGCTATTAGCCAATTACAAGAAAACAATAAACTAAGAAAATATACTATTCATGCACTTGCGTTAGAATTTGGCTTTAACAATGCTGAATCATTTTCGACCGCTTTTTATAAAAAAACAGGTATAAAACCAACCTATTTCATTAAAGAGCTGGATTTGGAGAAATAATATTATTAAGTTTATTTTCAATACTTTAACCAGATTCATCACTCGAAATTCCTGAATTCCGATAAGTATACTAAATTATTTAATAGTTTTATATGGAGGAGATTATATATTTGCGAGCTAATACTAAATTTTATCAAAGATGAAAACCAAAAAAGAAAAAAAAGAAGTTAATAAATTTAATCTTGAAAGATTTGAAGTAAGTAAATTAAAAAACTTGCATTTAATTGTTGGTGGGGAAGATGATAAGAAAGATGACCCAATTGATGGAACCAATGCTAAAGATGGTGATTCTTCTAGACGTTGCCGCTAACTTACGATTCTGAATAATTGTAGAGATAAATTTAATATCATCATAATAACATGAGATCATTTTGCATCATTACTCTGTTTTTGTTCTTTTTTTGGGGTTGTAAATCTGTTGAGAAATCAAACAATTTGAAAACAAACATTATATCAAAAAAAGAACTCACAGCCTTAGAATTACAAACTTGGTATCAAAAAGATTATCAAGAGGATATTATTCCAGGTATTTCATTAGACAAATGGTATCGTTTAAACAAAAAGAAACCAAAAAGCAAAAGCATCATTGTAGCAGTTATTGATACTCAAATCGATCTGAAACATGAGGATTTACAAGGTCAAATCTGGATAAACACTAAAGAGATTCCAAATAATGGTATTGATGATGACCATAACAATTATATAGATGATATAAATGGCTGGAGTTTTACAGGAACTAAAAGTGGAGGTTATGTAGTATGGAATAGATATGAATATGTTCGTATTGTAAAAGAATGGGGGCCAATATTTAAGCATAAAGCAGAATTTCAAATTAGCACCAACGATCTGTATAACTACAAAGAATATCATAGAGCTTTAAAAAAGTTAGAAGAAAAAGATAAGTATTATAAAAATTGGTTTAAGTCTTTGAATCATAATGTGGCCGTTTATCCTTTGGTAAAAGATACTTTAAAATATTTTTTCCCTAAAGAAGATTATACATACAAGCAATTAGACAGTATGTATAAAAAGTATAAAATAAATGATAAAACATACAGACAAAGACGTGACGACAATGATAAAGATTTAGGTGCATTAATTGATTATATGATTGTTAACCTAGAAGTTAATGAAAAAACTTTGGAAGATATAAAAGACAAACAAACCCAGTTAGATTCTATTGTAAATAAAAACCTAAACTTAGACTACAACGAACGTTTATTAATAGGTGATAATCCTAATATTTTGGAAAAAGGCTATGGCAATAATAACGTTAGTAATAATAGAGCGGGACATAGACGAATTCAGGATCATTGTACAAAAATGGCTGGTGTTATTGGAGGCAATAGAGAAAATAATATAGGAATAAAAGGAATTGCACAAAATGTTAAAATCATGCCATTGAATATTTCTCCCTCGGGAGATGAGCATGATAAGGATGTCACCATGGCTATACGTTATGCTGTAGATAATGGGGCAAAGGTTATTAATATGTCATTTGGCAAAGAGTTTTCTTTGCATAAAGAATGGGTTGCAGAGGCATTTAAATATGCTGAAAAACATGATGTTCTCTTGATTCATTGTGCCGGGAATGATGGATTTGATATAGATAAGAATCCATTTTATCCAAATGATAATGATTTTGAAAGTTTTCAAGAAATGAATTCGAATTTCATCAATGTAGGATCTATTACTCATAAGTTGGGCACTACCTTTGTGTCTGATTTTTCTAATTATGGCAAACAAAATGTTGATTTGTTTGCTCCTGGAGATGAAATTTACACAACAGCTTCTGGTAATAGTTATAAATCAGATTCGGGAACCTCACTGTCTGCACCAATGGTTTCTGGAACAGCAGCCTTAATCTGGCTCTATTATCCTAATCTTACAGTCGCACAGGTTAAACAAATCATTATGGATTCTGGTACACCTTATAATTTTGAAGTAATTGTGCCGGGCACAAAAGATAAAAAGGTTCCGTTTTCAGATTTATCTAAATCGGGAAAAGTTTTAAATGTTTACAATGCGATGCAGCTTGCTGAAAAGGTCAGTAAAAAAAGAAAATGAAAAAGGAGTTTAAAATTTTTCCTTTTTCGCAATATGTAGTTCGAACGCCCTTATTCCCCTTATCTTTTTATTTAGATTTGTTAGAGAATTATTCCCGCGAAAAGGCGATTAGCAGCTACAAAACACCTTTAATCAAAGAAGCCCTTAATCTGGCTTCACCGGAACTGACAAAAGAACTTAATAAATGGGCAGAGGCTGATTGCTTTGATGAAAAAATAATAACTTTAGAATTAACATTACTGAAATACATTACCAGAATGTCTTCGCGGTGTACCCCTTTTGGCTTGTTTGCCGGATGTTCTGTTGGAAAAATAGCTCATGAGACAAATATTGTCTTAGAGCTTCCGGAAAAACATAAACGGTTTACGCAATTTGACATGCAATTTTGGGTGGCATTGTTACAAAATATTGCTACACGTAAAACAGCAATTTTCCATCTTAAATATTACCCCAATTCGTCTATTTACGAATTTGGGAGCTTTTATCGATATGTCGAATATAAATACATCAAAACAAAACGGGAACATAGTATTACAGGATTACGAAAATCAGAAACATTAAAAGAAATAATTCTAAAAGCAAAATCAGGATTAACCATAGAAGAAATGGTTCTCTTGTTAGCTGATGATGATTCTGAAAAAGAAGAAGCTACAAAATTCATTCTACATCTTATAGATTTCCAATTTTTGATAAGCGAATTAGATGCTTCTGTAACAGGTGATAACGAAAATGACAGGGCTTTATCAATTTTAAAGAAAATTCCGGATCTAAAAGAAGAATATGAATTTTTAGAAAACATAAATAAACAAATTTCAGATTTAGATACCTCTTTAATTCCCACCGCAAACCAGTATAGCAAAATCAAAGAAGGCATTCAGGAAAAAGGATTTGGATATGATGAAAAATACCTTTTTCAAACCGATTTAAATACGACTGCCATAGCAAATAGTTTAAATCGAAACACTGTAAAAAAAGTATCTCACGCACTTCAATTTTTAAACGGAATTCAACCAAAATACAAGTCTGAAAATCTTAAGAATTTCGTCAGGGCATTCTCCAAAAGATATGAATCACAAGAAATGCCGCTTATGATTGTGTTAGATACGGAAGCCGGATTAGGTTATCCTTTTAATCAGGACATGAATGATTCACATGAAATATTAGAAAATTTCTCTTTTAAGACTCAAAAAAAATCAAACGAATTACAAAGCTGGACATCATATGATTTTGTGTTAGAAAAAAAACTGCAGCAATGCCTTAAAAATAAGCAAATAAAAATAGACTTATCTGAAAATGATTTTCCTGATTTTGATGCTAATTTTGATAATACTCCTGCTACATTTTCAGTTTTGATAGAAATTTATAATAATGAAAAGATAGCTATCGAATCTTCCGGAAATGTGAGTGCAGCAAAACTATTGGGAAGGTTTTGTAATGGAAATTCAGCTATTCATAATTTAACCAAAGAAATTATCCAAAAAGAAGAAGCTTATCATGCAGATAAAATTTTGGCTGAAATTGTTCATATCCCACAATCAAGAACCGGAAATATTTTGAGAAGACCAGTTTTAAGAAATCATGAAATTGCTTATCTGGCAAATTCAGGCGTTAAAAAGAAAAATACTATAGCTTTAAATGATTTGTATCTGTCTGTTAAAAACGATAAAATCATATTGCGTTCTAAAAAACTTGGTAAAGAAATTATTCCCTGCTTATCGAACGCTCACCATTTTTCCAGTAATAATGCGCTGCCTCTATATCATTTCCTGGGCGATTTGCAATCACAAAACACAAAACCAATCTTTAGTTTTAATTGGGGCGTTTTAGAATCACACTATACGTATTTTCCAAGGGTAGAATATAGAGAAATCATACTTTCAAAAGCCAGGTGGATTATTAATAAAGCAGATATAATTTCGTTTCTGAAATTAAATGGCTCTGAGCTATTTAGAGTATTTTCAGACTGGAGGATAAATAGAGGTATTCCGCGTTTTGTCAATTGGGTCAATTCGGACAATACCTTATTATTAGATTTTCAAACAGAAATTGGAATTCAGTTATTTTTAAAATCAATCCAAAACAAAGACAAAATTATCCTGGAAGAATTTCTATTTACCGAAGGAGAATCCATTGTAAAAAATAGTAAAGAAGAAGGATTTACCAATCAGTTTATTGTATCATTTTATAAAGAGCAATCATAAATGCAAAGAGATTTTTGTTTAGGAAGTGAATGGCTGTATTATAAAATTTATACAGGCGTTAAAACGACGGATCTTATTTTACTTGAAAAACTACAGCCTGTTATTTTACAATTAAAAAAAAGAAAAATCATTCAGCAATGGTTTTTTATTCGATACAAAGATACCAATGAGCATTTTAGAATTCGATTTTTAATCGAAAACCCTACTAATTTAGTAAAAGTGATTAAAGCGTTTTATGTTGTTATGAATGAATTGCTTCGGGATAATCTAATATGGAAAATACAGACGGATACGTATAAAAGGGAACTGGAAAGATATGGGGAAATCACAATAGAGGATTCGGAGTTTTTATTTTGGAAGGATAGCGAAATGATGCTTGAATATCTTTCAATAAAAAAAACATTTCCTAAACAAGAAATGGCACTTTTATTTAGTTTTGCCTCAATCGATTCTTTTTTAAATTCGTTTTCCTTATCTAATTTAGACAAATACAACTTAATGAACAGTTTGCAACATTCATTTAAAGAAGAATTTAAGGCTGATAAAATATTGAAAAAAGAACTAGATAAAAAGTATAGAGCGCTATCCAAAGAATTAGAATATTTTGTAGCAGGAGATGCTAAAAATGATTTTCCAGATTTTTTCGAAATCATTGATGAAAAACAAATTCAAACTGCAGAAAAGGTTTTAGAAATTAAAACCAAAATTGAAATTCCAATTAATGATTTTATTTCAAGCCATATTCATATGATGCTTAACAGGCAATATACCTCTAAACAAAGAATGTACGAACTGATTATTTATGATCATTTGTACCGGTATTATAAAACTACTGAACACAAAAAACCGAAATCTGTTCTATAAAAAATCCCAAACTCCAATAATAAGTTGGAATTTGGGATTTTATAAATTGGGATTTTAATTACTTCGTAAGATCCAGTTTTTCTGCAAAATAATCACAGAAATCTTTCATGGTATCCGCCATTTTTTCATCATCTGTAGCACGTTTAAAAGTATCCGACATTGCAACTAAAGTCTGGTGAAAGAAAATTTTCATTTCATCCACCGGCATATCTTTTGTCCATAAGTCAATTCGCATGCTTTCTTTAGCTTTGCTGTCCCAGATAGAAAGCATAATCGCTTTTGCTTCTTCTGCTTCTACTCCTCCGTCTTTGGCTGTCCAGGATAATTTTTCCGGAACACGGTTTTCGTCTAATTCTATATTGAATTTAATTTCTGATTTTATTGTATCTGACATTATTTCTTAGGTTTGTATTTTGATTTTTCGAAAATTTCCTTTGCATTTGTTTTTAATAATTCCGGCAAAGTTACAGTATTATTTTTCATATAAGAACGTACCATTTGCCATCCAATCCAGGCTCCAACCCTTCCTGGTGAATCATTATCTATTTCCAGGTAAAACTTAGAAAACGGCGCCGGCGCAATAAATCGGGTTGTAAGTTTTGGATCGACACTATAGAGCATTTCTTTTTCAATAAAATAACGCCACATGTACGCTTCGTTTTCTTCACACCATTTAATCTGCTCAGGTGTGTAACCTATTTTTTCTGCATCTGTATATTCGGGCAAAAGCAAATCTTTTGCATATAATTGCTTCCCTTCAAAAACCATCTGAGAAACCAGATCTTTATCAGCATAAGCAGGAATATTTCTGTAAGCAAAACTGGATACTACATCCGGCATAATTTGTTTTTCTTCAAAATTTTGTTTCAGATAATTTGGAAACTGGTAGAATTTATGGTCTTTGCCCAAATACAATTCTAATGCAACTATCACCAGGCTATCTGCATAAATAGCCTTGGCATTATAATCCATCTCTCCAATTACTGTAATGACTTTAGGTGTTTTGGTTTTTGGAAAATAATACTTTACGTGTTGAAAAAGTGAATTAAACTCTTGTCGAACCGGCTCAAAATTGGAATATTTTTTTTGAACTTCAGTATAAACCTCTCTCCAGATTGGTTCCTGCATCTTGCTCAACCAAATATTATCATCAATCCCTGCCGGAAAAAAGAAAGGAAACTGTTTTTTAACTTTTGCCAAATCCTCAGGCTTCGTTTCAAAAAAAACTTTATCAAAACGTTCCACCTTAATATCAACCGGAATTTCTTCAACAGCTTTTTCTACTTTGTTTTTTTGGTCACATGACAAAAAAAACAAGGACAGAACCACTACAAAGCGATATATTTTCATTTTATTTTAGTTAAATTTGTGTTACTTATCTTAAGTAAAATGTGTACTTAAAAAATATTTGTGCAAATATACATCCCTACATCCTAAAACTTGAATTATTATGGCTAAAAAAAGCACTATTCAAACAGAAAAAGTAAATACCCACATTGTAGAGTGGCTGAAAAATTATGCTAATAACGCAAAAGTAAATGGTTTTGTAATTGGAATTTCCGGTGGAGTTGATTCAGCAGTAACCTCTACTTTATGCGCTCAGACCGGTTTAAAAGTTTTATGTGTTGAAATGCCTATTCATCAGGCAGAAAGCCAGATTTCCAGAGGAAGAGAACATATTGAGCAGTTAAAAAAACGCTTTCCTAATGTTTCCAGCATTGTAACTGATTTAACAGCAACGTTTGAATCATTTAAGGCAGCAGTCCCAAAATCTGATGATGAAGCAAAAGTAAATCTTTCCTTAGCAAACACCAGGGCCCGTTTACGAATGACCTCTTTATATTATTTAGCCGGAATTCATGGACTTTTGGTTGCCGGAACAGGTAATAAAGTAGAAGATTTTGGTGTTGGTTTTTACACCAAATATGGAGACGGAGGAGTTGATTTGAGTCCAATTGCCGATTTAATGAAATCTGATGTATACGCTCTTGGAGAATTTTTAACAATTCCAAATTCCATTTTAACAGCAGCCCCTACAGATGGTTTATTTGGTGATAACAGAACAGATGAAGATCAATTAGGCGCAAGTTATGACGAACTTGAATGGGCGATGCTTGCCGCAGAAGCAGGAAATACGGGAGATGATTTAAGTGGAAGGGAAAAAACCGTCTTTGAAATTTATAAACGTTTAAACACCAACAATAAACATAAAATGGAAGCAATCCCTGTTTGTGAAATACCAAAAACGTTAAAATAAATATTTTTAACATTTGACTGCGATTAATTACAGAATTTATTTATTAATTTTACAGCTCCAAAAACAATGAACAATTCTAAAAAGGTAAAATTATGATTAAAGTATGTCTAGCAGACAACCACCCTGTGACTCACTTTGGCGTTAAGTCGTATTTTAAAGACCATGACCAAATTTCAATTGTCGCCAACGTAGGTAATTTTTCAATGGTAAGAGACATTCTTCAAACGAAGGAGATCGACATCCTAATTCTGGATCTGGAATTAGAAGGTCTTTCAAGCATCTTTGAAGTAAAGTCAATCCTGAAAAACTTTCCAAAAACGAAAATTGTAATTTTCAGCGATCTGGCCGAACAAATGTACGCTCCTAACGCAATTAAAGCCGGAGTTTCCGGGTACGTGCACAAAACAGAAAAACTTGAAACATTAGGTGTTTCAATTATCAAGGTACACGAAGGGAAAGTTATTATTAATGAAACTGTACGTAAAAACATGGCACTTATTGCTAAACAAAGCAAAAGTGAACGTTTGTACAGAAAACTTTCTAACCGTGAAATTGAAGTTTTACGTTACTTAAGTGACGGTAAGAAAAACAATGAAATTTCTAAAATTTTAAACCTGAACGAAAAAACAATCAGTACTTACAAATTAAGATTATTAACAAAACTAAATGTTACTAACTTAGTTGACCTGGTTAACAAAGCAAAAACTTTAGAAATTATTTAATGGTATCGTGACATTACTCTTCCCAGTTTTTTCGAAAATGAATTAACTAAACTTGAGTAATCCATTACCATTGACAAAAGCTCTGTATTATCTGAATTATCAGGTTGTATAGAGCTTTTTAATTCTTCAATAATTTTTCCAACCAAAAACCAGCGCATAGACATAATTGTTTCAGTTACATATTGTGCTATAGTTTCGTGTTTTCCTTTTGTGAAAATATTCTGTCCCTCCCAATTGTGCAACGCTAATCTTTCGTCTTCCATTAAAATATCTGTAACCTCCTGAGCAAAATCAGGCTGTAAACGCATTAAATATTGCTCTAAACTAAACTTTTCATTTTGATGATAAAATCCAATTAAATCAGTGAAGATATCCTGAAACAGCTTATTAGAAAGTTCTACCTCATCTTCCTGCAAGCTCAAATAAATCCGATGAAAAACCTTGTACTGTCTCTTTTCAGAAACCATTACAACTTCACCTTCTTCATTATTTTTTAGAAGCACATCTTCAAATTCTTCTGATTTATCCCCATAAAGCAATAGAATTTCAATTACTTTTCGTTCTAAACGGTATAAAATATCAACCTTATCAGCTTGTTGCTGTACCGGATATCCTGACTCTCCTGGATAATAATCCTCAGGCGGACCATTTCTTGGATCTTCTGGATCTCCTCCTGAATAACCTGTATTTGGATTTTGGTTTTTATAAACCTGAAAAGGTTTTTGTTCCTGCTTTTGTTTTTTATTAGCCTCTGAAATATCTTTTTGAATCAACTGCGCCAGCGTACTTACCAAAACCTGCTCTGAAATATCCATTATTCGGGCACATTCCTGAGTATAAACTTCACGCTGGATACGATCCGGGATTTTCGAAATACTAACAACCATATCCCGAATCAAATCGGCTTTTTTTATAGGGTCGTTTTTCGCTTCTTTCATTAAAACTGAAGCTTTAAACTGTATAAAATCTTTGCTGTTTTCTTCTAAATAAGCAACTAAATCATCGTGAGAATTTTTTCGTGCAAAACTGTCCGGATCTTCTCCATCTGGAAAGGCACAAACTCTTACGTTCATCCCTTCTTCCAAAATTAAATCGATTCCCCGAATAGAAGCACGAAGTCCTGCTGCATCGCCATCAAAAAGCACCGTAATATTTCTTGTAAGGCGATTAACTAATCGAATCTGATCTGGTGTTAAGGCTGTTCCTGAAGATGCCACCACATTCTCAATTCCGGCCTGATGAAACTGAATTACATCGGTATATCCTTCAACTAAATAACAATTATTTTGTTTAGCGATGGATTGTTTGGCCTGAAAAATACCATACAGGACTTTACTTTTGTGGTAAATATCGCTTTCTGGCGAATTTAAGTATTTGGCTGCTTTTTTATCATTCGTTAAAATACGTCCTCCAAATCCCAAAACACGTCCCGACATACTTTCAATCGGGAACATTACACGTCCTTTAAAACGATCAAAAGGACGGTCATCCCTCGGGATTGTCAAGCCAGTACTTTCCAGAAATTCAAGTTTGTAACCTTTACCTAAAGCTTCTTTGGTTAAAGCATCCCATGTCTCAGTAGAATATCCCAAGCTAAACTTTTTGATCGTTTCATTTGTAAAACCTCTTTCTTTAAAATAGGAAAGCCCAATTGCTTTCCCTTCTTCCGAATTTAAAAGGGTTTTATGAAAATAATCCTTTGCGAATTCTGAAACCAGATACATACTTTCTCGAACATCTGTTATCGCTTTTTCAGCATCGGTTTGTTCAGTTTCTTCAATTTCAATATTGTATTTTCTGGCTAGATACCGAATGGCTTCCGGATAGGTAAATTGCGAATGCTCCATTAAGAATTTAACCGAATTCCCCCCTTTTCCTGTACTAAAGTCTTTCCAAATTCCTTTTGCAGGCGATACCATAAACGATGGTGAGCGCTCATCTGAGAAAGGACTTAATCCTTTAAAGTTACTTCCGGCACGTTTTAAATTAACAAAATCACCAATAACCTCCTCTACGCGAGCAGTTTCAAAAACAGAATCAATTGTACTTTGTGAAATCAAAACGTAAAATATTTTTTAAAGTTGAAAGCCTGTAAAAATACATAAATCCTTCCTGAGATTTATCGAATCTTTTCATAAAAAAAGCATCTCTCTCGAAATGCTTTTTACTGATTGCTCAAATTCTATTCTTAATTAAAATCGAAACGAAGTCCTAACGAAATATTATTTTCCTTGATTAAATTATCCTGAAACAATGGATTCAGATCATATTTTAAATACAAACTCAATTCTTTGTAACCGATATAAGAGCTCAATCCGTAAATAAAATTATTCACATTATAATCGCCTTTTATTGTGCTTTTATATTTCAAATCATCTTCTTCGAATTTTAAAATCTGTTTTGATTTCACATTTATTCCTGCATATCCTCCAATCCCAAAACGGAAACTTTTATGCGTTTTAAAATACGTTTTTCCGTTGCTTTCATGGGGCTTTGTAAAATCAAATTCTAAATGAACAGGTAAAACTAAATATACATTTCTAAATCGCGATTCTTTTAAATTTATCGCATTGGTAACCAAATCTGTCTGTTCTCCATTTACGACAAAACTTCGATTGTCTGTTGGGCGAATATTATTATACATTAATGAAAGACCGTATTTAGCATGCAACAGATTATCGTTTTTCATTAGCCTTGAATTATAGGTAAAACCCCATTCATAAAAATGTGAAGTTATAAAACCATAATTCGAATCCTGAAGTTTCCCATCAGCCATCATATTGTTTAAACCCATCGCAAACACAAATTGCGAAGTAGTTCTTTTTTCTCCATGAATCGAATCTTTGCTGTTTTTCTTATTCCATTTTTCATTATGCCATTGAATAACCAGCTTAGATCTCTTAGTTGAATCCTGTTCTTTTATTTTTCCATCTACTTTTTGCTGCACCAAATCATTAAGTTCATTTTGTACCAAAGCCACTTTTTCCTCGATAATTACTGCTCTTGCTTCAGCTAATTCCTTTTTACGTTTATCAGCTTGTTCTTTGTTTATTTTTCCCTCAGATAATTGAACGTTTACGGCTTCAACTTCTTCTTTTAGAGTTGCTTTTTCTTCTTTCGTAATCTTCTCTATTTTATTCGCAATTTGTTTGGCCCTTGACTCAAAAGTTTCCTGGCCCAGCACTTTACTGACAAACAAAAAGATTAGAATGACGAGATAAATGGTAAAATTTTTCATGATTGATTGTTTAAATTGATTAATGATTGATAATTTTTTAATAGTTGATTGAGACCGTTTTTGATTGTTAATTATAGAAATTCATTATTAATATTGAATTTTGACATTGCTATTGATATTTGATATTGCAAATTATTCCTGCTGATTTCGATTAGCTACAGCCACTTTTACGGTTTGATAATTTTTATTCACTTTTGTAATTACTTTTTCTCTAAACGAAAGTTCCAGTTCACCATCGACCTGATTCAATAAATCATTAGCATTAACTCGTACTTTTGATTTTGGCTTAGCCGAATTATCCGCTACAACGGTTTTCTCCGCCGAGTTCAGCAATTGATCTACAGTTTCATTTTTTGAAGTTTCTACAACTGAAGTTTTATTATTGATTGATTGTTTTTCCTGATTGTTTTTGATGATGATTGAAGACTCCGCTATTTGATTGTTTTCATTTTTAATGGTTTTATTAGGTTTTGGATTCAGTTTTATTTCTTTTTTATTTAAATTTTGAATTGATTCTTTTTCTGAACTTACAACTTCTGTTTTAACTGGATCTACCACGTTTAAAGTTGGTTTTTCGACAGAATCTTTCTTTATGCTTTCCTCAATCACAATAGTATTCTTTGGAGTTTCGACTGTATTTTTCTTTTGATTAAAGAAGAAAGTCCCAACCAATAAAAATCCAACAATACTCGCAGCAATGTAAAGCCATCTATTTTTCTTTTTCGGTTCTTTCTTTTCAGCAACACTCAACATGGCGTCCAATCGATCCCAGGCTTTATCGCTTGGTTGAATTGTGCGCTGGTTTAGTTTTTCACGGAAATCCTTTTCAAAATTATTCGGTTCCATTATCTTGTTTTTTTAAAGTATTAATTTGTGTTTGCAGCAGTTTTCTGGCGTGCGATAATTGCGATTTTGATGTTCCTTCATTTATCCCCAACATCTTTGCAATTTCATTGTGTTTATAACCTTCAATAGCGTATAAATTAAAAACCATTTTGTAGCCATCAGGCAAAGCATCAATCAAAAACTGAATCTGATCTATAGAAAACTGACTATCAATGGCATTGAAACTTTCTTCGACATAAATTTCGTCTTCAGAAAACTTCACTTTTTTCTGAACTCTTAAATACGAAATGCATTCATTAACCATGATTCGGCGAATCCAGCCTTCAAAACTTCCTTTGTATTCAAATTTGCTTAAGTTGGTAAACACTTTCATGAAAGCCGTAATCATTACATCTTCTGCCAGTTGAATGTCTTTAATATATTGTCGACAAACACTCAGCATTTTTGAAGAAAACCGACTATAAATCTGTTGCTGGGCTTGCCGATTATTTTCGACAGCCAACTTTATGATTTCGGTTTCTTCCTGATGTAAATGAATAATTTTCATTAATAAGCGTTCCGGTTTTGTTTTACTAACAGACTTCTATTAGCATAGACGATTGTAGATTTGAAATGGTTGCATGGGGTTGTAATAATTTGAAAAAATAAATTCCAAATTTCAAGCTAAGACATAAAAACAACTGATTTACAACAAGTAAAACAATTATCTAATTTTCTAATTGGCAAATTATCTAATTATTTTTTTCTCTCAATTACATAGTTCACCATCAAAATAAGGGAATCTTTGAACTCAGAATCAGGGTAATTCTGTAATAGTGAAAGTGCTTCCTGCTGAAACTCTACCATTTTGTTTTCGGCGTAAGCCAAGCCATTATTATCTTTTACAAAAGCAATAACTTCTTTTACGCGCTTCTTGTCTTTGTTGTGGTTTTTGATGGAGTTTATCAGCCACTTTTTTTCTTGTGGAGTACAAGTATTTAAAACATGAATTAAAGGCAAAGTCATTTTTTGCTCTTTAATATCGATTCCGGTTGGTTTACCGATGGCTTCTTCGCTGTAATCGAATAAGTCGTCTTTAATTTGAAAAGCCATTCCGATAAGCTCACCGAATTTACGCATATTCTCAACCTGAATATCATCTTCAATTACTGATTTTGCGCCAAGTGCACAACAAGCGGCAATAAGTGTAGCCGTTTTTTTTCGGATAATTTCGTAATAAATATCTTCAGTGATATCGAGTCTTCGGGCTTTTTCTATCTGAAGTAATTCTCCTTCGCTCATTTCACGAACAGCGACAGAAATAATTCGGAGTAAATCAAAATCACCATGATCTATCGAAAGCAATAATCCTTTTGAAAGTAAATAATCACCAACCAAAACGGCAATTTTATTTTTCCAAAGTGCATTGATAGAGAAAAATCCACGGCGGCGATTACTATCATCAACCACGTCATCATGAACCAATGTTGCCGTATGAATCAGCTCTATTACTGAAGCACCACGATATGTTCTTTCGTTTACAGTTCCTTTAGAAACCATCTTTGCTGTTAAAAAAACAAACATCGGACGCATTTGTTTTCCTTTGCGGTTTACAATGTAATACGTAATACGATTGAGCAGTGCAACCTTTGAAGTCATTGATTCATAGAACTTTTTTTCAAAAAGTTCCATTTCATTAAAAATAGGCTGTTTTATTTGAGAAGTAATATTCATTTCGATTTCAAATATACTATTTTAAATAAAAAAACGTTGTTTATTTTGGGTTAGTATATCAACATTTTGTGCATTAATTCAAAAAACACTAAAAAAATATAATTCCAACTTAGTTTGATTTCACAACTCTTTTCTAAGTGTATTGCTATCTAAAAAAACCATTTGATTTAAATATCTATAGCTAAAACGGTACAAATAAAATTGTTGATTTTGAAAATGGAAAGTTCTAACAGTTAAAAACATATCTTAACCGGAGAAACAGAGTTGAAAATACCCTTTTTTGCCCAAAAGGAAAAGCATTAAAAACAAATACGAATCTTGTTTTTAATGCTTTTATTTTATAGCTAAAAAACATTTAACCTTCCTTATTCGCTAATTGTCCACAAGCGGCATCAATATCTTTTCCGCGGCTGCGGCGAACTTTTACTACTACTCCAATATTTTCCAACGCTTTTATGTAAGCCAGAATAGATTCTTCTGAAGCTTGTTGAAACTCACCATCATCAATTGGGTTATATTCAATTAAATTCACTTTGCAAGGCACATATTTACAAAACTTAACCAAGGCATCAATAGAAGCTTTATCATCGTTGATTCCTTTCCACACTACATATTCGTACGAAATTTTGTTTTTGGTTTTTCTGTACCAGTATTCCAATGATTCTCTTAATTCTGCCAAAGGAAAGTTCTTACTGAATGGCATGATGCGGGCCCGAATTTCATCAATTGCAGAGTGTAAAGAAACAGCCAATTTGAATTTTACATCATCATCGGCCATTTTTTTAATCATTTTAGGAATCCCCGAAGTCGAAACCATAATTCGTTTTGGTGACATTCCTAAACCTTCCGGCGAAGTAATCATATCGATGGCTTTGATTACATTATTATAATTCATCAAAGGTTCTCCCATTCCCATAAAAACGATATTCGAAAGCGGATGATTATGGTACAAACGACTTTCTTTATCAATGGCAATCACCTGATCGTAGATTTCTCCAGGTTCCAGGTTTCGCATCCGCTTTAACCTTGAAGTTGCACAAAAATTACAATCTAAGCTGCAGCCTACCTGACTGGAAACACAAGCTGTAGTTCTTGTATCAGTAGGAATCAAAACAGATTCTACAACCAAACCATCATGAAGCCGTACGGCATTTTTAACAGTGCCGTCACAACTGCGCTGCATGGTATCGACTTTAATATGATTGATTACAAAATTATTTTCCAACATAGCCCTTGTAGGTTTTGCTACATTGGTCATATCATCAAAACTGTGCGCTCCCTTGCTCCATAGCCATTCATAAACCTGATTACCACGAAAAGCTTTGTCGTTATTCGCAACAAAAAACTCACGTAGTTGGTCTTTTGATAAGGCTCTTATGTCTTTTTTCTCAATTTGCATGGTGCAAAGTTACTAAGTATTTGTGGAAACCTTTTCATTCTGAAAAAACTTTATGTTTATCTTTAAATATCATAAAATTTGGCACGAGTATTGTCTTGCTCTCAACAGAAAAATAATCTTACAAGCAGCGCTTAATTTTAAAATTTGTACTTTTATTTTTTCACCTTTATAACCTTTATATTTATCAACATTTAAAAATTAAATCAATCATGAAAAAACAAATTTTGAGCTTAGCTGTTATAGCTTTATTAGCTTTTGCCGTACAATCTTGTGGAGACAAAAAAGAGGAAACGAAAGCTGAGGACGAATTAACGCTTGGAAACAAGGTTGATTCCCTGACAACAGATATTCAACAAGTAAGAGACAGCGCTGTAATCAAAGCTGAAAATGCTGCTGCAAAAGCAAAAGAAGCTTCTCAAAATACAATTCAGGAAGTAAAAGATGCCACTAAAAAAACAGCAGACGAAGTAAAAGAAGCTTCTAAAAAAACGGCAGATAAAGCCTCTGCTGCTGCAAAAGCTGCAAAAGACGGTACTGTGCAAACAGCTAAAGATGTTAATGAAGCATTGAAAAAATAAATCTATTTGAGTTTTCAATTAAACCATTCACAATTGTGAGTGGTTTTTTTTATGGAAAAAGTAAGCTATTATTTTTTGTATTTTTGCTGTTCAAATTTAGAAGACAACTAACATGCATTTTATTTCACAGGAATTAGAAGATTATATCGAACAGCATTCTGAAAACGAACCGGAATTATTAGCGAAACTAAACAAGGAAACGTACCAGAAAATCCTTTTGCCAAGAATGTTAAGCGGGCATTTTCAGGGTCGTGTTTTAAGCATGTTGTCTAAATTGATTCGTCCCGTAAATATTCTTGAAATTGGGACCTATACGGGTTATGCAGCTTTGTGCCTGTGCGAAGGAATGCAGGAGAATGGACAACTACATACGATTGATATTAAAGAAGAATTGGTTGATTTTCAGCGTAAATATTTTGATGCATCGCCTTGGGGAAATCAGATTTTTCAGCATTTAGGAGAAGCAATAACTATTATTCCGACCCTGGATGTTAAGTTTGATTTAGTTTTTATTGATGCTGATAAAGAAAACTACCTGAATTATTGGGAAATGATTGTTCCGAAAATGAATAAAGGCGGAATCATTTTGTCTGATAATGTTTTGTGGAGCGGTAAAATTCTGGAACCGGTTCATCCTAATGATGTGAATACGAAAGTGCTTTTAGAATATAATTTACTTTTGAAAAATGATCCGAGGGTTGAAACGGTTTTATTACCTATTCGTGATGGCCTAACGGTTAGCAGGGTTTTATAGAGATGAAAACATTAATTGCCTCCTGCTTTAGCTAGAGGAATATAATTTACTCAGAAAAAGACTTTAGCTAAATCATTTTTCTTTTCGGCTAAAGCCTTTTCTTTTCAACTTCTGGTTACCTCCAGCTAAAGCAGGAGGCAATTCAAAAATTAAAATCAATGAAACAAAATGACGAAATAAGTACTGAAGGATTTACAATTATAAATAATGTTTATACAGATGATGAAATTGAAAAGCTGATTTCATTAATTGAAAACATTACGGGAAACAAGACAGAAACTGCGACTTTTAGGAAATCTCAGGATTTATTTGCCATTAGGCAATTTCACAAAGAAATCCCTGAAACTTTACCTTTCATTTTCAATAAGAAGTTACTGGAGATGATAGAATCAACTTTTGGGAAAGGGTATTTCATTGCCAAATCAATTTATTTTGACAAACCTGAAAAATCAAATTGGTTTGTGGCCTATCATCAGGATTTGACTATTTCGGTTGACAAAAAAATAGAAATCGAAGATTTTGAAAACTGGACGACAAAACAAAATCAGTTTGCGGTTCAGCCTCCAATGGCAATTTTGGAAAAGAATTTCACCATTAGGATTCATCTTGATAAAACCACAAAAGAAAATGGTGCTTTGAAAGTGATCAACAATTCACATTCAAAAGGAATTTTAAGGGTTGAAAATCTGGAAACAGAAAAAGAAACAATTTGTGAAGTTGAAAAAGGCGGTATCATGATTATGAAACCTTTATTGCTTCATGCTTCAAACAAAACTATAAATAACGAAAGACGGAGAGTTATTCACATTGAGTTTAGCAATCAGGAACTTCCTTATGGATTGGAATGGAGTGAAAAAACTATTCCTCAAAATTAAATTTCTTTTGAAAACAACTTCCCTAGCCCAGACAGAAGCGACATCCTTTTGTGGCGGGGTTCGCCACAAAAGATACAGCGGATGGCTGGAAACAGCTCCTCAAAATTATTCCGGAAAATATTTTGGCTTTAATTTTTGATAGATTTTAAAAGTTACAAAACCGAAAATTGCCCCGAAGAAATAACCGGCAAGAATATCTCCCGGATAGTGCAAACCTAAATAAATACGGCTATAAGCGAAGATTAGCGGCCATAAAAACAAGAATCCTATATACTTGAGGCGGCTTTTTAAAACAAGGAATAAAAAAGTAGCAACTGCCATTGTATTAGCAGCATGACCTGAGAAAAAACTAAATGATTTTCGGACCTGAACAATCCTGATAAAAGAATTGATTTCTGGATTATTACATGGACGTAAACGTTCGAAAGTGTGTTTAACAAAATTAGTTGTCTGATCTGTAAAAGCTACTAAAACCGCAATAAACAGAATCACGAACAAGGTTTGCTTACCTCCTATTGTTTTGTAAAGCAAAAAGAAAAACAACAGAAAGACTGGTGTCCAGTTGAGCTGACTAGTAATTATAAGCCAAAATTTATCAAATGTTTCAGAACCTAAACTATTTAGATACACAAATAGGTTCGTATCTAATTCTTGTATTTTTTCAAGCATATTATCTTTGGCGTTTTACTGGTCCTGATATTGACTCTATGTCTTCTTTTAATTTTTCGATTTCTGAGGTATCGCCTAATAAATTATGATTGTCGCCTAATATATTTGATTTAGCATCATTAATTTGAGCGTTAATATTTCCTGTTATATCTGTAAGTGATTTTGTGTCAAGACCATTTGCCTCGGCTCCTTTTTGAATTTCGCTTTTAATATCGTTGGTTGCATTTTTTAGCTGCGCCATTGCTTTACCCATTGTACGGGCAATTTCGGGCACTTTGTCTGAACCAAAAAGCATTAGTACTATAAACAGTATGAAAACTAATTCTCCTCCTCCTATACCAAACATATCTTTTATTTTTGTTGCCACAAAGATATTAAATTTTGTAGCGACGTGTTTTAAAATTTACTTAAAAAAAAAAGACTCTTTTCAGAGTCTTTCCAATTTTATATTTAGTCAAATTTTGACTTTTGTTCTACTTTTGGCCACGAGTTGTTGGTTACATCAATATCAGCAGTCAATAATTTTGGGTCTATCTGAATACTCCTGATTGGTTTTTCAGTAGCGTATACCTTTTTTGCTGTATCATTATTTTTTCTCCAGATTTGTGCCGGATACTTATAATTATCTTTTGAACCGTCTTCGTAAGTGATTTCAACAAGAATTGGCATAATCATTCCGCCAGGCTTATTAAATTCAACTTCATAAAAATATTTAGGCGATTTGATGCTTGCTTTTTCTTCAGCAGTAAAAGTTTGGTTAACATAGTCTGACAAGGGTTTAAAATCCTGTACTTTTAATTCTTTTTTCTTAGAATTGTTTACCTCAGAGTTGTCGCCTGCAACTAAATAGACGAATGGCCCTTTTTCGAAACCAAAACGCCCTTTTCTAACTTTGACATTTTTGATATCACTAGTTGGGGTTTCAGAAACATAATATTGTTTTACTTCTTTGATTCCGATATCTACAAAATCAGTTGAATAAAACCATCCTCTCCAAAACCAGTCTAAATCTACCGCAGAAGCATCTTCCATCGTTCTGAAAAAATCTTCGGGAGTTGGGTGCTTGAACTTCCATCTGTTAGCGTAGATTTTAAAAGCATAATCAAACAATTCTCTTCCCATTACTACTTCTCTCAAAATATTAAGTCCTGTAGCCGGTTTTCCATATGCGTTATTTCCAAATTGGTGAATGGTTTCAGAATTAGACATAATAGGCTCCAGAAACTTCTGATCTCCACTCATATAAGGAACTATATTTTTTGCAGGTCCGCGTCTTGAAGGGAAATTTGTGTCTAGTTCCTGCTCTGCCAAATACTCCAAAAACGAATTTAAACCTTCGTCCATCCACGTCCATTGACGCTCATCTGAGTTGACAATCATTGGAAAAAAAGTGTGGCCCACTTCATGAATTACAACACCAATCATTCCGTTTTTAACTTCTTTACTCGTTACACCGTTTTCATCAGGACGTCCAAAATTCCAGCAAATCATTGGATATTCCATTCCCTGATCTTCAGCTGAAACTGAAACTGCTTTTGGATATGGATAATCAAATGTGTGTGAAGAATAGCTTTTTAAAGTATGTGCTACTGTCATCGTCGAAGTTTCACCCCAAAGCGGATTTGCTTCTTTTGGATAAACTGATTCTGCCATAACAATTTTACCGCCTAATTTTACTGCCATTGCATCATAAATGAATTTTCTAGAAGAAGCAATACCGAAATCACGTACATTTTTAGCACTAAATTTCCATGTTTTTTTCTTTTCTGAGAAACCCTTTTCAGCTGCTTCGGCTTCGGCTTGTGTAACAATTACTACCGGTTTATCAAATGATTTTTGAGCCTGCTCATAACGTTTTACCTGTTCTGCAGTAAAGACTTCGCTCCTGTTTGTCAGTTCACCAGTTGCATTAATAACATGATCTGCCGGAACGGTAATATTTACATCAAAATTCCCGAAAGGCAGCGCAAATTCTCCGCTTCCCCAGAACTGCATATTCTGCCAGCCTTCAACATCGTTGTA
Source organism: uncultured Flavobacterium sp. (assembly GCF_946478785.1). Next base: position 270,866 of record NZ_CAMLDD010000002.1, read on the forward strand.
AACCGCCATCCTTGGGTAGAATTGAGCAATTACATATAATTTATTACCGTCTTTTTCAAAAAATTCATAACCGGAACGACCACCTTCTTTTTGGTAATTATTGATATTATACCACCATTTTATAGCGAATGAGATTTTTTCTCCGGGCTTTAAAGGTGTTCCCAGATTTATACGCATCATTGTTTCGTTGATGGTATAGGGCATCGGATTTCCTTTAGCATCTTTTACGTATTCGATATTAAATCCACGTTCTAAATCTTTCTTCAAATATTTACTGGAAAAACCTTCCAAAGGCAATACCTGATTAATTTTTTCAGCTTCTGCCAAAGCAGACTGCGTATTGGCTTTTGCCTGATTTTGATCCAATTGAATCCATAAATACTCTAAACTATCTGGTGAATTATTTGAATAGGTAATGGTTTCAGACCCACTTAGTTTTGAATTTTTATCATCTAATTCAATATCAATCTTATAATCTGCCTGTTGTTGATAATATGCCGGACCCGGGGCTCCTGATGCTGTACGGAACATATTAGGAGTAGCCATTAAATCATACATCTGGCTAAACTTGTTCGTATCATACTTTCCTTGTTGTTTTGGGGCAACAGTCGTATTTTTCTCCTGAGCTATTAGTATAGCTGGAAAAAGCAATAGTAATGAAAGTCTTTTCATAAATATTTTTGGAATTTTTTGATGCTGTGAAAATAGTAATTAAAATAACAATCCAATAAGTATATTAATACTTTAACACTTCTTTCCTTGAAGATTCTGTAAAGAGAACACTTCTTTTAGTACTAAATGCTGTTATATGTGTAATATTTTGCTGTTCAGCATTCCAATCAACTAAAACAGTGTTTAAGATTTCTAATGTTTTGAATTTTTCTACAGCTGTGATTCTGGAATAACAGACCAAAACATCATCTGCTTCGATTTCTTTCGATAAAAAAGCAATGGTTTTTAATTGACCATTAATCTTTATACTGAAATTTTCAGAAAGATACTTTTTTAATAAATCAATATCTGCCGGAGTCTCTTTGTCTGTTCCTATAAATGTCTTTTTATTATACTTTTTTTCGATTCCCTTATTAAGATCGTCTACAAATATTCTGGAGGTAATTTGAATCATTTTTTTTTCAGCAGCATAGTTCACCTGAAAAACCCCCATGTAGAATTTATGAAATGCAAAAGATGACAGGGCTAAAAATAATATTCCGATGAAGGAATAAATCACATATTTTTTCATTTTTTATTCAACTCCACTTTTTTAAAGTCTTTATTCTTGTTGACCATAAAGTCCATCAATTCAAACTTCTGATCTGTTTCAAGATGCCTTTTTGATTCGGCATCGTTAGAACAATACATCAGGAACAAATCTATCTCATCTTCTTTTAATCCTAAAGTTTTAGTGTAAAAATCGGGTGTAAAATTATCTTTAGCATACTCCACAAAAGCAATGTCGCTTATAGCTTCTTCTTCAATACTTTCGTTTTTACGGAAGAGCTTTTTAACATCTTTAAAAATCCTGACAAAATCAGTTCCATATTTTATAGTCTGATCAGAGTACATGGCTGTATTTGTAGGCGAAGATAATTTATCATCTTCAAGCTGCATATCTACAATTCCCTGGGAGCCGCCCTGTAATGATTTTACTTTTAATTCTTTATGTACTAAAACTTCTTTCAGTTCGATATTTACTAAATCCAAACGTACTGTAAAAAGCACTTCTGCACAGTCTTTTTCTGTCAGCACCACTTTTTTAGACTGAAAGGCCAAGCCCGTAAAAAGTAAAGTATCTTTAGGCCTTGCCATGATATCAAATAACCCGTTTGGACCAATAAAAGTTCTAATATTGGCATTTATATTCATCACATTTCCTGTCTCTATAGGAAGAGAACTATTAACTACCTGACCATGTAATGATTTTCTCGAATTAGTCTGCCCCAATACAAATTGACAAAACAAACACAATGCAAGTATTCCTAATTTATTTCTCATGCTCTATAATTTTTAGATATTCCTGTGCCAAACCAGTTATTAAAAACATACTCATAGTTTTGTTCTTAGTATTCAAAGATACAGCAAATTCAGGACTATCCACACAATAAAGCTGAAATCCTTTTATATGTTCTAACGGAATTTTAAGGCGATCTGTATAATATGCTTCTTCAAAAAGATATTCTAATTTTCTAAAAAGACCTTCTTTTTGCTCCACTTTTACTTCCTTTTTCAGCATCGAAGTTCTTCCGGAAATAGCATTTAGTATTTTATCAACAGAAGTTGATGTTGCGGTATAGACCTTTCTTTCAGCTGGAGTGTATTTTTTTTGTCCTTTTGGAATGATTCCGAGATTTTCTGCCGTGATATTAGCATTTTCATTAACAATTACTTCTTTCAGCTCAATTTCTTTAGCCGACATTTTTATCACAAGTAAATTTGACGCTAAATCTTCAGCAGTAATTCGGCGTTTTAAAGGTTCTAAATTTACTGAAGAAAAAACCAGAACATCCCCTTCTCTAACCACAATCGAAAACAATCCGTTTACATCTGAAACAGTCGCGACCTGCGTATTATTGTTGATAATATTCACACCATCAACAGAAGTAGACTGCTCAAAAATCTGCCCTTGAATTTCTTTTATACCAACAGCCTGTCCAAATGAAATTTGAATCAGTAATAAAAACAGGATCAGTAAGGCATTATTTGTTTTCACTTAAAATTATTTCATTATATTTTAATGCTAACTCACTCATAAAAGAAGTTAATTTTGATTTGTCTTTTTTTTCCAAAAGAACCTTTACATATGCATCTTCAACCATATAAAATTTAAATCCACGAACATGTTCCAAAGGGATTTTCAGATAATCAACAAAATATGCATCTTCATACATATACCCTATTTTTTCAATATAACTCTCTTTTTTTTCAACTTCCACATTTTTTTTCAATCTTTTTTTGTTTCCATTTATTGCACTCAAAAAACTTGAACCTGATGCTAATCTTCTTTCTGCAGGAGTGTATTTTTTTTGCCCTTTTGGAATAATTCCGAGATTTTCTGCTGTAATATGGGCATTCTCGTTTACAATTACTTCTTTCAGTTCAATTTCTTTAGTTCTCATTTTTATCAGAAGTGAATTTGAAGCCAAATCTTCAACAGTAATCCGATGTTTTAAAGTCTCTAAATTTACAGATGAAAAAACCAAAACATCACCTTCCCTGACCACAATTGAAAACATCCCGTTTACATCTGAAACAGTCGTGACCTGTGTATTATTGTTGATAATATTCACGCCATCAACAGAAGTAGGCTGTTCAAAAATCTGCCCTTGAATTTCTTTTATACTAACAGCCTGTCCAAATGAAATTTGAGAGACGAACAAAAACAAAACGATACCTGTAATTTTATTTTTCAAGTTCAATTATTTCATTATATCTTAAAGAAAGCTCATTTAACAAAGAACTTAATTTGGGTTTATTTTTACTTTTTAAGAGCTGTCTTGCGTAATCATTTTCAACCACATAAAACTTAAAATCTGCAATATATTCTAAAGGAATTTTTAAATAATCGACAAAATATGAATCATTAAAAAAGTATCCTAATTGTTGTAAACAAGTTTGCTTATCCTCAATTTCTACATTTATTTTAAGACGTTTAGTTCTTCCATTTATTTTATTAATCAACGGATCAAGCGGCATTGAACCCCCTAAAAGTCCTAACAGCATTACAGGTTTAAAATCTCCGGCAGTTGCTAATTTGCGTTCAGCTGGCGTATATTTTTTTTGCCCCTTTGGAATAATCCCGAGATTTTCTGCTGTAATATGAGCATTTTCATTCACAACCACCTCTTTCAGTTCAATTCCTTTGGTTTTCATTTTTATCAGAAGTGAATTTGAAACCAAATCTTCAGCCGTAATCCTTCGTTTTAAAGGTTCTAAATTTACTGAAGAAAAAACCAGAACATCCCCTTCTCTAACCATAATAGAAAACATCCCGTTTGAATCAGATATGGCGATGTATTGTGTATTATTATTGACAATACTTATTTTTTCAACAGGAACAGACTCTGCCAGGATTTGCCCAAAAATTTCTTTAGAATCAACCTGTCCAAAGGAAATTTGTGAAACAGAAAAAAGAATAATAAATGTAATTTTACTTTTCACTGGCAATTATTTCTTTGTATTTCACAGCCAACTCACCTAACAAAAATTCTGTCGAAGTTTTATTTTTCGAATTTAAAATCGCTGTAAACTTATCATTATCTACAGCATAATATTCAAATCCTTTTACATATTCAAGAGGAATTTTCAGCCTGTTTACAAAATGATCTAATGTGAACATATTCTCCAGAAGTTTCATGAAAAACTCTTTTTTCTCTACTGCGACTTCTTTTTTCAACATTGCGGTACGTCCTGAAAAAAAATTGAATAACGGATCAGCAGAAACAGAACCTCCAGCCATTGTTCCTGCATTGGCAGTTGGATTTAAAGCCGTGGCAGTATGTAATTTCCTCTCCGCTTGGGTATAGCTTTTTTGCCCGGCAATCCCTAAAGCAACAGCATTAATATTGTCGTATCGTTTAATAATTACTTCCTGCAGTTGATGCATCAGGAGATTCAATTTTACTGTAAAATTAAGATCTGAAAAATTTTCAGCAGTTAATAAAATTCTGCTTTCTTTAAATTGAATGGATGAAAAAACAAGCGTATCTCCACTTTTAGCCATTATAGAAAAAGATCCGTCTGCTGTAGTTGTCGCCATTACTTCGGTTTGTGTGTTAACAACATAAACCCCTTCCAGATCATTTGTATTTGAAATAATTCTCCCGTTTAAAATAGTACGTTCGTGAACCTGAGACCAAACAGCCTGACTCAAAAACACCATCAGAAAACAGATAATTTTGTTAATCAAAATCAAAAAATTAGTATTATTCTTAAAAATGTAAAAATATCCTAATGTGTTCCAAATTTAATACTAACAGCTTGGTAAAAATATGTTAATTTAAAAAGCCTTCTGCCATCAAAACAGCCTTTTTAATACCTTTAACCAAAACAATCTGAGTTATATTTATGAAAAATATCATCATTGCAAGTACTTCTACTTTGCATCAAAGCAATTATTTAGAATATTTATTACCTGTTTTACAATTCCATTTTAAAAACTGCAAAAGCATTTTATTCATTCCGTATGCACGCCCTGGCGGAATTTCTCATGATGAATACACTCAAAAAGTAGCCATGGCATTTCAAACTATAAATATTTCAGTAAATGGAATTCATGAATTTAAGAATCCGGAAACAGCTATAAAAAATGCAGAAGGGATATTTACCGGTGGAGGAAATACTTTTTTACTGGTTACTCAATTATACAGAAACAATGTTATGCAGCTTCTTTCTGAAACAGTAAAAAATGGAACTCCATATTTAGGAACCAGTGCCGGAAGTAATATTTGCGGTCTTTCGATGCAAACAACAAACGACATGCCTATTGTTTATCCTCCGAGTTTTCAAACTTTAGGATTGATTTCTTTTAATCTTAATCCTCATTATTTAGATGCTGAAGAGAATTCTACTCATATGGGAGAAACCCGTGAAGAACGAATAAAAGAATTTCATGCATTTAATGCCATTCCGGTTTTAGGACTAAGAGAAGGCAGCTGGCTTGAAGTAAAAGGAAAGAAAATCACTTTAAAAGGAAATCTGTCAGCCCGATTATTTCAACAAAATCAGGTTCCACAAGAATTAGACCCTGAAAGTGATTTGAGCAATTTAAAATAGATTGTAAACAAAAAATCCTCAAACAAATTGCTTGAGGATTTTGAAGAGCGAAAGACGAGGCTCGAACTCGCGACAACCAGCTTGGAAGGCTGGAGCTCTACCAACTGAGCTACTTTCGCATTAACAGGGTGCAAATATAAATAATTAAATCGTTTAAAAAAATAAAAAATAAAATTATTTAAATTTAAAATCTAAACCTAAGTTTTGATTAGAGCGAAAGACGAGGCTCGAACTCGCGACAACCAGCTTGGAAGGCTGGAGCTCTACCAACTGAGCTACTTTCGCATTACTGAGGTGCAAATATAAAAAATAACTAAGCTTTAAAGCAAGCTTTTTTTGAAAAAAAATAAATTAAAAATCACTATTTCTAGTAATCTATTTAAAATTAAAATGTTATAGCTTTGTTTTTTTATTCAAAACATGACATTAATCAAAGAAATATCGGCTAAGGAAACGTTTATTGTAAGACATCCTGTACTCCGAAAAGGAAAACCAATAGAAACCTGTGCTTTTGAAGGCGATAATTTAAAAACCACACATCATTTTGGATTATTTAATGATTTAGATTTAATAGGAATAATTTCATTGTTTCTAAAAACCAATACTATATTTGCAGAAAATTTACAGGCCCAGATTCGAGGCATGGCTATTTTGGAGTCACATCAGAAAAAAGGTCTTGGAGAAACACTCGTAAAACATTGTGAAAAATACTGCATCTCAAACCAGTTCGATTTGATATGGTTCAATGCCAGAACAGCCGCAGTTGGATTCTACAAAAAAATGGGATATGAAATTAAAGGAAACTCCTTTGAAATCCCGGAAGTTGGAGAACATTATTTAATGTACAAAAAATTATAAAATGAATAAACTTTACTTTCTGTTGATTCTTTGTTTCTTTATAAGCTGCAAAAAGGATCAAAAAACTAAACCATCAAAAGCTAAAAAAGCTTTGCCAGCCATCGTAATAACCGATGCGCGAACTGTTGACATAGATACCGCTCTTATAAATGCTTATAAAAGCGAAACATTAAAACAATTTTACCTTTCATCTGACAATAAAACCATTTGGGGAAATCTAAAAAAAAGAACCTACGTTTTATCGCAACTAAAAAAATCAGATGAGTTGGGATTAAACCCCAATGATTATCGTGTAAAAAAAATGGATAATTATGAGAAACAAATCAATAAATTAGACAACAAACAACTTGCAGAATACGATTTGTTACTCACCCATAATTTTGAAAAATACGTTACTCATTTATACGAAGGAAAATTAAATCCTAAGTATTTATATCGGGACTGGGCACTGGCAGACAAGGATCTGGACATAAATACTGCTTTGGTAAAAAGCTTTAACCATAATACTTTAGACAGTTTAGTTGAAAATATCCAACCAAAAACCCGAACTTATAAACAATTATTAAAAGCTTTACAGCTTATTAACACTTTTCCGGATGATAATATTAAAACAATTGAATCAGCCGAAAAAATAGTACTTAAAGACACTAGTGCCGCTCTAATCAATATTAAAAAAAGGCTTTTGTACTGGAATGACCTATCAGGAAAAGACAGTCTAACAGCTATCTACGACGACAAAACATTTGAAGCTGTAAAAAAGTTCCAGTCACGTCATGGATTAGTTTCAGATGGAATTATTGGAGCAAGCACGGTCCATGCCCTGAACTTTTCAAAACAAAAAAGGAAACACCAGATTATTGCCAATTTAGAGCGCTGGAGATGGTATCCAAATGAGTTGGCAGAAAATTATTTTATAATTAATATCCCTGACTACAGCATGCAAGTTGTAGAAAATCAGGACACAACTGCCGTCAGAAAGGTGATAGTAGGAACCAGCAAAAGAAAAACACCTGTTTTAACCTCAACTCTTAAAAGTATTGTTTTTAACCCAACCTGGACAGTACCACCTACTATTTTAAAAGAAGATGTAGTTCCGGCCATGAAACGTAATCGAAATTATTTAAGAAATAAAAACATTACTATTTATGATACTGCAGGACATGTGGTAGATCCTTGGAACTGGAATGAAAACAGGCCCCGTAGCTATAGATATATCCAAAGTCCGGGTTATAACAACTCCTTAGGATTGATAAAAATTATGTTTCCTAATAATTATAGTGTGTATTTGCACGACACCAATCACCGAAACTATTTTGAGAGAAGTAATCGTTCTTTGAGTTCCGGTTGTGTGCGTATTGAAAATCCGCTGGAATTAGCGCAGCATATTTTAGATGATTCTAAAAATTGGTCGAAAGATAAAATTGATACTATTATCGCCCGAAAAAAAACTACCAGCATCAGAATTACTAAAAAATACAAACTATATCAATGGTACTGGACAGCGTGGAGCGAAAACGATAAGCTCATATTCAGGTATGATGTATATAATCTGGATGAAGATTTGTATTCTAAATTAAGAAATTAAATCTTTATCCATAATAAAACTTCTCGACGGATGATAAATGAACAAACAAGATTTATCTTTTATTGTATGAATGATATCGTTAGTCAATTCAACAGGAATCGCCGGACAGCCCAGACTTCTTCCTAATCTTTTATTGTTTTGTATGAAAGATTCTGACACATAATCGGCACCATGCATTACAACGGCTCTTTGGCGTGCATTATCATTAATACCTCTTTCTAATCCATCAAGACGTAAAGAAGCTCCATGCTTTCCCTGGTAAATTTCACCAGTTGCATAAAAGCCAAGGCTGCTTTTGTACGATGAATTAATATTAGAGAATGCAGAAGCAAACTCTTCGCCTGTATTTCTTCCGTGGGCCACAAGGGACTGGAATAAAATCGAGTTGGTTGATAAATCAATAACCCAAAGACGTTTTATAGAGGATGAAAGGCTAAAATCAATCAGGGTTAAAATATCTTTTTGAATAACTCCTTTTTCTTTTAGCAGGTAGAATCCTTTTAAAGCTTCAGAAAAAGTTTTTAGTTCAGGAAGAACAAAATTGTTTGTGTTTAATGTGTTATAAATATTTTCAATTTTAGCATCAACTGCAAGTTTTTCAACTTTTGCAATGCTTTTAGCTGTTACATTTTTAGTTTCAGCAGTATTTTTAGAATCTGTACCGAATGACAAAAACAAAAATAAAATAGCGGGATAAATCTTATAAATCATTGATTAAGTTTAGGTTACACTTGTTTTGGGACTTGGCAAATGTAAAACTTATTTGTAATTATGTAACTTAATATCACCAAATTAGGTGATATTTATTCAAACTTTAACAGTTAATCACAATAGAAGTTAAGGAAAATTAAACATATCACTATTTTTGGCAGGAATTTACGTTATTTTTTAAAGAATATTCTACAACTCTAATCAGTATTAGTAAAAAGATTTTTTAAGATATTAAAAAACTAATAAATGAGATAAAAAAATAGAACAAAATGCTTTATTCTCCATTAATATGATTTAAAACTTAAATTCAAAACAGAGTCAGTGTGCATTAATTTTAAAAAACAAAGACTTATATAACCAAATTATTATTTTTTGATACCGTTCTTTTTATAAAACATAAATGTAACAATCGTTTCTTGCGTATTTTATAAATGGTTTATCTTTGCCAAAAAATAAAACCAATGAACAAAAAAGTAATCCTTATGATTTTAGATGGTTGGGGAAAGTCTCCCGACCCTAAAGTATCTGCAATAGACAACGCAAATGTTCCTTTTATAAACAGTCTTTATCTAAACTACCCAAGTGCACAGCTTCGTACTGACGGATTAAACGTTGGTTTACCGGAAGGTCAAATGGGAAACAGTGAAGTAGGTCATATGAATCTTGGTGCCGGAAGAATCGTTTACCAGGATTTAGCCAAAATAAATTTAGCAGTAGCGCATCAAACACTTGCCAAAGAACAAGTTCTTGTTGATGCTTTTACCTATGCTAAAGAAAACAACAAAAAAGTACACTTTTTAGGATTGGTTTCTGATGGAGGTGTTCACTCACACACATCTCACTTGCGTGGACTTATCGATGCTTCTCAGGAATATGGATTAGAAAATGTTTTTGTTCATGCTTTTACAGACGGTCGCGATGTTGATCCAAAATCAGGAGCTAAATATATTCAGGATTTAGAAAATCATATTAAAGATACTCCGGTAAAAATTGCCACAATTATTGGCCGTTATTACGCAATGGATCGTGATAAACGTTGGGAGCGTGTAAAACTGGCTTATGATTTAGTTGTAAATGCAATAGGAACTCCATCAAAAAATGCGGTTGCAAGTATTCTTGAAAGCTATTCAAAAGATGTTACTGATGAATTTATTGCCCCAATCGTAATGGTTGATGAAGAAGAAAAACCACTGGCAACAATCGCAGAGGGTGATGTTGTGATATTCTTCAATTTCAGAACCGACAGAGGCCGTGAACTTACAGAAGCACTTTCTCAACAGGATTTCCATGAGCAAAACATGCACAAATTAAATTTGTATTATGTGACGCTTACCAACTACGATGAGACTTATCTAAACGTAAAAGTTGTTTATAATAAAGATAACATTACCGAAACTCTTGGTGAAGTTTTAGAAAAAGCCGGTAAAAAACAAATTCGTATTGCCGAAACAGAGAAATATCCTCACGTTACCTTTTTCTTCTCTGGAGGAAGAGAACTACCTTTTGAGGGCGAAACCAGACTATTAAGAAATTCTCCAAAAGTTGCCACTTATGATTTACAGCCAGAAATGAGCGCATACGAATTAACAGCTGCTCTTGTTCCCGAATTAAACAAAGGCGAAGTAGATTTTGTTTGTCTGAATTTTGCAAATGGTGATATGGTTGGACATACGGGAATCATGAGTGCTGCAATCCTTGCCTGCGAAGCTGTAGATGCTTGTGCGCAACAAGTTATTGAAGCTGCTCTTGCAAACAATTACACAACCATTGTAATTGCCGATCACGGAAATTGTGAAACCATGATTAATCCTGACGGAAGCCCAAATACAGCGCACACAACAAATCCGGTGCCGATTATTTTAGTGGATAAAGAATTGAAGAATATTCAAAATGGTGTTTTAGGCGATATTGCCCCTACTATTTTAGAATTAATGGGCGTTCCTCAGCCTGAAGCAATGACTTGTCATTCATTATTATAGAAAACCACTTTTTTTTGATAGAAGAGAGACAAGTTTTAGGATTTGTCTCTCTTTGCTTTTATGGTAATCACATTAAAAAATAATGATACGTCCATTCAACTCCATAAATTATAAGTCCGATAAGTCCGCCCACCAAAGTTCCGTTGATTCTGATATATTGAAGATCTTTACCAATTTCTAACTCTAATTTTTCAGAAACTTCTTTTCCGTCCCAGCTTTTGACTGTTGACGAAATCAAATCTCCAATTACCTTTTTATTATTCAGAAGTACAGAAAGCAAATCATACTTGATGAAGTTATTGATTTTATGAACCATAATCTGATCTTCCTGAAGTCCGCTTCCAAAACGCTGAATCAAACCTGAAATATTATTTTTGATGGAAGATTCATTACCTTTTTCTAAATCGTGCGTAATAGAAAGTTTTATTTCATCCCAAATTCCGTTAATATAATCCTGAACTTCTTTTTTTCCTGCAAAACCAAGAATCATATTATTGATTTTAATTCTCATCTCTTCCGAATTTTTTACTTTATCCAGAAAATCATGAACATATTCATCTATTTTAAATCGGATTTCGCTTTGCGGATTTTTTGCTTCATCCAAAAACTCCTGTAATCCGTTAAAGATACCTTCTGAAATGCTTTTATCGGCTAAGCCAAAACTTAAAAAGGGCGTAGATTGTTTTACTTTTTTTCTGATCAGATCTTTATTATTACTTAATTCTGTACTCATGACTTCCAGAATATTGGTAAGCAATTCGTCCTTTACATTTCCTTTCTGCAAAGGTTCCAAAGCCAATGCTACCCAATCTCCAAAATTAATGGCTTCTAATTTTTCCCTGAACTGAACCTGAATAAATCTTTTTATATCTTCATCTTTTATCGTTTTCAGAATACCCGGAATAATATTTAGAGCTATTGCATCGGCAATCTTATTAGCATTTTCTATCTTCGAAAGCCAATCGGAAGCTTTTGTGGCAAAGTTGAATTCATCTAATTTAATTTCCAGTTTTTCACGATTCAGAAATTCCTCGGAAACAAAACTGCCCAAATTTTCTCCAATTTCATTTTTTTTGATCGGAATAATAGCCGTATGCCAAATCGGAATCCCCAACGGATGGCGAAACAAAGCAACAACTGCAAACCAATCCGCAATTCCGCCTACCATTGCGGCTTCACTGAAAGCCTGCAGCATTGGAATTTTAAAATAAATCGCAATTATAAACAAAAGTACTGCGCCTCCCAGGAGCATTGAAGCATTTCGTTTCATGCTCTTTAAAGCTTTAATTTTAGAAAGCGTTTCCTGATCTGTTGAAGTTTCCATGATTGTTATGTTTATTACTAATTTAAGGCTTTTTCCTGATATACGAAACCAAAAGCTTTTCATACTCCACAAGAGTATTGATACTCATAAAGCCTGAAAACTATAGGTGCTAATTAATTTCAAAAGCAACTTTAAAAAAATAATATTAAAATTGTACTTTTGCGAACTGAAAATCTGAAAAATATGATTATCCAAAAAACCCGCGAGGAAATAGAATTAATGCGCGAAAGTGCTTTGATCGTATCTAAAACATTAGGAATGATTGCTTCTGAAATTAAAGAAGGAGTTACTACTTTATATCTGGACAAATTAGCCGAAGAATTTATTCGTGATCATGGTGCGGTGCCAAGTTTTCTTGGATTGTATGATTTCCCGAATTCACTTTGTATGAGTCCGAATGCTCAGGTGGTACACGGAATTCCGAATAATACACCTTTAAAAAGCGGAGATGTTATTTCTGTTGATTGTGGTGCCTTTAAAAATGGATATCATGGTGATCACGCGTATAGTTTTGAAATTGGCGAAGTTGCCCCTGAAACTAAAAAACTTTTGCAGGTAACCAAAGAATCCCTTTACGTAGGAATCAGAGAATTTAAAGCCGGTAATCGTGTGGAAGATGTTGGAAATGCGATTCAGAAATATACAGAATCTCACGGATACGGAGTTGTTCGCGAATTGGTTGGACATGGATTAGGCCAAAAAATGCACGAAGCTCCTGAAATGCCAAACTATGGCAAAAAAGGAAGAGGAAAACTTTTTGTTGAAGGAATGGTGGTAGCAATTGAACCTATGATTAACATGGGAACAAAAAACATCAAACAACTTAAAGATGGCTGGACAATCTTAACTGCTGACGGAAAGCCAAGTGCACACTTTGAACATGACGTTGCCTTAATCGATGGAAAACCGGAAATTTTATCGACTTTCTACTACATCTACAAAGCATTAGGAATTGAAAGTACCGAAGAAGATGAATTTAGAAAAGTGCCTTTAGTATTGTAACACGAATTTCACTAATTTTCACGGATTATCGTTGCGATAAATTTCACTAATATAAATTATGAACGAATTATATTTAAAAGATGAGTCCTATAAAATTATTGGAATTTGTATGGAAGTCCATAAAATATTAGGAAAAGGACATAGTGAAAAAGTTTATGGTGACGCTTTAGAATATGAATTTCAAAAAAATGAAATTCCTTATAATCGGGAATTAAAATATAATATCGCTTATAAGGACATTATATTACCGAGTTATTATTTTGCAGATTTTGTAATTTATGATGAAATCATTCTAGAGCTAAAAGCAATTACAGCACTGTCAACAAGTGAAATAAAACAAACATTAAATTATTTAGCTGCATCAAAAAATAGATTAGGATTACTAATCAATTTTGGAGAAGACAGTCTGAAATATAAAAGAATAATACTTTAACCCAAATCAAAGGTTCGTGAAATTTCACCACAATTAAATCCGTGTTAATCTGTGAAATTCGTGTTCAAATTTATTTAACTGTGAAAAAACTATTCAAATTAGTACTTAATACAATCCCTCGTCCATTATTAATTCGCTTGAGTTATGTGGTGCGTCCAATTTTGGCTTTATCATTAAAAGGAGATAAATTTACTGATCCAATTGATGGAAAAAGTTTTAAATCGTTTTTGCCTTACGGATACGGAAAGCAACGTAATAATGTACTTTCGCCAAGTACACTTTCATTAGAAAGACATCGTTTGCTTTGGCTGTATTTAAACGATCAGACAGATTTTTTTACGGCACCAAAAAAAGTGCTTCATTTTGCTCCGGAACAAGCTTTTTATAAACTTTTCCGCAAGCAAAAAAATCTCGATTATACGACAACCGATCTACTTTCGCCTTTGGCAGATGTAAAAGCAGACATCTGTAATTTGCCTTTTAAAGATAACGAATATGATGTGATTTTGTGTAACCACGTTTTAGAGCACATTCCTGATGATACAAAAGCCATGCAGGAATTATTCAGGGTTTTAAAACCAGGCGGAATGGCCGTTTTACAAATTCCACAGGATTTATCGAGAGAGGTTACTTTTGCTGATGATACAATTACAGACCAAAAAGAACGCGCTAAAATCTTCGGACAATACGATCACGTTCGTGTATATGGACGGGATTATTTTGATAAATTGAGAAGCATAGGCTTTATTGTTATCGAAGAAGATTATACGAATAAAATTGCACCCGAATTGGTTGAGAAATATTGTTTGGCAAAAGGCGAAATTATTCCGCTTTGCTTTAAACAGGATAAGTAATTTTTTCACCATATAAGTGATATAAGTTCATTTAGAAAGTTTTCAAATTATTATTATTTTGAAAACTTTCTAAATTTTAGCCCATACCCAAATACAACCAAAACAAACCTACTCTTGGAACCAAAATCATTTCAATTTTGTTTTGACGTCAGTTTTGAAAAAAATCTGAACACTTTTATTCCAACGGCATACGTCGTTGAGAATACTGATGAAATCAAATATCTGGACAAAAAAGCAAGTAAGGATGTACTTGAAGGTTTTGGAATTGCCTTTGAAAATTTAGATTCCAATATTAAAAAAATACTGACAGCTTGTGAATCTTTAAAACCTGAATTTATTTTCAGGAAATTCAGTGCTAAAATCAAATCCGCTAAAACCATCGCCGATTTACAAAAAGATCGCAAAATTGATTTTGCCATTCGTCAGCATTTAAAATTCAATTTAAGCTCCTTCTACGATTTGATTGTGAAAGAACAATTTCCTTTGTCAATTAATATGGGAGTTGAAAAAGACTTTTATCGATCCAGAGTCAATATCGACTCTCGTGATTTTGAACCTCAGATTCGATTTGAAAAGCATTCGGAAGGCATTACTTATACCCTTTCATTAAAAGAAAACAAAACTACTTTTCTACCTATGAATTGTAGTATCGATATGTTGCTGGATGAACCAGGCTGGTTAATTATTGATAAAAAATTAGGGCGATTAAAGGAGCTTAATTCTAAAAAACTGACTCCTTTTTTAAAGAAAAAATCAATTGAAATACCTTCAAAATTGGTTGATGATTATTTTAAAAGTTTTATTCCCGAAATAGCGAAAAAAATTGATATTGAAGCCACTGGTTTTGAAATGGAAGTGCGTGATCAAATAATTTCGAGTACGATTCAGCCAGTTTATGATTTCTTTAAAAATTGTTATTACCTCAACCTTTATTTTGATTATAACGGTTACTTATTTGATGCCGGTAAAAGTAAAAAAACACATTCTTCTGTTGATTTCAGTATTGTTAATGAACCCAAAATAATTCAGTTTAAAAGAAGTGCCGTCGAAATTCTATATACAAAAAAATTACTTGAAATTGGTTTAATAAAAATCAAAAACGAACTTTTTGGGCTGGATACAGATTCAGAAACCAATGATCCTTATATCAATATTCAACTAATTATTGACAATAAGGAAAAGCTTGAAAATTTAGGTTTTACAATCCAAAACCTGAAACTTGAAAGCAAAGAAATCATTGCAGAGAACCATACTGTTTCGGTCTCAAAAGAAACAACCGGCGATTGGTTTGATATCAAAATTATCATTACTATTGGAAATCACACCATCAATTTCAGTGACATTATTCCCAATATAAAAAGCAAGGAAAGACTGTTTATGCTGCCTGACGGAAATTATTTTTTAATTCCGCTAGAGTGGTTCAGTAAGTATAGTTCACTGGCTAAACTGGTCAATAGAGAAAATGGAAAACTTCTTTTGCGTAAAAGCAATTTCACCGCTTTAGATACTATTCCCGAAATAGAAAAAGAGGTAATTGAACAAGCTGAATATAAACCTTCAGATTTACTGAAAGCAACTCTAAGACCTTATCAGATTGACGGGGTGAAATGGCTTCTGGGTCATTTCAACTCGAATTTAGGGGCTTGTCTGGCTGATGACATGGGACTCGGAAAGACATTACAAACCTTAGCCGTTTTAGTTGCCGTTCAGGAACAATTAGGGTTTACAACTAAAACTACCAATTTTGATTTATTTTCAAATGAAACTACTATTGAAAAAGAACCTTTAAAAGCTCTGATTGTTTTGCCTTCCTCATTGGTTTTTAACTGGTATAACGAAGCGGGAAAGTTCACACCGCATTTTTCAAAAATGCAGTACGTGGGAAACGACAGAAAATTATTGGCAGGCAGATTAGATTCGACCGACTTAATTTTTACAAGCTACAGCATTGTTCATCGTGATATTTCAATTTTAGAAAAATACAATTTTCGCTATTTGATTTTAGACGAAAGTCAATATATTAAGAATAAAAATTCTAAGATTTTTAAAGCCATCAATAAAATCAATACCAGACATAAAATTGCCTTAAGTGGAACACCAATCGAAAACTCCCTGGACGATTTATGGTCGCAGATGCAATTTATAAATCCGGATATTTTAGGAACTTATAATTTTTTTGCAGAGAATTTTAAAATTCCAATTGAGAAGAAGCAAGATGAAAATAGTTTAGCTGAATTAAAAAGATTGGTTCAGCCTTATATTTTGCGACGAACAAAAGAACAGGTTTTAAAGGATTTGCCGGAATTAACAGAGCAAATTTATTATTGTGATATGGATCCGGAACAGGAAAAATTATATGAGAAGGAAAAATCAAAAGCGCGTAATTTTCTATTGAAAACAGATGGATCGAGTCCGGATAGAATCAGTATTATCAATACTTTAATGAAGTTAAGACAGTTGAGCAATCATCCAAAAATGGTCGATCAGGAATCAGAAATTGATTCCGGGAAATATATTGCTGTCACTAATTATCTGGAAAATTTAGTCAAAGGAAAACAAAAGGCTATTATTTTCAGTTCTTTTGTTACTAATTTGAATTTTTACACGGATTGGTGTAATGTAAACAAAATAAGATACTGTGAAATTACTGGTGAAACTCCAGCAAGTAAAAGAGAGCAGCAAGTAAAATTGTTTCAGGAAAAAGAAGAGCCTCTCTTATTTTTTATTTCGCTGAAAGCTGGCGGCGTTGGCTTGAATATTACCAAAGCTTCTTATGTTTTGTTCTTAGATCCATGGTGGAATCCTTTTGCAGAAAAACAAGGTGTTGGAAGAGCGCACCGAATTGGACAATTAAATAAGGTAAACGTTATCAGGTTTATTTCGAAGAGTACGGTAGAAGAAAAAATAATCAAACTACAGGAAAACAAAAAACTGTTATCTGATTCCCTTTTAGAAGAAAGTTTTATCAACGAAGAACTGGAAACTAATTTAGAATACATTTTAAGTTCCTGATAAATTGTTCTTAAAACCAATATAATGGCATCTTATTCATTATATAAAATTGTTATATTTACAATCTTACAACGTAATAAGATGCGAAATTTTTTATTTAAAAACCTTCTTTTGTTCCTCACTTTTACTTCGGCGAAAGCCCAGGTAGTACAAACTGAAGTCACTCCACCATACAATATCAAAACGGTTTCATTTGTACAAAATGGAAGTAATGTGGTTCCGATATTTGAATTGGGATCCAGATTTGAATTACAGTTTGACGATTTGTTTGGTAATGAAGCTAATTATTATTTTGAAATCCTGCATTGTGATTACAATTGGAAGCCTTCTGACATTCCGAAAACAGATTATATTCGTGGTTTTGATAATCAAAGAATTATGGATTACTTTAATTCCTATAACACACTTCAGAATTATTCGCATTATCGACTTTCCTTGCCGAATCAATTCGCTACCCAAATACTACTTTCCGGGAATTATATTTTAAAAATTCTAAATGAAGACAGAGAGGTAGTTTTTTCCAGAAAGTTTATTTTATTCGAAAGTCATTCTACAGTGGCTGCGCAGGTAAAACGAACCCGAAACCTAAATAATATCAATTATAAACAAAATCTGGATATTGCAATAGCTTCAAATGATATAGCTTTTCAGACACCATTAAAAAATGTAAAAATCCTTTTACTTCAGAATGGAAATTTTAATACGAGCATAAAAAATATTCCTCCGCAATACACACTTGGCAATCAATTGGTCTATAAGTACGACAGTGAAACACAGTTTTGGGGCGGAAATGAATTTCTATACTTTGAAAATAAAGATATAAGGGCTGCCAATAATTATGTTGCCAAAGTAGGTGCAAATAATGATATTTACAATTCTTTTTTATACACCAGTGCGGCGAGGGCAAATCAGATTTACACGGTATATGAGGATGTTAATGGGAATTTTGTAGTTAAAAATATTAATGCTTCTAATAATGAAATTGAGGCTGATTATGCCTGGGTGTATTTTAGCCTCTCTGCCCCCACTTTCAGATCAAACGATAAAGACATTTATATTACAGGAATGTTCAATAATTACAGCCTCTCACCAGAATACAAAATGGATTATAATGCTGAAAAGGGAATTTACGAAAAGGCCGTTATGATTAAACAGGGATTTACTAATTTTCAGTACACAATTGCTGATAAAAATGGCGTTATTGATTATGAAAATGCCGTAGATGGAAATTTTTATCAAACCGAAAATGAATATACTATTTTAGTTTATTATCGCGAAAGTAATGACCGTTATGAAAGAGTAATCGGAAAAGGAAATGCAAACTCACTGAACATTATTAACTAAACATTCTAAAAAAGGATTTCAATCGAATCTTTTTTTTTCGTAAGTTTGCAAATATAACACACACATATATACTACTTTAGTTATGGTTTCTCAGATAACAAGGGGCATAAAAATATCTGTTTTAACTAGTTTTGAAGGTACTTACTTCAAGAACTACAAGATTCATTTTGCCTTTAGTTATGTCGTTACAATTGAAAACCACAGTAAAGATTCAGTGCAGTTAACATCTCGCCACTGGGAAATTTTCGACTCCCTAAATAACTTAGAAGTGGTTGACGGAGAAGGAGTTATAGGCAAAAAACCGGTTTTAAAACCTGGTGAAAATCACACTTACAGTTCAGGTTGTTTGTTATCATCTCCGTATGGCGCAATGAAAGGTCATTTTAATATGATTAACTTTACCACAACCAAAATCTTTAAGGTAATTGTTCCTACTTTTAGAATGTGCGCTCCTTTTGCATTGAATTAATTTAGGATAATTTCTATTACATCTTCTTTTGTAATCGCATAGACTTTATCATTTTCTGTTGGAATCAAATAATGATTTCCTGTAAATTCTCCAAAAGCCGGAAAAATCATTTGATTGGATTTTCTGAAAAAACAGGACAAACTTAAAAATTGTTTACCCAACCCCCTTAATTGAATTCCGGGGTGAATATGTCCGCAAAAATTAAAATAACCTTGCTCCTCTTTAGGATGATGTGTCAGTAAAAAATCATCAATTACAAGTTCGGAATAAATTTCAATATTCAAATCCGCATAATATTTCTTTGAAATAATATCGTGATTGCCTTCTACCAAAATTATTTTATGCGAATGAGTTTGGGTCCATTCCACAAACAAATCCCATTCGGTATTCATTTTACTGTGAAACAGATCGCCTAAGAAAATAATGGTTGTGGGATTGAATAAGTCTAAAACAATTTTTAACCTCGTGAAATTTTCAAAAATAGCATCATTCGGAATTCCGATTCCATGTTTTCGAAAATGTGCTACTTTACCTAAATGCACATCAGAAATCAACAGTATATTTTTTTTCTCCCAAAAAGCAGCACCGGACTGATGCAGAATAAAATCCTGATTGTTTATTGTAATATTCATATTTAAATATAGCAAACCTTTTACACTCGTCAAAATTATTTCATGTAACTGGCTGTCATCTTTTTGATTCTTTCCGCCAATGTTTCACTGGATAATTTTTCCCGTAATCGATCTGTAATGATAGGAAAACTAAATGGTGTTGGTTTTGTACATTGTTTCCAAACGATTCTTTGCCGATTCACTCTTTCCAAAGCTTGGATTAAACGTCCTTCTTCCAATTGATGTTCAAATGTTTCTGTGTACGCCTGTTGGAGCAATAAATTGTCCGGTTCATAATCCCTGAAAACTTCAAAAAGCAATTGCGAACCGCTTTGCAAATGTTTGGTCTTAACAGGTCTTCCTGGCATTCCCGTAAAAACCAATCCTGCGATTACGGCAATATCCCTAAACTTTCTTCTTGCCATTTCGGTTAAATTGAGACTCTTCTGCAAATCGTGATGCACATATTCTGTTGAAAATAAATTATTGTCAAAAACAGACTGCATATCAATTTCCTGATCTGAGAGCAATTCAAATCCGTAGTCATTATACGCCAGAGAAAAAGTAATTGGAGACAATAAACTAATTCGATAGGACAAAATACTGGCTAAAGCTTCATGCACGAACCGACCTTCGAAAAGGTAAAAAACAGCATGAAAACCTTCTCTGGTTTTAAAAGTTTCGATCAGGAATTCATCATCAGAAGGCACAATACTTTCCTTACGCTGTCTTGCAAAAATAGGCTGTAAGGCTTTTAATTCCGGAGTGAGATTTTCGCTATTGGCAGCATATAATTCTTCCCGAAGCAATTCACTCATCTGTACGGACAATGCCATACGCCCTCCCATCCAGCTCACTGTTCGGGATTCTTTTTTGGGATCTGCTTTTCGAACTAATACCTGCATGTTTTTCACACGAAACAATTCCAGTCTTTTTCCGGCAAACGTAAAGACATCTCCCGGCTGCAGTTTTGAGGCAAACCATTCCTCGATATTTCCAATATAACCTCCGCTTAAAAATTTAACATTGAGTGACGCATCGCCAACAATAGTTCCAATTTGCATTCTGTGATGCATGGCAATCAATCGGCTGTTAATTTTATAACGCCCGCCTTCTTCAATTTCTACTTTTTTGAATTCATCATATGCCTGCAGACTCTGGCTTCCGTTCGTGATAAAATTCAGAATCCAGTTCCAGTTTTCTTTTGTAATATTTTGATAGCAAAAGGTTTGTCGGACTTCATCAAAAATTTCATCTGGAAAAAATCCATCAGAAACTGCCAACGTATTGAGATATTGTACCAAAACATCCCAACTATTTAAATAGGGAATTCGGTCTTCTACAATGGTTTTAGCGACTGCTTTTTTTAGTGCCGAAGCTTCAATCAATTCTATGGCATGCGTTGCCAGAAAGTAAATCACACTTTCTTTTCCGGGCTGGTGACCGCTTCGTCCTGCCCGTTGTAAAAATCGTGCAACACCTTTTGGTCCGCCCACCTGAATAATAGTTTCAACAGGAGCAAAATCTACTCCCAAATCCAGACTCGATGTACAAACTACTACTTTTAATTCTTCGTTTCGAATCGCATTTTCAACCCATAACCGGGTTTCCCTGCTAATACTTCCGTGGTGCATCGCCATATCTCCGGCAAACTCCGGATATTTTTCCAATATTGCCTGAAACCACATTTCGCAGGCAGAACGCACATTCGTAAAAATCAAGGTGGTTTTACTTTTCCGTACTATTTTAGCCACCTCATCAATTAGATGCAGTCCCATGTGACCACGCCAGGGATAACTATCCATTTTGTCGGGCAATATTGAAAGTACTTTTATTTTTTTATTGATATGGGCTTTAATCAAAACCGAATTTTGATAGGCTTCTGAATTTAATCCTAATAAAACTTGTTGTGCCAGTTCAAGATTTCCAATAGTGGCAGAAATCCCCCAAATGCGCATTTTGGGTGCAATGGTTTTTAATCGGGACAAAGCCAGTTCCATTTGGACACCACGTTTTGTTCCTAATAATTCATGCCATTCATCTACCACAATCGCTGAACAATTGGCAAAAGTTTTAGCAAATTCTTTTGAAGCCAATAGTAATTGCAGACTTTCCGGAGTGGTGACCAGCAAGTCCGGCATTTTTTTGCTTTGCTTTGTTCTTTCACTTTGCGAAGTATCTCCGGAACGGATTCCAACTGTCATTTGTGTATCCAGATCGTTAAGAATTCTTTCAGCAGCTTGTTTTATTTCAACAGAAAGTGCCCGTAATGGTGTGATCCAAATTGCTTTTAATCCGGGTTTATGTTTGGTTTTATAATTCGGATTTTTCTTCATGTAATCAAGAACTATCGGAAACCATAAGGCGTACGTTTTCCCGCTTCCGGTGGGAGAGTTCAATAAGCCGTTTTTGCCTTGAAGAAAAGCAGTCCACGTTTGGGTTTGGAATGGAAATGCTTTCCAGCCCTGAGTATGAAACCAGTTTTCTGCAATGGTGTATAGTTCGTCTCTGTTCATTTTATGGTTTTGATTACCTGTTTGATGTTGATAATTCCAACACTACTTCTTTTTTTGCCACAGATTAAAAGATTCAAATGATTTTTTTACGCAGATCTGGCAGATTCAGCTGATTTTTAATTTTTAATTTTTAATTATTTTATGAAATCATACTTTTTAAATCTTCAATTGAATTGGCATCTTCAATTTTTTTGTCATGTCGCCATCTCAAAATTCTTGGAAAACGAGTTGCAATTCCACTTTTGTGTCTTTTGGAAAGTGCAATTCCTTCAAAACCAATTTCAAAAACCAATTGAGGTGTTACACTTCGAACCGGACCAAATCGCTCCAAAGTATTTTTCTTTATAAAATCATCAACTCGTCTAAATTCTGCATCGGTTAAACCGGAATATGCTTTTGCGAAAGTTACCAGTTCTCTTTCACCATTGTCATTGGTTTGCCAAAGCGCAAAGGTATAATCCGTAAATAAATTTGATCGTCGCCCGTGACCTCGCATCGCATAGGTTAAAACGGCATCAATTACGAGAGGTTCAATTTTCCATTTCCACCAATCACCTTTTTTTCTTCCCACCTGATACGGCGAGTCGTTGCGTTTTAACATCAAACCTTCGCTTTTCATTTCTCGGGCACGCATTCTTTCCGCTGCAACATCTTCCCACGAATGAAGCAGCACTCTTTCTGATAATTGAAAATGTGACGTTTTATCTTTTATCGAATCATATAATTGTTCTAATAATAATCTTCTTTCGGAATACGGTAAATTCCGAATATCCTGTCCTTCCCATTCTAAAATATCGTATGCTTTCAATATTACAGGAACCTTTTCGAGTAAACTTGCTGATATTGTTTTACGCCCAATACGGGTTTGTAAATCATTAAAAGTTCCAATTTCATTTTCGGGAAAAGCCAGAATTTCCGCATCGATAACAGTTCCGTCCGGAATAACTCCAATGAAAGATTTAAACTCCGGATATTTATCGGTTACCAGCTCCTCTCCTCTTGACCAGACATACATTTCACCTTCCCGAATAATCGTTTGTGACCGGATTCCATCCCATTTATGTTCAACAGACCAATCTTCGGGATTTCCTAAGTTTTCGACTTCGCCTTCAATCGGATACGCAAGATAAAAAGGATAAGGTTTTGATAAATAGTCGCTGCTTTGTTCATCCAAAATCAATTCCTGAAAAGTGATTGTATTCGGATCCCAGTTCCCCATTAATTTATACGCCAAAGCATCTTCATCAACATCTTCTGCCTTTGATAAAGCGCGGGTCATTAATTTCTGGCTTACGCCGATTCGTAAACTTCCCGTAATCAATTTGGTAAAAACGAAGCGTTCATAATAATTCAATGCCAGCCAGTTCTCATGCAAATATTCTTTTTTCTCAATATCTGATTTCTTTTTCAACGCAATAATTTCCTGAAGATATTCGGTTAAACTTTTATCCGAATGTTCTTTGGTTGTTGGAATAATTAAAGCAATAGTCTCTGCTAAATCACCCACAATATGATAACTTTCCTCAAAAAGCCATAAGGGAATATTTGCCAATTCATTTGCCCAAATTCGCAACAAAGTAGTATTAACAGGTCTCGGCGGACGACGATGTGACAAAATCGCAATCGTCCATACTTTATCTTCCGGCGATGCATTTTTAAAATACGTCGTCAGGGCATCGACTTTTACATTAGTTTTATTCGAGCTGTCGAGCGTCTTTATGAGTTGGGCAAAATTTTTCATCTACAGTTCCTTATTTTCAGGAATATCCGAAGTTTCATTTTGTTCGAATACAACTTCTTTTTCATCTTTTTCCATTTCTGCTGCTTCGCCTTCGTATTGCGTTTTTTCAGTTCTGGCGTCGTAACCCAATTCCCTTAAATATTTGGAGAAAATATCGGTATAACCGTGTGTACAGATTACTTTTTCTGCACCCGTAGCTTTGATGCTGTCCAATAAAGAATACCAATCGCAATGGTCGCTTAACACAAAACCTTTATCAATGGCACGTCTTCGTCTTGCTCCCCGAAAAGCCATCCAGCCACTTGCTGAACCCGTAACAAAAGGCGTCATTTTTCTGATCCAGATACTTCCGTGAGCACTTGGTGGAGCTAAAACAATATTTCCTGCAAATTCTTCTTTTTTTGTATCTCGGGTGACTAAAGTTGTTGGCGGAAAATGTACCATCGGACGCAAAACATTGGTCATGTTTTCAATTGCTCCGTGAGTATATACTTTTCCAATATCAGTATCTAAATATTTCAAAAGTCGTTGTGCTTTACCCAAAGAATAGCCAAAAAGAATGGACGTTTTTCCTTCTGCTTTATTTTCTGCCCACCAATTATTGATTTCTGTAATAACTTCTGCTTGTGGCGTCCAGTTAAATGCGGGTAAACCAAAAGTACATTCGGTAATAAAAGTGTGGCATTTTACGACCTCATAAGGAACTGAAATACCGTCGTCTTCTGTTTTATAATCTCCTGTAAAAACCCAGACTTCGCCTTTGTGTTCCACGCGAATTTGTGAACTCCCGATGATATGTCCTGCAGGGTGAAGCGAGAATTTTACATTGTTAATCACAAAGGTTTCTCCCCACTCTTTTCCGGTCACATTTATTTCTCCCAAACGATGCCGAATTATCGGTACATTGGTATGATGCGTAATATAATTTTGATGTCCCCAACGGGAGTGATCGGCGTGGCCGTGCGTAATAATCGCATTTTTTACAGGTCGCCAGGGATCGAGATATACGTCGGCCTGTTGACAGTAAATTCCTTTATCGTTAAAAGCTAAAAGCGGAATTTTCATAGGATAAAAATTGAAGCAACTCAAATTTAAAACTTTCTTAAAGCATATATTTACAGCTTAACACGATTAGTTTATTAAATTACAACATTTTAATATTGTATTGTGATATAATCAAAATAACCTTTGTACTTTTGCCTAAAATTAAACAATTCGTAATTTTAAAATATCTTATCCCATGTTAAAAGGATTTTTTAATGTACCTAAAGCGGTGAACGAGCCGGTAAAAGGATACGCACCCAACTCACCTGAAAGAACAGCAGTTCAGGAAGCTTACAAAACAATGTGGAATTCTCAAATTGATGTTCCCTTACATATTGGAAGCGAAGAAATCAGAACCGGAAACACAAAAAATATAACAGCACCTCATGATCACCAGCACGTTGTTGGAAAATATCATTTGGCTGAAAAACAACATATCGAAAAGGCAATTGCCAATGCTCTTGAATCAAGACAGGCGTGGGCAAATATGGCTTGGGAACAACGTGCGGCTATTTTCTTAAAAGCGGCTGAATTAATCGCAGGACCTTACAGAGCACGTATTAATGCTGCGACTATGATTGGCCAGTCTAAAAATATTCACCAGGCAGAAATTGATGCTTCTTGTGAATTGATTGACTTTTTACGTTACAACGTAGAATTCATGACGCAGATTTACGGAGATCAGCCAAAATCGGATTCTACAACCTGGAACCGTTTAGAATACAGACCTCTTGAAGGTTTTGTTTATGCTATTACTCCTTTCAACTTTACAGCTATTGCTGCCAATCTTCCGGCAAGTGCTGCGATGATGGGTAACGTTGTGGTTTGGAAACCAAGTGACAGCCAGGTATTTTCTACCAAAATTATCCTTGATGTTTTCAAGGAAGCAGGAGTTCCTGATGGCGTTATCAACGTTGTTTTTGGAGATGCTTTAATGATTACCGATACTGTTTTGGCAAGCCGTGATTTCGCTGGTGTTCACTTTACAGGATCAACTCACGTATTTAAAGATATCTGGGCTAAAATTGGAGCAAACATCCACAACTATAAAACATATCCAAGAATCGTTGGAGAAACGGGTGGTAAAGATTTTATCATTGCGCATCCAAGTGCTAATGTAAAACAAGTTGTTACGGGAATCACTCGTGGAGCTTTTGAATTTCAGGGGCAAAAATGTTCTGCAGCTTCAAGGGTTTATATTCCTCAAAGTTTGTGGCCAGCTGTAAAAGAACAATTGATTACCGATGTAAAATCTATGAAAATGGGTTCTCCGGAAGATTTCGGAAACTTTATCACAGCAGTTATTCACGAAGGTTCTTTTGACAAATTAGCGAGTTATATCGACCAGGCTAAAAAAGATGCTGATGCCGAAATTATTGTTGGAGGAAACTACGATAAATCGGTAGGTTACTTTATTGAGCCAACGGTTATTGTAACGACAAATCCAAAATATACTACAATGGAAACCGAATTATTCGGACCGGTTGTGACAATATATATTTACGAAGATGCTAAATGGGAAGAAACTTTAGAATTGGTTGATACTACTTCTGAGTATGCTTTGACAGGAGCTGTTTTCAGCCAGGATCGTTATGCTATTGAAGTGGCTACTGTGAAATTGCAAAATGCAGCAGGTAACTTTTACATCAACGACAAACCAACCGGAGCGGTAGTAGGAATGCAGCCTTTTGGTGGAGCAAGAGCTTCAGGAACTAATGATAAAGCAGGTTCTGCATTGAACTTATTGCGTTGGGCCTCTCCTAGAACTATCAAGGAAACTTTTGTAACTCCTGAAGATTACAGATATCCTTTCTTGGGGTAATTTTTGTTTCAAGTTTAAAAGTTTCAGGTTTCAAGTTCGAAACTTACTCACATAAAAAAGCCGAATCTTTTATTAAGATTCGGCTTTTCTTTGATTTTTAGCGATGGTAAATCAACACCCAGTCGATTAAAATTTATTTTCTACTTCCGCAGCCTGCAGCATTAGATAATGTAAGTCGGTATTTTTGACGAAAGGTTTTAAAAGTTCGCTTCCAGGACCAAACATCGCCAACTCAACGTAATCTGCCGAATGATCCATACTGATCCAGCCAACAGAATTTATTTTTTCCTGCATTTCTGCGAAAGCTTTATACGGTAATTTTTTGTAATTATATAAACCATCTTCTTTATGCAATCCGTCATAGTAACCCAATACATATTTGGCTTCTTCATCAGAAACTGAATGACCGTTTGCTTTTTCAATAATTTCTTTTACCTGAGAAACAGAAGATTCCGGTTTTATTCTATTCAGAATCCATTCATTAGTTTGAGTATATTTTTGAATACTGTCAAAATTATCATTGGCATATTTTCCGTAAATAATTCCCGGATTCGCATTCCCGTGGTCTGTGGTAATAATTACTAATGTTTCTTTGTCTTTTTCAGCAAAATCTATCGCAACTTTTACCGCTTCGTCAAATTCTATCTGATCGTGAATCAAACCTGCAATATCGTTAGCGTGTGCAGCCCAATCAACCTTTCCGCTTTCGATTTGCAAAACAAAACCATTTTTGTGACCCTTCATTCTGTCGATTGCTTTTTGAGACATTTCAGCAAGACTTGGAATCGTCTTTTTTAAATTGTCATCACTATTTCTATCCACATAATACGGAAGGCCGTCATCTGAAAACACACCCAAAACAGGCTGGGAATTCGATGCAGCTTCCATTTCAGATTTAGTCTTTACAACCTGATATCCTTTTGATTTAAAAGCAGCATACATGTCTTTTTTATCTTTTCGCAATTCCGGACTGAAATAATTGGCTCCGCCGCCCATCATGATATCAAAACCTAAATCCAAATATTGTTCGGCAATATCCTCCTGAGCATTTCTGCTTTTACTGTTCACACAAAAACCGGCCGGAGTGGCATGCGTGATGGGAACCGTAGTTACACAACCCGCCATTTTTCCTGTTTTTTTAAACTTCTGCCAAATCGGTAAATGTGGTTCTCCAGTCGGACTCACATTAAGTGCTCCGTTATTTACACGAAAACCGCCTCCCCACGAAGAACTCGCCGCAGAAGAATCTGTTACTATCGAACTGGCAGAAGCCGTATCCATCAAAGCTCTTGAAACTCTGTTGTCTTTATATAATTGTATCCAGTTAGAACCTTTTCCTGTTTTTCTGTTCAAAAACAAATCAGCCATATTAAGTGTTCCGGTACTCATTCCGTCACTCACCAGTAAAATTATATTTTTGGCTTTCTTATTCTTATTAACTGACTCTAAGTCTAAAACATTTGCAGAACCCTGAAAAGGATTCATAACCGCAGCCCCTATTGTAAATAAAGAGCCATTTCTAAAAAACTTCCTTCTATCCATCATTACTTAAATTATTCTGTTTTCAAAGATAAAAAATTGCGACATCTCTAACATTAATTTAATGTTACGACTACAGGCAATTCAATCACAAAAAAGCTCCATCTGACTACAAATGGTGTGTTTTCTAAATAAAACAATTACGTTATACTGTAAATTTCAAAGGCAAATGCACCACTTTTTTGGTTTCAAAAAATTCATCTTCAAAAACTTCTGCTAAATCATATAAGGTAGCTTTTGGAAAATCTTTTAATTCTTCGGTCAAATCACCCCCTTTTAGATATAGAATTCCGTTTTTCAACGTGTGCTTATTTTGCTTCTTAATTTTATCTTTTATCCACGAAACAAAATCAGGCATATTAGTTACGGCACGGCTTACGATAAAATCGAAATCACCTTTTACCAATTCAGCACGTTTTTGTTCTGCTTTTACATTTTTTAATTCTAAAGCATCTACAACTCCCTGAACTACTTTTATTTTTTTGGCAATAACATCAATAAGATAAAAACGGGTTTCAGGGAAAAGAATCGCTAATGGAATTCCCGGAAAACCTCCGCCTGTTCCAACGTCTAAAACTGTTGCTCCAGGTTCAAATTTCATGATTTTTGCAATCCCTAAAGAGTGTAAAATATGTTTGGTATATAAGGCATCAATATCTTTTCTTGAAATAACATTGATTTTTTCATTCCAGTCGTGATATAAAAAGTCTAATTTTTGAAACTGTTCGATTTGAATGTCGGTCAAATCAGGAAAATACTTCAGAATCTCATCCATTGTTGTAAATTTTTAACAAAAGTACTACTTTAGGATTGAAATATTTAACTCAATTTTGTAAATTGAAAATTTATAATAATTACCTTTGACAACTATTTAAAATTAATATGAATAATACCGCACCGACATTTTCAAAACAGGATAATCTGAAATTTTTCAGAACGCTTAACTCACGGGTAAACAATTACTTCAAGGAGAACAATATCCAAAAAACCGGAAACTGGAAGCTGCATTTAAAAGCAATTATTCTTTTTTCTGTTTTCTTAACCCCTTACTTTTTGATTCTGGCTCTTAATATGCCATTCTGGGCACAATTGATATTAAATATCGTCATGGGAGTTGCTATGGCGGGAATTGGAATGAATGTAATGCATGATGGAAACCACGGATCTTATTCTTCAAAATCATGGATTAATAAAATCATGGGTGGAAGCATTTATATTCTGGCAGGAAACGTTCACAACTGGCAGGTTCAGCATAATGTTTTACACCACACTTATACCAACATTCATGGTCACGATGAAGATTTAGATGCCGGAAGAATCATTCGTTTTACAAAAAATGCAGAGTGGCATCGTTTTCATAAATTTCAACATTATTACTCTTTCTTCTTATACGGATTATTGACTTTCAATTGGGCTTTAACAACCGATTTTAAGCAGATGAAAAATTATCTGAAAAGAAAATTATCTTACGGAACTCCGCAAAGTCCAACTAAATTATGGACGGTTTTGGTTATCACAAAAATAATCTATGTTTTAATCTGGATGGTATTGCCAATGGCTTTGGGCGTAGACTGGTGGAAAGTTGTTATCGGATTTTTTGTAATGCATTATACTGCCGGACTAATTTTAAGCATCGTTTTTCAGTTGGCACACGTTGTTGAAGAAACTTCAAATCCGGTTCCGAATGAAGAAGGAGAAATTGAAAATACCTGGGCCATTCATCAATTGTACACCACAGCTAACTTTGCACCAAAAAACAAAATCGTAAACTGGTTTACCGGTGGATTAAATCATCAGATTGAACATCATATTTTCCCACATATCAGCCACATCCATTATGGAAAAATTGCTGAAATCGTAAAAGAGACCGCCAGGGAATGTAATTTACCTTATTATGAATTCAAAACCATGAGAGGAGCCATTTGGGCACATTACAAACACTTAAAAGATCTAGGCGCAAAACCTGAATTAGCATAATCAAAAATCTATTAATAATTAACCTCTCTTAAGCACAGCAATTAGGAGCAATTAAATTTTTTATAATGAACCATATTCTTTCAGACAGAATTAACAATTTAGCAACTTCGCAGACTTTGGCGATGGCGGCATTAGCTCGTGAGCTAAAAGCACAAGGAAAAGATATCATCAGTTTAAGTTTAGGCGAGCCTGACTTTAACACTCCTGATTTTATCAAAGAAGCAGTTAAAAAAGCAGTAGACGAAAATTATAGCACCTATTCTCCGGTAGAAGGATATTTAGAATTGAGAGAAGCTATTTCAAGAAAATTCACAAGAGACAATGGATTAGATTACAAACCATCTCAAATCGTAGTTTCTACAGGAGCAAAACAATCTTTATATAACATCGCACAAGTAATGTTAAACGACGGTGACGAGGTTATTTTACCTGCACCTTACTGGGTTTCTTATTTCGAAATTGTAAAACTTTCCGGAGGTGTTCCTATCGAAGTTCCAACCTCTGTAGATACTGATTTCAAAATTACGCCTGCACAATTAGAAGCTGCCATCACACCAAAAACAAAAATGATGTGGTTCAGTTCTCCATGTAATCCATCGGGTTCTGTTTACAGCAGAGAAGAATTGACAGCTCTTGCAAAAGTGTTGGAAAAACACCCAAATATATACGTTGTTGCTGACGAGATTTATGAGCACATCAATTTTTCAGGAACGTTCTGCAGTATCGGTTCAATCCCGGGAATGTTAGAAAAAACAATCACTGTAAACGGAGTTGCAAAAGCATTCGCCATGACAGGATACAGAATTGGTTACATCGGAGCACCGGAATTTATCGCAAAAGCGTGTACAAAAATTCAGGGGCAAGTAACTTCAGGAGCAAATTCTGTAGCACAACGTGCAACGATTACAGCTGTAGATGCAGATCCAAGCGTGTTAAACCACATGGTTCAGGCTTTTCATGGTCGTAGAGATTTAGTTGTAGGATTATTAAAGGAAATCCCGGGAGTAAAAATCAACGTTCCTGAAGGAGCATTTTACGTTTTCCCAGACGTTTCTTCTTTCTTCGGAAAAACATTAAGAGGAACTGAAATTAAAGATGCAAACGACGTTTCAATGTATCTTTTGGCAGAGGCTAACGTAGCAACCGTAACCGGTGACGCTTTCGGAAACCCAAATTGTATTCGTTTCTCTTATGCAACAAGCAACGACATTTTAAAAGAAGCTTTAAAAAGAATTAAAGAAGCTTTGACTGCATAAATAATATAATCATTTTACTAAAAACGGCTTAGGGTTTAAAGTTTCATCACTTTATACTTTGAGCTGTTTTTTTATGGGGTTGCCTCCGGCCGGGCTATCCGCTATATTCCCGATTAACAAAAACTACGGCTAAAAAGCCTTGTTTTTCTAAATCGGGAGATACCGCTTCTATCCCTAACCCAAACCGTAAAACGAGAATAATTTTCATTTTAAAAGATCCAAAAAAAATCTGTCTAATCTGCATACCTCTTTTCCCAGCAAAAAAATGGACCGAACCTACGGCTCTCAATCTAAACCTTATCAATTTGAGCGGATTAAAATCCGCCCCTACAATATTATCCGAGCCTACAGCTCTTCAAAAAAATTCCGGAGGAATGACAAATTTTGTAGCGACGGATTTTAATCCGTTGATAATAAAAAACACCACAGGCTAAAGTTCCTTAGGAACGACCAATGTAAATCTGCATCATTCATTATTATGATGTCATACATCACAATTTATTTATTCATTCTTTTGATTCTTTCAAAATTCCCATTCCACAATTTTATAAATCACTCTCATAATTCTATAAGACATAAGGCTTTACAAAACCCGATCTTTGTAATACAAATTAATTAAAAATTATTGTCATGATACATACAGATGAAAGAACAAAAGAAACCGTTAGTACCTTAGAAGGATTAATTTCAATTCTGGAAGACGGAAAACTAGGATATACCAATGCTGCAGAACATGTAGAAAGTCCTGCAATTAAAACTGATTTTTTAGAGTATGCCCGTGAACGTGCTTTATTTATTGTAGAACTGCAAGACGAAATCAACGGATTAGGAAAGTCAACAGATACTTCAGGCGGAGGGCCATTAGGTGCTTTACACCGTACCTGGATTGACATCAAATCATCCTTTACCGGTGGTGATACAGAAGCCATTATCAATGCGTGCATTACCGGAGAAGAAGCAGCGATTGAAAAATACAAAATGGCTCTGGAAAAAGATGACCTTAGCGGAAGCCAAATCGCCATTGTTTCAAAACAATTGAACACTATCCAAATTACTTTGGAAAAAATTAGAGCGAAAAAGCTGTCATAGTAAATGACACTATTTTTTTGAGGAGAAAACTATCTGGTTCATGTGCTGGATAGTTTTTTTGTTTTAGTTAAACTTATTTGTTTAAATTTGCATATCGCGAATCGCGATATGCAAATTTAAATATTGAACTATGAAAAAACATAATGGAATGAGACCTCATGACATTGTCATCTTATTAAAAATAATAAGTTATAATCATGACAATTGGCTAATGAAAGATTTAGCATATGAGTTATTAATCAGTCAAAGTGAAATTAGTGAATCACTAAATAGAAGCATTTTAAGTGGTCTAATTTCAAGTAACAAAAAGAGAATTATGAAATCTTCATTATTGGATTTCATAATTTATGGATTAAAATATGTTTTCCCACAAAAGCCAGGTCCTATGGTTAGAGGAATCAAAACATCACACAGCTCAATACCTTTATCAGAAATAATTTTAAGTAATGAAATTTTTGTCTGGCCTCATTTTGAAGGTAACAGCAAAGGGTTTGCAGTCGAGCCATTACATCCAAATGTTCCTAAAGCTTGCTTGAATGACCCAAAACTATATGAATTACTATCCTTAATAGATGCCATCAGATTAGGCAACAATCGAGAATTTAACATTGCGATAAACGAATTAAAACAAAGAATAAATAATGGAAAATACGCAGATAAATAGAATAATAATTCAAAAAGTTTCAAATGCATTAGGTGAACTTAATAAAGAAGTTATTTATGTTGGGGGAGCTACAGTAAGTTTATATATTAATGATAAAGCTGCTGAAGATGTTAGACCAACAAAAGATATTGACATAAGTGTAAGTGTTGCAACAATAAATGCTCTTGAAGATATTAGAGAAAAATTAGAATCAAAAGGCTTTTTGCAGTCCTCTGAATTAGATGTTATTTGTAGATTTAAGTTTGAAGACATATTAGTTGATGTAATGAATACAAATCCCATTTCATGGGCTCCAGCTAACTATTGGTTTGAAAAAGGTTTTAAAAATATGGAAGAAATACAAGTTGAGAATTGCATTATTCAAATTATGCCGATTAATTATTTTCTAGCAAGCAAATTTACGGCACATGAAGATCGTGGCGGAGATGATCCTAGATTTAGTAAAGATATTGAAGATATTGGTTATATTTTAGACAACAGAACCGATTGGGAAGTAATTTTAAAAAATGAAAAAGACAATGAAGTTAAAAACTACATTATTAAAAATTTAATGCTGATAAAACAGGACTCCACTTTTCAAGAAGCAATATTAGCAAACTTATTTTATGAAACAAGAGAAGAAAGGTTCAAAATTATTTTAGATAAAATTGATTTTATATTAAATAACTAATCCTAACTCCCAATATCTCTTCCTAAAGTCATATATTATACTAAACTATTTCAAAAAAAATCTCTTCAGCATTAGCAAACTCGAATTATTTATAAGAACTTTGCAAACTTTTTTGCGGGAATACCACAAAAGCCTAAAGTACTAGAAATGAAGAAGAAAATCGAAATATTAGCCCCGGCAAAAGATTTAATTGGAGGAATGGCAGCCATAAACAGTGGTGCCGATGCTGTTTATATTGGTGCGCCGCAATTTGGTGCACGTTCAAATGCGAACAACTCTATCGAAGACGTTGCTGCTTTGGTACAATATGCACATTTATTTAATGCTCAGGTTTTTGTGGTAATGAATACCATTTTGTACGACAACGAACTCGAAACCTGTCGCAAAATGATTTATGAATTATACGATATTGGTGTAGATGCCCTGATTATTCAGGATATGGCGATTATGGAAATGGAGCTTCCTCCTATCGTACTTCACGCCAGTACACAAGCCAATAATCGTGATGCAGACAAAATTAAATTCCTTAAAGATGCCGGAATCAAACGTGTGGTCCTAGCCCGCGAATTGAATTTACATCAAATTAAAACCATCTACGACGAAGCTGATGTTGAATTAGAGTTTTTCGTAACCGGAGCCTTATGTGTTTCTTTTAGTGGAAACTGTTATATGAGTGTTGCAAACGGAGAACGAAGCGCGAATCGTGGTTCCTGCGCTCAAAACTGTCGATTGCCTTATAACTTAATAGACGGAAACGGAGAAACTTTAATTAAAAACAGTCACTTGCTTTCTATTAAAGATTTAGATATTTCAGAACAGATACCGAATTTAATTGAAGCCGGAATCGTCTCTTTTAAAATTGAAGGCCGTCTAAAAGATGTAGTTTATGTAAAAAACAACGTTTCCTATTTACGTCAAAAATTAGACAGCTTTTTAGAAAACGAAGGAAGCGATAGATACACAAAAGCTTCCTCAGGAAAATGTACCTATACTTTCGATTCTTCTTTAAACAGAACTTTCAATCGTGGCTATACTGATTATTTCGTAAACGAAAGACACAGTTCTATTGGTTCCTGGGAAAGTCCAAAATCTAAAGGGCAATATATTGGTAAACTAATCAAAACCGTTGGAAACTACTATGAAATCGAAAACGGCGAATTGCTAAACAACGGCGACGGACTTTGCTTCATCAACGAAAATAATGAAGCCGAAGGAATTTATGTCAACAAATCTGAAAACGGAAAAATTTACCCAAATGTTTTAAAAGAAGTGAAAGAAGGAACTTTCATTTACAGAAATAACGACGCCGCTTTCATCAAAATTGTAGAAAGAGAAGATAGTGCAGTTCGAAAAATCAGCACCACTTTATTGCTTACAGAAAATGAAACAGGTTTCGAATTAATTGCAACCGATGAAGACGGAAATGTTAGCATCGTCAATTTAGAACACGCAAAAGAGCCCACTAAAACCGGCGAATCAATCGAAGAAAACATCAAAACACAACTGGCAAAAACAGGTTTCACACCGTATACTGCCGATGAAATTACAGTAATGTTTTCTCAAAACTGGTTCCTTCCTATTTCTAAAATCAACGAAATGAGAAGAACAGTTTATGATCAGTTAACTGAAATTCGTTTGAAAAACTACAAACGTGAGGAACACCAATTGGTAAAAACTTCTCACCCATATCCTGAAACCAAATTAGATTTCATGTACAACGTTTCGAACAAAACCGCTCGTAAATTTTACGAACGTCACGGCGTTACCGAAATCGAAAAAGCATTTGAATTACAATGGGATCCGGGAAAATCGCGTGTAATGACTACCAAATATTGTATCAAATACGAATTAAAAAAATGTCCGATACACCAAAAAGACATTGTAGGCGTAAAAGTAAAAGAACCATTGGTTTTAAAACAGGGCGAATTAGAATATAAACTAAAATTCAACTGCAAGCCCTGCGAAATGGAAATCTGGGAAAAAGACGCTGAATTCGAAATTGAGGAAGATCACTTTCATTAAAAATACAAACCGATGCTTTTAGAAGTATCGGTTTTTTTATATCATCATTTTCCATATTTTGTAATTAACTATTTCTTAATTTAAAAATTACGTATCTTAGCATTTCCTTATAGATGAATATACGTAAAAAATCAGAATAAAAATTAAGTAGAATATGAGTGATATTATTCGCGTTGTACTAGCAGACGACCATGTTTTTGTGAGAGATGGAATCAAATCTTTACTTGAAAATGAAGCAAACATAGAGGTTGTTGGAGAAGCAATTGATGGTGCCGATGCACTTGAAGTTGTGGTTGCCAATAAACCAGACTTACTTATAGTAGATATTCGTATGCCTAACTTAACGGGTATCGAAGTAGTAGAAAAACTTAGAAGCGACAATAACAACGTAAAAATTATTATGCTTTCGATGCACGAGTCGGAAGAATATGTATTAAAATCTATAAAAGCAGGAGCCGATGGTTATTTACTGAAAGGTTCAAGTAAAGACGAATTCCTAAAAGCTTTACATACCGTAGCCAATGGCGGAAAATATTTTAGTGGTGATATTTCTTCTATTTTGATAGGTCAGCTAACAAGCTCATCGCTTTCTGCGGAGCCAAAACAAAATTTTGGCGAAGAAATGATGATCACAAAAAGAGAAAAAGAAATTTTGACACTTTTATTATCCGGAAAAGGAAATAAGGAAATTGCTGAAGCCCTGGATATAAGCAAGCGTACTGCAGAAGTACACCGTTTTAATTTAATGAAAAAATTAAAAGTTAAAAACTTAATGGAACTTTCCAATAAAGCGGCAGAATATTCTTTACTTTAAAATAATTCTACGTATAATTACGTAATTATTTTAATAAAACTGCGTTTTCGCAGTTTTTAACTACGTTATAGTACTTATTTTTACAAAAAAAATATAAGTACCATGACAAATACAAATTCACTAACGCAATCACACAAAATTTTATTTTTAAACACATTGGCATTTACAGTGTGTTTTGCATGTTGGACCTTAAATGGCGTTTTAGTAACTTTTTTAGTAGATAACGGCATTTTTAACTGGAGCGTTGTTCAGGTAGGCTGGTTGCTTGGAATACCAATATTAACAGGCTCTGTAATGCGTTTGCCAATAGGAATTCTTACGGATAAATTTGGTGGGAAATATATATTTTCTTTATTACTGCTGCTTTGCTCTATTCCATTATTTTTATTGCCGTTTGCCGATAGCTTTTTTATGTTTGCAGTATTAAGTTTTTTGTTCGGAATGGTCGGAACAAGTTTTGCTGTCGGAATTGGATATACTTCAATTTGGTATCCGAAAGAATGGCAGGGACGCGCTTTGGGAATTTTCGGAATGGGAAATGCAGGAGCCGCTATCACTACTTTTTTAGCTCCTTCATTATTAAATCATTTTTCCATTGAAGACCCGCAAAATGGCTGGAAAATCCTTCCTGTTATTTATGGGATTGCTTTGGTTGTCATTGGGGTTGCCTTTTTAATTTTTGCCAAAAACAAAAAAATAGAAAACAATACCAAAACCGTTTCTCAAATGTTGGGTTCTTTAAAATCGGCTCGTGTTTGGCGTTTTGGAGCCTATTATTTCTTAGTTTTTGGATGTTTTGTTGCATATTCCCAATGGCTGTTGCCTAATTTCATGAATGTTTATCAAACCAGTTTGGTCATGGGCGGATTATTTGCTACCATGTTTAGTTTGCCTTCTGGGGTAATCAGGGCTTTTGGAGGATATTTATCAGACAAATTTGGAGCCAGAAAAGTAATGTACTGGGTATTGAGTTCGTCTGTGATTTTGAGCGCTTTATTAATGGTTCCGAAAATGGAAATCACCACAACAGGTCCCGGAGTTTTAGCTACTAAAAAAGGAATAATAACTTCTGTTTCAAATGAAAATATTAAAATAGGAGAAACTGACTTCGCAGTAACCCAGAAAAAAGAAAACAATGCCGAGAATACTATTTTTCCAACAAGCACATCATGGCAACAAGTTGTTGTAGAACAAAACCAGCCTGTAAAGAAAAAAGAATTGCTCGCCAGAGGAATTACCGTAATTAAGTTTGATGCCAATATGTGGGTTTTCTTAGTGTTGGTAATTTTAATTGGAATATCATGGGGAATAGGAAAAGCAGCTGTTTACAAACACATTCCGGAATATTTCCCGACAGAAGTTGGTGTAGTTGGTGGAATGGTAGGTATGATTGGCGGTTTAGGCGGTTTTTTTGGACCAATTATCTTTGGATACTTATTGACTGCAACCGGAATATGGTCTAGTTCCTGGATATTCATTCTAATATTCTCTATAATTTGTTTAGTTTGGATGCACCTTACCATAACCAAAATGATGAATGAAAAACAGCCGGAATTATCCAAAAAAATGGAAAGAAAATCTTCTAAGGAATAATAAAATAATTTTGATTCGGCGTAAGCCGAACTGTTCTATGTTTCTGCGAAAAGAGCTTTTGATTGATTTCGGAAGCTCTTTTTCATAAAAAATTATCTGCTAAAGAATTACTTTTTTTATAGGAAACAAATAGAATAAGTACTCTTATCCTTTAAAGTGAAATGCCACATTTATTTTTAACCAAAAAAATCAGTCAGTATGAAACCAACATTACTAAGATTTTCCATGCTTATTATTGCACTCTTTATTATTTTAAGTTTTAAAGGAAACGGAACATCTCTAAAAGCCAGAATAACAGATCCTCCAACAACAAAAAGATTAGCCCTGGAGAAACCAAATGTAACCATAGGATTCATTAAGCTTACCGATATGGCTCCTTTGGCAATTGCAAAACATCTTGGTTTTTTTGAAGCTGAAGGTTTAAATGTAAAACTGGAGGTGCAGGCTAACTGGAGGGATATTTTAGACAAAGTACTTGATCAGCAAATAGATGGCGCGCAGATGCTGGCAGGTCAGCCTATTGCTGCGGCGACTGGCTGTGGACGCCAGGGTGCTTTGGTTACCACATTTTCTATGGATTTGAATGGAAATGCCATTACAGTTTCTAAAGATGTCTGGTCAAAAATAGTGGATAGTATTCCGCAGGAATATGGCAGGCCAGTACATCCAATACCGGCAAGTGCGCTGATACCTGCTTTGAATATTTATAAAAAACGGAACAAACCTTTTGTAATTGGAGTGGTAGCGGCTTACTCCAATCATAATTATCAATTGCGTTATTGGCTGGCAGCTTCAGGAATTAATCCGGGGTTTTACAGCAATAATAATATTCAGGGAAGTAAAGGTACTACTGGCAGTGATGTGTTGCTGAATGTAACAGCACCACCACAAATGCCTGAAACATTGCTTGCAGGCACAATAAATGCTTATTGTGTTGGAGAGCCATGGAATCAGCAGGCTGTTGATCAGGGTATTGGAGTGCCAATTGTGACGAGTAAAGAAATTTGGAAAAACCACCCCGAAAAGCTATTTGTGATGACGAAAGAATTTGTTGAAAAACATCCAAATACAACTATTGCCATTACAAAAGCCCTGATTAAGGCAGGAAAATGGTTAGATGATCCTCTAAACAGAAAAGAAGCAACCCGTATTTTATCAAAATCTGCTTATGTTGATGGAGAAAAAAGAGTAATAGATAATTCTATGCTGGGAACATTTGAATTTGAAAAAGGCGATGTAAGGTCTATTCCGGATTTTAATGTTTTTTTTAGATACAACGCCACCTATCCTTATTATTCTGATGGTATTTGGTTTTTGACTCAAATGAAACGCTGGGGACAAATTGCAGAGCCAAAAACAAATGAATGGTATCATACTAAAATCAAAGAAATTTATAAACCTGAAATTTGGAACACTGCAGCCAAATTATTATTGGAAGAAGGTTTTTTGACCAAAGCAGAAATTCCTGTAACAGATGGCTATAAGCCACCCACAACGGAATTTATTGACAATATGCTTTACTACGGAAAAAAACCTTTGGAATATATTAAGGGTTTTAAAATTGGGATTAAGGATTAGATTTTATTCTGTAAATCCAGAAATTTTCAGCTATAAAAAAATAGCTTTTCTGCAAAATCAACTTCTATATCTTAACCCTTTTCCTATTTCGGAAAAGGGTGTTTTTTTTATGGGCTAAAATCTCATTATATACTTTAATTAGTTATATTTGAAACGATTATGAATCCCAAATTCTATCCTAATGAAACAATTTTTAAATTTATCCATGCTAACCTTTTTTGTGACTCAAACTGGTATTTCCGAAAAATTTAATGATGCTTTAATTTCAAAAAACTCAGAAATTAATTTTGCAAAAACACAAAAAAGAGGAATTAAAAAAAACAATATTGTTTATTACGTTGAAAATGACTTACAAACAATATCTGCCTACAAAAGAAGCAAATTGAAATGGCAGACAA
Source organism: uncultured Flavobacterium sp. (assembly GCF_946478785.1). The sequence continues at coordinate 311,543 of NZ_CAMLDD010000002.1, forward strand.
ATGTAATTTCTGTTTGCGGAAAGCCTAAAAATGGAAATCCGGAAATTCGATATGTTGGCTATAACACAAACAAACTGCTTATCGTTATGGGAAAGCATAATTTTGCAGAAATTGACGTTAATAGTGGAATAACTACACTTGTTGGTTGAGATTAAAATGCACAAGGTGATATTTAATCTAAATCGCATGTAACAATTTAACTTAATGAAACTCATAATTTAAAATTGAATTACACAGTTTTATTATAAAAACAGAAAGAGTTTTTGATTATTTCAGAAGCTCTTTTTTTGCTTCAATAATGTATATTTGGGAGATAAAGTGACAGTTTATTTAATATGTCTATTCTCTTTAAAAAAATTAAATAACTTAAGTTTAAATATGGTAATTAAATTTGATACGGATAAAATTGTAAACTATCTTCAAAAGCATAAATCAAACTTATCAACTTTATATAAATGGAACGTCAAAATTGAAAAATTGTTTCTCCTTAAAATATTGATGGAAGATGAATTGGAAATCATGAATTCATTAACTCCGTATGAGAAAGAATTGAAACTTAAAAAAGTAGTTGGAAAAAAGCTAAAGGAAGCATTAGAGTCAAATTTTGAATTATTTGATCAATTGTGTTTGTGGATTATTAAAGATTGGGGAGGAATTACCAGTACAAATGACAAGGAAACATTAAATGTGATAAAAAAGTTCTTAAGCAGCGAAAACCCCAGTTTTGACCGAATAGCAAGTACTTCAAAAGTGGGGTCTTATTTATTTCCTCAAAAAAATATAATTTATGATTCCCGTGTTGCTTATTCTTTAAACTGGATTATTCTTTCGCAAAATGCCGGACAATATTTTTTTCCAATTCCAGAAGGTCGTAATTCAAAAATGTCTGCTTTTGATTTAAATGTGCTGATTAGATTAAAAAATATTGCTAATTATCATACTGAAAATATTGAACATTTAGACCGCAAACTATATATAAACAATGCCGATAAAAAGCTGTTTATAAATAAAAAACAAGCATATTCTGAGCTTAACAATCTTGTTAAAAATATTAATCAAAAATTATGGGAAGGAGATGAGGAAAAACAGCAAAATCTATATTACACAGAAATGCTATTGTTCTCAATTGCTGATAGAGAGATTTTTTTAGACATAACCACCCAATATGGAATTAAGTAAAAAATCAATAAAATGACCAACTCCTGGACTCAAAGATGGAACGACCGCTACAGCAATGAAGAATTTGCTTATGGCACAGCACCTAATAATTACCTAAAAGAACAATTGGAAAAATTAAATCCCGGAAACATTCTTTTTCCGGCTGAAGGCGAAGGTCGAAATGCTGTTTTTGCTGCTAAATCAGGTTGGACAGTTTCTGCTTTTGATATTAGTTCCGAAGGAAAAAACAAAGCCATAAAACTTGCCGAAACCCATAATGTAACGATTGATTATCAGATTGAGGAACTTGATTCCCTGAGTTATCAGACAGAACAATTTGATGCACTCGCCTTAATTTATGCACATTTTCCGGCAGGAATAAAATCGTCTATTCATAAAAGATTAGATCAATATTTAAAGAGAGGCGGAATTATAATTTTTGAGGCTTTCAGTAAAAAACATCTTGAGTATCTTGCTAAAAACGATAAGGTTGGCGGTCCAAAAGATATAGAATCTTTATTTTCAATAGAAGAAATCCAAGATGATTTTCCTAATTATCAAATTATAGAATTAGAAGAAATAGAAATTGAACTGAACGAAGGTTTATTCCATAACGGAAAAGGTTCGGTAATCCGGTTTATTGGAAGAAAAAAATAAATTTCAAAAGTAGAGACGCACAGCAGCGTCTCTACTGCTGGGCGTCTCTACAATTACAAATTCCTAAATTAAATTAACTCTTATACACCATTCCCATATCTTCGATAGAGAATTTATCAGTCAATAAATGCAACAATTTATCCCTTAAAGCAATATATTCCGGCATTTTTACAATTTCAATTTTGTTTCTTGGCCTTGGCAGATGTACTTCTACAATTTCTTTTATGGTAGAAGCCGGACCATTATTTAAAACAACAATTCTGTCGGATAAAAACAAAGCTTCTTCGATGTCGTGCGTAATCATTACAATGGTTTTTTCACGGTTGTTTAAATTCCATAACTTTAAAACTTCCAATTGCATAGAGCCTTTTGTCAACGCATCCAAAGCACCAAATGGTTCGTCCAAAAGCAATACTCCCGGATTTATGGCAAATGCTCTCGCAATGGCAACACGCTGTTTCATTCCGCCAGAAAGCTGTCCCGGTAATTTGTCTTTATGTTCAAATAAATTCACCATTTTAAGATTCTGAATCACGATTTCGTGTTTTTCTTTTTTAGAACAATTCATTACCGAATCAACTGCCTGAAAAATATTTTCTTCAACGGTCAGCCATGGTAAAAGCGAATAATTTTGAAAAACGATTCCGCGATCAGGTCCCGGTCCTTTTATTTTTTCATTGGCCAATTCAACAGAACCGCCGGTTGGGGTTAACATTCCGCCAATGGCATTCATAATAGTTGATTTTCCACAACCAGAATGTCCGATAATAGAGATTATTTCTCCTTTTTGAATTGATAAATTAATATCTCGAACCGCTATATATTTTCCTTTTGGTGTTGGGAATGATATTTCTAAATTTTTTATTTCTAAGTAACTCATAATGTTTTAGTTTTAAATTTTTGAAAAGTTTCAAGTTTCAGGTTTCAAGTTAAAAACCTTTGCGCCTTTGTTTCTTTAGACCTTTGTCCCTTCATCAGGCTTTATAAGCCACTTTACCTTCGATATAAGTGAATAACTTATCGAAAAGAAGTCCCACAATTCCGATGATAATAATGGCTGAGATTACTTTTTCCAGACTTAGGGCATTCCAGCTGTCCCACACAAAAAATCCGATTCCTGCACCACCCGAAAGCATTTCTCCGGCAACAATCACCAACCAGGCAACACTGATGCTCAAACGTAATCCGGTAATAATATGAGGCAAGCTATACGGAATTAAAATTTTAGTTAAATAACGCATTTTCGAAAAGCCGAATGCTTTTGCTACATTCTTATGATCTTGCGGAATCGAAGCCACTCCAAAAGAAGTATTGATTAAAGTTGACCATAATGAGGTAATAAAAACAATAAAAATAGTTGCCATCCCGGTATCTTTAAATACCACCAATCCAATTGGAAACCATGCTAAAGGTGAAACAGGTTTTAAAAGCTGTACAATTGGATAGAAAATTTGTTTACAGACAGCACTTGCTCCCATCAAAATCCCAATTGGAATAGCGATTAAAGACCCCAACAAAAATCCAAATAAAACCGTTTTTATAGAATTGAATAATTGCAATCCAATTCCCTTATCATTAGGACCATAATCGTAAAAAGGATCGCTCAACATTTCTTTCAACACTGTAAAAGTAGCTAAAGGTCCCGGCAGCGCATCTTTGGTATACATGCTTAGCAAACTCCAAAAACCTATAAAAACAAGGACTCCGATTCCGGCTAATACTGTTGATTTTAATTTTGCTGCAAATTGACCAATGATTACTTTAAACTTCTCACTTTTTACTGAATCATTGATAGTTTCCGAAGCCAAAACCTCGGCTTGACCGGAAATATCACTAAGTGTTAATGTATCTTTATCTGACATGGCATTGTAATTTAAATTGAAAATTATATTTATTAATATCCGTATGAAGTTAATTTTACCACAGATTATAATGATTCTTATAGATTAAATAACTTTAAGTAGGTTTAAAGAATAGTCCTTAATAACTATTAAATCTGTGGTGGAAATAAACTTAGTAAAATTTTATTTTTTAACTACTTTTAAATATCCTGCAGGATTCGAAGGATCAAAAACCGTTTTGTCTATAGTTAGCGAGAAAGGCTTCATGTCATCATTCGGCACTTTTACCTTCATGCTTTTCGCAACCTCTTCGTATAAATCCTGTAAGATCAGCTTATCTGCAATTGCTTTATAATTAGGCGCTTCTTTCAAATATCCAAATCTTACAAACTGAGCCATTGCCCAGATAGCATGGGATTTACGAGGATAATTTACCGCTCCGCCTTTGTGAAACAACATATAATCTTTAGCATAAATCTGCGTTCCCTGATTACAGCCTAAATCGTAATTCCCCATTAATCGGTTTTCAATAACATCTGCAGGAGCGTTTACATAAGGAGCTTTTCCAATTATTCCGGCTGCCTTTTTACGATTGGCTGGATTGTCTAACCAGATACAAGCTTCCAAAACTGCTTTCATTACTTTTACAAGATCTGTTCTGCGTTTTTCACTGAATTCTTTATTTACAACCAATGCCTTTTCAGGATGGTCTTTCCAAATATTCTGAGAAGCTACTTGTGTAAAACCAACTCCTTGTTTTACAGCAACTCCGCCCCAAGGCTCTCCAACACAAAATCCATCCATATTGCCAACCTTCATATTAGCTACCATTTGCGGAGGGGGAATTGTAATAATTTTAGATGTTTTTTGATTCACACCAGCAATTGCCATCCAGTTACGCAACCATAAATCGTGTGTTCCTCCCGGAAAAGTCATGGCAAAAGTCACTTCTTTCTCTGCTTTTAATTTTGCAGCCACAACCGGCGCTACTTTGTTCATTTGCTTGAAACCAACTTTCCCGCAAAAATCTTTAGAAAGTGTGATCGCCTGACCATTTACATTTAGCATCATGGCAATTTTCATTTCAGAACCTGCTTTTCCTCCTACCCCTGTGTAAACCGAAAACGGCATTGAATACAGACAGTGCGCTCCGTCTAATTCTCCAGTTAAAATTTTATCACGAACATTCGCCCATGAAGATTCTTTTGTTACTACGACTTCAACGCCGTATTTTTTAAACAATCCCAATTCTTTTGCCATTACGATTGGGGAGCAATCGGTAAGTGGAATAAATCCTAATTTTACCGGGTCGTTCTGAGCTGTTATTTCCGAAAAGGAAGCTATCATGACCACTACTAAAGTCAGTATAGTTTTTTTGATTGTGTTTACTTTTTTCATTTTAAATAGATTTAAAAGTTATTTATAATTATTTCTTAGCCAGAAAATTAGGCTTGATGTTTAGCATTACGTAAGCAAATTGCGGTGTTAAATCTGGATTAGCAACATTTTTTACTGCTGCAGAAGCCATAGAATTGGTAGCTTTCATGATGGAATAACCCGCTTCTATATTGATGATTTTGGTTAAATTGTATTTTACTGTTAAATCTAATTCGGTACCCAGATAAGAGTTTAACTCTCCGCCAGAGCCATTAGATAATTTATTTGCCGATTCAAAACCGTGTACATCTAAATTGAAGCTTAGATTGTCTTTAGCATTGTATTTTATTTTAAAGAAATAATTTAATAAACCTTGCTTTCCAAATCCATTGGCTGCATAAAAATAATCCATGCTTCCCCAGAACTTGTGTGGCGTTCCGTATAAAGGATCAAAGCGATTGTCTTCAGTAGATGTTGTTTTCGTTCCGTCATCACCTGATAAATAATCAACTCCTGGCCCAATAAATAATTTTCTTCCAATTTGCAGAGTCGAAGTGATCGAAGCCATATTTGCATTCAGGGCTTTTCCATCTTTATTATGACTGCTTTGGTTATAAAAGCTTCCTGTTAAGTTTAATGTTCTGGTTGGATTAATATTAAAATAAATTCCAGTTGTGTTTCTGTTCCATGTTCCTTCTCCGTTTACTTTAGTGGTTACGGCCGGTGTTCCTGAAGTAACCATTGTATATTTATTAAAATCGTCTTTAAAGAACAGAAAAGACAAATCTCCAAAGAAGAATTTTTTACCTATATAGGCATATTGAAATGATTTGTACATCGTTCCAATTCCGTTTGTTCCTGCTCCGTAAGCCGGATTAGTTCCGTTGTAAATAGTTCCGGTATTAAGTTCCTTGTTTTGATTGAATGCCACTCCAATATCTGCAATCCAGCCTTTGTTGGCATATTTCAGGATAATCGCATCGTGACGTCTTCCTTGTTGCAACCAATCTAAGCTTCCCAAAACTTTCTGGTCATCATATGAAATTTCCTGACGTCCTGCTTTTACGGATAAATTCTGAATAGTACTTAAGGTATCTATTAAAGAAATTTCTGCCCAGGCTTCGTGCAATAAAATTCCGTTATTAGCTTCAGTGGTTGTTCTGTTGATTGAAGAGGCGTCCTGACCCCAAACACGAACATCTTGTAATGAAGTATAAATTTTAAAACGATATCCTGTATATCCGGCTGATAATCTTGTTCTTTGACTTGTAAATAAGGCAGCTTTATCTCCTTTTTGCTGTAGTGTTCCTTGTCCGGCACGCATTTCTACACGGTCTCTTAATTGTCCGGTAAAAGTAAATTGCGCTTTGGCTTCAAACTTTCCTAAACAAGTTATAGCAACTCCTAGTAAAATTGTTTTTGAAAGTTTTGTGTTAAAAAGCCTCTCTTTTTTTTGACTTTGATTCTTAAATATCAGATTAGTTAATTTAGACATGGTTATTTGTTTTGATTAGTATGAAGCAAACTTACATACGTATTAATACTTAAGTAGTGTGCTTTTGCCATATCAAAACATTTTTTTTCAGCAGAAAAAAGAGTTTTAAAATCAATTTATTTACTGCGTTATCGCAGTAAATTTAAAATAACCAAGTCATAACAAGGCTTTACAAATACTTCCTTTTGAAATTATAGCTAATGTTTTGAGGAAAAAAGGAATTAGTTTAAATATAAAACTAGCTTTTTTAAGTGTTTTTTGAAAATATAAAGTAAAATAGACAAAAATATACGCAGAATTATTTCTAAGTACTTATTTAAACTATTTGAAAAGGAGGTTTTATGAAGAAGAAATGTCTTTTGAGAAAAGAACTACTTAGATCTTAATTAGAAATATTTATGTTCCATTATTTCAGATTGCAGTTTTGGAAGTGCCAATAAGCCAATTCTTTTGCCCACGGTTTTTATAAGAGCTTCTTTTTTAAGGCTTGAAAGTATGCGAATTGCCTGTTCTTCAGTAGTTCCGGCAAAGTCGGCAATTTCTTTTCGGGAGAGTTCAATTTCTATTAAACCATTGGTTTGGCCAAACTTACGGTGAATATATAAGAGTAAGTCAATTATACGTTCACGTACATTCATGTGGGCAATTTTTCGAATGTTGTTTTCGCTTTTGTTTAGTTCATCAGCATAAAATAACATCAGGGCATAAGTAAATTCAGGGACATTTTGAAGTATTTCCATCATGGTTTCATTACTGAAATTACATAAAACAGTATCTTCCAGCGCATAGGCGCCAATTAAATATCGTTTACTGGTACCAAAACCACGAAATCCAATTGTGTCTCCGTTTTTGGTTAAGCGAACAATTTGCTCACGTCCGTTAATTCCGGTTTTGACTGTTTTTACTTTTCCCTTACAGATAAAGTAAAGTCCCTGAATTGGAGCGCCTTCAATAATAAACTGATGTGATTTTTTACATACGAAGCTGTGCTTTTTGGCAACATACTGCTTCATTTGCTCTAAATGCAGGTGTTTTTTTATAAAACAGTTTTCGTTTGTACAGGTATAACAAATGGCCAATTCTTCTTTCATGGGATCCCTTTTTATTTGATTTACAAACTAAATTCCTGTTCCTTATTTATTTTGATTCAAAAATAGAAAAATAAATTGATTAAATACGTATTTATACGTAAAAATACTTATTTTTGTATAGCTTTAAATAAGTGCTTTATCTGAAACCTTATCAAAAGATCATAATTGTAGTATTTAAAAGACAACCGGAATGCAAAACACAAAAATAAAAACTACCTGTTCCTATTGTGGCGTTGGCTGCGGAATTATTGTAACAAATGATCCCAAAAATGGTGTAATGGTTGAAGGAGACAAAGATCATCCTGTGAACAGAGGTATGTTGTGTTCTAAAGGAATGAATTTGCATTATGTTGTTAATGATACTTCAGACAGGATTTTATATCCGCAAATGCGTGGAAGCAAATCCTATCCGTTGGAGCGTGTGAGCTGGGACACCGCTATTGATCGTGCTGCAGCCGTTTTTTCTTCTATCATAAAAAAACACGGACCAGATAGTGTTGGTTTCTATATCTCAGGACAATGTTTAACCGAAGAATATTATTTAGTAAATAAATTAGTAAAAGGTTTTTTAAAGACTAATAATATAGATACCAATTCCAGACTTTGTATGAGTTCTGCTGTGGTTGGATATAAAAAAACATTTGGTGAAGATTCTGTTCCAATTGCTTACGACGATATTGAACTGGCTGATACATTTTTAATCACAGGTGCGAATCCTGCCTGGTGTCACCCAATTTTATTTAGAAGATTGGAGAAACACAAAGAAAATAATCCGAAAGTAAAAATTATTGTTGTCGACCCAAGAAGAACGGATACAGCCGCTTTCGCCGATTTACATTTACAGATTATTCCGGGTTCCGATATTATTTTATATCATGCGATGGCAAAACGTATCATTGAAAAAGGATATGTAGATCACGATTTTGTAAAAAACCACGCTGAAAATTTTAAAGAATATAAAGATTTAGTTTTAGGAACTTCACTGGAAAAAGCCTCAAAATTATGTGGAATTTCAGTAAACGATATTAAACTTGCCGCTGATACCATCGGAAAAGCAAAAGGTTTTATTTCGTTATGGGCGATGGGACTAAACCAGAGTGCTGTTGGGGTTGATAAAAATACCGCTTTACTAAATTTGTCTTTATTAACAGGACAAGTTGGAAAACCGGGTTCAGGACCTTTTTCACTAACAGGGCAGCCTAATGCAATGGGTGGTCGGGAAGTAGGCGGAATGGCCAATTTATTAGCCGCTCATAAAGATTTAGCAAATCCGGAACATCGAAAAGAAGTAGCGGATTTTTGGGGAGTTGATTCAATTTCAGAAAAACCAGGTTTAACTGCTACAGAAATGTTTGAGGCTTTGGAATCTGGAAAAATGAAGGCTGTTTGGATAATCTGCACCAATCCGTTAGTAAGTTTACCTGATTCCCGTCGTATTGAAAAAGCATTGCAAAACGCCAAATTTGTTGTTGTTCAGGATATTTCTCATAATGCTGATACAGCTAAATATGCCGATTTATTATTGCCTGCAGCGGGATGGCTGGAAAAAGATGGTACGATGACCAACTCTGAGCGTCGTATTTCTTATTTGCCAAAAGGAATAAATGCTCCCGGAGAAGCGCTTCCGGATATTGAAATCCTGATTCGTTTTGCTCAAAAAATGAATTTTAACGGTTTCAATTTTAATAGTGCCGAAGAGATTTACAAAGAGCATTGCGCACTTACAAAGAACACTAATATTGATATTTCATTCTTAAATTATAACCGTTTAAAAACCGAAGGTACTTTTCAGTGGCCGGTTCCAGATTATGGACATCCCGGAACACCTCGTCTTTTTACGGATAAAAAATTCTATACGCCATCACAAAAAGCGATTTTTAATTTACCAACATCTATTGAAAATACATCGGAACAACCGACTCCTCAATTTCCATTTATTTTGACTACAGGAAGGGTTCGGGACCAATGGCACACAATGACAAAAACCGGAAAAGTATCGCGATTGATGACGCATACGCCAAGTCCGGTCCTGGAAATTAATCCAATTGATGCTTTTAAATCAGATATTAAAGATGGCGATATCGTAATTGTAACCAGCAAAAACGGAGAAGTTCGTGTAAAAGCAAAAGTTACGGATTCAATCAAGGAAAAAGTGGTTTTTCTGCCAATGCACTGGGGAAAACAACTTGAAAATGATTTGAACAGAACCAATAATTTAACCAATACTTTGGTTGATCCAATTTCAAAAGAGCCTGATTTTAAATATACCACGGTTTCGATTACCAAATACGTAAAACCATTTCAAAAAATTGCGATTGTGGGTGCGGGTGCAGCGGCTTTCCGTTTCATTCAAAATTATCGTGAATTCAATTCTACCGATGAAATTGTAGTTTTTTCTAATGAAATAAATCCGTTTTACAATCGTGTATTGCTTCCGGAATATATGACAGGCGAATTTTCGTGGCAGCAATTATTAAAAGTAAAAGATGGTGAAGCTTTAAATAAATTAAAAATTACCATGAATGCGGGTGTTGCTGTAGGTAAAATAAATGCTGCTGAAAAAACAATTATTGACACTTTAGGCGATACACATACTTTTGATTCTTTAATTTTAGCTACCGGAAGCCGTCCTTTTGTGCCCGAAAATGCACAATTACACTTACCGGGACGATTTACTGTAAGAAGAAAAGAAGATGCCGATCGTTTAAAAAAACACCTTGATGACACCAATTTACCTCCGGAAGAACAGCATGTAGTAATAGTGGGTGGAGGTTTGTTAGGATTAGAATTGGCAGCAGCCTTAAAGCACAAAAAAGTAAAAATTACCATCATCCAAAGGGCTTCACGTTTGATGGAACGTCAATTGGATCGTGTCTCAAGCAAATTATTGGCAGAAGAAGTTCAGCTTCGTGATATCCAGATCTATTTTGATAATGAGGTGAGCACTGTTTTTGAAACAGATAATGATAACGAACTTGAAATAGCGCTGAAAAGTGGTCGTATTATTACTGCAAATGCGATTGTATATACGATTGGAACAATTCCAAATATCGAAATTGCAAGAGAAACGGGACTTGCCTGCGGTCGTGGAGTAAAGGTAAATCAGTATTTACAATCATCAAATCCAGATATTTATGCTATTGGAGAGATAGCCGAATTCAATAACCAGTTATTCGGAATCACATCTGCAGCAGAAGAGCAAGCGGATATTCTGGCTAACTTTCTGGCTGGGGATATTAGTAGTTACTACAAAGGTTCTGTTTTGATGAATATCCTAAAATTGGAAGACATTAATCTGTGTAGCATTGGTGATGTTGAAATTCCGGAAAACGATGATTCGTATGAAGAAATTGTTTTTGCCGATTTGAAACAACGTTATTACAAAAAATGCATCGTTAAAAATGATTTATTGGTCGGCGCCATTTTGATGGGTGACAAAAATGAATTTGCCGAGTTTAAAACGATGATTGAAAGCAAAATCGAATTATCTGAAAAAAGAAACTCATTACTTAGAGGAAGTTCAAATGCCAAGCCTGTTCTCGGAAAATTAGTTTGTTCCTGCAGTCAGGTTGGAGCAGGAAATATCGAAGAGACCATTAAAGGAGGTGTGAATAATTTTACTGATTTATGTAAAAATACCGGAGCAGGATTAGGCTGTGGAAGTTGTAAAACAGAGGTTAAGGAGATTTTAGCAAAGTGTAAAGTATAATTTTTTAGTTTCTTTTGTTTCAGGTTTAAAGTTTCATGTTGCTGGAACTATACATAAAGCTTGAAACTAAAAAAAACTTGAAACTTGAAACAAAATTTAAGACATGGAATTAACGAGATTAATAGTAAAAGGAGGCGTTATTTCGCCGGGAGAACTTAGAGAAGTGGTTAATATGGCTGCGGATCAGGGTTTGGATTCGATTTCATTTGGTTCAAGACAGGATATTATTTTTCCAAAAGGTTTTAAAGCTTTGGATAAAGAAAAGATGGGCAAACATCATTTTGTTTTTCCTGATGAAAAGAGCGGTAATAACATCGTTTCTTCGTATGTTTCGACAGATATTTTCAGAAATACCAATTGGCTTACCGGAAATAAGTTTTTATATATTTTAGAACAATTTAAAGACCAGCCCAAACTTAAGGTCAACATTAATGATCCTAAGCAGCAGCTCGTTCCGTTGTTTACCGGACATCTAAATTTCATTGCTTCAGAACATGAAGATTATTGGTATTTGTACATTCGTTTACCGAAATGGCAGCGTATGGAAGTGTATCCCGTATTAATTTACAGCTGGGATATTGCAACATTTTACTACGAAATAGAACGTATTGTTACTACTGAAGAATCCTGTGGAATCGACTTAATTTTTAGTCTGGTAACCGAAGCTTTAGATACAAACAACAGGACGATTGACAAACCTCTAAATGTCCCTTTTTATCCTTTCCCCTATTATGAAGGAATGAACAAATTGGGAATCGACCAGTATTGGCTGGGTTTATACTGGAGAAATAATCTGTACGACTTAGAGTTTCTGAAAGAAATGTGTGATTTATGTTTCGATTGTAAAATTGGGAAAATATGTATCACACCATGGAAATCATTTATCATAAAAGGGATTCCGAAAGACAGAAAATTGGAATGGGAGAAATTTTTAGGCAAAAAAGGAATAAATGTCCGTCATTCTCTTTTAGAACTAAACTGGCATTTGCCTGTTGCAATGGAATGGGCTTTGAACCTCAAAACCTTTTTGGTAAGAACGCTTGATCAGTTTGACATCAGTACATATGGCTTAACTTTCGGTATCTCTGAATACAATCGTGATGGACATTATTTCACTTCGATCGTAGTCGAAAAAAATGATTTACCTAAAGATTTGGAATCCATTAAAATCCGTGATACTTACAATGTTCTTTTCGCTAAGAATTTTGATCCAAATACACGTGAATATATTGTGCATTCGCAAGATATTGATAAACTGGAACTGCCAACAATCCTGATTGAACTAAGCCGAAAATACTTTGAAGAATTAGGAAACTCAATTCCGGAAACAACCGAAAAAAATACACAGAAGAAAGAAAAACCGCAATTGGATATTTACCAATGCCAGGAATGTTTAACGACATACAATCCTGAATACGGCGATGAAAGTCAAAAGATTCCAAAAGGTATCCTATTTACAGATTTAGCTGAAACATATTGCTGCTCATTATGCGAAGCACCAAAAAGCAATTTCAAAATTTTAGAACCTGTTACTGCATAGGTTTTTAAACCATATAAGTGATCTAAGAAAATTTAAGTTTTAATACGCTGTCACATTGAGCGAAGTCGAAATGCCTTTTGACCATGAATATAGCGCAAAGTTATAATGAACTTATAATCACTTATATGGTGAAATTTTATTTTTCACGAAAAGCCTTCGGAGAAACTCCCGTGTGTTTTTTGAAAACTCTTGAAAAATACGAGTAATCATCATAGCCAATAGCCGAAGCCACTTCGTTTACAGCCAGCTGTTTATCTATTAACATTCGTTTAATCTCAAGAATTATCCGATCCATGATGACTTCTGTGGCCGTTTTTTGTAAAATTTCATTGCAGATTCGGTTCAGGTGTTTTAAGGTAATATTTAATTTATCAGCATAAAAGGAAGGTGACTTTTCTTCTTTAAAATATTGCTCCAGAAGCTTTTCGAAGGTATTGATTTTGATGTTGTATGAATGAGTTTGATGCGAATAAGTTTCATTGTACTTTCGGGCAATTTCGATATGAATACAATCCAGTAAATTCAGCATTTTATCCAATTGAAAGTTATTTTGCTGTTTATTTTCTTCCGTTAATAATTTAAAATAAGGCAGAATCTTCGCGATTTCTTCGGCTTCAAAAAGCATTTCCGGCCGATTATGGATCGAATGATAAAAGTTATAATCATTGATATTCTTCTGCCCGAAATATAAATTATAAAGTTCCTGTGAAAATATAATCACAAATCCTTCAATATCATTAGACAAACTCCAATGATGCATTTGTCCGGGCTGTAAAACAAACAAACTTCCTTTTTGGATTTCAAATTGGTCAAAATCGATTTCATGAATTCCGGATCCATCGGTAAAAAAGACCATTAAATACGAATCATGCCGATGAGGTTCTTCGACAAAACTGTGGCTTTTTAAATGCTCCTTAAACGTATTTACATAAAATTCACGATGAATGTCATTGCAGCTAAAATTCTCCACACTATAAACAGGATATTTTTTCATGATAAAATGTCTTTATTGTGCTATTAATGGCGAAGATATAAAAAAGGTTTTAATAGAATCTGATTTACCTTTGTATAAATATAAAACAACAATATCATGTCTAGTGCATTAACTCATATTTTAAGCAACGAATGTCCTGTTTGTCATAAAGGAAAAGTTTTTAAAGACAAGAATATTTTTCTGAATTTCGGTTTTCCAAAAATGAATGAAACTTGCAGTCATTGCAATTATAAATTCCAAAAAGAACCCGGGTTTTTCTTTGGCGCCATGTATGTAAATTATGGTCTGACAGTAGCTCAGGGAATTGCAACCTATTGTATCGCTCAGTTTTTCTTTGAAAACACATTCGATTTAAGAATCATTCCGATAATTGCTCTTGTCATAATCCTGCTTACTTCTTTTAATCTCCGATTCTCAAGATTAGCATGGATTTATATGTTTAAGGATTATACGAGCTAAAAAAATGTTATTTTTGCCTTTCAATTGAAACTAATTTTCAATTTAAAAAATAGCAATCTTAAATTAGACAAATGAAAGCATACGTATTTCCGGGTCAGGGCGCACAGTTTACAGGAATGGGCAAAGACTTATATGAAACATCGCCATTGGCAAAAGAATTATTCGAAAAAGCCAATGAAATTTTAGGTTTCAGAATCACAGATATCATGTTTGAAGGCACTGCCGAAGAACTAAAAGAAACTAAAGTAACACAGCCAGCCGTATTTTTACACTCGGTAATTTTAGCCAAAACATTAGGAGAAGATTTTAAACCGGAAATGGTAGCAGGACATTCTTTAGGAGAATTTTCAGCTTTGGTTGCCAACGGCGTTTTATCTTTTGAAGATGGTTTGAAATTAGTTTCACAACGTGCTTTAGCAATGCAAAAAGCCTGCGAAATTACACCTTCAACAATGGCTGCCGTTTTAGGATTGGCAGATAATGTGGTGGAAGAAGTTTGCGCTTCTATTGACGGAATCGTAGTAGCAGCAAATTATAACTGTCCTGGACAATTAGTAATTTCTGGAGAAACATCAGCAGTTGAAAAAGCTTGTGAGGCAATGAAAACTGCCGGAGCAAAAAGAGCATTGATTTTACCTGTTGGAGGAGCATTTCATTCCCCAATGATGGAACCGGCAAGAGAAGAACTGGCAGCAGCTATAGAAGCGACTACTTTTTTAGCTCCAATTTGTCCGGTGTATCAAAACGTAACGGCAAGTGCTGTTTCTGATGCAGACGAAATCAAAAAGAACCTGATCATTCAATTGACAGCTCCTGTAAAATGGACACAATCTGTACAACAAATGATCGCTGACGGCGCTACTTTATTTACAGAAGTTGGACCAGGAAAAGTGTTAGCTGGTTTGATTGGTAAAATTGATAAAGAAGCAGCTACGGCGAATGCTTAATTTTAGCTTCAAATAAAAGTATTCAAAATAAAGAAACCCTTCTAGACAAATAGTTTAAGAAGGGTTTTTGTTTGAAAGGTTTCTTTATATTTTAAATAGAAACTTATATGAAACGTTCCTACGGAACTCCACCTTAATAATCGCATTTTTCCAACGGATTAAAATCCGTTGCTATAAAATAAATCATTCCTACGGAATTTTCAGATAAGGAGCCTTAGGCTCGAAAAATATTGTAGCGACGGATTTTAATCCTTTGAAAGCAAAGTATGACAAATAGAGTTCCTTAGGAACGATTCATAAAAAAATTGTATTAGAATATTGAATCTCTTTTGAATTGCTTAAGCCTGTTTAGCAAATTGTAATTCAATGTTCAGTTTCACTTCTTCGCCAACCAAAACACCACCAGTTTCAAGAGCCGAGTTCCAGTTTAAACCCCAGTCTTTACGGTTTATTTTTCCTTCAATGCTTAAACCTACTTTTGTATTTCCCCATGGATCAGTCAGGATTCCGCTGTATTCAACCGGAAAAACAACTGTTTTAGCAACCCCTCTGATGTTTAAATCTCCTGTGATTTCATACTTTTCATCATTGATTTTTTTGAAAGATGAAGCTTTGAAAGTCAATTTTGGGTGATTTTCAGCATCAAAAAAATCACCGCTTTTCAAGTGATTGTCTCTGTCTGCATTAGCCGTATCGATAGAAGCAATATCAGCAGAAAATTCGATAGCTGCATTTTCGAAATCATCGCCGTCTGTAGTGATAGTCGCATCGTAAGTTAAAAATTTTCCTGAAACATTCGTAAACATCATGTGTTTAACTTTAAAACCAATTTCTGAGTGAGTTGGGTCAACTGACCATTTTGTAATTCCCATAATTTTATTTTTAAATAATTAATTTCATTTGATAAGACAAAGTTACGGTGACAGTAAGCCTAAAGCACTTAACCTAGATTAAGAAATAAAATGTGATTTTTTTTAGGCTGTACAGATCACAACTAGGTCTATTTATAAAGTTAGTCTTTCTTTTTTAGCTTTTCAAGAAAGCAAACAAAAAAAACGATAACAATCTGATTAACAGATTAATTATCGTTTCACGGTACAGGTATTATTTTTTTTAATGAATTAATAGTTCATCGGAATATCCATCAATAAAAACTCAGCATCTGTATTTGCTTTTATATTTAAAATATCAGTTCCTGAAATTCCAACAGCATCACGAGTGTTTAATTCCTGACCGTTAATCGTTACATTTCCTTTTAAAACAAAAGCGTAAACTCCGTTTCCTTCTTTTTTAATTTTATATTCTGTTGCAATTCCGGCATCAAAATTCCCCATGTTAAACCAGGCATCCTGATGAATCCAAACTCCTTCATCATCTGCATTTGGAGATAAAATCTGAGACAGTTTATTATGTCTGTCGGCAACATCCAAAGTAATTTGCTGGTAACGAGGCTCTACATTTCTTTTGTTTGGAAACAACCAGATTTGCAATAATTTAGTCTGCTGATCTGCATTTGGGTTAAACTCACTATGCTGAATTCCGGTTCCGGCACTCATGACCTGAACATCGCCATTTTTGATGATTTCAGTATTCCCCATGCTGTCTTTGTGAGCCAAATCGCCTTCTAGCGGAATGGTAATTATTTCCATATTATCGTGAGGATGCGTTCCAAAACCCATTCCGCCTGCAACTGTGTCATCGTTCAAAACGCGAAGTGCCCCAAACTGAATTCTTTCCGGATTGTACCAGCTTGCAAAACTAAAACTATGATAAGCGTTAAGCCATCCGTGATTTGCATTCCCCCTTGTTTCTGCTTTGTGCAATACTATATTTTCCATGATGATAAATGTTTTGTTATTTTTATAGTACAAATTTACCACCAACATCAACGAAAAGCACTTAATGTAGATTAAGAAAGATTTTTACGATATTGTTTACCTTTCAAATAGGGTGAAAATAAAAAATAGTATTTTTGGCATATAATGAAACTTATCCAGCATATCTAAAAGGATATAAATTAAGACATAACATTTTTTGAATAATTTTTCCTATGAAAAATATAGATAAAATCAGCATCGAAAAGGCATACCGTTTGTTTGAATCGAACGATATTGATTCAATCGAAATAGGAACATTTAAAAGTCTTCAGCAAATACATCTTTACCTGTTTGGAGGATTGTACGATTTCGCCGGACAAATTAGAACCAAAAATATATCAAAAGGAGGATTTCGTTTTGCAACTGCATTGTACCTGACAGAAATTTTAGGTAAAATTGAGCAAATGCCCGAAAGTACTTTTGATGAAATCATTGCCAAATATGTCGAAATGAATATTGCACATCCATTTATGGAGGGCAACGGAAGAACTATGAGAATATGGCTTGACATGATGATGAAGAGCAGATTAAAAAAACTTGTCAACTGGCAATTTGTAGACAAGACACTTTATTTGCAGGCTATGGAAAGAAGCCCTATTAACGATCTTGAAATAAGAACACTTCTTTCTCACAATCTAACCGATGAAATAAACAACAGAGAAATTATTTTCAAAGGGATTGAGCAATCTTATTATTATGAAGGATATGAGAAAAGTGATGATTAATTCCTAATACCTGCTTTCTAAATTGTAAATTTATTTCCTTAGCATTTTACTCTTCATTTTACTAAAAAACTCAGGTGTAACACCAATAAACGAAGCAATTTGCTTTTGAGGCACTTTATGAACCAATGTACCATATTTTTCACAAAATTTCTCAAACCGCTCTTCAGCTGTCAAACTCAAATTATCCAATAACCTTTCCTGATTAGCTACTAATGAATTTTCAATTAAAATTCTAAAGAAACGTTCCAGTTTTGGAATTTCAAGATACAATTGTTCCTGATTTTCTTTGGACAACGAAACAACTTCGGCATCTTCTAAAACTTCAATAAAAAGCTGCCCGGGTTTTTGAGAAAAATAACTGTACATATCGCTCATCCACCAGCCTTGACAAGCAAAGGCTAAAACGTGCTCGACAATATTATCGTTGATATTAAAACTTCTTAAAATCCCGGAATTTACAAAATAAGAGTGCTTGCAAACTTCACCGGCATTTAATAAAATGGTTTTGGCTTTGTAAGTATGCATATCTAATTTGGATAAAAAAAGTGCCTGCTCATCCGGAGTCAATGAAACGTGTTTGGCAATGTTTTCAAGAATCAATGCCATTATTTTTTATCTTCTATTAGTTTAAAAAAAGTTGCTTTAAATCTGTTACCGACTATTTCTCCAGTAACAGAAGCTTTACTGATCGCATTGCAAAAACCTTTTTCTGAATGTGCATCTCCGTGATCGTGAATCGTTGTTCCGTCGACAAAATAGCTTTTTCCGTCAATTCGAATGGCTAAATCACAGCTTTCACCTTTCATTCCGAATTGACATTCTCCACAGGAAGCCTCCACGATTGTCGGTTTATCATATTTCTTTTTACTTTGAGCCTGAACTGCGATTCCAATAAATAGGAATGTCGCCAATAATATGTTTTTCATAGTTTAAGAATTTACAGTTATTAATTTTGCCGTTTCTTTGGCGCGTTCTGTGACTTCGTTTACTGGAGTCGAAAGTGTGTCATAAGACAGGACAACTCCCATTCTTCTATAAGGTCTTGAAGAGGGCTTGCCGAAGATTCTAAAATCGGTTTTCGGTAAAGCAGCTACTTTTTCAATTCCGGTAAACGTTGGATTAGTTGAATCTTCTGAGGCTAAAATTACAGCACTCGCTCCGGATTTTTCTAAAGTAATTTCAAAAATTGGAAGACTTAAAATCGCACGTAAATGCAATTCGAATTCGTTGAAATTTTGCGTTCCGGCCAAAGTTACCATTCCGGTATCATGCGGGCGAGGAGAAAGCTCAGAGAAATAAACACCTTCGTTTGTTAAGAAAAATTCCACACCAAAAAGCCCTGCTCCGCCAAGAGCTTCGGTAATTTTTTCGGCCATATCCTGAGCTTCATACAAATCTTTTTCTGAAACTAAAGCAGGCTGCCAGCTTTCCTGATAATCACCACGTTCTTGCCTGTGACCGATTGGCGCACAAAATAAAGTTGGATTGTTATTTTGCGTAATCGTTAAAAGTGTAATCTCCGAATGAAAATCGACAAAAGCTTCTACAATCACTTCAATAACATCACCTCGCGAACCCGCAACAGCATATTGCCATGCTTTTTCAATATCACTTTCACTTTTAATAGTCGATTGTCCTTTTCCTGAAGAAGACATTAAAGGTTTTACCACACAAGGAATTCCAACTTCCTGAACCGCTTTTTGCAATTCTTCGGAAGAAGTTGCGTACTGATATTTGGCGGTTTTTAATCCTAATTCTTTTGATGCCAAATCACGAATAGCTTTACGATTCATGGTAAAGTTAGCTGCTTTCGCAGAAGGAACAACGGTGATTCCCTGCTTTTCGTAATCATAAAAACGTTCTGTACGAATGGCTTCTATTTCCGGAACTATAAAGTCGGGGTTATGTTTGGCTACTATTCGGTCTAAAGCTTCGCCATCCAGCATGTTGATGACTTCAAAATTGTGGGCAACCTGCATGGCCGGGGCGTTTTCGTAACTGTCAACTGCAATTATGGTTTGTCCGATTCGTTGTGCAGCTATGACAAATTCTTTGCCTAATTCACCTGAACCAAGGAGTAGTATTTTCATTTTGGAATATTGTAATGTTGGAGAAGTAAAAGTAGGGAAAAATGTTTTTAACCGCAAAGTTCTATCCCCATGTCTTAGTGTAGAGGCGCACTGCAGTGCGTCTACACAATTTATATTTAACCGCAAAGAATTCGCAAAGGACGCGAAGTTTTATTTCAATTAAACCGAAAAAAATAAAAGTTTTTCAAGCAGATTTTACAGATTCAGCAGATTTTTTTTTGGAATGCCTCAATTTATATATTGATCCAATGGACAAATTATCTCATTTGCACATTTCCAGATTATCTAATTTTCAATTTTCGAAATCGGAATATTAAAAGTAATTCTGGTTCCTTCTCCCACAATGGAATTTATAAAGACACGTCCGTTGATGTATTGAATTCTTTCATTCATAAACAACAATCCCATTCCGGACTCACTATTTCGTTTTTTATCAACACTTGTCTTATCAAAACCTTTTCCGTTGTCGTCAACAATAATACTTAATAAGGTTTCACTGTGAGACATCTGCACAATTATATGCGTTGATTCTGCATACTTTATCGCATTATTAATTGCTTCCTGGGTTAGACGGTAAATATTAATTTCAATCAAAGAATCTAAACGCTGGTCAAAATCGGTTTTGTTATAAAACAGAATTTCTTTTCCTGTAAGCTTAGAAAGTTCCTGTGTTAATTTTGCAATTGAAGAAACGATTCCGTGATCACTTAATTCTGGCGGCATCAGGTTAAAAGTCGCGGTTCTTACTCCTTTAATAATATCAAGTGATAATTTTTTCAGGTATTCTATTTTCTGTGCCGATTTTTCTTTGTCGTCCAGATTAATACTTTCCAGGCTAAATTTCAATCCGGTTAGCATCTGCCCTATTCCGTCGTGAATTTCTTTGGCAATTCTGTTTTGTTCGTTTTCCTGATTTTCAACAATTTTACTGGAAATGATCTTTTGCTGATTGATTTTTTCGGTACTGTTTTCAATATTCAGGCGTTCTACTTCTCGCTGTGCTTTTTTACGTTCGGTGATATTAAAACAAACAATTAAAAGTTCTAATTCGTCCTTTTTAATCATTACCGGCACCATTGATAAATCCAGCCATATAGTTTGGCCTTCCTTATTGTGAATTTTAACTTCGCCCTGCCAGCCACTTCTTTGCTTCTCAAAAATGATACGATCTATGTTAAGCTGTTCTTTTTCATCGATCGTTAAAATCTGCGAAAAAGTTTTATTCGAAGAAAATTTGGTATAATTTAAAAGCTTTGCAAATTTTTCACCTACGTGAATAATAGAGCCGTCGGGTGCAATACGGCAATAGAGCAAGGTATTTTCCATCGCATAATTAAGCGATTTTAACTCTTTTACAGAATTCTCCTTAATTTCACTGATGATTTCAGTGTCATACGCCAATTTTAAAGCTTTCTTTTCAGAAGCTAAAAGCTTGGCTATAAGTCTTTCAACTTTTTTGTTGGTGGGTTTAAAGATGAACAAAAATTCTAAAAGCAAAACAAGCAACGTAAATCCGAAAATCCAATATTCGGTTGTACGCTGTTCCGTTACCTTTTCATGTGCTTCTTTATCATATTGGCTTACAATTTCATTCATTTTCGAAAGAAATATTCCTTCGTTTTTTAGAATTTTCTGTACCAGTTTTTGATTGTCTACAGCGTTGTTTTTTTGTTCTAAATTTAAAAGGAACAAATTCACCGACTCCACTACGTTATTGAAACTCGGCTTTATTTCTGCATATAATTTAGAAAGTGCTTCACTTTTTTCTTTAGGAAAAGCAAGACTGTCGCTGCCATTTTCTAATGCATCCTGGTTGATTTGCCAAAGTGATAAAACATTTCGAACATGTGCGATCTCCTTTTTGGGAGAAGCATCAGAAACAAAATTTAAAATCAAAACTTCTTTGGTAATCCTTTGGCTTAACATCCTTTGTTTCCCGGAAATGTTGATGATTTTAGAATCGCTGAGCTGTTGTTTTAAATTGTACTGAATTAAAAGCTGACTTAAAATAATGGTTATAGCAATAGTCCAGAGTGCAAAAAAATACAAACGCCGTAAATTTTTGAATGTAATTTTGTCTGCAACTTCCTGATTGCCTTTCTTCATATAAATCAGATTATAATCCTAAAGATGCTTTTATCAAATTTAAATTTTCTTCGGAATAATTGATTTTCAAGGCTTCCTGATGTCCTTTCTCAGACATTTTATCCCAGGTTTTTTTGATGATATTTTTGAGTTTTTCCTCATCATGCTTTTCAACAAAAGGCTCCAGATAATAATCCAGAAATACTAAACAAATGACGTCTTCAAGCAATTGGGTTTCGGTATCTTTTTTAAGTAATTTTTTTTCGATCAAAAAAGAAACACGATCAATAAAAGCCTGATCATACCCTGCCTTTTCTGAAATTTCGGCTGTAGTTTTAGCATGAAACTTTTTTAAATCTTCTCTCCATCTTAAGTATCCTACGCGATCCATTGGGTAGGATTCGCGAGCTACCTTCCATCGGCAGATATGCTGTGCTTTTGAAGCAATCTGAACCTCTTCCGAAGCTTCAGGGCAAAATTGCATCAGTTTTTCATACATCCTGTTTGAGTATAAAAGCTCTTTTGGATATTCGATATTCTGATCTGTTTCAATGTTTGGATCCTGAGCGTTTTCGGCATCAATCCACTCGCTTGCTTTCTGGAAAGGTGTATTCATTTTTTACTGAAAATATATTTTCAAATATACATAATTAATCCAAAAAGCCAACGAATACTTCGTCTTCAACGATCTTAATTGGATATGTTGCAATTTTTAAATCATCGTCACCATTCAGGTTTGAACCATCCACTAATGAAAATGTTTTTTTGTGCATTGGGCAGGCAATTTTAGGAATATCCTCGGTAGAACCTGTCATCCCTCTTGACAATACCATTTCCATTTTATGAGGACAGGCGTTTTGGCAAGCATACCATTCGTTACGGCGTGCAAAATTAAAAATCGCAATTTGTTTGTTTTTGTATTTGATGCAACCCCCACGATTGGTTGGAAAATCACTCACATTGCCGGCTTTGAACCATATTTTGGCATCACTTGGATGAACTGTTTCGTATTGGCTTAAAATTTCTTCCATTTTTGGTTGTATTTTTAAATCTGTGTTCTTATCCCTCCCTTTACAATCAAGAGAGTTTGATGGCGCAGTAAAAAAGAGGGTAAGAGGACAGCAAACGTTAATATATTTTTTAAAACTTTTTTAAACACATAGCAACATAGATTTTAATTATTGGAAAAGGAACTCAAAAAGAAACTTGTTTCTCACCTATCGCTACATGATGTAAAGTCTTTTTAAGTTTATAAAATCTATGTTGCTACGTGTTAAATATTAAATTTATGACCATGCTTTTGGCATTTTTTGATCTCTCAACGGAACAAAAGCGATATTATCATCTTTCTCATCCGAGTTCACAAAATGGCTGAAACGTTTCAATAATCTTGGTTTTTCAAGAACTTGTTTCCATTCACACTCAAAAGTATTTACCAAAGTCTGCATTTCAGCTTCTAATGTTTCACAAAGTCCTAAACTGTCTTCGATGATTACTTCTTTCAGATAATCTAAACCACCGTCCAGTTTTTCCAACCATGTTGATGTTCTGATTAGCGGACCAGCTGTTCTGATATAATACATTAAAAAGCGGTCCATGTATTTGATAACGGTTTCTTTATCAATTTGTTCAGCCAATAAAACAGCATGTTTTGGATTAGCTCCTCCGTTTCCGGCTATGTATAAATTCCAACCACCTTCAACGGCAATCAAACCAAAATCTTTTCCTCTTGCTTCGGCACATTCACGAATACAAGCCGAAACTCCACCTTTTAGCTTGTGCGGAGAACGAATTCCTTTATATCTGTTTTCCAATTCGATAGCAAAACCGGCGCTGTCATCCATTCCGTAACGGCACCATGCATTTCCTACGCAGCTCTTTACCGCACGTAATGATTTTCCGTAAGCATGACCACTTTCAAAACCATTATCAATTAAAACCTTCCAGATTTTAGGAAGATCATCTAAATGTGCTCCGAATAAGTCAACACGCTGAGCTCCTGTTATTTTGGTATATAAATCAAATTGTTTTGCAACTTGTCCAATTACGATTAATTTCTCAGCAGTAATTTCGCCACCGGCAACTCTTGGTACAACAGAATAGGTTCCGTTTCTTTGAATATTTGCCAAAAATCTATCATTGGTATCCTGAGTTGTAACGTGTTTGTTAGCCGTATCGTTATAAATACTGGAGAAAATTGAAGCAACAACAGGTTTACAAACCTCACAGCCATCCCCTTTTCCGTGATGATCCAGAACATCATAAAAATTTTCGTATTTATTAATTTTTACCAAATCAAATAATTCCTGACGTGTATAACTGAAGTGTTCGCAGATAACCTCTTTTACCTCTTTACCCATTGATTTCTGAGCCGCCTTTACCAAGTCACAAACCATTGGCTTACAGCCTCCACATCCTGAAGTTGCTTTAGTAAGCTTCACAACATCTGAAAGAGTTGAACAGCTTTCATCTAAAATAGAACAGCAGATTGCTCCTTTTGTAACATTTTCGCAAGAACAAATTACGGCAGTATCAGGTAAATCCATTGCCCCCATACTTGAACCCTCAGAGCCGTCTCTTGATCCTAAAATCAAATCTTCAGGATTTTTAGGCAATGCCATTGCATTACTGTAAATTTGGAAAAGTGAATTATAATCGCTTGAATCTCCCACTAAAATTCCACCTAATAAGGTTTTAGAATCTTTAGTAACATTGATTCTTTTATAAACTCCTGACAATTTATTTTCATAAATAATAGCGGTTACGTCATCGTTTTCGATAAAAGGATCACCAAAACTAGCAACTTCAACACCAATTAACTTCAATTGTGTCGACATGTCAATGGTTTCTCTCATGGTTTTAGAGCCATTTAAGATTTGCTCTGCGGCAACATCGGCCATTTCGTAACCAGGAGCAACCAGTCCGTAAATCATTTGATTGTATAAAGCTACTTCACCGATCGCATAAATAGAAGGATCTGATGTTTGCATCTGATTGTTTACCACAACTCCACCACGCAAACCAACTTCAAGTCCCGAAACTCTAGCCAGTTCATCACGCGGTTTAATTCCGGCAGAAATAACCAACATGTCAACTTTTAACAACTCATCATCGGCAAACATCATTCCCGTTATACATTCTTTTCCGTCAATATATTGCGTTGCTTTATTAAGATGAATACCAATATTCAACTCCTCAATTTTAGACTGCAGCATATCACTCGCTCCTTTGTCAAGCTGTCTTGGCATCAAACGCGGAGCAAATTCTACAACATGAGGATTCAATCCTAAATCACGAACTGCTTTTGCGGCTTCAAGACCTAATAGTCCTCCACCTAAAACAGCGGCTTCACTGCATCCTTTTTGTTTTATTTTTTTGGCATACGCCATAATTGCATCTAAATCTTCAATGGTACGGTATACAAAAACACCTTCTTTTTCCACCCCATCAATTGGAGGAACAAAAGCTGAAGACCCCGTTGCAAGTACTAAGTAATCATACTTATGCGTTTTTTCTAAATGCGTATGAATCGTTTTTTCTCCTCTGTTAATATCAGTAATTAACTCAGAAGTATTTAAAGTAATATTATTTTCTGCGTACCAATCACTTGTTGATAATGACAAATCATCTGCCGTTTTCCCTCCAAAGTATTCACTTAAGTGAACACGATCATAAGCACGTCTTGGCTCTTCTCCAAACACGGTAATTTGATAATTTTCCTGTCCCGATTTCGCTATAAATTTTTCACAGAATTTATAACCTACCATCCCGTTTCCAACTACTATTACTTTAATCATGATTTCTTTAATTAAGTATTACTACGCAAATATAAGTATTTATACTTATACAAAATACTTATTTACGTAATTTTTTTATTAAATAGAATTCTTCTAAATACGTAGTTTGTCGTATGACCAATAAGTATTACAATTTTTGATTTCAGGATATTTTCAAAATTATTTCATGTGTACTATTTTCCTTAAATTTGAGTATACAACTATGATAGTGCTATCTGCACTTAATACATAATCAAGCTTTTAAATTTATATCTAAATTACTTTATATGAAAAAGTACTTAATTTTACTCATCACATTTTCATTAGTATGTAGCCGCAAATCCGCCAATCCAACAAACTCAATTCGAACTGCTTCTGAAAGCAGATCTGAAGAAGATAGTACTACTTATTTTAGCGCAACAGGAAACGAACCTTCCTGGCAATTATAAATTGGAAAGGAAAAAATTTGCTTTTACCTCGCTTATCCCAGGAAAAGAAAACCTAAGCTTTTCATCAGTTAACCAATCAGGACAATGGATGTCAATGTAAAAACATATAAGAAAAATAATAGAACTGTTAAGTATTGTAATTTCTATTCAGCAAACTGACTGTCAGAATTATATATTCGGAGTAATTTCTCCCTATAAAGTTTGAATTGAAATTGAGAACAATACATAAACTAATTTCCAAAAGATAGAAGGCTGCAAAAAATACATCACTGATTATCGTTTGCACGACATCTGGGTTTTAGAAGAATTAAATGGATCTAAAATTTTATGATAGATTCCAAAA
Source organism: uncultured Flavobacterium sp. (assembly GCF_946478785.1). The sequence continues at coordinate 338,156 of NZ_CAMLDD010000002.1, forward strand.
AGAATTACCCTGAATTGAAATCTACGCTGAAGAAATACAGATTTATGGGGGTTTGGAGATGCAATACTTTTACCAGAACTATATTTTATGAAAAAGATTTGCTAAGATTTACTGATGTAATTTCAACTTTAATGGCCTATTGTCCAAAAGGAAATAAGGAAAATGATTTTACAAAAGCTCTTCAAAGCACTACTACTTACTCTCTTAAAGACAATAGATTATCTCTTTCAAATTCATCAGGAAAACAGCTTTTAGTTTTTAAAAAGGTGGATTAATTTAAACAAAAAACCAAACTATCATTTGATAATTTGGCTTCTAAGTTTTTTAAGAATAATTATTTATTTCAAAAATTCCAAAACAGAATCTGTGATAAATTTAATCTGCTCATCATCCAGTTCGGTATGCATTGGCAAAGCAATTACTTCTTTCACTAACTGATTTGTTACAGGAAAATATTCTTCTTTATAACGAGAATCAGCATAAGCTTTCTGAGAATGCAGCGGAATTGGGTAGTAAATCGCGCACGGAATTCCTTTATCCAATAAATGCTGCATTAAAGCATTTCTATCTGCATCCACTATCCTTAACACATATTGATGAAAAACATGATCGTTTTCATTTGCATCAAATTCAGGCGTAATGATATGCTCATTTCCAGCGAGAGCGGCATTATATTTCGTCGCAGCCAAACGTCGTGCCTCATTATATTCATCCAAAAGCGACAATTTTGCATTTAAAACTCCAGCCTGAATACTATCTAAACGGGAATTTACTCCTACAACATCGTGATGATAACGCTCATACATTCCGTGATTTACAATACCGCGGATAATGTGCGCCAATTTATCATCATTGGTAAAAATTGCTCCACCGTCTCCATAACAGCCTAAATTTTTAGACGGAAAAAAAGAAGTTGCGGCAACGTGACCAATAACCCCTACTTTGCTTTTTGTACCCGATTTAGAAATATAATCAGCACCTATAGCCTGGGCATTATCTTCGATTACATATAAATTATGTTCTGTAGCAATTTCCATAATCGCATCCATATTAGCAGCACGTCCAAATAAATGTACCGGAACAATCGCTTTAGTTTTTGGCGTGATTGCTTTTTTTATCGCTTCAATATCAATGTTCATGTTTGTGATATCGACGTCAACCAAAACCGGAGTCAATTTTAACAAAGCAATAACCTCAACAGTTGCAGCAAAAGTAAAATCGGCAGTAATAACCTCGTCCCCTGGCTTTAAATCCAATCCCATCATGGCAATCTGTAGAGCATCAGTTCCATTCGCACAAGGAATAACATGTTTTGCTCCTAAATAATCTTCAAGATTTTTTTGAAACTGATGAACCAAAGGTCCGTTTATATAAGTATTTGTATCTAAAACTTCCTGAATAGAAGCATCAACAGTAGTTTTTATTTTCTCGTATTGACTTTTTAAGTCAACCATTTGAATTTTTTTCATTTATCTTTCTTATTTAAATCTGAAGATTCGGCTTTACATCAAATCTTTAAAACGAAGCAAAAATAGTTATTTAATACCTTCAAACAATGAAAATAATCGAAAGAAACGTATTTTAGCCTCAAAAACAAACAGATGCTTTTCCTATACAATTTACTCATTTCAATTACTGGTTTTTTTCTTAAAATAGCGGCTCTTTTCAGTCCAAAATTGAAACTTTTCGTAGATGGCCGAAAAAATATTTTTGCCATTCTGGAAGATAAAATAAAACCCGAAGATAAAACGATCTGGTTTCATTCGGCTTCACTTGGCGAGTACGAACAAGGTCTTCCTGTAATTGAGAAAATCAAAGAAAAATATCCTGCACATAAAATCATTGTTACATTCTTTTCACCCTCTGGATACGAAGTCAGGAAAAATAATACCGTTGCAGATATTACTATTTATCTTCCTCTTGACACTAAAAGCAATGCAAAGCAGTTTTTGAAATTAGTTCATCCTGAATTGGTTTTTTTTATTAAATATGAATTTTGGCTTAATTACTTGAGAGAGCTAAAAAAATTAAAAATACCTACCTATTTAATTTCAGGGATTTTTAGGGACAATCAAATGTTCTTTAAATGGTATGGCGGATTTTACAGAAAAGCCTTAGAAACTTTTACTTATTTTTTTGTTCAGAATGAAGATTCTAAAATAAAAATCGAAACGATCGGATTTCATAACGTAATAGTTTCCGGTGACACTCGTTTTGATCGGGTCAATACAATTTTAGACAGAGATAATACACTTGAATTTATTGAAACCTTCAAAAATAATCAACCCACAATAGTTATTGGAAGTTCCTGGCCAAAAGATGAAAGTTTACTGACCGAATACATTAATCAGGCACCTTCAAATGTAAAATTCATTATTGCTCCTCATAATATAAAGACAGAACAAATTGAAAATCTAAAAAACGCAATTACAAAAAAAACGGTTTTATTTTCAGAAAAAGAAAATAAAAATTTAGCTGAGTACACTGTTTTTATTATTGATACCGTTGGTTTACTGACTAAAATTTATAGTTACGGAACAATTGCTTATGTAGGCGGCGGTTTTGGAAATCCCGGAATCCACAATATTTTAGAACCTGCAACTTTCGGAATCCCTATTGTTATTGGGCCTAATTATTCGAAATTTGCAGAAGCTATTGAATTGGTTCATCTTGGGGGCTGCATGGTTATTTCTAGTAAAGGAGAATTAAAACAGACCATTAACCATATGCTTTCAGATAAGAATTTCCTTGAAGAAAAGGGAAGAATTTGCAAATCTTACATTCAGGACAATAAAGGAGCAACCAATACTATTCTAAAAAGCATTTTATAAAATAATTAAATCGATGTATTTAGTTAAACGATCTCTTAAAGCAGAAAAATAAAAAATAATCTTTATATTATTGTTTTTTAAATATAGAAATAACCAATAAAAACTAAACAAATCACAATCAAACAAACCATAATCGCTAATTGCCTTTTGAATATTCAATAAAAAACAAAATTTACAAAAAATAAAGCAATATTATAACCATGTGTGAATTCTGGCATATTATTTGATAAATAAAAAAACCGAGAAGTGAAGGAAAATATTTTAAAAAAAAAATAAAAAAATATTTTACATATTAAAAAATTTATATCTTTGCCTCGAATTAATAATTAACCTTTTATAATAAAGTAAGATGAAAAAAGTATTTTTAAGTTTAGCTGTTGTTGCTGTTTTAACTGTTGTATCTTGTAAAAAAGCTGACGCTTCTGCTGATGCTGCTGCTGCTGATTCTTCAGCTGTAGTTGTTGATTCTGCTGCTGCTGTAGTTGATTCTGCTGCTGCTGTAGTTGATTCTGCTGCTGCTGTAGTTGATTCTACTGCTGAAAAAGTTGAAGAAGCTGCAAAATAATTAGACACAGCTCTAAAAATTTAAACCATCCTTGAGATGGTTTTTTTTATGATTAAATCCAAATAAAAAAGTGTTTTGCACCTAGCAAAACACTTTTTTTTATTCCACTCCAGCTTCAGCAATTATTTCATCTTCAAAAATTGAATCATTTGATGAGAAATCCAGGATCTCTGCTTTAAAAGCGTACAATACAATTTCCCTCATACCCTTCTGCAAAAGCAATTCTGTAGTATATTTACGACTTGTTGCAAAATGAACTTCACCCAACATCAATTTAAAGAAATACTTTCCTCCCGAACCTTTAAATTTTAAAAATTTAGCCTGCTCAATATTCACTTTGAAGTTCTGAATATCCTCTTCACATTCAAACTTCAACTCATAACTCAAACTTGTAAATATAACTTTCCCTTTTCTGGAAGTAAATACAAATTTGTATTCATCATTGAACCTTTTACTAATTACAAAAGCACCCATATTGATTGTTGATTGTTGATTAGCCAAATAAATTTACTTCGCAAATTTATTTTTAAGCACAAGTTAACACAATAAAAAAAGCCTCTTCAAAAGAAGAGGCTTTAGTACTCAGAGCGGGACTTGAACCCGCACGAACATTGCTGTTCACTGGATTTTAAGTCCAGCGTGTCTACCAATTTCACCATCCGAGCATTATATGGTTTTGAGCGAAAAACGGGGCTCGAACCCGCGACCTCGACCTTGGCAAGGTCGCGCTCTACCAACTGAGCTATTTTCGCGTTTCAAATTCTAGTAAGAACTGCAATACTTGATTTGTTCTGTATTGCGAGTGCAAATTTAGGACATTTATTCAATTAAACAAGCCTTTTTCAAAAAAAAATCATACTTATTTTATAACTTTCTGATAACCTAAACTTTAAATCCAAAAATTATTTCTTAACAAGCATTCTTTTAATCTCATTAAGTTTCATGAGTGCCTCAACCGGTGTAATTGAGTTTATATCAAGACTCATAATCTCTTCTTTTATTTCTTCCAGCAAAGGATCATCTAAATTAAAGAAACTCATTTGCATTTCGTCATTGGCTGCTTTCACACCATTTAACGCATCGCTGGAATGATTCTTTTCCAGTTTTTTTAAAAGTTTTTGTGCTTTCAAAATAACAGTTTGTGGCATTCCTGCCATTTTTGCTACATGAATTCCAAAACTGTGAGCACTTCCCCCTTTTACCAGTTTACGAATAAAAAGAACGTTATCTTTTAATTCTTTTACAGCCACATTATAATTCTGGATTCTTGGCAAGGATTCTGTCATTTCATTCAACTCATGATAATGCGTTGCAAATAATGTTTTTGCTCTTCCCGGATGTTCGTGTAAAAATTCGGCAATAGCCCATGCAATAGAGATTCCATCATACGTACTCGTTCCTCTTCCAATTTCATCCAGTAAAACCAAACTTCTGTCTGAGATATTATTCAAAATAGAAGCCGTTTCATTCATTTCAACCATAAAAGTCGATTCTCCCATCGAAATATTATCAGAAGCTCCTACCCTGGTAAAAATTTTATCTACAATTCCCATTCTCACACTGTCTGCCGGAACAAAACTGCCCATTTGAGCCAACAATACAATTAAAGCCGTCTGTCTTAAAATAGCGGACTTACCGGACATATTCGGACCCGTAATCATGATGATTTGCTGTGCTTCCCTATCCAAATAAACATCATTTGCAATATAAGGTGTTCCCACAGGTAATTGTTTCTCAATCACAGGATGTCTTCCGTTTTTGATTTCCAGTTCAAAAGTTTCATCAATTTCCGGACATACATATTTGTTTTCAACCGCTAATTGTGTAAAGGAACACAAACAATCTAATTGTGCTACTAAATTAGCATTCATCTGAACCGGTTTGATATATGTTGCAATCCAGGCCACTAATTGCTCGAAAAGTTCTGTTTCAATTTTATGGATTTTTTCTTCAGCACCTAAAATTTTGGTTTCATATTCTTTTAATTCTTCGGTAATATAACGCTCGGCATTTACCAGAGTCTGTTTACGAATCCATTCTTCCGGAACTTTATCTTTATGAGTGTTTCTAACTTCGATATAATAACCAAAAACATTATTAAACGAAATTTTCAAAGAAGAAATTCCGGTTCTCTCTGACTCCCTTCTTTCGATTCCTTCCAAAAATTCTTTTCCGGAAGTTGAAATAGCACGCAACTCGTCTAATTCTTCACTAATTCCTTTTGCAATCGCATTTCCTTTTGAAATAGCTACCGGTGCATCCTGATTTAAAGTGATTTTGATTTTCTCTCTTAATAAATCACAGGCATGCAAACTGTCTCCAATAATTTTAACTGCTTCCTGCGGACTTTGCAATGCTAAAGTTTTAATTGGAATAATCGCATCCAGGGATTCCTTCAAATAAACAATTTCCCGAGGCGAAACTTTTCCTGCCGCGATTTTAGAAATCAAACGCTCTAAATCTGAAATTTGCTTGGTTTGATACTGAATGTCATGTAAAATCTCAGGATTTGATTTCAAATACGAAACCACGTCATGACGTCCCTTTATTTTATTACTGTCTTTTAATGGTAAAGCCAGCCACCTTTTTAGCAAACGCCCACCCATTGGCGAAAGCGTTCTGTCGATTACATCCAACAGCGTAACTGCATTTGGATTATAACTGTGATATAATTCTAAATTTCTGATGGTAAAACGATCCATCCAAACGTAAGCATCCTCAGCAATACGCTGAATAGCTGTGATATGCTGCACCCGATTGTGCTGTGTTTCGGACAAATAGTATAAAATTGCTCCGGAAGCCACAATACCTTCTCTAAGTTCTTCTACACCAAAACCTTTTAAAGAAACGGTTTGAAAATGTTTTGTCAAAGTTTCTAAAGCATAATCTTCTTTATAAATCCAGTCTTCTAAATAAAAGCTATGAAAATCATCTCCAAAAGCAGCTTTAAAATCACCTTTGTTATTCTTAGGAACCAGAACCTCACTTGGATTAAAATTCTGCAATAATTTATCTATGTATTCTGCATTTCCCTGAGCTGTTAAAAACTCTCCTGTTGAAACATCCAAAAAGGAAATTCCGATATTTTTATTAGCGAAATAAACTGATGCTAAAAAGTTGTTTGATTTAGATTGTAAAACCTCATCATTTAAAGAAACCCCGGGAGTTACTAATTCAGTAACGCCACGTTTCACAATAGTTTTTGTCATTTTTGGATCTTCAAGCTGATCGCAAATGGCCACACGAAGTCCGGCCTTAACTAATTTTGGCAAATAGGTATTAATAGAATGATGCGGAAAACCTGCCAAAGCTGTTTCGGTTTCAGAACCTGCTCCTCTTTTAGTCAAAGTTATGCCAAGAATTTTAGAAGCTCTGATGGCGTCCTCTCCGAAGGTTTCATAAAAATCACCTACTCTGAAAAGCAAACATGCATCAGGATATTTTCTCTTGATTTCGTTGTACTGTTTCATTAAAGGTGTTTCTTTCACCACTTTTTCTTTTGCTGCCAAATTATTGTTTTTTAAATAAAATTTTACGTCAGCGAATTTATAATATTTTGAAGTAATAAGGAAATCCTTCAAAAATTAAAATATTTTTAAGGTATTTTTATGCGGACATTTGAGATTTTTACATAGATTTGTTCTTCATTAAAACAAAGACTCTTAAAAAGATGAAAAAAATAATTTTATTCGCTATGCTGGCTGTAGCTGGAATTACAGTTTCTAATGCTCAAAGTACAAAAAAAGCTGCTACAGCTAAAGTTGCTAAAGTTCAGGGAGCCGGAATGGTTTTTGAAAACGAAACAATTGACTACGGAACTATCGCCCACAATGCTGATGGTAACCGTCAGTTTGTTTTTGTAAACAACGGAACAAAGCCATTAATTATTACTAGTGCTCAGGGATCTTGTGGCTGTACTGTACCAACAACTCCAAAAGAACCAATTGCTCCGGGAGCTAAAGGTATTATTGGCGTAAAATATGCTACTGACAGAGTTGGTGCATTCACGAAAACTGTAACTGTTTCTTCTAATGCTGAAGGACAACCAACAAAAACATTAACTATTAAAGGTACTGTTTTACCAGCTCCTGTAAAAAGCTAATCTGAAAAACAACATTAAATAAACGAAAAAGCTTCCTTATCTTTGGAAGCTTTTTTTATGACCTGAATTCAAAAACCAATGAGAAAACTTGAAAATAGCGAACTGGACAGAAAAACAATTGATGATTTTAAAAAATCAGACAAAACACCTCTAATTATAGTATTAGATGACATTCGCAGTCTGCACAATATAGGCTCAGTATTTAGAACCGCCGATGCTTTTTTGATCGAAAAAATAATTCTTTGCGGCATTACAGCTACTCCTCCTAATAAAGAAATTCATAAAACCGCTCTTGGTGCTACCGAAACTGTTGCGTGGGAACACCATGAAAATGTATTAGAAGTGATTGAAAGCCTTAAGAAAGAAAACGTACTCACACTAGCCATTGAACAGGTTGAAAGTTCCATTTTTCTTCAGGATTTTACTGTTGAAAAAAATCAAAAATACGCTTTAGTCTTCGGAAATGAAGTTTATGGTGTAGCGCAGGAAGCAGTAGCTATTTGCGATGGCTGCATCGAAATTCCGCAATTAGGAACTAAACATTCCTTAAATATATCTGTAAGTGCAGGAATTGTTGTTTGGGATTTATTTAAAAAACTTAATTTTTAATTAAAAAGAGTCGATAGAAATTAGATGATTTTAAAAAAATTACAAGGTTTAAAAGGAATTCTTTTTATAAAAAAAATCATGCTTATCTAATTTCGTGCAATTATCTAACATATTTATCTAATTTTCTTCTGAATTTCATCTAAAATAAATAGATAATCTTCGTGCTTCTTCACAAAATCACGATCCGAAACATCAATTATCAAAACATTCAAATTCGTTTGTGATTTAATGTAATCCAAATAGCCGTTGTTGATTTTATCTAAATAATCTGCCGAGATATTTTGTTCGTAATTTCGTCCTCTTTTCTTAATGTTCTGAAGCAATCGGTCTGTACTCTGATATAAATAAACATATAAATCCGGCTTTGGCATTTCTTTGTAGATAATATCAAATAAGTTTCGATATAGGCGATATTCGTCTTCGGCAAGTGTTATTTTTGCAAAAATAAGTGACTTAAAGATATGATAATCTGCAATTACAAAATCTTTAAATAAATCAAATTGTGCCAAATCATCAGATAGCTGCTGATACCTATCAGCTAGAAAAGACATCTCCAACGGAAAAGCATATCGGTTTTGATCTTTATAAAATTTTGGCAAAAACGGATTATCGGCAAAACGCTCCAATACTGTTTTTGCATTAAAATCTTCGGCAATTTTTTGTGCCAAAGTTGTTTTTCCGGCACCAATATTTCCTTCAAAAGCAATATAATTAAATTGCTCCAACGGAATTTTCTCCAACGGAATTTTTAAATCATTAACCACTTTGCAAACACTATCATCGGGTGTAATTGCAATTAATTCGGAAACTGTTTTTTGAAAAACCGGATGTTTCCAGTTCAATTTCAAATCCTGCATGGGCAATAAAACAAACTTTCGGTTTTGCATTAGCGGATGCGGAATATTCAGCTTTTCTGAGTCAATTATCTGATCATCGAAAATAATCAAATCGACATCAATAATTCGGGATTGATACCCTTGCTGGTCAGAACGGATACGGCCTAATTGTTTTTCTACTTTCAGTACCTGATTCAGGATTTTTTGTGCCGAAGAATAACTGTGTAAAAGTAAGGCACAGTTATAAAAAGCATCACTTTCGAATCCCCAGGCGGGCGTTTCATACAATTTCGAAACCTGAATTACTGTTCCAATCTCCTGATGTATTAAATTGATACAACTTTCGATGTTTTCCAACCGATTTCCCTGATTGCTGCCTATAGATAAAACGATCTGATGCTGTGATTTCATAATTAATGCAAATTAACTAAAACTATTTTAGAATTAACAATATATTTGTGTAGCGGCGGTTTGTACAATTTAAAATTTAGTCACACAAACTGTAACAAAGCAGCCCCTTTTACTACTTATTTAAAAAAAGTATTTATGAAATTTCTAGGAAATGTAATTGCCACAGTTATTGGTATTTTTGTCTTTATTATGTTATTCTTTTTTGGAGTAATCCTAATCGGAACTATTTTTGGAAGTGACAACAGCGTTACTGTCAAATCCGATTCGGTTATTGAATTAGACTTAAAAGGAATTAATAATGACTATGCCGGAAAATATAAAGATCCATGGGTAACACAATTCTCTAAGAGCGGAGAAATTGGCCTAAGCGATGTGATCAATGCTATTGAAGCAGCAAAAACAGATGACCAAATTAAGGGAATCTCAATATTAAATGACGAATCTTCTTTAGGGCTTGCTCAATACAAAGATTTGAGAAATGCACTGGAAAGCTTCAAAAAATCAGGCAAATTTGTTTGGGCATATGCCAATACCTTTTCGCAAAAAGAATATTATCTGAACTCGGTAGCCAATACCGTTTATTTGAATCCTGCGGGAGATTTAGAGTTCAAAGGACTTTCTTCTGAAGTAATGTTTTTTAAAGATTTTCAGGATAAATCCGGTATTCATATGGAAGTTATCCGACACGGAAAATATAAAAGTGCCGTTGAACCTTTCCTGGCAAATGAAATGAGCGAGGCCAACAGGGAGCAAATTACTGCGCTTTTAAATTCGATTTGGTCTACTGTTGTGGCTGATATTTCAGAAAGCAGAAACATACCCGTTACCAAATTAAACGAAATTGCAAACGGATTATTAGCGAGAACTCCTGAAATGGCAAAAACACAGCGTTTAGTGGATATTGTGGCTTATGAAGATGTTTATCACAATGCCATAAAAAAAGCATTAAAAGTAACAGGAGATGATGAATATAATAAGATCTCGATTTCAGATTATACTCAAAACTACGTTACCACAGCTTTGACCAATACAGCAACCGATCAAATTGCAATTATTTATGCTCAGGGCGAAATTGGCAGCGGTGAAGGCGATGTTACTCAAATTGGTGAAGGTTCTATGAGACGTTCCCTACAGGATGCCAGAAAAAATGAGGATGTAAAAGCTATTGTATTAAGAATTGACAGCCCGGGTGGAAGCGCACTTACATCAGATTTAATCTGGAGAGAGATTGAAATCACCAAAAAAGTAAAACCTGTTGTGGTTTCTATGGGAAATTATGCAGCTTCAGGCGGCTATTATATTGCTTGTAATGCCAATAAAATTTTTGCTGAAAAAAATACCATTACAGGTTCTATTGGCGTTTTTGGCATTTTACCAAATTTCAGCCCTTTGGCAAACAAACTAGGGATAAATACAGAACAGGTAGAAACACATGAAAATTCAGCCAACTACAGCCCGTTTGTGCCAGTAGACGACGAATTCAAAGCTTTTACATTAGAAAGCGTTGAGCATATTTACAACACATTTGTAACCCACGTTGCCGAAGGCCGAAAAATGACTTTTGAACAGGTAGACGCTATTGCACAAGGGAGAGTCTGGTCTGGTACTGAAGCTTTAAAAATTGGTTTGGTGGATAAAATTGGAGGTTTGAAAGATGCTATTGCTGAGGCGGCCAAAATTGCCAAAGTAAAATCGTACAGTACACAGAATTATCCTGAATATGAAAAAAATCTTAATGATCTTTTGTCCGGTCTCCCTTTTGCTCAATCAAAAGAAGCTTTTCTAAAAGAAGAAATTGGCGAAGAGAATTATATGCTTATTGAGCAGGTTAAAAGACTTCAAAAACAAAAAGGAGTTCAGGCGATGCTTCCTTTCGGATTAAATATCAAATAATTCCATTCGAAAATGAAAAAACTATTTGTTCTTGCTGCCATTTTATTTTTGAGCTTTGTAAATGCTCAGGATAAAAACGAAACCACTTTTAAGGAATCTCCGTTAATTTTAAAAATTAACACCGATCAGCTTTTTGGAACGTTAACAACTCCGGACCTGACAAAGAAACATCCAGTAGCATTGCTGATTTCGGGTTCGGGACCAACGGACAGAAATGGAAATAATCCAATGATGAAAAACAATTCGTTGAAAATGCTGGCAGAAGCTCTTGCCAAAAATGGAATAGCATCGTTGCGTTATGATAAAAGAGGAATTGGAGAAAGCAAAGCTTCAGCAATTTCAGAAGAAACGCTGGTATTTGAAAATTATACGGAAGATGCTAAAAGCTGGATCAATTTATTAAAACAGGACAAGCGTTTTTCTGAGATAATTGTTATAGGGCATAGCGAAGGCTCCTTGATAGGAATGATTGCAGGAGCAAAAGCAAATAAATTCATTTCTATTGCAGGCCCGGGAGAATCAGCAGATAAATTGATAAAAACACAAATTGGATCAAAATCAAACACACAGCTTAACGATTTGACTTTTCCAATTATTGATAGCCTGAAAAGCGGCAATACGGTAAAAAATGTTGATCCGATGCTTAATTCTCTTTTTAGGGCGAGTATTCAGCCCTATTTAATTTCATGGTTTAAATACGATCCTCAAACTGAAATCAAAAAAATAACTGTTCCCATTTTGATTGTTCAGGGAAACAAGGACTTGCAGGTAACCGTAAAAGATGCCGAACTTTTATCGCAGGCAAACAGGAATGCGGAACTATTGATTGTGGATAAAATGAATCATATCATGAAAAATATCGAAGGTGATAATCAGGCAAATATGGAAAGCTATAATAATGAAACTTTACCAGTTTCAGAAATCATGACAAATAAGATTATTGCTTTTATTAAAAAGTAATCTAAAATCATAAAACTATTAAAAATCCGTTTGAAACTATATTCAGGCGGATTTTTTATGTCTAACAACAACTTCACTACTTATATTTTTAGGAAAACTTTATCTTTAAACTCAATCAAAAAAACTATTTTTACAGCAACCGAATTATACCATTAAACCCAAATTCTATTTATATGCTTAAGAAAATCCTAAAAATCACCGGAATTGTACTCGTAGTTTTTATTGCGGCTTTATTTGCCATTCCTTATTTTTTTAAAGATCAGATTAAAGCCAAAATTGCCGAAGCCATCAACGAAAGTGTTGATGCAAAAGTAAGTTTTGCGGATGCTGATTTAAGTTTGTTTAAAAATTTCCCGAATGCTAACGTTTCAATTGAAAAGTTAGTTATCATCAACAAAGCTCCGTTTGAAGGAGATACTTTGGTTTCGTTGGGCGAACTGGATTTAAAAATGAGTATCAAGGAGCTTTTTAAAGGAAAAGAAGAACCTCTAAGCATTGAAGGAATCAGTTCTCAAAATGGTTTAATTAATATTATCTTCAACAAAGATGGCGTTGGAAACTTTGACATTGCCTTAAAAGATAAAAAAGAAACAGAAAAAGTAGGTAAAAGTGAACCTCTTTCCCTGAAAATTCAGAATTATAAAATTGAAAACTTCACTTTCAGATATATCGATCAGGGCTCAAAAATAAAAATGGTAATTGACAGTCTAAATCATGAAGGAACTGGGGATTTTACCAATTCGAAACTTGATTTAACTACAAAATCTACTGCCAAAGTTTCTTTGGATATGGATAAGATGAACTATCTTAAAAATGTTAAACTGACTTTAGATGCCGTTTTAGGAATTGATCTAGAGAAAAGCAAGTATACTTTTAAAGAGAACAAAGCTTTGATCAATCAATTGCCTTTAGAATTTGACGGATTTATCCAAATGGTTGAAGCTGGTCAGATTTATGATTTGAAATTTAAAACACCAACCTCATCTTTCACTAACTTTTTAGGATTAATTCCTTCTGCTTATGCTTCAAGTTTAGACGGTGTAAAAACAACAGGCGACTTTACCATTGTTGGTTTTGCCAAAGGAGAATTGACAGAAACAACAGTTCCTAAATTCAACATTGCAATTGCATCAAACAATGCTTCTTTTCAATATCCGAACTTACCAAAATCGGTTCAAAATATTGTAATCGATACTAAAATCATTAATGAAACCGGTATTTTAAATGATACTTATGTAAACCTGGATAAACTTTCTTTTAAAATTGATCAGGATGTTTTTAGCGCTAAAGCGAATGTTAAAAACGTAACTGTAAATCCGATTGTTGACGCCGCTTTAAAAGGAACTATCAATCTTGCAAATCTTTCAAAAGCTTATCCAATAAAAATGGACAAACCTTTGGCAGGTATCTTAAAAGCTGATGTGACAACCCATTTCGATATGGCCTCAGTAGAAAAAAGCCAGTACGAAAACATCAAAAATGCCGGAACAATGAGTTTGTCAGGATTCAAATACACGGATGAAAATAATAAGTCGATGAATATTAGTACTGCTTTGGTTGAGTTTAATCCGAGTAGAATCAACTTGAAACAATTTAATGCTACTACCGGAAAAAGTGATATTGCCATTAATGGCGTTTTAGAGAATTTCTATGGTTTTATGTTTAAAAAACAAGAGCTGAAAGGAAATTTCAATATGAGTTCAAATCAACTGGCGGTTGATGATTTTATGACTTCCGGCGAGCCTGCAAAAACTACAGCTGCGGGTGGAGAAGCAAAAACTGAAACAAAAACAGCTGCAAAAACTTCAGAAGCCATGAAGATTCCTGCTTTTTTAAATTGTACTTTAAACGCAAAAGCAAATACCGTTTTATATGATAATTTAAAACTAAAAGATGTTTCAGGAAAATTAATTATAAAAGACGAAAAAGCGCTTTTAGAAAATTTCAAAACTTCCATCTTTGGAGGAACAATTGGTTTAACAGGAGCTGTTTCTACAAAAGAAAAAGTACCAACATTCGATATGAACTTAGGCTTCAATCAGGTTGATATTGCACAGACTTTTACACAGTTGGACATGATGAAAAAAATTGCACCTCTTGCAGGAATTATCAATGGAAAACTTAATTCGACTATAAAATTAAATGGAAATTTAGATGCAAATGAACTGACTCCGGATTTAAAATCACTTTCCGGAGATTTGTTAGGTCAGCTACTTTCTACAACTGTAAATGCCAAGAATTCCACGTTATTGAATGCCCTGAGTTCAAAAGTAAGTTTTATTGATGTAAATAAATTGAACCTGAACGACCTGAAAATGGCTTTAACTTTTGACAACGGAAAAGTAAATGTAAAACCATTTGATATTAAATATCAGGATATTAAAGTTACTGTTGGCGGAACGCATGGCTTTGACCAAGCAATGAATTACAATTTAAAATTAGATGTTCCCGCCAAATATTTAGGTAAAGAAGCCAGCGCATTCCTTTCTAAATTGTCTCCTGCTGATGCAGCTAAACTGGAGAACATTCCAATTTCTGGTATGATAACAGGTAATTTTTCAAACCCTAAAGTGGCTATCGACACCAAAACGGCGGTTACCAATCTTACTAATCAGGTGGTTAACCAACAAAAAGAAAAATTAACCAAACAAGGCACTTCGGCACTTAAAGATTTGCTGAACAAAAACACCAGCCCAAAAGATACTACCAAAACTGCTACTGATAATAAGGCGAAAACTGAAGAAGTAAAAACAAAAGCCAGCGAATTACTGAATGGCTTGTTTAAGAAGAAAAAATAATAACAGCAAAAGGCCAATCTATCCGATTGGCCTTTTTATTTTTTAAATCGCTTTAGAATAAATATCTGATCTTCCATTGTCTAAAATGGCATTGAAAATTTTAAAATAATCTCTTTCAGAGAAATCATTCACATCTACGCCAATGCTGTTATTATCGTACGGTTCATATTTCTTTAAATCTGAAACAGAAAACAATCCAACAGTTGGTGTGTGAACAGAACTTGCCAAATGCATGATGCCGCTGTCTGCACCTATAAATAAATCGGTGTTTGCAATTATTGCTCCTATTTCACGAATTTCCTTGCTGTAAAATGTAGGTGCTTTAAAACCAATTTGAGAAACATTTTCTATTGGCAAAATTTCTATGATATTATAATTTTCATATCTGGATTTTAAATTTGCATAAAAATCTTCCCACCAGGTTTCTGATAAACATTTTGTTCCTGTTGCAAAAGTAAATATGCTAATCGTTTTTTTATAATTATCCCCTACAAGATTACTCAATGCCTTTTTACCTTCAGCAATTTCTACAGAAGTAAGTTTAAGATCTAAGGGAGCTATATGATTTTCTCTTTTCTCAAAGCCTAATTTAGTTAAATAATCCCGAAAATTATAAATAGGATACTTGGCAATATGGACATAATCGCCATAATACAAGTTTGCTGAAAAAGGCAAATCGCCAAAAAATTTAAATTTAGAATTAGAAAACTTTACTGCAAGGCGACCGGAAGATGAGCCTTGATCTACATTTATGGCAATATCGTATTGATGTTTTTTTAAAGAAACCCAGACATTAAAATATTGCAATAAATTGCTGAACGGTTTTTTAGGCAATTTGATTATTTGTGATATTGAGTTATAGTTTTCAAAAATAATTGGAGCTAAGAAACCTTTTACAAATAAATCAATTTTACAATTTGGAAACGTTTTTTCTAATTCCTGGACAAAAGGAGTAATTAACAAAAGATTTCCTAATCGTGCATTCGGTCTACAAATTAAAATTCTTTTGATCTCGTTTCTGTTAACCAAAGTGATATTTTGCTCAGCATTTGATTTTCCTATATTTTTTGTCAGACTGCGTGTTAGGGCACGTCTCAAAACATTTATTTTACTTAAGAGTCCCATTTTTTCAACTTATTATGCTGATTAATATTTTTAAAAAACTGAATTTTTTTGTTATAAAAACTAAGTTCTGAATCTTTTAAAAATAAAAATCTTTCAATAAGTAACGATTATAAAATTGCAACTGTATGTTTCAATTTTACCACCTAAATCTAAGCACAAAAAAAGCATATTTACTAAATGAGAAAATATGCTTTTAAATTTCTTTTTAAACTGAAATTGTAACCAAATATCCTTCAGAGCCTCTGACATTAAAAACAGTTCCGTTTTCAAAAATTAAATATTGCCCTTTAATTCCTATTAGCTTTCCCTGAAACGATGGCATTTTATCCAAACTCAGACTTGTTACTTTTGCCGGATAATTTAAAACCGGATAATTCAATTCATAGAGATCATTATTTTGGCTGTAAAAATAATCTCTTACTTCAGTGGGCAATAAATTCCCGACCTTAGATTTTTCCTCAATTAAGTCACATAATCCTGCAGCACACAGCATTTTTCGCCAATTTGTTTTATCGGCATAATGCTGCTTTAGAGCCACCTCTGTAATTCCGGCTAAATAACGGTTTGGCACCTCAACAATTGCAATGGCTTGTGTTGCGCCCTGATCTATCCAACGGGTTGGCACCTGGGTTTTGCGGGTTACGCCTACTTTTATCTCGCTTGACATTGCCAGATAAACAATATGCGGCTGCAATTGCACTTTTTGCTCGTACTCTAAATCGCGGTCTGCAATTCCCAAATGTGCCGTACTTAATTCTGGTTTCATAATCCAGTCGCCAACAGCAGGGCTTGAATAAAAGCAATCATAGCAGAATCCCTGACGAAATATCTTTTTCTTTTTGTTGCAATTTAAACATTGATAACCTGCAAAATGAATTTCTATTTCTTTATCCAATAACTGGTTCATGTTTAAAAAACTATCTTCAAAAACCAGATAATATTGAATTGGATTCCCGATTTCAGTTTGCATTTTTGTGAGTACTCCTTGATATTGCATTATTATTTGCTGAGTTTAGATTTTAGATTCTTTTTTGGGTTGAAATGGAAATTCTACAATAGAATCTTATTACAAATAAAATTGTTTTTTGCTAAAAAACACTATTTTTGATATAGCGACAAAGTTAGTATTTGTATATCGATATTCAAATTTTAAATCTCCCGCTTTTGCGAAAAGCATGAGTCAGAAATCTAAAATCTAAAATCTAAAATTCCCACATGCCTATATCCATAATAAATTCGTTTGCTTCCTGGGTGCTCAAACAAAGGATACATCAAATTGAACTTTTTTTAAAATATCCAAACGAAGTCCAGGAAGAACTGCTTCACAATTTAGTGACTGCCTCTGAAAATACAATTATTGGAAAAAAATATGAATTCTCTTCTATCAATTCCTATCAGACTTTTGCAGAAAGGGTTCCGATTTCAGGTTATGAGGAATTACAGCCCTTAATCGAACGTACACGTCAGGGAGAACAAGGTGTTTTTTGGGAAAGCCCAATAAAATGGTTTGCAAAATCAAGCGGAACCACAAATGCCAAAAGTAAATTTATTCCGGTAAGTAATGAAGCCCTTGAGGACTGTCATTATAAAGGCAGCAAGGATTTGCTTTGCATGTATTTAAATAACAATGAAGATTCACAGCTGTTTGTGGGAAAAAGCCTTCGTTTAGGCGGAAGCTCTCAGATTTATGAAAACAACAATACTTTTTTTGGCGATTTATCGGCGATTTTAATTGAAAATATGCCTATTTGGGCTGAATTCAGCAGTACGCCAAGCAATAAAATCTCGCTGATGACGGAATGGGAAAGTAAAATTGCAGCCATTATTAATGAAACAAAACATGAAAATGTAACCAGTTTTGCCGGAGTTCCATCCTGGATGCTGGTTTTGATGAATCGTGTTTTAGAGGATACCGGAAAAGGGAATCTATTGGAAGTCTGGCCCAATCTGGAAGTTTACTTTCATGGGGGCGTGAGTTTTTCTCCATATAAAGAACAATACAAAAATATCCTCCCAAGCAAGGATTTTAAATATTACGAAATTTATAATGCTTCTGAAGGGTTTTTCGCAATTCAGGATTTGAATAATTCCAGCGATTTATTACTGATGCTGGATTACGGAATTTTCTACGAATTTATCCCGATGGATACTTTTGATACGCCAAACCAAAAAGTAGTTCGTTTAGCCGATGTTGAGCTGAATAAAAATTACGCCATTGTCATTACTACCAATTCAGGATTGTGGCGTTATTTGATTGGTGACACGATTCGTTTTACTTCATTAAATCCATATAGAATTCGCGTTACCGGAAGAACCAAACATCATATTAATGTTTTTGGCGAAGAATTAATGGTCGAAAATACAGATCAGGCGATTGCCAAAGCCTGCCAAATCACCCAAACTGAAGTTATTGATTATACTGTCGCTCCAATTTTCATGCAGGACAAAGAAAAAGGTGCTCACGAATGGATGATCGAGTTCAAGAAAAAACCTGCTGACGTAGGGCTTTTCCAAAAAGTACTGGATGAAACTTTACAGACTTTAAACTCTGACTACGAAGCTAAACGCTACAATAATATGACTTTAAATCCTTTGGTGATTAATGTTGCGAGAGAAAACTTGTTTTATGATTGGTTGAAAGAAAGAGATAAATTAGGCGGACAGCATAAGATTCCGAGGCTTTCAAATCAGAGAGATTATTTGGAGCAGTTGAAGGGGATGTAGATATATTTAAAAATGATGAAATGAATAAAATTGTTTTAATACTTATACCTTTTTTCTTTTCGTGTAACATGAAAAACATTCCTAAATGTAGTGATGAAAATGTAAAAAAAATAACATTAGAAATCTTAAAAGAAAGATTAAAAAACCCATTAATTGTAGAATATTCTAACTCTAATTTTGAATTAGAAACTGTTGAATCCGCAAACGCGAGTCCAAGTGATTATTCTTTTTCAGATAAGCAAAGAAAAATAGCAGAAAAACAAGCTAATAGTATTTTAGATAAGCTAAAACTATCCAATATTATAACTTTAAAAACACAAGATAGTATCAAAAAATGTGAATGTGAATCTCATATAAAAATTGAGTACTTAAATAATTTAAAAATTAAATATAGTGCTCAATTAACTGATGAAGGGGAAACATTTGTCAAACTATCAACAATTCAAGAAGAATAACCCTGCTAGCGCGAGAGTCCCCCTGCTAGCGCGAGCGTCCCTCTCGTGAACACAATCAAATTCAAATTATT
>NZ_CAMLDD010000003.1 GCF_946478785.1 uncultured Flavobacterium sp.
CTTTTACCGCAACAGACAACAATGGAGCTATAGATGCAACACCTGCAACGATAACACTTGAAATTGAAAAGGCATTACTGGAAGCAGTAGATGACCCTATAAAATTAGCAGACGGAATTAATGGTTCGTTACAAGTAGTTAATGTATTAGATAATGATAGACTAAACGGGAATCTTGTTACACCTTCTGAGGTTATTGTAACAGGTATAAATTTACCAAATGGAATTACTCTCAATAGCGATGGTACAATTGATGTAGCACCAGGTACAGCAGGAGGAAATCATACATTTACATACCAAATATGTGAAGTGGCTAATCCAGCTAATTGTGAAACTGCAACTGTTGATGTTTTTGTTGAAGTTCCATCAATTACAATTGTAAAAACAGGAGTATTTAATGATACTAATGGTAATACATATGCTGAAGCAGGAGAGACTTTAACCTATAGTTTCTCAATAACAAATAACGGTAATGTGGATTTAGAAAACATTTTAGTTTCTGATCCTCTGCCAGGAATTGTTATAAGTGGAGGTCCTATTAATTTAGCTGTAGGGGAAAGTGATGTTTTTTCAATTACCGGAACTTATACTTTAACTCAAGCCGATGTAAATTCTGGAAGTGTAAGCAATCAGGCAACAGTATCAGGAATTACAAACAGTGGGATAATTGTTGAAGACAAATCAGATTTTAATGATCCAGAAGGTGAAAAACCAACGGTTATAAAATTTGATGGTTGTGTAATTAAAATCTTTAATGCTGTTTCTGCAAATGGAGATGAAAAGAACCAAAGGTTCTATGTACAAGGTTTAGAATGTTATCCTGATAATACAGTTGAAATTTATAACCGTTGGGGAGTTTTAGTATTCGAAAGAGATCATTATAACAATGAAGACATTGCATTTAGAGGTATTTCAGAAGGTCGTGTTACTATTAAAGACTCAAACGGATTACCTGGAGGAACCTATTATTATATCATCAGATATAAAGATAAACAATCTAACACGCAGCAAAAAGCAGGCTATTTATACCTTACCAAGTAATACACTATACAAATTAAATGGCTTAGTGAACTGCTAAGCCATTATTTAAAAATAAAATAAATGAGAAAATTAGTTTTAGTTTTATTGTTTTGTTCAGTTGCAAGTTTTGCTCAGCAAGATGCGCAGTTTACACAATACATGTATAACACCATAAATATAAATCCTGCCTATGCTGGTTCAAGAGGGGCTTTAAGCATTTTTGGACTGTATCGCACGCAGTGGGTTGGGCTAGATGGTGCACCGGAAACAAGTAGTTTTTCGGTAAATACACCAGTAGGAAGTAATGTAGGGCTTGGAGTTTCATTAGTAAATGATAAAATTGGTCCCACAAATGAGAACAACTTATCGGCTGATTTTTCGTATTCTATACCAACATCGGCAAACGCCAAACTTTCTTTTGGTATAAAGGGATCAGCAAATTTATTCAAGCTGGATCCCACAAAATTAACAGTGGAAGATCAGGGAGATGAGCAATTTCAGAATTTAGACAATAAATTTTCACCTAATATCGGAGCTGGTATCTACTGGCATACTGATAAGGCTTATGTGGGTTTATCTGTACCAAACTTCATTCAGACAAACCGTTATAATGATAATGAGGTTGCGATATACAAAGAGCAAATTAATTACTATTTTATTGCAGGTTATGTATTCGATTTAGATCGATATGAAATGATAAAATTCAAACCGGCATTATTAACTAAAATGGTTGAAGGTTCACCCCTGCAAGTAGACGCATCTGCTAATTTTATGTTCAACGATAAATTTGTACTAGGTGTTGCTTATAGATGGAGTGCGTCTGTAAGTGCATTGGCTGGATTTCAGATAACAGATGGCCTCTACCTTGGGTATGCTTACGATCGTGAAACGACCAAATTAGTAAATTATAATTCAGGATCGCATGAGATATTCCTGCGGTTTGAATTCTTAAATAAATATAGCAGAATAACTTCACCTAGATTTTTCTAATTATGAGAAATAAAAATTTAATTTGTACCGTTTTTTTGTTTTCTATTTGTTTTTGCGGAATGGCTCAAAAGGCAGTCTTAAAAAAAGCAGAGAAGGAGTACAATCAATACGCATATATAGATGCAATTTCTATTTATGAAAAAGTAGCCGAAAATGGTTATAAGGATGAAAAAATGTTTCAAAGATTAGGAAATGCCTATTACTTTAATGCAGAACTAACAAAAGCTGTAAAGTGGTACGATGCCTTATTCTCTTTAAACAATCAGCAGGAACCTGAATATTATTACAGATACGCTCAGGCTCTTAAATCTATTGGTGATTATAGTAAATCAGATCAAATGCTCGAAGCTTTCAATGAGAAAGTTAAAACTGATACAAGGGGACTTTTGTTTGATAATAATAAAAATTATTTAGAACAGATTAAGTCAAATTCCGGAAGATTCGAAGTGACAGACGCTGGTATTAATTCCAAACAATCAGATTATGGAAGTACAATATTCGATAACAAATTAGTATTTGCTTCTGCACGTGATACCGCAACTTTAGCAAAAAAAACATTTAAATGGACAAACAGGTCTTTTACTAATTTATATGTTTCTGAACTAAAAGAAGATGGAAGTCTGGAAAATCCAGTACGATTGCAGAAAAAGATTAATTCGAAATTCAATGAATCTACTCCTGTTTTTACTAAAGACGGAAAGACAATGTACTTTACCAGAAACAACTATTTAGGTGGAAAAAAAGGAAAAGATACTCAAAGAATTACATTATTAAAGCTTTATAAGGCTGATCTTGTCAATGATAAATGGACAAATATTACAGAGCTGCCTTTTAATAATGATCAATTTAGTGTTGCGCATCCTGCTTTAAGTGTAGATGAAAAGAAATTATATTTTGCGTCTGACATGCCGGGAAGTTTCGGACAGTCTGATTTATATAGTGTTGCAATTAACAATGATGGTACATTTGGCCAGCCTGAGAATCTTGGTCCAACAATTAATACAGAAGGACGTGAGACATTCCCTTTTATATCAGGAGATAATGAACTTTATTTTGCAAGTGACGGACGTCCGGGATTAGGAGGACTAGATATATTTGTTGTAAAAATCAATGCTGATGCTACTTTTGATCAGATACAAAACATTGGAGAACCAGTTAATACTAAATTTGATGATTTTGCCTTTATAATTAATAATAGTACCAGAAAAGGATTTTTCTCTTCAAATAAAGAAGGTGGAATAGGTAATGATGATATTTATAAGTTTACAGAAACGAGAAAACTGGATTGTGAAAAACAATTATCAGGAATTATAAAAGATTCAGAAACTAATCAGGCAATAGAGGGTGCAAAAGTAATCTTGCTTGACGATAAATTTCAGGAAATTGCCGAAGTCACATCGGGTACAGATGGTGCTTACAATTTTAAAGTAAAATGTAATAAAACATATTATGTAAGAGTTGCAAAAAAGGACTTCGAAACTAGTGAAATCCCAATTACAGTCCAACCATCGAATGATAAATCAGAGTTAGATGTTGAATTACAAAAACAAATCAAGCAAATAGGAGTAGGAACTGATTTGGCTAAAACTCTTGATATTCCTATTATTTATTTTGATTTGGATAAATCATTTATCCGCAAAGATGCTGCTTTTGAGTTGGAGAAAATTTTAGCCGTACTGAAACAATATCCAGAAATGAAAATAGATGTTCGTTCGCATACTGATAGCAGACAGACTGAAAAATACAATATGGTTTTGTCTAATAAAAGAGCAAAGGCAACAATCGAATGGTTTGTGAAAAAAGGGATTTCTGTTTCAAGATTAAAAGGAAGAGGATACGGAGAAAGCCATTTGGTAAATAAATGTTCAGATGATGTGCCTTGTACAGAAGAGGAACATCAGTTAAACAGAAGAAGTGAATTTGTAATTCTTTCTATGTAATAAAACTAAATGTTCCAAAAATGTAATAAATAAAGTATCTATACTGGAACAATTTTGAACGGTTTTTATAAAGCTACTGGACTTTCATTATTAGAGACTTCAAATTTAAAAGTCTTTCATGTATTAAAATATTAAAGATTATGAAATACCTAAATATCTTCACGTGGATACTTATTTTTATAGGAACAATCCTCTGGACTAAAATAATAATAAACTTGATAACGCCAATACTGCAAAAGGCATTAGACTGCATTTTGCATAATGCCAGTTAGCAATATAATTATGAAAATCCTGAACTAATTAAATGTAAAATTAATCAGGAGATGAATAGACCGACCAACTATATTTATATTTTTGGTCGGTTTTTTAGTTTCTAATTCAATTAACAAAATTTCTGTTTATCGGTTAGGATGTAAATCATTTCTTTTATAATTTAAAAATATTTAACATTTATATGTAAACAAAATTGTTTATTTTTGTAATATGAGAAAAACACTTGATCTTATAAAGGGAATCCATCCTGGTTTTGTGTTGGAGCGTGAGCTTCAGAAGCGCAACCTGGGCAAGGGACAGTTTGCTATTTCGGTTGGCGAGTTCCCGCAGACGCTAACGGCTATTACCAAAGGAAAGCGGAGAATGAATATACCCCTTGCTATGAAAATTGAAAAATCGCTTTCGATGGAGGAAGGGTATCTAATGATCTTGCAGGTGTATTATGATATCGAGCAGGAAAAAAAGAAAGCAAAGCAGAAGGTAGATGATAGTCAAAAAGAAAATCATCCTGACTTAAAGAAGCTCAGAACTATCCTTTTCTGGGATACTGATATGAATAAAATAGACTGGCAGAAACAGAAAAAAGCGGTCATCAAAAGAGTTTTTGAAAGAGGTAATGAGCAGGAAAAAAAAGAAATCACACACTTTTATGGCACTGAAACCGTTACTACTGTTTTAAGTGCTTAATCAAGCACAAAGAACCGGAAGGAGAAAACAAAAAAGCAAAAAGACATAAACCTATACTATGCCCTTACATTTTAATACCGTTACCCCGCTTCTGAAAACCATTTTGGAAGACCTTATGAAGGCCTCGGAATTTGAATCTTTCAGGTTGGTAGGAGGTACTGCGCTGAGTTTATATTACGGACACAGGATGTCAATAGATATCGACCTGTTCAGTGACGCTGAATACGGAAGTCTGGATTTTAAGAAAATTGATAAGTACTTAAAGGCTCATTATTTTTATGTGGACAGTATGGATATCGCCCCCATAGGTATGGGAAAATCTTATTATGTGGGCAGAAGTGCTGAGGAAAGCGTGAAACTGGACCTTTATTATACAGATCCTTTTATAGATCAGGTACAAGAGTTCAATGGAATAAGGCTGGCTACAAGAGCAGAAATTACAGCGATGAAACTCGATGTGGTACAAAGAGGTGGAAGAAAAAAAGACTTTTGGGACATCGACCAGCTAAGGCAGGATTTTACAATCAAAGAGATGTTTGAACTGCACTATAAAAGATATCCCTATACCCACGACCCTGAGCTTCTAAAACAGCAATTTACGAATTTCAGCAGCGCCGACGAAGACTTTGAGCCGCTTTGTCTCCGCGGAAGACACTGGGAGCTTATCAAACTTGATATTATTGATTTGATTTCCTCATTTGAAGAGTAGCTCTACCAGAAACCAATAAGATTTATTTTTTTTCCAGACATGAATTTCACAGGTGAATTTCTCTGTTTAGTTTGTGGGCTGATCCTAAAAAAAACAGGCTTTGGTTTGCTATAAAAACCAAAGCTATGGAGTGATAAATTTAGGGATAAGCTAGCCTGAATAAGGAAAAAAATCTCAATTCCTTCCACTCTCTCGATTTGGCTTCTAAATAGTATTATTGTCACAGAGATTGTATTAAAAACTCAAATCAACAACTCAATCATTTTATTGTCCTTATTTTACAATTATTACATTTTAGTAAATAATGTAATTTGTAAATTAAAAAAAATTATATATTTGATTTTCAATATTCTATTTTCAATTTCAAATAAAAACAGAATGTTGTGCTAAAATGGCTTTTCCCCAAGAGGCTGTTTGAATTGTGATTCCCAAGTCACAAATTAACCTACATACATAAACAAATGACGAAATTTATAATTAGAATTTTATTTCTAGTAATATCGCTTATTTCTCCAATTCTTAATGCCCAAATTAAAAAAATTGGAGTCCCTTTTATCACTAATTACAATTCGAAAACCTATAAAGCTGCTTCAGTAAACTGGGATATTATCCAGGATTCGAGGGGAATGATGTTTTTTGCGAATCATTTCGGAATTATGCAGTTTGACGGTGTGGGATGGAATATTGTTTCCCAGCCCGAAAACAGAAGTATGGTGCGCTCTCTGGCGATTGATAAAAAAAATAAAATATATGTTGGGGCTCAGGGCGAGTTTGGATATACGGTTCAGCTGGCAAACGGACAGTATAAATATACTTCTTTAGTAAAATTGATTCCGGATGATGCCAGAAATTTCGGAGATGTATTACATACCGTTGTCCGGAATAAAGATGTCGTTTTCTTCTCTAATGACAGAATATTTATTTATAAAAATAACAAAATCAAAGTCATCTCTTCCGAAACTAATTTTGATGATTTCTATGAAGTCAACAAAGAAATTTATGTTTCAGATAATACAAAAGGATTGTTGAAATTGGACAACGATATTCTTAAAGAAATTCCGAATAGTGTAGAATTTTTAGGAATGAAGATTAGTAAAATATTTCAAACAAAAGAAGGTTTATTACTTCTCACGCAGAAAAAAGGATTTTTCATTTATAAAAATAATCAAATACAGCCTTTTGCAACAGAAGCGGATTATTTGCTGAAAAAAAATCAAATTACAGTCGGAATTCGGCTTTCGGATGGTTATTTTGGAATAGGAACACGCCAATCCGGATTGATAATAATGGATAGTTCAGGGCAATTGATTCAGCATATCAATGGGCAGTCGGGTTTACAGAACGAATATGTAACCAATCTTAAGACTGATAAGGAAGGCAATTTGTGGGTAACGATGAAAGAAGGAATTTCATTGATCCAGATTTCTTCGCCACTCTCCCGAATATTGGATACGTTAAATACGGAAACAAAAATATACTGTAGCCTCATTTATCAAAATAAATTGTATATCGGTACAGATAATGGTTTATTCTGGATTGATTGGGAAGCCTATAGAAGTGGAAAGCGTGAAAATGCACATTTTCAACACATCACCGGAATGTCTGAAAATGTATGGAATATTGGTTTTTTTGGTGGTTCGCTATTGGCTTTTGAAAAGAATGGCGTATTTGAAGTTTCAAATAATTCGGCAAAATTAGTAGCCGAAACAGATGGAGCCTGGAAAGGTATAATTATCCCCAATCATCCTGATTTATTGCTTGTTGGTGGCTACACCGGATTGCATTTATTAAAGAACATAAGGGGGTCGTGGGTATATCAGAACAAAATTAAAGGTTTTGGCGAAAGCAGCCGGATAATAGAAACGGATAAGGAGGGAAACATCTGGATAGCCCATGGATATAAGGGAATTTATAAAATAAGGTTCAATTCAACATTCGATGCTGTTTCAAATGTTGTATTCTACAATCAGGCAGATGGTTTTCCTTCGAGTTTGTTTCTGAATACTTTCAAAATAAATAATGAGATTCTTTTTGGAACAACAAAAGGGGTTTACAAGCAAGATTTAACTTCAGGAAAAATGATTCCGGATCCGGTGTTTAAGAAATATCTCGGTATGGAAAACCATATTCGTTTATTGAAAGCAGATAATCAAAATGATATCTGGTATGTTTCGGGAGAAAATACAGGAAAAATAAACCAGAGAAAACAAGGGAACTTACATTTAGAAGAATTGCCTTTTAGAAAATTAAGGTATTTGTATATTCCGGGCTTCGAAAATATCCAGACCACTACAAATGGAGATGTTTTTTTTGGTACACAAAATGGATTAATTCATTATAATGTAGCCAAAAATAAAAGCTATCAGTCGAAATTCAAAGCTGTGATTTCAGAAGTTAAAAGTATTTTTCCTCAGGACAGCCTGCTTTTTTCGAGCAGATTTGATGTACTTCCTACAAATATTAAATCACAGGATGTATTTTGTCCCGTTTTGTCATACTCGAATAATGCACTGCATTTTTCATTTGCCTCAATGCATTATGATGAAGCCGATGCCACAAAATATCAATACTGGCTCGAAGGTTTTGAACCTAAATGGTCGGATTGGAGCCTTCAAACTGAAAAAGAATATACCAACCTGCCTGAAAATGAATATATTTTTCACGTAAGGGCAAAAAATATATATGATGTTGTTAGCGAAGAAGCTGTTTTTAAATTTGAGATTTCACCGCCATGGTATCGCACAATCTGGGCTTATATGCTGTATTTACTGCTTTTTTGTACTTTAATTTATGCTATTATAAAAGATCAAAAAAATATTGCAGAGCGTGACCGCGAACAATTAATCCTTAATCAGGAAAAAGAACTCTTGTTAAACCGTGCTGAATTGAACGAGCAGAAACTGGCTTTGGAAAAAGAAAATATGGCCATCATGCGGGAAAATCTGGAAACTACGATTAATCTCAAAAATGCAAAAGTAGCTTCGAATACCGTTAATCTTATCCATTTGAATGAAATCTTGCTTTCGATAAAAGAATTGATCGGGCAGATTGACAGGAAAAATGATGCTAATGTGAACTTTAGTTTATTAACTAAAATCAACAAATTGATCGATCATGAATTGCAGGGAGATAAACATTGGAATGAATTTGAAGAAATCTTCAATCAATTGCATGATAATTTTATGCAAAGGCTGAAAACAAGCTATCCAGAATTAACGCCACGCGATATGCGGTTATGTGCTTACTTAAGAATGAATTTCAATACCAAGGAAATTGCACCACTTTTAGGAATTTCTGTTAGAGGTGTTGAAGATACGAGATACAGGATCCGTAAAAAATTACAGCTCCCTTCTGACGCAAACATTACCGAATTTATTTTAAATTTTTAGTTTTAATTATTAAGTAAAATCGCAAGCACTTGTAAGTGTCTGAAAGCTAAAGATTACATTTTTTTCGCTACCACCGTAGTCAAACCGTACCGGTAAATGGCTATATAGCTTAGTTTATTTGTTAATATTGTGAGCAATTGATAAAATAACAATCTGTTTTTTGCAAAGTTGATTTTTATTTTACGACTACCACTTTACTAATAAAAACTAAAAAAAATGAAACAAAAAAACTTTTTCTTCGGCCGACCACCGAAAATTAATCATTATTTAAAAAGATTAACAATTTTAGCAGTTTTGCTCTTATTGCCTTTTTTAAAAGCCCAGGCACAATGTAATACGCTCGTTTGGTCAGATGAATTTAACGGTACAACAGTTGACGCGACTAAATGGGAAAGTATTTCCGGAAACGGTTGCCCTTCACTCTGTGGATTCGGAAATGCGGAAGCACAGCGTTATGACCCTAACCAGGCAACCATTGTCAAGGAAGGAACAAACAGTTACCTGAACATTCAGGCAAAATACGAACCAAGTTCACAATTTCCACAACAGCCTTATTCTTCTGCCAAGTTAACGACTCAGGGAAAATATGCTATCAAGTACGGCAGAATAGAAGCCCGTATGAAATTATCAACAGGAATGGGTGCCTGGCCTGCATTCTGGATGTTGCCTGCAGGTACAGCAAACTGGCCATACACAGGTGAAATTGATATTATGGAAGCGAAGCACCGAAATCCAAAATCGATAGACGGGACAATTCATTATGACGGAGGTGGTTACCATTATACCGGTAGAAGTTATACCTCGCCAACTGATTTGTCCAACGAATTTCACGTTTACGCTGTAGAATGGGGACCAAATATCATCAAATGGTTTATTGACGGAAATTTATTTCATACCGCTACGCCAAATACAACTGTAAATGGAGGATGGCCGTTTAATGATCAGCAATTTTACATTATCCTGAATTTGGCTGTTGGAAGCTTAGGAACACCTTACACTAGTGTTAACGGTGCTGGTGTAGAACCAATTCCGGCGGATTTTCCGGCAAAAATGCAGGTAGATTATGTTCGTGTTTACAGTGGCAGTTTTACATATGGCGTTTTGGGAGATGCCAAAGTATATAATAACGAAACCAACAAAACATACTCAATAAATGCTATTTCTGCGGCCACTTATAATTGGACAGTTCCTGCGGGAGCAACAATTACTTCTGGACAAGGTACTAATACGATTACAGTAAACTGGGGAACATCTGGGGGAGATGTTGCTGTAGCTGCTACTGTTTCAGGATGTGCTTCTAATACCTATAAACTGGCTGTAACAACAGAAGTGCCTTTACCGGTAGAAAAAATTCAGGAAGATTTTCAATCGAACAGAAATATTGTTTACGGGAATAAAACAGGAGTTTTGACAGAAGCTATTGCCAATCCTTCGGCAACCGGAATTAATACTTCTGCACTGGTAGGACGATATATACGCAACTCATCTGAATTGTATGATGTTATGAATATCAAAAACGTAGTAATATCAAATGCCAACGATTATGTTTACGGAAGAAAAAAGATTTCTTTTGATATCTACACATCTGTGCCCGTAGGAACCAAAATTTCCATGCAGCTTGAAAACAGCCTGGTTACAACAGCCATTAATTTTCCGTCAGGAAGACACAGTGGTTACAAAGCCACGACAACTGTACAAAACAAATGGGAAACAATTGAATTTGAATTTGAAAAAGTAATCGATCCTAACACAAGTGCTTTGACGATAGATACTGTTGTTTTTCTTTTCGAATCGAATTCAAATTCAGGAGCAACCTATTATTTTGATAATCTGCTGACAAAAGCGGCCCCTGAAAAGCCAGTGATTGCGACTGATGTTTTACAAAATTACGATGGCACGAATAGAATTATCAAAGGAACTACAACCGGAACATATTCTGTTGTAGCAAATCCGGGAGCTAATTCGGTTAACAGTTCTGCGAATGTGGCGCGATATGTTCGAAATGTAACCGAACAATATGATGTGTTATTTTTTAATACACAAAGCACTATCGAAGATGCTGGTTTATTGAAAAACCAAACCAATAAAATCATGATTGATGTGTATACTTCGGCACCTATTGGAACGGTAGTAAGTATGAATCTTGAAAATAGTGCCACATCGCTTCCTACCAATTTTCCAACAGGAAGAAACAGTAATTATGTAGCGATCACGACCAAACAGAATCAATGGGAAACATTGACTTTCTATTACAATGCAAGTCCGGATTTAGGAACTTCCAACCTGGCCATCAACCAAATGGTTTTATTATTTAATTCAGGATCTTACACAAGCGATACGTATTATTTTGATAATATCAGAATTGGTGCTACCAAACTTCCGGATACTTTTACGCCAGGAGTAGTTTATGAAGATTACCAAAATACGCACAATATTACATTTAGGGATGCTATTGGAACTTACACTCCAAATACACCAAATCCAAGTGCGACAGGAATCAATACGTCATCCAATGTGGCAAGATATGTTAGAAAAGCAACAGAATTGTACGATAACTTTTCATTCAATACTACTTTAACCAATGTTGCAGATTTCAAAAACGGAACGAAAAAATTCGCAATGGACGTGTATACTTCTGCACCTGTTGGCTCTATAATATCCTGGCAGGCAGAAAGCAGCGCTTCAATTCCGTCAAATTTTCCAGCAGGAAGACATAGTGTTTATCAGGGAGTTGTAAAACAATCCAATGCATGGCATACGGTAACTTTTACTTATGCAAGTTCACCGGATGCTTCAACTTTAGACAGTGAAGTGAATCGTTTTGTTTTCTTATTCGAACCTGGAACGAGTTCAGGAAATACTTATTTCTTTGATAATATCAGAGCAGTAAATTTAGTTTCTACAGAAAATCCACCGGCAACTTTACCGGCACCCTGGATTAGTGCAGATTTGGGTGCGGTAACACCAGCCGGAGAAGCAACACACTCTAACGGAACTTTTACCATCAAAGGCTCAGGAACAGATATTTGGGAGTCAAGTGATCAGTTTCAATATGTCTACCAGCCGATAACAGGTGATGCAGAAATTATTGCCAGAGTAACTTCATTGACCAATACCAATACGTATGCTAAAGCAGGAGTGATGTTCCGTGAAACGCTTACACCAACTTCTAAACATGCTATGACCACTATTACGGCTGCGGCAGGAGTAGAGTTTTTATCGAGAGATGCAGTTTCAGTACCAACAATTCAGCAGGGAGCAGCGGGAACTTTCCCTAAATGGCTTCGTACTGTTAGAACAGGAAATGTATTTACGTCTTACACATCCGATAACGGAACAACATGGACTCAAATAGGTACAGCACGAACAATTGCGATGGCCAATACAATTTATGTAGGAATGGCAGTAACATCCCATAATAATGGAACTTTGACAACAGGTGTTTTCAGCGATGTGATTGTTAGAAATATTACCCCTCCAAATAACAATGTCAATTTAGCTTTAGGAAAAACAGCCACGGCTTCAACAGAAGAAAATGCTACTTATAGCGCCAGCAAAGCAACAGATAATGATTCTACTGTATCAAGATGGGCAAGTTCGTTTGCCAATGCAACAGAATGGATTTATGTTGACTTGGGAAGTAATTATAATATCAACCGTGTAGTACTAAAATGGGAAGCAGCTTTTGCCACCCAATACAAAGTGCAGCTTTCTACAGACAATGTCTTTACAGAAAACGAAACCATAAATACGCAAACTTCCAGCGATGGAGGTACAGATGACTTAACGGTAAGTGGATCAGGAAGATACCTGCGAATATTATGTACTACAAAAGCATTAGCTCCTTATGGATATTCATTGTATACAATCGAAGCTTACGGATCAGCTTCAACAGCTAAAAAAGCACTTTTTAAGGATGAAGTATTAGAAGCAAGTGATTTCGCTATGTATCCAAATCCTGCGAGTAATTATCTTCAAATTTCAGTAGCTGAAAAATTAGATAATAAAGTGGTAACTATTTATGACAATTCAGGGAAATTAATATTGCAGACTCAGTTAGGCAATGACACCAATGAAAGTCAAATTGATATTAGCAAGCTGTCAAAAGGAATTTACATTCTGAATTTCAAATCAGATCAAAGAAGCTGGACCAAAAAACTGATTAAGCAATAAACTAAAAATCCGTTGGGTGTAAGTGTTTTGAAAACTATTTCAAAGTCCCCAAATTAGAAATAAATTCAAGAATAAATACTTGCGCCTGATGGATAAATATAAGTCATCATTTCAAAAATAACTTTAATATTTTTTACCTAATCCCAAAATTATTTAGATATGAATAAAATTAAACTTACAAAATTTTCTGTTTTGACGACACTGTTCCTGATGTTTTCAAACCTAATGTTCGGTCAGGGAGCAATTCCTTTCACGATCAGCAATACCTCTACATTTAATGATAACGAATTATATGTAGCCATTGTTGGTATCGATTATACCACCGGAAATCACGTTTGGGTTAATGCCAAAACAAGTCAGGTTTTACCAATGAGTCCTTCTTATAATACGGTTACCGGACCAACAATTGGCGGCAATACAGGACCCGGACAAAACTCAAAATATGCCAATTGTTTTACCAAATTAAGTGAAATTCCGAATAAAACATTTACGCTGCCTTTAATCGCAGGCTGCAGGGTTTTTATCGCCAAAGGACAGCAATTGTATTTCTACTTTTTTGGTGCCAATGGAGCTCCTTCGGGCTATACTTCACCAAATCCGTTGAACGCTACAGATCCAAATCAGGGTATTTTGTATGAAATCATTGAATTGACTAATAATCAATATGGTTTTTTTGGAAATCCTTCCAGAGTGGATTCGTATAAATATCCAATGGGAATGGAATTATTTGGTGCAAATGGTTATCAAAAACGAGTGGGAGAATTAAAAAAACACGCAGATATTGTGGCGGCTTTTAAAGCCAATGTGCCATCAGAATTTCAGGGTTGTGTAAATGATGCAACGGGCGAAATTACAGCACCTTCTAAAACGCCAGCTTTCGCAGATGGAACGGGAGGAACTTCAGTAGGACCTCATGCCAATTATTTAAAACCGTATATCGATGCAATCTGGAATAAATATAAAAATGAAGATTTGATATTTTATGCCGGAGATGCAGGTGTTTTCAAAGGAAGAGTTATCGGAGAACAACTTGTAATGGTTGGACAATCCGGAGGTTTTACCGGGCGTACAGGAAGAGTTCAAAACCGGCCAACAACTCAGGAAGCATTAGAAGGTAAAGGTGTTCTGGACAGAAGACTTGTTGATGGAGATCTGGATCTTGTTATTCAGGCACAACTTACTGCAGCCATTAACAGACATGTTGTGAACACTACAACTGCAAACCCGGGTCAGCAAAACTGGTACGATGCTTCGAAATACTATCAGGTAAATCCAACCAATCATTACTCAAAATTCTGGCATTTACCGGGAATTAGTATTGATAATCTGGCTTACGGATTTGCTTATGATGATGTGGCAGACCAATCGCCATCGCTTCATTCGCCACAGCCAACAAAAGTAATTGCTGTTTTTGGAGGTTATGCAGGAACGGTTCCTTCTGTTCCGGCTACGACAGATGTGATTACGGTTTATAAAGATTGCAATTATACAGGATTCTCCGGTGGATTGACAATTGGAGATTATAATCTTGCTCGTTTGAATACTTTGGGAGTTCTGAATGATGACATTTCTTCACTTAAAGTGGCACAGGGATTTAAGGCAATTTTGTATCAGAATGATAACTTTACAGGAGCTTCAACAACGATAACTTCTGATAATACTTGTCTGAACTCAACGTGGAATGATAAAGTAACTTCTGTTAGAATTTTACCTAATGGAGTTACGACTTTAGGAAATCAGACTTTCTTTTTGCAAAACAGAAATAGTAATTTAAACATGGATGTTTGGAGTGCCAGTTTATCCAATGGAGCCAATGTAGCTCAGGGAACAGCAAATTCAAATGCGAACCAGAAATTTACATTTACCCATTTAGGCGATGGATTGTATAAAATCATAGCAAGTCACAGCGGTCAGTCTTTGGATGTAAATAATTTCAATAAAGATAATGGTGCCAATGTGGAGCAATATCCATACAATGCAACTCCAAACCAGCAATTTATATTGGTTGCTACAGGCGATGGATTTTATAAAATTGTTGCCAGACACAGCGGTAAATTAATTGAAGTTGCAGGAGCAAGTACTGCAAATGGTGCCAATGTACAGCAATGGCAGGATAACGGACAAATGTGTGCGCAATGGAAATTAGTTGCGGTAACAAGCTCGCAAACTTCCGTTTTAATTCAGGCCGAAGATTATTCAGCCATGAACGGAATTCAGGTGGAAGCTACAACAGATACAGGAGGAGGTTCAAATGTGGGTTATACCGAAACAGGCGACTGGCTGGCATACAACAGCATTAATTTTCCAGCAACCGGTTCTTATTTAATCGAATACAGGGTTGCAAGTGCCGTAGCAACCGGAAAATTATCAGCTGATTTAAATGGCGGAACAATTGTATTGGGAACTGTTAACATACCGAATACGGGAGGCTGGCAAAACTGGCAGACCGTTTCTCAAACCGTTAATGTAAATGCGGGAACATACAATTTTGGTATTTACATTCAAAATACCGGAATGAATATTAATTGGATTAAAATAACAAAAGTAGGGACGGCTTCTACTGCAAAATCGGCTTCGGCTCCAATTACAGAAGAAGAGGTGGCAGAAACTTCATTAAACATTTATCCAAATCCGGTTGAAGGAACACTTTTCTTTACAACAGAGGTTTCCGGAAATGTGAGTATTGTGGATGCCCAGACAGGAGCTTCAGTTTCCTCGCAAAATATCAATAGCAACAGCATAGATGTTTCTCGTTTAAGAACTGGTGTTTACTTACTTGTTTTAGAAAAAGACGGACAAAAAATGATAAAACGTTTCATTAAAAAATAGTTTTAAATAAGTAAAGCCTCAAATTATAAATTCCAAATTTTTAAAATTCCAATCAATGAATTTAAATCTAAAATTTATGGTTTGAGGCTTTTTAATCTCTCCCCAAAATTCACAAGTTTATTAATCTATTAAAAAATTTACCATGAAAAACAATTACAAAACGATCCGTTTAAGATGGGTCTTAATTTTCGTTGTGGGTATTTTCAATTTGTCAATGGCCCAAAAAAAAGTAATCGCTTATATTCCAAACTGGATTGATCTGAATTCGTTTTCAACAACGATTCAATACAGTAAATTAACTCATATCAATATTGCTTTTGAAAATCCGGATGCCAACGGATATCTGACATTCAATCCAGGTTCTAATGCCATCATTAATGCTGCGCATGCACAAAATGTAAAGGTTTTTGTTTCTCTTGCTGGAGGATCTGCTTCTGAAAATGCAGCTATAAGAGCCAATTATTTCAACCTTATCAGTCCCGCAAACAGAACAGCATTTATTCAAAAAATTTATGACTATGTTATCGCTCACAATTTAGACGGAGTTGATGTAGATTTGGAAGGTCCGGCAATAAATGGGGATTACGGTGGATTTGTAATTGCTTTGGCGAATAAATTACACGCTGGTGGCAAGCAAATTTCCGCCGCACTTTCTGAAGGTTATGGCGGAGCCAACGTTCCCTCTTCTACTTTTGCCGCTTATGACTGGATTAATATTATGGCATATGATGCTACGGGACCGTGGAATCCAGGAAATCCCGGACCACATTCTCCTTACAGCATGGCAGTTAACCAATTTAATTACTGGACAGGCAGAGGATTACCGGCAAGCAAAGCCATTATTGGATTACCTTTTTACGGATATGGCTTTGGAGCTGCAGCCAATCAGGGAATTTCTTTTGCTAATATTGTAGCGCAATATCCGGGTTCAGAAAATCAGGATCAGGTAGGTAATACCATTTATTATAACGGAATACCAACTATCAAGGCAAAAACAACATTCGCAATTCAGAATGCAGGCGGAGTTATGATTTGGGAATTATCTCAGGATGCTGTAGGCTCAAAATCATTACTTACAGCGGTAGACCAGGTAGTTAAAGGAAGTCAGCCACCAGTAACAGGCGGAACTTTGATTCAGGCAGAAAGTTTCTCATCTATGAGTGGCATTCAGACTGAAGGCACAACAGATATTGGCGGAGGTTTAAACGTAGGCTATGCAGATACGGGTGACTGGATGGCGTATTTCAATATTAATTTTCCAACTTCAGGCAACTATATTATTGAATACAGGGTGGCAAGTGCCGTTTCAGGAGCCAGAATTTCATCTGATTTAAGTGCCGGAACGATTCAGTTAGGCGCCGTTAATATTCCGAATACAGGAGGATGGCAAAACTGGCAAACGGTAAGCCAGACCGTAAATGTAAATGCCGGAACCTACAACTTTGGAATATATATTCAGAATTCAGGTGTGAATTTAAACTGGTTCCGAATCACAAAATCAGCATCTGCTTTGGCTGCTAAATCTGCTTCCACAGAAAAAATAGAAAGCCTGACCGTTTATCCTAGTCCGACAGAGAATGAACTATTCTTTACTGCAGAAGTTACAGGAGCCAGCGTAAGTATTATAAATTCTCAGGATGGTGCAACTATTTCGTCACAAAAAGCGAACAACAATAGTATTGATGTTAGTGGCTTAAAAACCGGAGTCTATTTGATTTTGGTAGAGAAAGACGGAATAAAAACAGTGAGACGTTTCATAAAAAAATAAAGCACATGAAGAAATATATATTAATTTTAATGAACCCGAAGCTGCTCTTATTGGCATTTATTTTATTTGGATTAAGTTCACAGGCTCAGGTTATAATGTTTGATGATTTTAATTATTCCGGCAATACTGATCCACAATTGGCATCGTTTAATAAATGGTACATTGTTAATGGTGTAAGCGGACCACCGGAAGGAGCCACGTACAGCAGAAATAATGTCAATTTTATTACAGACCCGAATGATGCGTCGAATAAATTGATGACGTTGAAAACAACCGTTAACGGTCAGTCAAAAGCGGTAACACATTCGAGGATAGAAAGTTCATATGAATATTTTGAAGGAACCTATGCGTCGAGAGTCTATTTATCAGATGAAGCTTTTGCAAGTAAAGATGCCAATATACAGACCTTTTTTACGATTGTAAGTTCTGCGCTTGCTCAGGATGGTTCAAAATACAGTGAACTGGATATCATAGAATATATGGCTGCTGATAAGTGGGGTGTTTCTCCGGACAATAGAGTAGGGTACACTACTTCCTATCACAAATACATTGCAAATCCATGGACACCCTGGAAAACCTATTCCACACAGCAAAAATCATTGGCCGGCTGGCATACTTTTATTGCTACCTGCACGGATGGTGTCAATATCAGATATTATATGGATAACACACTTATTGCAACGCATTCAGTTACAGATAATGAAACTCAGGCAGGTCTTTCGGTTTATCCGAGGAGTACGATGCAGATCGCATTTGCCAACTGGATTTGGAATAATGTATTAGGAACCGGCACCGGAAACAGAGAGAATACTTTCATGACAGACTGGGTTTTGTATTATAAAAACACAGCAGTAGATCTGGCTCAGATTAATACTTTGGTTGCCAGTTATAAAGCACAAGGACTAAAAAGAAGAAATCTGGCTGGACAGACCTTTTATGATGCACCACAAAATAGTGGTGTTGCCACAGTGTATAAGGATTGTAATTATGGTGGATATGCTGTGAGTTTACCCGCTGGGAATTATACTTTAGCAAACCTTCAGGCAAAAGGAATTTTAGATAATGATATTTCTTCACTTAAAGTGCAAAGTGGATATGAAGTAGTGCTTTATGCCAATGATAATTTTACTGGTACATCTGCCACCATTACCTCAGACAATACATGTTTAGTGGCAAATAGTTTCAATGATGTAGCAAGTTCAGTTAGAGTTAGGGCTATTACCAATTCTTCTTCAGTATTGATTCAGGCGGAGAGTTATACCAGCATGAGCGGAATTCAGACCGAAGCAACCACAGATACTGGTGGAGGATTGAATGTGGGTTATGCGGATACGGGTGACTGGCTGTCTTACAGCAATATTAATTTTCCAACATCAGGCTCTTATCTGATTGAGTACAGAGTTGCCAGCGGTGTCAGCGGAGCAATTATTTCTTCAGATTTAAGTGCCGGAACGATTCAGCTAGGCGCAGTCAATATTCCGAATACAGGAGGATGGCAAAACTGGCAAACTGTATCGCAAACCGTAAATGTAAATGCCGGAACGTACAACTTCGGAATTTATATTCAGAATACAGGTGTGAATATCAACTGGATCAGAATCACGAAATCAGCTTCAGCTTTGGCAGCAAAATCAGCTCCAACAGATAAAATCGAAAGTTTAACTGTTTATCCGAGCCCGACAGACAATGAACTTTTCTTTTCTGCAGAAATTACAGGAGCAAATGTGAGCGTAATCAATTCTCAGGATGGAACTACCCTTTCTTCGCAAAAAGCCAACAGCAACAGTATTAATGTTGCAGGTTTAAAAAGCGGTATTTATTTGATTTTGGTCGAAAAAGACGGTGTTAAAACGGTGAGACGCTTTGTGAAAAAGTAAAGTTTTTAATTAAAAATTGAGAATTAAAAAATTATAAATATTTAGGATTAAAAAGATTTTTTTTCACGCAAATTTGGCAGATTTGAGCAGATTTTAATTTAGCATGTTTACCGCGTGGTTTGTCATTTCGACGGAGGAGAAATCACATCCAGAGAGCAACGAATCGGAAATACGTTATGTGATTTCTCCTCCGTCGAAATGACAAAAATGAGAATAAAATCTGTAAGATCTGCGTAAAATAAAACACACAGAATAGTAAAAAAGTAACCCCAAACCTTACATATTATATGAAAAAAGATTACAGATTTCGGTTAAGTTTATTTCTTTTTATTGCTTTTAGCAGTTTTGCCGTAGCGCAGACCTCTTTAGGTTCAAGTAAAACTTTTATGAACACTTTAAAAAACGGACTCGCAACGGCAACTTCAAAAAATGCTGGCGAGAAAACCGTTTTGCTTCAGGCGGAGAATAAGAATTTCAATGGAAAAATAAATTACAAAAAGTCAGGTGCTTCAAGTGAGTTTTTGATTGGAGAAATTAA
Organism: uncultured Flavobacterium sp.; assembly: GCF_946478785.1. The sequence continues at coordinate 20,193 of NZ_CAMLDD010000003.1, forward strand.
AAATGTTCCAGAATCGTCTTTTTATATTAAAGTGATGGACAAATCTTTGGAAGGACACATTATTCTGAAGAAAACAAAAGAAGCGTACAAGTATTATTCTGATCAAAATGGAAATGCTTTCGTTTCTAAAGTGGATATCAACACCCTCATTTGTGTCGATTATGAAAATGTTCCGGAAAGCACAAATAAAACAGGTAAAGCATCGGCAGCAGCTGCAATCGCCCCGGCTTTACTGAATTTACAAAGTTTACCGGGTGCGGCAGGTTGTATAATGCTGGATTTTGACGGATATAATATGCCAGCCGGAAATCTTTGGAACAACGGTAACGCTATTAATGCTGCCGCATCAGGAATGAGCGATGCAGCCGTGCAGCAGCATTGGGAAGTAGTCTCTGAAGATTACAGGCCTTTTAACTTAAACGTTACGACAAGCGAGGCCGTTTTTAACTCGTACCCAAGAAACAGAAGAATGCGTGTGGTGGTAACTCCAACCAATACAGCAGCCCCGGGGGCGGGAGGTGTTGCGTATATAGGTTCCTTTAACTGGGACAATGATGTACCTTGTTGGGTATTTATTACCTCGGGTAAATCGGGTGGAGATGCCTCATCGCATGAAGTAGGCCATACTTTTGATCTTGGTCATGATGGACGAACCAATCCGGCAGAGGGATATTTTGTTGGTTTAGACGGTACTTCATGGGCGCCAATTATGGGTGCAGGATACTACAGGCCAATTGTGCAGTGGAGTAAAGGGGGATATAATAATGCGAATAACAAACAGGATGACGTGGCAATCATTGCCAGTACAAAATTTGGTGTAGGATACAGAGGCGACGATTATGGGAATACTACAGCGACTGCAGCGAATCTGGATTATAATGCAAGCGGAACTATCAACCAGAAAAACGGAATTATATCAAATGAAGCCGATTATGATTTTTTTACGTTTACAACCGGTGGAGGGAATGTTTCCATCAATGCGAATACAGTTTCCAGAGACGGAAATCTTCATCTTTTAATACGATTGTACAATGCTGCAGGGGCTGAAATGGGAACATACTGGAATTCAGATCCCTTTGCTTTGAATGCCTCTATGAATGTCAATCTGCCTGCCGGTAAATATTTTATAGGAGTGGACGGCAGCGGGGCAGGAAACGCAGGCAGCGGAGGCTATTCGGCCTATGGTTCTATTGGGAGTTATGCTATTACGGGAACTATTCCGCCAGGCGGAACTATCAGTCCTTCTACAGATATGATTACCGTTTATAAAGACTGTAACTATACAGGCTTCTCAGGAGGATTAACTATCGGTGATTACAATCTGTCACGTTTAAATTCTTTAGGAGTTTTAAACGATGACATTTCTTCGCTTCGTATCGCACAGGGATTTAAGGCAGTTTTATATCAGGATGATAATTTTACCGGCGCTTCAACCACAATTACTTCTGATAATGCCTGTTTAAATACAACCTGGAATGACAAGGTAAGTTCAATTCGTATTTTGGCAAACGGAGTTACAACTTTAGGAAATCAAACCTTCTTTCTCCAAAACAGAAACAGCGGATTCAATATGGAAGTATCAAATGCAAGTTTGTCTAATGGCGCTAATGTAGCTCAGGGAACTGCTAATACGGCCAATAATCAAAAATATACGTTTACGCATTTAGGCGATGGCTTATATAAAATCATTGCCAATCACAGTGGCCAGTCATTAGACGTAAATAATTATAATAAAGATAATGGTGCCAATGTAGAGCAATATCCGTATAACGGAACTACAAATCAACAGTTTATTTTATACGCAGCCGGCGACGGTTTCTATAAAATTATTGCCAGACACAGCGGTAAAATAGTTGAGGTAGCGGGAGCCAGCACGGTAATCGGTGCTAATGTGCAGCAATGGCAGGATAACGGGCAGGTTTGCGGCCAGTGGAAATTGATTTCTACAACAACCGCACAAACTTCAACTTTAATTCAGGCCGAAGATTATGCTGCAATGAACGGAATCCAGACTGAAGCGACAACAGATACCGGAGGAGGTTTAAATGTTGGCTACACAGAAACAGGCGACTGGTTGGCGTATAACAATATTAATTTTCCAACTACAGGTTCTTATTTAATCGAATATCGTGTTGCGAGTGGAGTAGCAGGTGGCAAGTTGTCTTCAGATTTAAACGGTGGTACTATTATTTTAGGAAATGTTGATATTCCAAATACAGCTGGCTGGCAAAATTGGCAAACGGTAACACAAACGGTTAGTGTAAATGCCGGAACATACAGTTTTGGAATCTATATTCAAAACACCGGAATGAACATTAACTGGATCAGAATTACCAAAATTGGTGCAGCAGCTGCTACACCTGAAGTTGCATCAATTATTGCTGATGAAGTGGGTAAAGAGATTACATTCAATATATATCCAAATCCTGTTTCGAATACACTTTTCTTTACCACAGACGTAAGCGGTGGAAATGTTAGTGTTATTGATAGCCGTAGTGGTGGTCTAATTGCAACGCAAAAAGTCAATGAAGATAACCTGGATGTTTCAAATTTAAAAGCAGGAGTTTATCTGATTGTTTTTGATAAGGATGGTAAACGAATAGTAAAGCGATTTATCAAGAAATAAACCATTATGTACTGAATGAAGTACAGAGGTTTTGTTTTAAGAGGGACTAAAATGTCCCTCTTTTTATTTCATTAAAGGATTAAATATTATGTGCCTACAAAGGATTCTGACAATGCGCATAATAGAAAGTTAGTTTTTGCATTTGGGATGATTTGGCAAATCTTCATTATTAGTATTATAAAAACATATCTCTGAATTAGAATTTCCAATTCACAATTCAAGAACTTATAACTTCTAAAAAACGCTATAATTGTTTTTTACTATATTTGGCATAGCTATGATTTTGTTTGGCAAGTTTATTGCTAAAAAAAAGTCAAATCATCAAACCCAAATCTTAAAAATGAAAAAAAAACTCATAACTCTTTTATTTGTATTTACTGTTATAAATATATTTGGGCAAACGCCAGCGATGTCAAAACCTGAAGAAACTGATAATAAAGTTTCGGAAGTTAATGATATGGTCACTAATAAAGCCATAAAGCCAGTTACAAAAGTTCCATTAGATGAAGCTTTAATCCTCATTTATGATTACGACGGCACCCTTTTCACATTTGATTTAGAGTCAGAAACAATCGCCTGGACTGTAAAAGCTACAGATTCTTTTACTGAAATGTGTGCAAATGCAGTAGTACTGCTTGATGGAGTTCTGTATGTTCCGTTTATTAACGGTGAAATTTTTGCGATTGACAATCAAACTGGTGAGATTTTTTGGAAATCAAGATTAGGGAATGTAACAGACCAAATTCTACTAAAGAATCAAAAACCAATCATAAATGATGGAAAGCTCTTTATAACGGCTCAAAGTCCAATTAATAGCATTTATGCTCTTAATTTAAAAAATGGTAGTTTAATATGGAAATATAAGCTTGAGGACTCCTATAATGATGTTCCTGTTCTTTATTCTGATAACAAGGTCTTTACCCAAAGCGCATCTAATGTCTATAGTTTTGAAGCAAATACAGGGAAACTTCTTAATCAAAAAAGCTTTGAAGTACCTATATCCGGAAAACCTGTAACGGATGGTGAAAATATATTTATAACTAGTGAAAAAAATGTACTTTTTGCTTTAAATCCTAATACCTTAGATGTTTTATGGGAATTTAAATTTGATGAAAATCAAAATAATAGCAAGGAACGTATATTTTGCAAAGACAATAAGGTATATTTTGCAGCGCAAGGTTCGGAAATTTCTTCTATATACGCTTTAGATTCAAAAACAGGAACTCAGATTTGGAAAACGGACTTTAAAGATGACGATGTTGAATACATCATTGAGGAAAGTGATAATATTTGGGGGTATACCCGTAAAGCAAAACTTTTTCAAATAGACTTAACAAATGGCGAGATAGCATTCGAAGCAAAACTAACAACTAAGCCTATTTCAAATCTTGAATTTGGGAATGATGATGAAACTTTGTTTTATTATTCTGATGCAGCCTTAATTCAATTTGAGTTTAAAACAAAAGACGAAAACGAAATGTATCTGCGAACCTCTATTAAGGATGATGCCTACAGTGCATATGTAAAATTAATGCGATAATAAAGTATCATTATTGAGAAGGCTTCTTTTTTACCTTTATTTGTTTTAAGTCAGGCAATCTACAAATATTATGATTATTTAAATATTAAAATCGCTTTCTCTGTAGAAAATATCACAAATATTCAGGTTCAGATTTCTTGATCATTTTTTTTAACTAAAGCTTTCTTAAATTAATTTGAATGCGTTTTTACTTATTGTAAATTAGTGAATCTAAAACTTTTAATACAATAATTATGAAAACGAAAATAATCACAGTCGCATTATTACTTTGTTTTGTAATGTCGACGAACGCTCAAAAGAAAATAGAAGTTACTGAATTGCCAAAACCCGCACAGGAATTCTTAAAGAAATATTTCGGAAATACATCGGTTGAAAAAGCCAAAAAAGATGCAGAACATGGTGAAAAAGGTTACGAAGTCAAACTCAAAGATGGTACTGAAGTGGAGTTCTGGAAAGACGGTTCATATCGAGAAGTCGATGGAGACAACAAACCGATTCCAATTGAATTTATTCCCCAATCCGTAAAAGATTATGTTGCAAAGAATTATCCGAATGAAAAAATCACCCACATTGATTATGGACATAAAGATCTTGACGTAGATTTAACCAACAAAATTGATCTTGAATTTACGAAGGAAGGAAAGTTTATAAAAGGCGAAAAGGATTAAATAACGATTTTACTAAAAGCAGTTAAAACAAAACTCCATCAGAAAAGATGGAGTTTTGTTTTAAAAAGTTACGAGATGGTATATTTTAAGGCTGTTTATTATAGGTTTCAATCTCAAAAACTAAAGTAGCATTTGGAGGAATCACCCCTCCGGCACCTGCTTCGCCATAAGCCAAGTTTGAAGGAAGAAAGAAGATTGCTTTTTCTCCATCAGTCATCATGTTAAGAGCTTCAATAAATCCAGGAATCATACCGTCTTTTTTGCCTACAGTAAAAGGAAATGCTTTGTAGCCACCTTGAACATCTCTATTAGCATCGTATTTACCATAAGCTTTTGCCACGCTCGGCATACTGCTGTCGAATAGATTTCCGTCTTCAAAATAACCTGCATAATGAAAATAAATAGTCGATCCTTCAGCTCCTTTTACCCCGGTTCCTTTTTGAGTAATCACATATTTTAATCCGGATGCTGTTGTTGTAGCGTTTGCTTTGGTTGCTGAAAAATAGGCAGCTTTGTCCTTAATTACTTTTTGAGATTCAAGTTTTTTAGCTTCATCTTTTTTCGCATCTTCAGCTATAACTTTTTCAGCATTAAATTTTTTAGCTGCAGTACCTTTGCGAGTAATAGTAATTTTTGTCATGACATCATCCTGAACAATTTTATTTACATTGTCCATTCCTGAAACTACATGTCCAAATATTGTATGTTTACCGTTTAACCACGGAGTTTCTTTATGTGTAATAAAAAACTGGCTTCCATTTGTGGCAGGGCCTGAATTGGCCATTGCCAAAATGCCGCCTTTATCAAAAATTAATTCAGGAACAAATTCATCCTTAAAAGAAAATCCTGGCCCACCTGAACCATTTCCGTCGGGATCACCACCCTGAATCATAAAATCATTGATAACCCTATGAAACTTTAATCCGTCATAAAATGGTTTTCCTTTAAGTTTCTCCACTTTTACATTCGGATTTTTGCCTTCTGCCAATGAAATAAAGTTAGCAACGGTTACAGGTGCTTTTACATATTCTAAAGACAAAACGATATCCCCCTTAGTTGTAGAAATTGTAGCAAAAATTCCTTCTGCTGGTTTTGGTTTAGCAGCTGGTTTTGTTGTTGCAGTCTTTGGTTTTGCAACAGGTTTTTTAGTAGTTTGCGCCTGAATATTAAGTATTGCAAGGCAAAATAAAAATAAAAATTTAAATTTCATTGTATTTTAATTTGATTCAATATACGTTTTAAAATAGGTTATTGAGGTTTTTCTAATAATTGGATTTCGAAAATAATATTTGCATTTGGCGGAATCACTCCTCCGGCTCCTGTTGCTCCATATGCCAAATGAGATGGAATAAAAATAACGGCCTTGTCTCCAAATGAAAGTTGTTCAATTCCTTCAATAAATCCGGGAATTAAGCCTTGTTTGCTTCCGGCTGTAAAAGGTATTGGCTGATAACCAATTGCCTGTGCTTTTTGTTCGATAAACTTTCCGAAGGTTTTTGATACATCTTCTGAGCTTGAATCAAATAAAGTTCCGTCTTCTAAGAAACCAGAATAGCTAATGTATACCTGAGTACCTGTTGCAGGTTTTTTACCTGTTCCTTTCTCGGTAATTACATACTCTAAACCTGAACTTGTTTTTGTTGCTTTTGCTTTTAAGGCAGCCAAAGAAGCTACTTTTTCTTTTTGAACTCCTGCATATTTGCTTCTTTCTTTTGCAATTTCAGAAAAATAATCATGAAATACTTTTACAGCATCAAACTTCTTTGCAGCTTCACCATTTCTGATAATAGTTACAGAAACAATACTATCATCCTGTTTTACCTGATTTACAACTTCTTGGCCTTTCTCCACTACATGACCAAAAATAGTGTGCTTTCCGTCTAACCATGGAGTTTCAACATGTGTAATAAAAAACTGACTGCTGTTTGTTGCAGGACCGTTGTTGGCCATTGCTAAAACACCGGCTTTGTCAAATTTTAAATCGGTAATTTCATCTTTAAATTTATATCCCGTATCTCCGGAACCTGTTCCTTCAGGATCTCCGGTCTGGATCATAAAGTTTTCAATAACCCTGTGGAATTTTAGTCCATCGAAAAAAGGTTTGTTTTTTAAATAATCTTTTGCTACAAATTCATTTTTCCCTTCAGCTAAGGTTACGAAATTAGCAACAGTAACAGGTGCTTTTTTATAGTCTAATTCAACAATAATGTGTCCTTTGTTAGTTTCAATGTCGGCATACAAACCATCAGGTAAATTGCTATGCTCGTTTTTACAAGAATAAAATGAGGTAATGGCTAGTAATAGTAAAATACTCTTTTTCATTTTTTAAAATGTTGTTTATGGGTTTATTGTATCTTTTTTAGTCTGAGCTGCCGGTTTTGCAACAACCGGTTTTGGAGTTTTAACCGTTGGATTTTTAGTTTCTTGGTTTTGATTCGTTGGATTTTGATCTTTTAGAGCTTGTGCTGCAGGAGCAGCAGTTTCTGCCGCTGCCGGATCAGGAATAAAATTGCGTAATGTAACGGTACAAATCAACGATTGATTAGTTCCTATTTTTTTGTTGTCACCATGATAACCATAAGCAATATGTGATGGAAACAAGAAAGTTACCGTTTCATTTTTATGCATTAATTTAATTCCGTCCCGTAATCCCATCATGATGTCTTGTTTGTCAACATAATACGTTTGTGGGCCAAGTTCAGCTTCAGAATAGATGATGTTGCCTTCAATATCTTTTATTTCTAAATTAAAATAAGCGATATCCCCTTTTTTAGGGGTTTGTGTATCGGTTAGGTTTCGTTCATCATATGATAGCCAATATCCTTTTCGGGTAGCATAATATTTTACCTTAGGATTACTTTTGATGATTTTCTTAATAACATCTTCTTCGCTGGCAACCAGTTTCTTATTTCTGTCAGCCGATTTCTTCATAAACGTTCCAGAGGCTTGAGAAACAGGCCTTCTCGCTTCTTCGTGATGTTTACAGTTAACAGATAAAACAGCAATAAGCAACAAATAAATGCTTAGTTTTATGTATTTCATATTAAGTTATATTTTTAGTTTTACTACTAAATCTTCAAATTTTTTCACCGTTTCTTCCATCGAAATTTCTGACCTTCCACCGGCAGCATTTATATGTCCGCCACCATTAAAATGATCTCTGGCAAACTGATTTACATCGAATCCGTCTTGAGAGCGAAAAGATATTTTAATAATATTCTCTTCTTTGTTTTCTATAAAAATAGCTGTAAAAATAATATCTTTTATACTTAATCCGTAATTAACGATTCCTTCTGTATCGCCTTTTACATAATTGAAAGAATCCAGCTCGTCTTGTGTTAACGATGTATAAGAAGTTTTATGTTCTGATAAAATTTTCATATTCTGCAAAGCACGACCTAATAATTGTAAACGGCTGTACGAACTATTATCAAACAAGAGAACAGGGATTTCAGTGTTTTCTGCACCTAAATCAATCAATTCAGCAACAATTCGATGTGTGTTTCCAGTAGTTTTGGGAAAGCGAAAAGAACCTGAATCGGTCAATATTCCGGTATAGATGCAAGTCGCAATTGTTTGGTCGATATCTTCTTTTTTGTTTAAAAACAGAATGAAGTTATAAATCATTTCACAAGTAGAACCAAAGGAAGTGTCAGAATATGTGTATGCTGCATAATCATGCGGTTTTTCATGATGATCGATCATGATAAACGGAGCTGTCATCTTTGCCAAAGTATGTTCCATTTCACCGGTACGATGCAGGGCATTAAAATCAAGAGTAAAAATCAGCTCGGCTTCTTCTAATATTTCGGTACAGTTTCGAGTTTCTTTTTCAAAGATTTTTACAGTTTCAGAACCCGGAAGCCAGGCTAGGAAATCAGGAAAATCATTTGGGGCAATTACCGTTGGCTGATGGTTGTTTTTTAATAAAAAATGGTATAGTGCCAATGTAGAACCCATAGCATCACCATCTGGACCTCTATGCGGAATTATTGCAATTTTCTTTGGGGTTGCAAGCAACATCTGTATTGCCTGAATATCTTGTATGTTCATAGTGTGCGAATTTACATTTTTTTAATGTAATGTTGAAAACATTTTGGAGATTAACACACTTTTATAGGTTAGAAGTTATTAGTTATAAGTTATTCGTTTTGATTGTGAATTGTGAAATTGGAATTGTGTTTCACAGAGATTAGCTAAGAGTACTCAGAGATTCACAAAATCGATTACTTAGGATTGAAATGCAGTTTCCATTGGAATTTGGAACTTAAAATTTTGAATTTAATTTCTGATACAATTTATATTTGAAACCTTTTACAATTTGGGATTTATAAATTCCAGTAGAACCCGAAGAAAAATAAGCAGTTGTACAGGCAATCGCGATGAAAATTCCGGGCTGAATTCCAAATAATTCCATTCCCATAATAGTGCAGGCAATAGGAGTGTGGGTTGCACCAGAAAAAACAGCTACAAATCCGAGACCAGCTAAAAGAGCAATAGGCATTGGAACAATAAGAGATAAAGCACTTCCTAAAGTCGCACCCACAAAAAATAAAGGTGTTACTTCACCGCCTTTAAAACCTGCACCTAAAGTGAATCCGGTAAAAAGGATTTTAAGTAAAAAATTATACCACGGATTAGCATTTGAAAACGAATCTACAATTACAGGAACACCTAATCCTGAGAATTTAGTAAAACCAAAACCTGCAATAGCAATAGCTAAAATGATTCCGCCAATAAAAGGCCTTAATGGTGGGAATTTTATGTTTTTTAAAAAAAAAGAACCCCAAAAATGAGTACTTCTGGAAAAAAGTAAAGCGGCTAAACCTGATAAAATTCCAATGAGAATGGTATAAAAGAAGGTGGTGAAATTCAATTCAGAAACAACCGGGATGTTATAATGAGTATGTTTTACCTGCCAAAGTTCAACCGTATAATAAGCAACAAATGCTACTAAAAAAGATAAAACACTGCTTTTAAAATTAATTTTGCTAAAATATAAAACTTCCAAAGCAAAAATAGCACCGGCCAACGGGGTTCCGAAAACAGATGCAAAACCTGCACTGATTCCCAGAATAATCAGAATTTTTCTTTCGGAATTATCTAATTTGAAAATCTTTGTGAATTGATCTGCAATGGCACCGCCCATTTGCACAGCAGTTCCTTCACGTCCTGCAGATCCTCCAAATAAATGTGTGAGTAAAGTTCCAAAAAGAACTAAAGGAGCCATTTTAAACGGAATGACTTCTTTGGGATTTTCGTATTCTTCCAGCAATAAATTATTGCCTTTTACAACAGATTCTCCCCAATAATAATAACTCAATCCAACTAATAATCCGCCAATAGGTAAAAACCAGATGATCCAGTCGTGCTGAATTCTAAATTGCGTAACAAACTCTAATGAAACTAAAAAGAAAGCTGATGCGGATCCTGAAAAAAAGCCTATTAAAACACAAATGAAAATCCATTTGGAAATTGTCAGCAATTTTTCTTTTATTCTTTGAAGGTTCATTTAAGGAAGTTTGCCACGAATTTCACTAATTAAAACCAATTTTGAAAGTCCTTGTTATGAAATTTTCAATTTGGGTAATTTTAAGTTGAAATTCGTGGCAAAAAAATTATTCCTGTACAACAGCTGTAAATTCAATTTCAACCAAGTACTCAGGAGCAACAAGTTTGCTGATTTCATAAAAACCTGTAGTTGGTTTTACATCTTTGAAAAAAGCGGCATGTGCTCTTGCAACTTCTTCAAAAGTAGAAATGTTGGTAGTGAAAATTCGGGTTCTGATGACATCTTTCATTCCAACATTCAAATCTTCCAATACTTTTTCAATGCGTTCCAGAATATTATAAGTTTGTGCATAAGCATCATCGGCTTTTACTTTTTCGCCATCAACAATAGCCACAGTGCCCGAAACTTCAATGATATTGCCAATTCTTACGGCACGACAATATCCCATTTTGTCTTCCCACGGTGATCCTGTTAAGATGTTTTCTCTTTTCATTTCTTCTTTTTTATTTGAATTAGTTTTTAAAATTTAAAACAAATTCAGGGTTAATTTAATTACGCTGCAATTTATAAAATATGCCATCAAAAAGAGCTAAAATTATTTTGAAATCATACGGTAATTCACTCTTTTTTGTGATATTTTGAGTGATTTCTTTAATGATTATTCTGTTACATGCTGTTCAAAAAGCCGAAGCTTATTTTGGGCAGCATTAAGATTTTGCTGTAAAACTTCTATTTTGTTTAATAAATGGGCAATGGCATCAATTCCCTCTAAGTTTATTTTGAGATCATAATGCATCCGGATCATTTTTTCTACCGTAGGCAATTGTTCAGGCTGTAAATATTCATCTTCATCTAAAATAATAATTTCAACCAGGCCATAATTATTCAGTTCTGCTATAAAAGTATTTTCAATTTCGTGATACTGACAAAATTGTTTTATCTGAATTAAGTTTTTGTTATTCATGATTTCTTATTTTAGATAATTCCTGAAATAATTCTTTTTCTTTTTGGGATAATTTGGTTGGGGTTTTAACATTATAAGTAATGTATAAGTCTCCAAACTGATTTTCTTTTTTATATACCGGGAATCCTTTTCCTTTTAGTTTAACTTTTGTTCCTGTTTGCGTTTCTGCAGGAACTTTTATTTTTACTTTTCCATCGAAAGTGTTTACATTAATTTCGCCACCTAAAATTGCCGTATATAAATCAAGATCTACTTCTGCATACAAATTATTCCCCTCTCGTTTAAAATCCGAATTGTTTTCAATTAAAAAAGTTATGTATAAATCCCCATTTGGCCCTCCATTTGCACCGGGTCCACCATGTCCGGGTATTTTTATAATTTGACCATTTTCTACACCGGCAGGAATTGTGATTCGGATGTTTTTGCTATTTATGGTCAGATTTTGTTTGTGAGTTGTGTAAGCTGAAGCTAAATCTAATTGTAATTCGGCGTTAAAATCCTGACCACGATATTTAGCCTGACTTCTTGAACTTCTTCCGGTACCGTACATGGAATTAAAGAAATCCGAAAAATCACTTTCGGAAAAATCACCTCCTCCAAAACCTGAAAAATCCTGATTGCCTTGTTGTTGTTTTGAGTATTGTTGTTGATTAGGATTATAACCGGCTTTTTCAAATTCGTCGGCATGTTGCCAGTCTTTTCCATACTTATCGTATTTTTTACGATTTTCGGGATTACTTAAAACTTCATTGGCTTCATTTATTTCCTTAAATTTTTTCTCAGCTTCCTTATCATTTGGATTCAGATCAGGATGATATTTTCTGGCCAATTTTCGATATGCCTTTTTGATTTCAGCTTCAGTAGCTGATTTCGTTATCTCTAATGTTTTATAATAGTCGATATAATCCATTTTTTTTGAACTTTAAGATAAAATAAATTAGATATTCAAGTTAAGAATAAGTTGTTAACTATCAAAGGAATGAAAGTTCTTTTGGGAGAAAATTATAATACAGATTTTTGATGATGATTTTTTTAACCAATTTCTTTGGCAGATTTTTTGATTCCAAAAATTAGCCTAATATATTGTTATAAAAGTCATAAAGTCGCAGCCACTAATTTAATTATGTTATTTTTGCGATATAACATTATTGATTTTATAAAATTTTAAAAGCCGATTCGATAATACTTTTTTCAATGAAGCACATTTTATTTTTCATATTATTTTTTACTGTTCTGACAGCTTCTGCTCAGCGAGAATTTAACTCTGGTTTTAAGACAATCCCTTCGCCTAAGTTTGATGCTAAACCTAAAAAAATACCTGCTCCGGAAATTAAAAATCCACAGGCAGAAAATACAGATATTCCAAGTATTAAAACTCCAAATGTTTTTGATAATACAAGTATAACTCCAAAATCTAGATTTCAGATTGGAGAAGAAAAAAGCAAGTTTACCATGTCAACCGAAAACGATTTTGCCAATCCGGGAGATCGTTATATTCCTAAAATGGAAAAAGATCTGGATAAGGCTTTAAGAGAGGCGGGTTTAAAAGAAGGCAGGGGAGAATTGGTTAAGAAAAACATTTCCTTAGGAGAATTTAAAACAAAATCAGCTTACTTTATTGTTAAACTTAGGGATTTTGGAGCTATTGATGGAGATTTAGTCAAAATTTCTTCTAATGATCAAATAATACAGAGCCAATTATTTTTGGAAAACAATTACAAGCAGGTAAAAATCATACTTTCAGACGGTTTTAATAAACTTGATTTTGAAGCCTTAAACATAGGTTCTTTAGGAGGTAATACTGCCGAAATACAGGTGTATGATGACAAAGGAACATTAATTACCAATGATTATTGGAACAATCTTGCAGCTGGTTTTAAAGCCTCAATTATCGCTACTAAAGAGTAACTTTTGAGTTGCTAGGATTCTGAGGTACTAAGTTCCTAAGATTTTTCTCCAAATAAAAAACTCTGAACCTTTTAAAAAAAATCAAAATTCCATTTTTCATTTTCGAATATAAAAAGTATTTTTGCGCATGCAACACAACGTACTTATTTTAGATTTCGGATCGCAATATACTCAGCTTATTGCGCGTAGAGTTCGCGAATTAAATATATTCTGCGAAATTTTCCCTTACAATCACTTTCCTAGTGATTTATCATCGTATAAAGCCGTAATTTTAGGAGGAAGCCCATTTTCTGTTCGCGGAGAAGATGCTCCACATCCTGATTTATCTCAAATTCGAGGCAAGCTTCCCTTATTGGCAGTTTGTTACGGAGCGCAATATTTAGCTCACTTTAGCGGTGGCGAAGTGGCTGCTTCAAATACAAGAGAATACGGAAGAGCTAATTTATCCTATATTAAGGATAATGAAGTTTTCTTTAACGATGTTTCAGAAAACAGTCAGGTTTGGATGAGCCATAGCGACAGTATCAAAGCTTTACCAACCAATGCAGTAAAATTGGCAAGTACGCATGATGTAGAGTATGCAGCTTATAAAATTGAAGGCGAAACAACTTATGCAATTCAATATCATCCTGAAGTTTTTCACTCAACAGATGGATCAAAAATGCTGAAAAACTTTTTAGTAGATATTGCCGAAGTTCCTCAAAACTTTACTCCAAACGCTTTCGTTGAAGAAATAGTAGCTGAAATGAAAGAGAAAATCGGAAACGACAAAGTTGTTTTAGGTCTTTCGGGAGGAGTTGATTCAACAGTGGCAGCGGTATTATTAAACAAAGCGATTGGTAAAAACCTGTATTGTATTTTCGTAAACAACGGATTACTTCGTAAGAATGAATTTCAAAGTGTTTTAGATCAATATGAAGGTATGGGATTGAACGTGAAAGGAGTTGATGCTTCTCAGCGTTTTTATGATGCCTTGGCCGGAGTAACTGATCCAGAGTTGAAAAGAAAAGCGATTGGTAACGCTTTTATCGAAGTTTTTGATGACGAGTCACATAAAATTGAAGATGTTACATGGTTAGCGCAAGGAACAATTTATCCTGATGTGATCGAATCGGTTTCTGTAAAAGGCCCATCGGCAACTATCAAATCACACCATAATGTTGGTGGATTGCCGGATTATATGAAATTAAAAATTGTAGAACCGCTTAGAATGTTGTTTAAAGATGAGGTTCGAAGAGTGGGAGCTACTTTAGGAATTGATCCTGAATTATTAGGAAGACATCCTTTCCCTGGACCTGGATTGTCAATTCGTATTTTAGGAGATATTACTTTAGAAAAAGTACAAATCTTACAGGATGTAGATAAAGTTTTTATCGACGGATTAAAATCCTGGGGATTATATGATAAAGTTTGGCAGGCTGGAGCAATTTTGCTTCCTGTAAATTCTGTTGGTGTAATGGGTGATGAACGTACCTATGAAAAAGTAGTAGCGCTTAGAGCTGTAGAGTCTACAGACGGAATGACTGCTGACTGGGTTCATTTGCCTTATGAATTCTTAATGAAAGTTTCAAATGATATTATTAATAAAGTAAAAGGCGTAAATCGCGTCGTTTACGATATAAGTTCAAAACCACCTGCAACAATTGAGTGGGAATAGTACCATATTTAAAATTAAGGTCTTACATTTGTAAGGCCTTAATTTTTTATAACCTACTATTTATGAGAGAACTTTTAACGATTTCTCTTGTGTTTATTTTGTCTTTTAACAAAATAACTGCACAAGATTCAATTATAGAGCACAAAATTCAAAAAGGAGAAACTGCTTATTTTATTGCCCAAAAATATAAGATTTCGGTAGATGAAATTTACAAACTCAACCCCGAGTCCCAAAGTGGAATCAAAGACAATCAAATTATTAAGATTCCTGTTCACTCCACAGAAAAACAAAATTCAAACCAACAAATTGCTCACATTGTTGAAGCAAAAGAAACCCTTTTTGGATTGTCAAAACAATACAATGTATCTGTTGAGGAACTTCAAAATGCAAATCCATTTCTTGTAAACGGACTTCAGATTGGTCAGGAATTGGTAATTCCGCAAAACAATTCAAATCCTTTAAAAACTGAAATTACAACTTCTTCAAAAGCAACACATTTAGTTGCAGCTAAAGAATCGCTGTTTAGTATTGCCAGACAATATAATGTGTCGGTTCAGGATTTAGAAAATTTAAATAAAAATTTACTTCAAAACGGATTGCAAATTGGTCAGACCATTTCAATTCCAAACAAAAGAAAAACCCTTGACGGAAGAGTACGCGTTATCAATCAGGAAACTGTTTTTCATATAGTTGAACCAAAAGAAACCAAGTTTTCGATTGCTAAAAAATACGGTATTTCTATTGATCAGTTAGAATCTCAAAACCCTGAAATAGTAAACGGATTGGTTGTCGGGAATAAATTAGCCATAAATAAAACAGCAATTAAACCAACTAACGAAAGCGAAGAATTGATGCTGGCTCTTGCCGAAAAACAAGTTGTAGTTGAAAAAACAAAAGCCAAAACAGTTGAAATTGATGATTTAAAAGACAGATTGATTGTTCAGAAAGAAATGAACCAGAAAATCATAAAAATTAATGACTTAAAAGTAAACCTGAATGACATGAACGGTTCAAAGGAGAATTCGGTTGAGAAGCTTCGTTTGGTTTTAGAAGCCAATAAAAATGTGCAGGATATTTTAATGGACAAATTAGATTCATTGGTTAATACTATGAATAATGATTTGGTTGAATTAAAAAGAATGGATGTCCTGAATGTTGATGAATCTAAACGATTAGAAAAACTATCTTATCAAAGCATCGGAAAAACAAGTGAATTATCTTCTCAGCTTAAAAAAGAATTGGCTGAAAACCGAAAAGCTTACGCAGGTTTAATGAATAAAGTAGAAAGAATTGCTGTTGAGGAAAATCAGGAATATAAGAAGAAAATACGCGAAAGCGAAAAAAACAACAATGTTACCTCATTGCAGCAACGCCTTTCGTTGGAAGAAATAAAACGTTATAAAATAGAGCAGGAAAAAGGTGATGCCCAAAATCAACTTTTAATTGCCAAAATAGATTCACTGGATACTCAGAAAAAGATTGAAGTAAAACGACACATCAGCAAAGCTTCTTATTATAGTATGGAAGCCAGAGAATTTGATGACAAACTGGCTTTGATAAAGTTAAAAAAATATCAGGATCAGGCAATTAAAAATAAAAGCATAACTGATCCGGCTGAAACTTTAAAAGCAGTTTCCCTGGAAGAAATGAAAGAGGAACTTAAAGAAAATCCTTTTAAAAACGAAAAAGATATAAAAATTGAAGCTTTTGATAATCTTAAAGAAGTTCCAAATGGATATTATTTAGTTTTGGGTGTCTTTACAGATGCAATACCAAGAGACAAATTAATTATGAAACTGATTGACTCAGGCGATTTTAACGCTAGTTTTTTCTTTAATATAAACAGTCTTTCTTATTATGTGTATTCGGATAAATACAATAATATTGAAGAACTTTTATATCAATGCAAGAAAAAGGAGGAAGATGAGTTATATAAAAACGTCATTATTGCCAAGGCAGAAATTGATCTGAGGTAATAATTTAGTTAAGAATTAATTTTCGGACTGATTTTTGTTTTAAACATAAATTAGTATCTTGTCCACATTATGAATAATTGTTTTTAATATTTATTATGAAATATTTTTTCGCCATATTTTCTTTTGTTTTTTTTATTACAGGTTCAGCTTTTTCTCAGGGAAAAGTAATTAAGTACAAAGTGTCCAGCGGAGAGACAGTGAATCAAATTGCACAAAAATTTAAGGTTACTCCTTATGATATCTACCAGTTAAATCCAGATGCCAGAAATGGAGTGAAGCCTAATACAGTTTTGTTGATTCCGGGTACTGGAGCTAAGGATGCATCTGCTAAAAAAGAGGTTACAACTGCTCTAAGTGTAACTCAAAAGAGAGGCTCACATGTAGTTCAGCCAAAAGAAACACTTTATGGTATTGAAAAAAAATATGATGTTTCTGATGAAGCACTAAAAGCTGCCAATCCCTTTTTGATAACAGATGGTTTGCAAATTGGTCAGACATTGGTTATTCCGTCTAAAGGAGCGGCTTCGAAAACTAATACTGCCAAAACAACAAGTCAAGAAAAATATGTATTTCATGATGTTTTGCCAAAAGAAACTAAATATTCAATCGCAAAACAGTATAAAACTACAGTTGAGGATTTAGAAAAACGTAATCCTGAGATTGTTGCCAATCTTCCAATTGGGTATCGTTTAACTATAAAAGGAACAGCTCCTAAATCTGAGGCTGTGGCGAATGTTCCTAAACCCGACGGAACTTCCAAAAAAGGAACAACTTATA
Organism: uncultured Flavobacterium sp.; assembly: GCF_946478785.1. Next base: position 37,821 of record NZ_CAMLDD010000003.1, read on the forward strand.
TGGAGTATCAGGTAAAACCAAAAGAGACTTTTTATAGTTTAGGCAAAACTTTTCATATAACCGAAGAAGAGTTGACTGAATTGAATCCGGCACTTTCCGAAGGGTTAAAAGAAGGTATGGTTTTAAAAGTTCCATCAGGATATTTAGCACCGGCTCCAATTATTGCCCAGTCACAGCCAACTGAAAAAACTGCAGGAAGTCCAACAGAAAATACTTCGGGAATAAAAATTCTTGAGAAAGTAAAATCAGAAACTGTTTCTGCTAGTCCTGAAGTGGTTGAATTATCTAAAAAAAGAGGGCTTAACGAACGTAAAAAAATAGTTTTATTGTTGCCTTTCAATCTGGCAAAAATGCAAAATGATACGGTAAGTTCTGCCAATAGAATAAAAAACGATAAATTTTTGAATATGACTCTGGATTTTTATTCAGGAGCAATGATGGCAATTGATTCGGCTAAAGTTTTAAAATTGCCAATCGACATTTCAATTTATGATTCGCAGGAAACAAAAAATACTTCAAATATTTCAGGTTTGATGGCACAAAATAAATTACAGGATGCTGATGCGGTTATAGGGCCGTTTTATCAAAGCAATGCTGAAGCAGTGGCAAATTCATTACGACTATATAATGTGCCTGTAATTTCGCCATTATCAAAAGATTCGGCTAATCCAATTGATAATTTGTATCAGTCAATCCCGTCCAATGATGTTGTCAAAAATGCTATGTTTGATTATATGCGCTCTAAAAACGGCAATATTGTAGCTGTAGTAGACAGGAAAAAAGAATCAATAATCAATTATATCAAACAAAATCAAAAAGGAGTAGCTTTTGCTTCTTTAACTGAGACAGGTGGTCTGGATGTTTCCAGTTTAAAGAGTTTGTTATTTCCCGGAAAAATGAATTATGTTGTAATGGAAACCGCAAATACAGCAATGGTTAAAGCAACTATAAGAGCCTTAATCGATGCACAGAGAACATGCCAGGTACAATTAGTGATTTTGGAATCAAACAGTACTTTGGATACTGACGAAATTTATTTTGAAAATTTGGTAAAACTAAAATTAATGTATCCATCAGTAACACGACAAAGTGATGAATCTTCAGTGTTGATTTTTGAAAAAGAATATAATCTGAGAAATAAAGTAAATCCAAGTTCTTACGCTACTCGTGGTTTTGACGTAACTTTTGATACAATGATGCGTTTGGTTCAGGGGAAAACATATCAGGAAACGGCAGATTTGATTACAACTGAACAAGTTGACAGTAAATTTCAATATTATATAAAAGAAGATGGAGGACACGCTAACAAAGGCGTTTACATTTTATATTACGATTCAGACTTAACTTTAAAAGCAGCAAACTAATGACATCCAAAGTAACCTATTTAGGCGATTTAAGAACAAAATCAATACATGTACAATCAGGAAGCGAAATCATTTCGGATGCACCAATAGACAATAACGGAAAAGGAGAGGCGTTTTCTCCAACGGATACAGTAGCTAATGCGTTGGCAAGCTGTATGTTTACAATTATGGGAATTAAAGCTCGTGATTTAGAGGTTGATTTAGTGGATTCTACAGCGGAAGTTACAAAAATAATGAATGCAGAACCACGAAGAATTGGTGCCATCGAAATTGTTTTTGAACTGAAAAGCAATGCGGATGAAAAAAGTAAAACAATTTTAGAACGTGCTGCGATGACATGTCCTGTATTTTTGAGTTTAAACTCAGATATCGAAAAACGCATTACGTTCAACTGGAGATAAATAAAATTTATAGATTTAAAGAAGCAAGGAAAAAGATGTTATCTATACTCTTTTTTCTTGCTTCTTTTTTCTTTTAAAAAATGGAACAAGACAAAAAGCAACTTATAAAATTAGCTCATACCAAAATGCCTTTCGGAAAATACGAAGGCTGGTTTCTTATTGATATTCCTGAATATTATATAGTTTGGTATCATAATAAAGGTTTTCCGAAAGGGGAATTAGGCCAACAATTGGCATTAATTTATGAATTGAAACTAAACGGTTTGGAAGAATTGATTCGAAATATTAAAAAACAATATCCCAAGCCTTAAAAGAATTAGATAATGGAAAATTAGAAAATTAGATAATGTTTAGAGAGATAATTTTAAATATTTGGTTTAAAATGAATTTAATTCATGGTTTTCTAATTATCACTTGTCTATTTCTTAAATTTTTCAATTGACACATTTTCTAATTTTCTAATTAGCAAATTGTCTAATTAAATTTGTACTTTTGCCAAGTTTTTTACACAACTACAATACAAACTACAACAGAATGAATCAAACAAAATATATTTTTGTTACAGGCGGTGTGACTTCTTCATTAGGAAAAGGAATTATCGCGGCATCTTTAGCAAAATTGTTACAAGGAAGAGGATATCGTACAACTATTCAAAAATTCGATCCGTATATTAATGTGGATCCGGGTACCTTAAATCCGTACGAGCATGGTGAATGTTATGTAACAGATGATGGTGCTGAAACAGATTTAGATTTAGGTCACTACGAGCGTTTCCTGAACGTTCCTACTTCTCAGGCGAATAATGTTACTACAGGACGAGTTTATCTTTCAGTTATTGAAAAAGAAAGAAGAGGTGAATTCCTTGGAAAAACAGTTCAGGTTGTTCCTCATATTACAAACGAAATCAAAGACAGAATGCAATTACTGGGTAAATCCGGTGATTATGATATTGTGATTACTGAAATTGGTGGAACTGTTGGTGATATTGAGTCATTGCCATATATTGAATCTGTTCGTCAGTTGGTTTGGGAGTTGGGAGAAAACAACGGAATTGTTATTCATTTGACATTGGTTCCTTATTTGGCCGCTGCAGGTGAGCTAAAAACAAAACCAACGCAGCACTCTGTAAAAACTTTGATGGAAAGCGGTATCAAAGCAGATATTTTGGTTTGTAGAACTGAACATGAATTGTCCCAGGAGCTTCGCAACAAATTGGCTTTGTTTTGTAATGTTAAAAAAGAAGCAGTTATTCAATCAATCGATGCTTCGACAATATATGAAGTTCCAAATTTAATGCTTGAAGAAGGATTAGATGTTGTGGCTTTGAAAAAATTAGATTTGCCTAAAAAAGCGGCTCCGGATTTAAAAACATGGAATACTTTTTTACGCAGGCTAAAAAATCCAAAACAAACCGTAAATATTGGTTTGATTGGTAAATATGTAGAAATGCAGGACTGTTACAAATCTATTTTAGAAGCGTTTATTCACGCAGGTGCTGCCAATGAAACTAAAGTAAATGTAATTTCTATTCACTCAGAACATATCAATATAGACAATGTTGAAGAAAAACTAGGACCTCTTGACGGAGTTTTAGTGGCTCCTGGTTTTGGGGAAAGAGGTATTGAAGGAAAAATTGAAGCAGTTCGTTATGCACGTGAAAATAATATTCCATTCTTCGGAATTTGTTTAGGAATGCAAATGTCTGTTATTGAATATTCAAGAAATATTTTAGGTTATAAAGAAGCGAATTCTACCGAGATGAATGATAAAACAAAACATCCGGTGGTAAATTTGATGGAAGAGCAAAAAACAATTACCGACAAAGGCGGAACAATGCGTCTTGGAGCCTGGAAATGTAATATTAAGCCAAACTCTTTAGCACATAAAATTTACGGTGAAAAAACAATTTCAGAGCGTCACCGTCATCGTTATGAGTACAATAATAAATATAAGGATGAATTGCAGAAAGCAGGTTTAATTGCTTCGGGAGTAAATCCTGATACTGGATTAGTTGAAATTATTGAGTTAGAAAAACATCCGTTTTTCATTGGAGTACAATATCACCCTGAATACAAAAGTACAGTTGCAAACCCACATCCAATTTTCGTAAATTTTGTAGCTGCAGCTGTAAATGCACATAAAAAATAATATTAATATTCTAAGAGGATGTAACTTTTGAGTCAAACTCATCACTAATAGCCTTAACGAATAACTTTTTTAAATAATAATGGAAGAAAAAAAAATTGATCTTAATTCAATCATTGGTTTTGTATTGATATTTGGAATTTTGCTTTGGATAATGTACCAAAATCAGCCTTCTGACAAAGAGATTGCTGCTGAAAAAGCCAAGAAAGAATTAGTTGCTAAGCAAGAAGCCCAATCGAAAACTGATAAAACAAAAACTGCTGTTTCACCGGTTGCTACTGCAACTCCTGGCGATACTGTTCATCTGGCACAATTACAAAAAACATTAGGCGGTTTTGCTTATTCTGCAACACTTCCTTCTGCAAAAGAGTCTTTTACTACGATTGAAAACGAAAAGATTAAACTTAAAATCGCTAATAAAGGTGGTTACATAGTTGAAGCTACTCTTAAAGGATTTGAGAAATTTCATAAAGGCTCAGGGCAATTAGTTGAATTAATCAAAGACAATAATTCGAATTTAAACATTCAATTGCAAACAACTGATAACAGAACTTTAAATTCTAAGGATTTGTTTTTTGAACCAGTATTAACTAAAAATGGTGCTGATCAAATTTTAACAATGCGTTTGAAATCAGGGGCTAACGAATTTTTAGAATATAAATATATACTAAAACCAAACGATTATTTAGTAGGCTTTGATATTCGTTCTCAGGGATTGAATAAAGTCTTAAATTCTTCAAAGCCATTAGATTTAGTTTGGGATTTAAAAACATACAGAAGCGAGAAAAGCATTTCTATCGAAAAACGATTTGCTGAAATTCAGTATGAGTATAAAGATGAAAAATATAGCTATGTGAACCATGGTGAAGGAAAAGAAGAAACTCCTGAAAAAGTTACTTATGTTGCTTTTAAACAACACTTTTTCACAACTATTTTGTCTACAGAAAAACCATTCGAAACTTCTAAATTACAATCGGATGATTTAGTAAAAGATGAAGAAATCGATACTACTTTCATAAAACAATTCAAAGCTACACTTCCTTTGGCTTTCTCAAACGGAGAAGTAGATTATAAAATGAGCTTATATTTTGGACCTTCTGATTATAAAACTTTAAAATCATACGATAAAAATTTTGAAAAAATCATTCCGTTAGGATGGGGGATTTTTGGTTGGATCAACAAATGGATTTTTATCCCGTTATTTGGATTTTTGAGCTCGACAATTGGATTGTCATTAGGGATTGCTATCATCATTTTTACTATTCTTATTAAATTGGCTATGTCGCCAATTACATATAAGTCTTTCTTGTCACAGGCTAAAATGAAAGTTTTGCGTCCGGAGATTACAGAGTTGGGAGAAAAATTCAAAAAAGACCCAATGAAGAAACAACAGGAAACAATGAAACTGTACAACAAAGCAGGCGTAAATCCAATGGCAGGATGTATCCCGGCATTGATTCAGCTTCCGTTTATGTATGCATCGTTCCAGTTCTTTCCTTCAGCTTTTGAGTTAAGACAAAAAAGTTTCTTGTGGGCTGATGATTTATCTTCTTTCGACTCGATTGCAAAATTGCCATTCAATATTCCATTATATGGAGACCATATCAGTTTATTTCCAATATTGGCAGCAATTGCGATTTTCTTCTATATGAAAATGACCTCTGGAGACCAGCAAATGGCAGCCCCTCAGCAGGAAGGTATGCCGGATATGGCAAAAATGATGAAAATAATGATTTATGTTTCACCATTAATGATGTTGATTTTCTTTAATAGCTATGGTGCAGGTTTGAGTTTGTATAACTTTATTTCGAACTTAATTACTATTGGAATAATGTTTGTAATCAAAAACTATATTGTTGATACGGATAAAATTCATGCCCAGATTGAAGAAAATAAATTGAAAGAACCTAAAAAACAAGGGAAGTTTCAACAACGTCTTCAACAAGTTATGGAGCAACAGGAAGCAGCTAAAAAAGCTCAAAATAAAAAGAAATAATTTATAAGTTTATTTTCTTAGAAAAACAAAAAAGGTCGAAATTATCTATATTTCGACCTTTTCTTGATATATGAATTTTAGTTGAAAGAGGGAAATTATTTTACCCCCATTGCGATAAATCTTTTCGGTATGTTTTTCTTTGACAATGAATTTTTGGATCAAAGTTTTTCCATAGCAGATGAATAGCATTGTTTTCTAATAATTCAGGAGTTCTGATGCAATTTCTAATTCCTTTTTCAGAGAAAGTCTTATAATATTCATCAAAAATAATGGCCGTAACCCCTTTATTTTGATAGTCCGGATGAACTCCGATAAGATAAAAAACAACGTCTTTACTATTCTTTTTTGCCTTTAGTAAATGAAGAAATCCAAAAGGAAAAAGTTTTCCTTTTATCTTTTGCAAGGCTTCTGTAAAACTAGGCATTACAATACTGAAAGCAATTAGTTTATCTTCTTTGTCAACAACAAATTTGATGTATTCCGGATTGATGAAACTTATGTATTTTTTTTTGAAATATTCTTTCTGTACATCCGAAATAGCGACAAATGAAGCCAATTTTTCATACGATTCATTAAACAAATCAAACATTTTGTCCACATGCGGCATAATGTCTTTTGTCTTTGTAAAAGTCAACGCTCTTAAGCCATATCTTTTTTTGATAAGTTCCTGAGCTTTCAGGAAAAATTCTGGTTTTACGTTTGAAAACGGAAAAATACTTTCGATATATTCTTTTTCAACCTGAAAACCAAGTTGTTCAAAATGGGTAACATAATATGAATTGTTGTACCAGGTAATCATGGTTCCAACCTGGTCAAAACCTTCCGTTAAAACGCCAACTTTATCTAAATTCGAAAATCCCATCGGACCTTCCATATGTTCCAAATCATTTTGTTTTCCCAGTTCATACACTTTTTCCAGTAACGCTTTGGTAACTTCAATATCATCAATAACATCAAACCATCCAAAACGAACTTTCTTTTTATGCTGGTTATTTACTTCTGCCCAATTAATAATGGCTGCAATTCGTCCAACAATTTCATTATCCTTATAAGCCAGATAAAAATAGGCTTCAGCATTTTCAAAAGCAGGGTTTTTTGTTTTATCAAATGATTCTAATTCATCTGCAATTATTGGAGGAACCCAATATGGATTATTTTTGTATAAAGAAAAGGGGAATTTAATGTACTCTGTCAATTCCTTTTTAGTTTTGGCTTCTTTAATTGTAATCATTAAGCTTGTTTTTTATTTTAAAATTATCAGATAAGTGATAAAAAGTTTACTTAGCAAACTATTCATATTTTGCTTTTCTTAAGCGTTCTTTTTCCTGATAGTCTTCTTCTTCTTTTATTCTATCTTGTTCTTCTAGTTCTTCTTTGGTAATTTTATCTTTATTCTTCTTCTTTTTAGTCTTTTTTACTTTACCCACTCTTGTTAGTTCTTCTTTGTGGTTATCATCATAGCGTATGGAAAAACCAATTCCTCCGTAAAGTAAAGAAGGAGTGTTTTTTAAGTTTTTGCTTATTGAAGCATCAATTTGCATGTTTCGTGATAATAAATAAGCCGCCCCGCCTCTAAAGATTGCATCACTATATAAATCGCTTTTATACCCCTGATTTTCTACAAAACCAGACCATTTGCTGTTGAACCCTCTTGTTAAGGTTAAAATGTATCCATATCCAGAATTACCGGTTCCTATATAATCGGCAATGATGTTCGATACCAATACCCATTTGCTGCCAAAATGATTTTGAGTAATCAACATTATTTTTGGAGAAACACCAGATTTAGTCGAATAATAATTGAGTGTATTTGAATTGTAGGCATACGGATTGTCTTTTAATACAAAATTTGCACCTCCAAAAATCGACACTGCCGGGATTAACTGACGCCATCTAAACTTTTTATTGGCATTATAACTGTAGATGTTAACATCTCCTTTGTAATTTTTGAACGGGTCATAAATCAAATATTTGGCTCCCAGATAGGTCTGTTTTAAATTACTTTTTTTAAAGCTGGTTGCCGGTGTTATGAATTTTTCGTTTTGATACTGAATATCTGCTATAAATTCCAGCTGCTCGACAAAAAGTCCCCATCGAAGTGTAAAATCAGTACCAAAACCAGAGGCCTCATAATTTTGTGTATCATGCTTTTCATTTATACCATACAAACCAGCTTCAGCCTGAATTACTGATTTTCCAACAGAGAAAGCCGACATAGTCTCGCCTGGGCGATTTGAATTTATAACATCCGTATATTGAGCAAAAAAGTATTGAGGGAATAGAAATAGGCAAGCTATCAAAAAGTTTTTAATTTTTAACATGTCTGTATTTTTTGATTAAAAAGTAATAACGTTTTCAAATGTACTATATTTTATTATTTATTTAAGATTGATATTTTAATTTTGAACAATGGTTTTATTAATTTTGAAAAAAATTATACAATTATGCAAGAAGCATCATTTTCAGGGTTTTTAAAAACCATCATGTGGGTTATCGCTTTTTATTATATTTTTAAATTTTTAGCCAAAATCTTTTTACCGGTACTGGTCAAAAAGGCAGTGGAAAAAGCAGGAGAAAATTTTCAGAGACAACAGCAATATAGTCAGGACAATACCTGGCAAAAAACACGTAATAATAATGATGAGATAATCATTAATACAGCCAACGCAAAAAATCCTCGTGAGACCAAAAAAGTGGGTGATTATGTTGATTACGAAGAAATAGATTAAGTTTGTGTCCTAAATAACAGGATTCATCATTTAACCAAACCAGCCAAAATTGAAAATAGTAAATAAGTTCTATCCGCACGCCCTTGTTATTTTGGGTTTTATTTTAGTTTCCCTAATTTATTTTTACCCGGTTTTACAGGGAAAACAAATTTTCCAATCCGATATTGCACAGTATACCGGAATGGCAAAAGAACAAAATGACTTTAGGGCAGCTGAGGATAAAGAGCCATACTGGACAAACTCTGCTTTTGGCGGAATGCCAACTTATCAGTTAGGAGCTAATTATCCAAATGATTATGTAGGCAAATTAGATGATGTTTTACGTTTTTTACCACGTCCTGCTGATTATCTATTTCTATATTTTTTAGGATTTTATGGCTTGTTATTAGTTTTAAAAACAGATCCTCTTAAAGCATTTCTCGGTGCTATTGCATTTGGTTTTTCTACTTATTTAATTATTATTCTTGGAGTTGGTCATAATGCCAAGGCACATGCTATTGCGTATATGCCACTTGTAATTGCCGGTTTTATATTGGTTTTTCAAAAAAAATACATTTGGGGAGGCCTGCTCACCATGTTTGCGGTTGCGTTGGAAATTAATGCAAACCACTTTCAAATGACTTATTATTTATTGATATTCCTGCTGATTCTTTCAGGATATTTTACTTTCCAATTCATTAAAGAAAAAGAATATAAAGGACTTTTTACGTCTGTTGGTGTTTTGGCCGTTGCAGGAATTTTTGCAATTGGTGCCAATGCAACTAATTTATTAGCAACAAGCGAATATGCGAAGTTTAGTACACGTAGTAACAGCGAATTGACTTTTAATCCTGACGGATCTAAAAAGACCAACGAAAATGCATTAAGCCGTGAATACATTACCGAATACAGTTACGGAATTGCAGAAAGTTTTAATCTGATTGCACCGAGAATATTTGGTGGTTCAAATCATGAAAATGTGGGTACGGATAGCCGTATGTATTCATTTATGGTTGAACAGGGAGTTCCTTCAGGCCAGGCACAGGATTTTGTATCTGGAATGCCTACTTATTGGGGTGATCAGCCTATAGTTGCTGCTCCGGCTTATATTGGAGTGGTAGTTTTCTTTTTAGGGGTTTTAGCATTGTTTATTGATGACAGAAAAATAAAATATGTGTTTTTAGGCGGAGCATTATTTTCATTAGTGCTTTCATGGGGAAAAAATTTCTCATTATTGACTGACTTTTTTATTGATTATGTTCCGATGTATGATAAGTTTAGGGCAGTTTCTTCGATTCAGGTTATTTTAGAATTGTGTTTCCCAGTTTTGGCAATTATGGGATTACAATCTTTTTTTAAGTCAAAAGATGAACCAAAATTGCAACAGAAAGCCTTAATACAAACAGGGATTTTCGGTATGGGAATCATTGTTATTTTAGTAGTTGCTAAAGGATTTTTTCATTTTACAGGAAGCAATGATAACTATTACTTAGAAAGTTATGGTCCGGGCTTTGTTGATGCTTTGAAAGAAGACAGAATGACCTTGTACTCTGCTGACTTATTACGTTCAGGATTTTTTATAGTATTGACTTTTGGGATTTTATGGTTATTTATCAAAAATAAATTAGCTCAGAATACCACTTTAATCATCGTTGGGCTTCTAATGATTTTTGATTTGTTTTTTGTAGATAAAAAATATGTATCATCAAAAGATTTTGTGAGTCCGGTTGAAATTGCGGCTCCATTTCAGGAAACGCCGTCTGATGCTCAGATCTTAAAAGATACGACTCATTACAGGGTTTTTGAAGTAAATGGAAACATGTCAAGCGCACGTGCCTCATATTTTCATAATTCATTGGGGGGATATCATGCTGCCAAGCCAAGAAGGATTCAGCAGTTGTTCGATTATCAGATTGCTAAAAACAATATGGAAGTTTTGGATATGCTGAATGTAAAATACATCATCCAGACGGATAAGGAAGGAAAAGAATTCCCAACAATTAATCCAGATGCTAATGGCAATGCCTGGTTTGTACGCAGTGTAAAATTGGTAAACAAACCTGATGATGTAATGAAAACCTTAAATTATATCGATACTAAAACAGCAGCGGTTTTTAATGTTCATGACTATGAAGGCAAATTTAGAAGTGCACGACTAAAGAAGCGATGGGACACTACAGGAACAATTAAAGTTGTCGAATACAAACCAAACTATATCAAATATCAGTCAGATAACGGGAAAGATGGTTTGGCTGTTTTCTCTGAAATGTATTATAAAAATGGATGGAATGCATATGTTGACGGCCAGTTAACAGATCATTTCCCTGTTAATTATGTTTTAAGAGCTATGGAGGTTCCAGGCGGAAAACATACTATAGAATTTAAATTTGAGCCTCAGGTTGTTAAAACTGGAGGCACGATAGCACTCGTAAGTTCTATTGGAATGTTACTGCTTTTGATTGGAGGAATTTATTTTGAAAGAAAGTCTAGTATTCAGTCTTAATAATAAGTCTCAGATTTTAATAATGTTTGTGAAAATTATTAAAGTTTCCTATACCTTACAGATGGCAAATAGAAATTACATTTAAAAACAAATAAAATTTTTAATAACTTCTAATTTACATCTTAAATAATAAACCAAATTTTCATTGGAACATAAAAAACTCTTAATCATTACTTATTATTTTCCGCCAGCCGGAGGGCCGGGTGTACAACGATGGTTGAAATTTGTAAAATATCTGCCTGAATTTGGTATTCAGCCTATTGTGTATGTTCCTGAAAACCCCACTTATCCAATAATTGACGAAGGTTTGGTTAATGAAATATCTGAAAATGTAATTGTTCTTAAAAATAAAATCTGGGAGCCTTATCAACTGGCTTCTGTCTTTTCAAAAAACAAAACAAAAAAAATAAGTTCCGGGATTCTTCCACATCAAAAAAAACAAAGCTTTTTAGATAAAATTTTTCTTTGGGTCAGAGGGAATCTTTTTATTCCGGATGCACGTGTTTTTTGGGTAAAACCTTCTGTATATTATTTAGAAAAATATATTAAGGAAAACAATATTGATACCATTGTTACGTCTGGACCTCCTCACAGTTTACATTTAATTGGCTTGGAATTACAAGAAAGACTGAAAGTAAAATGGTTTGCTGATTTCCGTGATCCGTGGACAACAATTGGATATCACAAAGCATTGCGTTTGTCCTCTTACGCTGCAAATAAACATAAAAAATTAGAACATAAAGTTCTAAATAGTGCTGATACTATTATTGTAACGAGCAAAACTACCAAAACAGAATTTCAGGCCATCACTAATAGACCTATTTCGGTTATTACAAATGGTTATGACACTGAGAATGTAGAGAAGCAGACCTTAGATGCTAGATTTACCCTGGCTCATATTGGCTCATTTTTATCTGATAGAAATCCAAAATTTTTATGGGAATGTCTTGTTGAGTTGCTTCAGGAAATTCCTGATTTCAAATCGCATTTAGAAATCAAATTAATTGGTGCCGTAAGCCAAGAAGTACTTGGTTCTATTCAGGAGTTTAATTTGAATCCCTATATGAACCTTCTTGGGTATGTGTCGCATCGTGAAGCAATTGCCCATCAAAAAAAATCGCAGGTTTTACTTTTAATCGAAATCAATTCTGAAGACACCAAAAGTATTATTCCGGGTAAATTGTTTGAATACATGGTATCAAACCGCCCAATTATTGCTATTGGTCCTCAGGGTTCTGATTTTGCCGACATTATTAAGGAAACGAACACAGGAGTATTTTTTAATTATTCTGAAAAAGCGAAGCTAAAAAGTGTAATTTTGGACTTTTATAATCAATTTTTGGAAGGAAAATTGCAAGCTACTGGAGTTGGTTTACAACAATATTCGAGAAAGAACCTTACCAAACAATTGGCACAATTGATTAAGGAATCATAAGTGCAGGAATCAAAAATTTAAATTCAGAAATCCAAAAATGGGTATTGTTCTAAATCAGTCTTTCAAAAATACTATTATTACTTATATAGGTTTCGGTATTGGAGCCATTAACACACTATATTTATATCCGGTTTTTTTAGGTGCAACTTATTATGCATTAACAAATTACATATTGTCTGCAGCAAATGTTATCATGCCTTTATTTGCTATCGGAATGCAAAACACATTAGTCAAATTTTATTCTCAATACAGGACCGAAGAGGAAAGAGAGCAGTTTTTGTCGTTTACGGCTTTGTTTCCCTTACTAATGTGTATCCCTTTGGGAATTATTGGGCTCTTTTTCTTCGATGATATTTCTGCCTTTGTATCAAAGAAAAATCCGGTTGTAAAAGAATTTATGCTTTTAATTCCGTTTATCGGAATATGTATGGCTTATTTTGAGATTTTTTATGCATGGGCAAGAGTGCATATGCATTCAGTCTTTGGAAATTTCATTAAGGAAGTGGCTTTAAGACTTTTCTCTTCTGTTGCATTGATAGGCTTGTATCTGGGATGGATTACTTTAATCGAGTTTGTTTACGTAACAGCGGGCATTTATTTTATTGCGTTTTTAGTCACTATGTTTTACGCTTTTTATATCAAAAGGCCTAATTTTCAAATTACGATTCCTGAAAATGTAAAGAGTGTAATGGAATATACTTTTTATATCATTCTTTCCGGAAGTGTTGCTAATTTGCTTTTAGATGGCGATAAAATAATGCTGAACCAGTATATGGAAATTGAAAACATTGCCTATTATTCTGTGGCTACTTATATTGCTTTGGTTATCTCTGTTCCAAGTAGAGCCATGCATCAAATTGTATATCCAATTACAGCCAGGCTAATGCATGAAAATAAACATGACGAATTAAATGACTTATATAAAAAAACCTCTATAAATCTACAAATTGTAGGAGGTTTTGTAATGTTGTGCATTTTCGTAAATATTAATCAGCTATACGAAATAGTTCCTCAAGAATATAGAGGAGGAGTTCCGGTTGTTTTTATGATTGGCTTATCAAAATATTTTGATTTGATTTTAGGGAATAATAATGCTATCATTTTTAATACAAAATATTACAAGACCGTGTTGTTTCTTGGACTTGGCTTAGTGGTACTGACGTTTATTCTAAATGTTATCTTCATACCTCTTTACGGTATCATGGGATCAGCATTTGCTACCCTGTTGTCTATTACCTTTTATAGTTTGGCAAAATTGCTTTTTGTTGTCAAAAAACTCCATTTGTATCCTTTTACAAAACAAAATTTATATTCATTGGCGGTTACAACAGTTTTATTTCTTGTGTTTTATTTTTGGGAGTTCCCTCTTTACCCATTAATTGGAATTACCCTAAAATCCATTTTGGTAACTATTTTATATTTATATCTGAATTATAAATTCAATATTTCGCCGGATATTAATAAGGTTATGGATGGTCTTCTAAGAAAAGTTGGAATCAAAATTTAATGCGAACTTATTGAAATACAAACATTAATTGAAGTCTTGCCCCTTTTGTTGCAGATAGGTATGGATGATTTCTATGTTTAGCATCATATAAATATTTAAACAACAGAACCCAACAACAGTGATTTATTCATACCTCTACCAAATTATCCAGGATTCTTTTAATGGGCAGGAATCGAATCATGTCTTCCAATTATAAAGTTTCCGTCGCGAAAACAGAACGATAATTCAGAAAAAACTATTAGGTAAAGAAACAAATCGTAAAGCTTGCCTGGTAATAAATGATATTATACATTGAATGTATAATATTTACTACTAAAATTAACAGTTGTTTATTTTGTATTTTATCATATAAAAACTAACTTTATGTTCGCAAATTAATAACAAATCTTCTTTTGTATTGAAAGATTACTTGTAAATCACTAAAAGTGGGTATTGTTATAGGCATTGAGTTTGTATACTTTTGTAAAAAATTAATGTTTAAAAAAAAATTAAGCGAAGATTTTTAAATTAATAATTATGAAAAACAATCAATTCAACCCGGAAGAAAGCCTGCAAGTATTCTCTAATATGATCTCAAAAAAGGTTCATAATGGATTTGTACTTGAAGAACGTAATGACAAAATGCTTTTTGCGGTACTTTCAAAAGGAGGGAAAGCTGTAGATCATGGATTCAATTTTATAATTTTTTGTTTAACATTAGGATTATGGTCAGTTGCCTGGTTGTATCTTACATTGGAGGCATCAAAACAAAAAAAGATTTTGGTTGCTATCGATGAAGACGGTGTTCCTTTTGAAGAAAGATGTTTAGTTGCTTAGCAATTTAAATCACAAACTAAAAATTCCAAATCCCAATAGTGATTATCTATTGGGATTTGGAATTTTTAGTTTGGAGTTTCCTAATTTATAGTTTGTCTTTCAGATAAATTCCTGTAACAGATTCTTTTACTTTTACAATATCTTCAGGTGTTCCGGTAGCTAATAAATAGCCGCCATTTTCTCCTCCTTCAGGACCTAAATCAATAATCCAGTCGGCACATTTTATAAGATCAAGATTGTGTTCAATTACAATGATCGAATGTCCTTTTTCGATTAAGGCATCAAACGAAGCCAGTAATTTTTTGATATCATGAAAATGCAAACCTGTTGTTGGTTCATCAAAAACAAATAAAGCTTTGTCTTTTGTAGCGCCTTTTACTAAAAAAGAAGCCAGTTTAATACGTTGAGCCTCTCCGCCGGAAAGGGTAGAAGAAGACTGTCCTAACTGTACATATCCTAAACCAACATCCTGAAGTGGCTGCAGTTTCTGAGTGATTTTGGTTTGCTTGTTTTTTTCGAAAAGAGCAATGGCATCATCAATAGTCATCGTTAGAATATCGTTGATGTTTTTTTCATCGAAATTAACTTCCAGAATCTCTTTTTTAAAACGTTTACCTCCGCAAGTTTCACATGGTAAAGAAACATCGGCCATGAATACCATTTCGACGTTTATAGAGCCTTCTCCTTTACAGGTTTCGCATCGGCCTCCATCAACATTAAAAGAGAAATGTTTTGCCTGATATCCTCTTATTTTAGACAATTTTTCTTTGGCGTACAAATCACGAATATCGTCATAAGCTTTTATGTAAGTTACGGGATTGGATCTCGAACTTCGCCCAATCGGATTTTGATCAACATATTCAATATGTTTTATTTGCGAAAATGAACCGTTTATTTCTGTAAACTGACCCGCTTTTTCGGAAGCATTTTCCAGTTTTTTTTGCATTGCCGGAAATAATATCTTTTTTATCAATGTACTTTTTCCGCTTCCTGAAACTCCGGTAATCACCGTTAAAACATCCAGAGGAAAAGTAACATTGATATTCTTTAAATTATTTTCTCTCGCACCAATGATGTCAATATGATTTTTGAATTTTCGTCTTTTCTTCGGAACTGAAATTTCTAAATCTCCATTTAAATATTTAGCTGTAAGGGATTCTGATTTTAGGATCTCATCATAAGTTCCCTGAGCTACCAAATTCCCTCCAAAAGTTCCTGCTTCAGGACCAATATCGATAATCATATCAGCGGCTTTCATAATGTCTTCGTCGTGTTCAACAACGATTACGGTATTCCCTAAATCACGAAGTGAGAGTAAAACTTTTATCAATCGTTCAGAATCTTTTGGGTGCAAGCCAATACTGGGCTCATCGAGAATATACATTGAACCTACCAAACTGCTCCCAAGAGAAGTAGCAAGATTTATACGTTGTGATTCACCACCTGAAAGAGTAGCGGAGTTTCTGTTTAAGGTTAAATAATCCAATCCTACTTCTGTCAAAAATGAAAGGCGATTATTGATTTCAACCATCAAGCGTTTGGCGATTTGCTGCTCGTAAACATTCAATTCAAGATTTTTGAAAAAAGTAACCAAATGCTTAATTGGTAAATCAACTAAATCAGAAACCGTTTTGCCTCCAATTTTTACATAAGAAGCTTCTTCACGTAAACGTTTTCCGCGACAAGCGTGACATTTCGTTTTTCCGCGGTAACGGGACAACATGACACGATTCTGGATTTTGTAATTTTTCTCTTCAAGCTCTTTAAAGAAACTATTTAACCCCTGAAAATACTGATTTCCTTTCCAGATTAAGTCTTTTTGGTCTTCTGTAAGTTCAAAATAAGGTTTATGAACCGGGAAGTCAAATTTATATGCATGTTTTACAAATTCATCCTTATACCAGCTCATGCTTTCGCCTCTCCATGGATAAATAGCACTTTCGAAAACAGATAATGAAGTATTTGGCACAACCAAATCTGCATCAATACCAATAATGTTCCCGTAACCTTCGCAAACGGGACAAGCACCATAAGGATTATTGAAACTGAATAAATGCACATTTGGTTCAAGGAACGTAATGCCGTCCAATTCAAAATTATTGGAATAAGTAAATTTTTTATCTGAACCTAATTCCTGAAGATAACAAATTCCTTTTCCTTCAAAAAAAGCAGTTTGTACGGCATCAGCAAGACGATTATAAAATTCTTCTTCCTCTTTAACGACAATTCTGTCAATAACCAATAAAATGTCCTTATTGTCTAATTTATGAATATCCGTAGGCGTAAATTCATCTAGACGAACCATTTCGTTATCTACTAAGATACGGGCAAATCCTTGCTGTAGGAGCACTTTTAGCTTGTCTTCGAGCTGGCGTCCTTCTTCAAGATGAATAGGTGAGAGTAATAACCATTTACTGTCTATTTCAAAACTTTTTACGTCAGAAACAACATCAGTTACCGTATTTTTTTTGACTTCCCTGCCTGAAATAGGCGAGTAAGTACGTCCAATCCTCGCAAATAAAAGTTTGATATAATCGTAGATTTCTGTAGAAGTTCCAACTGTAGAACGGGCGTTTGTGGTGTTTACCTTTTGCTCTATGGCAATTGCCGGAGCAATGCCTTTAATATATTCTACTTTTGGTTTGTCTAATCGGCCTAAAAACTGTCGTGCGTATGAGGATAAACTCTCGACATAACGGCGTTGTCCTTCGGCATACAAGGTATCAAATGCCAGACTTGATTTTCCTGATCCTGAAAGCCCTGTGATGACCACAAGTTTATTTCGCGGAATAGCAACATCTACATTTTTTAAATTATGTACCTGCGCACCTTTAATGATAATATTTTGTTTAGGATCGAGTGTAGATAGATCAATTTGCATAAAAAAAGTCAATTTATACAAAAGTAATCAATTTTGAATTGAGTTTTGTTAATGGCATTGTTCCAAATTTTAACAGATTCACTAAGAATCAAGAGGCTTTTATTATTGCTGTATTTTGTATTAAAAATTTGCTGGTTTGATTTAAAATATCCTATTTTAGAACTGTTTTTTTGAAATAAATTAATACCACAGCCAATTTTGAAAACTAAACTTTCTACACTTTGTTTTTTTATGGGGTTTATCCTGTTTTCTCAGGAATTACCTCCAATCATAAAATATTCTTCGAATTTATATGGAGCCGGAAATCAAAGCTGGATGATTTCGCAGGATGATAAAAATGTAATGTATTTTGCTAATAACGAAGGACTTTTAGAATATAATGGTACGGACTGGGAATTGTATCCAACGCCAAACGAAACTATAATGCGATCTGTAAAAGTAATCGACAATACCATTTATACAGGTTGTTACATGAATTTTGGTTACTGGACCAGACAATCAAACGGAAAACTAAAATATACTTCATTAAGCAATACCATTAAAAATAAAATTCTGGATGATGAGCAATTTTGGAATATATTAAATTACGATCACTGGATTTTATTTCAGTCCCTGAACCGAATTTATATTTATGATACCAAAACACAAAAAATCAAAATCATTTCTCCTGAAAACGGTGTCATAAAATCTTTCAGTACTAAAAACTCGATTTATTATCAAACTATAAATGAAGGGCTCTTTGAAATAGAAGGAGGAAAAGGAAAACTGATTTCAGATAACCCTATTCTGAAAAAATATACAATTGTCAATGTTTTTGCGATTAATGAAGGTTTATTGATTCAGACACAATTAAATGGATTTTATAAGCTCATCGGAACAGCTTTAACACCTTTTGTAACCGAAGTTGATGCACAGATAAAATCGGGTTTTGTGTACAGCAGTCAAAAACTTCACGACGGAAGTTATGCATTAGGAACGGTTTCTAACGGAGTTTTTATTTTGTCTAATACAGGAAAACTAAATTATCATATTTCCCAAAACAAAGGATTGAGCAACAATACTGTTTTGTCATTGTTTGAAGATAAAGATCAGAATGTTTGGGTAGGACTTGATAACGGAATTAACTGTATTAACCTGCAAACGCCCGTACACAGTTTTACCGATGATACAGGAGTTTTAGGAACTGTCTACGCTTCGATTGCCTACAAAGAAATGCTATATATAGGAACTAATCAGGGGTTGTTTTGTAAAAGATATCAAAGTACAGATAATTTTCAATTTATAAATGGTACAAAAGGGCAGGTTTGGTCTTTGTTTGAGTATGAAAATACACTTTTCTGCGGGCATGATTCAGGGACTTTTATTGTTGAAAGTACATCGGCCAAAAATATTTTTAAAAGTTCAGGAACGTGGAAATTTGAGGCTGTACCAAATAATAAAAACATATTGTTTCAGGGAAATTATTACGGAATTTCGGTTTTGGAGAAAAACAATAATCAATGGCGATTTAAAAATAAAATTGAAGGGTTTAATTATTCATCCCGTTATTTCGAAATTACTTCCAATCTGGAAGTTTATGTAAGCCATGAGTACAAAGGAATTTTTAGATTTAAATTGGATGGTTCTTTTTCAAAAGCTAAAAATGTTTATGCCTATTCTTCTCCTGCAAAAGGAAAAAATGCAAGTCTGACAAAATTTAATGGCGCAATTTATTATGCTTACAAAGGCGGGATTTTTAAATTAAATTCGGCTACAAAACAATTTGATAAAGATAAATTGCTAAGTTCTATTTTTGAAAAGGATGAATATACTTCGGGTAAATTAATTGTTGACCAATCGAATAAAATATGGTTGTTTTCTAAAAATTATATTCATTATTTTTCTGCAAGCAAATTAAGCACTCAATTAAAACAAAATGTAATTCCGATTCCGTCATCTTTAACGAATTCGATGCTGGGTTTTGAAAATATTACACCAATTTCAAAGTCAACATACTTAATTGGAACCACAGATGGTTATTATACACTTAATATTGATGATTTAAGTTTTAAGAACTATACAGTCACAATCTCGGAGATTTTAATCAATAAGCAAAATGAAACTCTAAAAAATGTAATTTTAAATGAAGAAGGGAATTTTAAATCAGATGAAAACAACATCACTTTAAGTTACACTGTTCCTGAATACAACAAATATATCAATTCTGAATATCAGTACTTGTTGGAAGGTTTTCAGAATGAATGGAGCGAATGGAACACAAAATCTTCGGTAAATTTTAAAAACTTATCTCCTGGGAAATATACTTTTAAAGTTCGTGCAAAATATGCCAATACACTTTTACAAAATACGGCTACCTATACTTTTGTAGTTTTAAAACCCTGGTATTTGACTAATCTGGCCTGTTTTATTTATTTGTTATTATTTGTTGTAATTGGATATTTCGTTAATAAAGCCTATCGCAATTTTTATCAAAAACAGAAAGAAAAATTAATTGAAGAAAACAATCTTTTACTAGAAATAAAAGAGCTTGAAAGCGAGCAGCAATTAATGAAACTCAGAAACGAGCAATTGTCTCAGGATGTTGATAATAAAAATAGGGAACTGGCAGTTTCGACAATGAGTTTAAATAGTAAAAATGAACTTTTAGCTTTTATTAAGGAAGATTTGAAGAAAAATACCCAGGATGATAATAAAAACATCAAGTCAGTAATTAGAACGATTAATGATAATATTACCGAAGAAGATTCCTGGAAAATTTTTAAAGAAGCTTTTGATAATGCCGATAAGGATTTTCTTAAAAGAATAAAAGCTACTCATCCATTGCTTACTCCAAATGATTTGCGTCTTTGTGCATACCTGCGATTAAATCTTTCTTCAAAAGAGATTGCTCCTTTATTTAATATTTCGGTAAGAAGTGTTGAAATAAAAAGATACCGTTTAAGAAAAAAAATGGATTTACAGCATCAAATTGGCTTAGTAGAATACATTCTCGCTGTATAGTAAGTCAGAAATCCCTTCAAGAGACCTATACATTACCTCAACATTAACCTTTTATTGTGATTTTTACACTTAATTGTTAAGAATATTTAACATTCTTATATTATGGTGGATAGCGATTTATTTTGAGATATATTTATTTTTTAGTACTTTTTTTTGCGATGTATGTTTTTTGTTGTGGTGAATTTTATCTTTTTCTGAAAGTGATACAATACATTTATCATTCAATAAAAAACTAACTAAATATGAAACCAAAATTATTATTAATGGTATTGTTACTGTTTACCTCTTTTGCGTTTTCGCAGACTTTTGACGTAAATGGGACAGTGCTGGATGCATCAGGTTTATCATTACCAGGTGTAAATGTAAAAGTTAAGACTTCGTCTCAAAGTACCACAACAGACTTTGACGGATCTTTTAAATTATCAGGTCTTACAAAAGGAACCGTAATCGTTTTAAGCTACATCGGTTTTCGAACTCAGGAAGTTGCTGTCTCGGGAACGAAAATTACTGTAAAAATGGCTGACGATGCCAAATCATTAGATGAAGTGGTTGTAATTGGTTATGGTAGTCAGAAAAAGAGAGAGGTTACTGGAGCAGTATCTGTTGTAGACAGTAAAACTATTGAAGCCTTAAAGCCTGTAAAAGTAGAACAAGCTTTGCAGGGAACTGTTTCAGGAGTAAATGTAACCACTCAGTCAGGTGCCCCAGGAGCGGGATTAGACATTCGCATACGTGGTATTGCTACAAATGGAGAAAATAAACCACTTTCTGTTATTGATGGTTACATTGGGGATTTAAGTCTATTAAATCCTAATGATATAGAAACTATTACGGTGTTGAAAGATTCCCAAGCAGCTATTTATGGATCTGCTGGAGCAAATGGAGTAATCCTTATTACCACAAAAATGGGAAAAAGAAATACTAAAGCTAAACTATCTTATAATACTTATACAGGTTTTCAGGAAACATCAAGAAAACTTCAAACTTTGGATGCTACAGAATATGCGCTTTTATTAAATGAAAGTTATGCCAACGGAGGAAAGCCTCTTCCTTATCCAAACCTTAGTAGTTTGGGAAAAGGTACTGACTGGCAAGATGAAGTTTTTGGCAATGGCGTGCCAATTATAAATCACGACTTATCTATATCCGGTGGATCAGATAAAATAAATTATTCTGTCAGTGCATCACATTTGGATCAGGAAGGAATTGTTGGAGGTGATAAATCAGGTTTCTTAAGAAATACAGCAAGAGCGGCTATTGGTGCTGATGTGACAGATAATTTAAAGTTTAAAAGTAATGTAATATATACTTATTTTACAAGAAAGACAGTTAATGAGAATGGGCTAGGTTCTGTTTTGTTTAATGCATTAAACTTGCCTGCTACAATAAGTCCTTATTATGCAAATGGAGATTTTACCATAATACCACTTACTGGATTGGGAAATGAAATTATTAATCCTTTAGCTCAAGTTGCTAATACTTATAATGATTATAATTATAAAAAGCTTAATGGAAGTTTCGGTTTAGATTATAAAATTTTTCCAGGATTTGTACTTTCAGGTTCTATTGGTTTCAATACTTCAAATAGTGAATCAAAAACTTTTGGTAAACAAATTAGCTATGGAGGTAAAGTATTTGACGTAAAACAAAGCTCTGTAAATCAGGGAGCTGTAAATGATAACGATTATTCATTTGACCTTTACGGTACTTATACAAAAAAAATAGGGGTAAGCCATAATTTAGTAGGAGTAATAGGGACCACAATTTTTAAGCAATGGGGCAATGGACTTTCAGCTACTGGTTATGATGTACCCTATAATTCTTGGGAATTTGCTGACCTTAAATTGATATCAACTGTGTCAAAAGTTTTAAACAATAGTTCTTATGATTATGATTTTAGGAGGTTGTCTTATTTTGGAAGAGTACAATACGATTATAAAGGGAAATATTTACTGTCAGCTATTATAAGACGTGATGCATCGACAAGATTTGGTTCGACAAATAAAGTAGCTTACTTTCCTTCTGTAACTGGAGGCTGGGTCGTTTCTGATGAGGGCTTTTTTGGGCAACCAAAAACAATTAACTTTTTAAAGTTTAGGGCCAGTTATGGTACTTTAGGAAATGATCAAATTGGAGATTTTAATTATTTAGGGCAACTTTCCGGAGAAGCGACTTATGTTTTTAATGATGAATTGGTTAGCGGTAGAGCCGAAGGTGTATTACCAAATCCGAATGTAAAATGGGAAACAGCTAAAAAATTTGATGTCGGCCTCGATATGAAATTATTAGACAACAAAGTTTCAGTTGTTGCAGATTATTTTATCGATACCAGAAAAGATTTATTAATTCCGGGTATTGCTGTGACTGGTATTACCGGTATAGGAGCTCCGGGTGCAGGTGCGCCAACAATAAATGCAGGTACAGTACGAAATTTAGGTTTTGAATTTGCTATAGACTACAAAGAGAAATTCTCTGATGCTTTTTCAATGAGTGTTGCTTATAATGTAACTTTTCTTAAAAATGAAGTACTCGAAGTAAACAACGAAACTCATTATATAGAAAGAGGTGCTTTTTCTGTAGGGCAGCAGGCACCAACAAGAATGGAAGAAGGAAAACCTATCGGATATTTTTACGGATATAAAACAGATGGCATTTTCCAAAATCAGGCTGAAGTTGATGCACATCCTTCGCAACAGGCTTTAGGGGCAGATGCAGTTCCCGGAGATTTGAGATTTGTAGATACTAATGGAGATGGTGTTGTAAACAGCAATGACAGAACCAATATTGGAGATCAGATTCCTACTGCAACTATGGGTTTCAATTTACAATTAAATTATAAAAATGTAGATTTTGCAGTTTACACTTATGCATCTTTGGGTAATGACTTAATTAGAAATTATGAGAGAAATCTTTCTGATGTCAATCGTTTAGATTACGTTTTAGACAGATGGACAGGTGAAGGAACTTCTAATTCTACACCTAGGGTAACGACCGGAGCTACAGCAAATAGCGTTTTTTCTGATTATTACGTAGACGATGCTTCTTATTGGAGAATTCAAAACGTACAAATTGGTTATACATTAGACCCTAAAGTGGTACAAAAAGCAGGAATTACGAAGCTTAGATTATATGTAGGAGCTAATAATCTTTACACTTTTACAAAATATAAAGGTTTTGATCCTGGAGCATCTACTGGAGATCCAATCGCTGGAGGAATCGATTACGGGTTTTATCCAATACCGAGAACCTATCTTTTAGGATTAAATCTTAACTTTTAATTGTTATCAAAATGAAAAAATATACTCACATATTCCTTTTAACAGGAATGCTGTTTTCAACCGTTTTTACTTCTTGTTCAGATGATTTTGTAGAAACTACACCACCATATTCTATCGATTCTGAAAACTATTTTAATTCAAAAGGAGATTATGACCAGGCATTAGTGGCTGCTTATGATGTGCTTCAATCTACTTATGTAAATGTTTTATTGGGAGAAATCGCTTCAGATAACACCCTGGCAGGAGGAGAAAGCCCTACCGATGTAGTTGGTTTTCAGCAAGTAGATGATATGATACACACACCTGTTAATAGTAATTTGTATGATATCTGGAATTGGATGTTTGCAGGAGTGCAAAGAACCAATTATATTCTTGAATTTAAGGATAAAACTGATTTTGAAGGAAAAGCACAACTCCTTGCAGAAACCCGATTTCTTAGGGCATACTACCAATTTGAATTGGTAAAATGGTTTGGTGGTATCCCGATGAAGGGAGATGCGAGGTTTAAACTTGGAGATGAAACTAAAATTCCTCGTTCATCTGTTGCAGAAGTTTATGCTTCTATAGAATCTGATTTAATTTTCGCTGTTGAAAATTTATCTCCAATAGCATCTCAAAAGGGAAGGATTACTAAAGGGGCTGCACAGGCATTATTAGGAAAAGCTTATTTGTATCAAAATAAATTTTCGCAGGCAGCCACGACATTGGAAGGGTTGATAAGTAGTTCTCCGTATTCTTTAGTAACAGATTACAATATGTTATTCGAAATGGAAGGCGAAAATGGAACTGAATCTATTTTTGAAGTCCAGTATACTGATGTTGAAGGGGCAGGATTTGGATGTTTGCAATGTAGTGAAGGAAACGTAGCCGTAGGTTTCAGCGGTATACGTGGTTATGAGGGACCATTGTTTTCGTCTGGTTTTAGTTTTAATATTCCAACTCAGGAAAGTGCAGATGCTTTTGAGGTAGGTGATAAGAGAAAAGAGGTTGCTATATTGGATATTGAGGCTTGGGCAGCAGCGAATGCAGGAGTTAAATTCGCAAAAGGAAATGAAGATACAGGATTTTTTAATCGAAAATATTTACCAAGAAAGAGAAGTGCAACTTCTGCCGGAGATTTAAACTTGACCAATCCAAACAATTACAGAGCAATTCGTTACGCAGATGTTCTTTTAATGGCTGCAGAAGCTTACAATCGTGGCGGAATTGATGATGGCAAAGCAAGAGGTTATCTAAATCAGGTTAGAAGACGTGCTTTTGGAGATACCAATCATGATATATCAGCATCAGGGCCTGCATTGACTGATTTTATTTTAGAAGAAAGAAGGCTGGAACTGTTTGGCGAAGGACATCGTTTCTTTGATTTGGTAAGAACAGGAAAAGCGGTGGGAAAAATCCCTGGCTTTCAGTCAAATAAAAATGAATTATTTCCAATTCCAATTGAAGAAATTCAATTTGCAAACGGAAACTGGGAACAAAATCCAGGATACATTAAATAACATCAATTATGAAAAAAATACATTTTATTATAAGTTTTTTCGTTTTAGCGATTCTGCTGGGTTGCGCAAACGATAACAGCGATATTGATTTGGATGGCATAGCTGCGCCCGAAAACATATCGGCTTTGACCACGGTAACACAAGATAATTCAGGAAAAGTTACCTTTTTGCCTAAGGGAGAAGGAGTAACACAATATAAAATTGATTTTGGTGACGGAAGTGCTCAGTCAGATTATTTTTCTGCGGGGGCAAATGTATCCCATATTTATAAAGAGGGAGTTTACACAGCCAAAATTATAGCAATGGGATTAAATGGAGAAACTACCGAAGTGGATCAGCAAGTAGTAGTTTCTTTTAAGGCTCCGGAAAATTTAGTAGTTGTGGTAACAAATGACTTATCAGTATCTAAAAAAGTAACAGTAACAGCAAGTGCTGATTATGCTTTGTTTTATGATGTCTATTTTGGAGAGTCGGGTAATTCTGATCCTATTTCGGCAAATGATGGCGAGTCTGTTTCGTATACGTATAAAGAAGCCGGCGCATATACAATACGTGTAGTTTCAAAAAGTGCAGCGGCTCAAACGACAGAATATACAACTGAAGTGACTGCAAAATTGGTTCTTAATCCAACAACGGGTGCTCCAACTCCTCCAAACAGACAGGCTGGAGATGTGATTTCTATATACAGTGCTAAATACACCGATATTGCAGGAACTGATTTTTATCCAAATTGGGGACAATCTACAACTTTGACAGAGTTTGATTTAGCAGGAGATAAAATACTGAATTATAATAACCTGAATTATCAGGGAATTGCATTAGCTAATGGTGTAACAATTGATGTTACCGGTATGGAGTATTTACATATGGATGTCTGGACTGCAGATTTATCAAAACTAGAAATCTCTTTAATCAAACCAGGACCGGTTGAAAGAGCTGTCACAAAAGATCTTACAGCAAATGGATGGACAAGTATCAATATTCCGATTTCGGCATTTACAAGCCAGGGACTAACAGTTGCTGATATTTTCCAATTGAAATTAGTTGGAACTCCGGCAGGAAAAAATATTTATATCGATAATATTTATTTCTATAAAGCAGCTGCAGAATCTATTAAATTACCACTTGATTTTGAATTGGCTTTGTTAACCTATACTTGGGGTGGTTTTGGTAATATTGATGCCTCAGTTATTGCAAATCCAAATAAAACCGGAATCAACCTTTCTGATAAAGTGCTCAAATTAGATAAAAAATCTGGAGCAGAAACCTGGGGAGGAGCAAGTTTAAATCTTGAAAATACGCTTGATTACACTAAAGGAACGACCGTTAAAATAAATGTTTGGTCTCCTAAAGCAGGAGCTGATATATTATACAAAATGGAACTATCAACGTCTCCAAAAGACGGAAACGGTAACCCAACGGTAGCGATAGAGGTTCATGCGAATACGACAGTGGCAAATGCATGGCAGACACTAACATTTGATCTTACGACTGCACCGGGGTTTAGTACAAACATTAAATATGACAGAGTAATTTTATTCCCTGACTTTGGAGTAGCAGGATCAGGAGCAGTGTATTACTTTGACGATATAAAACAATCCAATTAAAAAAAGAAATCATGAGCAAAAAAATAATCATAAAGATCCTGTTCTTATTTACGATTCTCCTGATGACGGGTTGTCAGAAAGATGATTACGCCTTTGGAGATATCACCGCTCCAACAAATATTCAGATCACAGCCGAAGTTGTTGGAAAAACAGCCGATAATCCTTACGGAGACGGATCAGGAATTGTTAAGCTTATAGCAACCGGAGATAATGTTATTTCATACAAATATGTATTTAGTGATGGAACTTCGCAGAATTCACCGAGTGGTCATTTTGATAAGCGATTTACTAAAACTGGTATAAATAAATATACCGTTATAGCTGTTGCTTACGGAAAAGGCGGCATAGCTACCAATACAACAATTGAAGTTGAGGTTTTAAGCAACTTTAGTGATGCGGAGGCAGTAGATTTTTTAACTGGCGGAACGTCTAAAAAATGGTATTGGTCAGCTTCAGAGCCAGGACATTTAGGAGTAGGTCAAAACGATGGCGATGCAACTAAAAATTACTATGCCAACTATTATCAGGCAGGTGTTTTTGAAAAAGCAGGATCTCCGGCCAGCAGTTGTTTATACGAAAATGAATTAACCTTTTCTCTTGATGGAGATCTGTTAAAATTTGAGCTGAATAATGGAGGTTCAACTTTTTTTAATGCTTCTTATGCAAGTGTTGCGGGAGGAAATTCACCTGATGATGCCTGTCTTGCCTACAATCCGGGAGGTATTAAAACAGTTTCATTAAGTCCTTCAGAATCCGTTGTGACCAAAAACCCTAATCATGCTACACAAACCAGAGGTACAATGCTAAATTTCTCTGATGGCGGTTTTATGGGCTATTATGTTGGTCAGAGTTCATACGAGATTTTATCTATTACGGCTAACAGAATGGAGGTGAGAGTTGTTATGGGTAATAATCCTGCATTGGCCTGGTATCACACATTTACTACAACAAAACCTTCGCAGGTACCTGATACCGATGTTGACTATACTGATTTAGTATGGTCGGATGAATTTAATACAGATGGAGCTCCTGATCCTGCCAAGTGGGGATATAATTTAGGAACCGGAGATAATGGATGGGGAAATAATGAAAAACAGAGTTATACTAATTCTGCAACCAATGTAGTTGTTCAGGGAGGTAATCTTAAAATTACAGCTATAAAAGAAGCTTCGGGAGGAGCAGCTTATTCATCAGCAAGATTAGTATCTGAAAATAAATTTGAATTTACGTACGGAAAAGTAGAAGTAAGGGCAAAACTTCCAACTGGAGCAGGAACCTGGCCTGCAATCTGGATGTTAGGTCAGAATTATGCAACAAATCCATGGCCTGCCTGTGGTGAAATTGATATAATGGAACACATTGGAAATAATCAAAATGTTATCCATGGTACGCTTCATTATCCGGGACGTTTTGGAGGAAGTGCTGATACAGGCTCAAAAACAATTGCAAATGTTTCGACTGAGTTTCATGTCTATAAAGCAATTTGGAGTCCAACATCTATAAAAATTTATGTAGACGAAACGTTAATCCATTCTGTTATCAATGCTGCTTCATTACCATTTAATAGTGACTTTTTCTTAATTTTAAATGTTGCAATGGGAGGAAATCTGGGAGGAAATATTGATCCTTCTTTTACACAATCTTCTATGGAAGTTGATTATGTAAGGGTTTATCAATAAATTTATCAGTAAAATAAATCGGAAGGTCAGTTTTCGCTGACCTTCTTAATTTAAAAAAAAATAAAAAAATTTGGCATGAGAAAAGTAATATTGCTATTTATAATAAGTAGTTTTTGCATGGCTCAGGATGTAAAAAGGAAACTGATCTGGGAAGAAAATTTTAATAAAAAGAAACTGAATGAAGCTGTTTGGAATTTCGATCTCGGTGATGGATGCCCAAACCTTTGCGGTTGGGGGAATAATGAAAGACAGATTTATACTAAAACGAATCATGTAATAAAAGAAGGTAATTTGATTATTGAAGCCCGAAAAGAAGGAGAGAAATATACATCAACAAAAATCACGACAAAAGGTAAAAAAGAGTTTTTGTATGGCCGAATTGAAACAAGAGCCAAACTGCCTGTTGGCCATGGTTTATGGCCGGCTTTCTGGATGTTAGGCGCCAACATTGATGAAGTAAAATGGCCTAAAACAGGTGAAATTGATATTCTAGAATATATTGGACGGGATCCTCACATGGTTTATACAACTTTGCATACACAAGACAGCCACGGAAACACAATTAATACCAAAAGAACCGAATTTCCCAATATAGAAGAAGGATATCATGTATATGCCATTGAGTGGAATAAGGATAAAATTGATTTTTTTGTTGATACAATTTTGGTTTATACTTTTCAACCTGAAGTTAAAAATGAGGATACATGGCCTTTCAATAAGCCTTTTTATATCATTGTCAATTTAGCTGTAGGAGGAAATTTTGGAGGACCTAATGTTGATGATACTGTTTTTCCTCAAAAATATTATATTGACTATGTTAGGGTTTACGAATAATAAAATAATTACTACTAAAAAAAAGAGGTGCAAGTTGTTTATATCGAACAGTTTAGCTAATTGTGCTTCTTTTTTTTTGATTGTTAAAAAAATCGAATTAATTGACTTTTAGCATCACTTTGTAAAAAATATTTAATATTAATTCAAAAAATTTACAATTTCTTATCAATTATTATTGCAATACATTTGCTTTTTAAAATAAAAATTTGTTAAATTTGGACAAATTATTAACATAAACAAAAAAGACAAGCCTATACATTAACATTACTTTTTAGAAAATTATTCCAAAATTTTAAAACAAACTAAAAAGTAGTATTATGGCTGATCTGCATATTCCTGACGCTCTATTGGTTAAAAATTATGTTGAAGGCAATGAAAATGCTTTAGCAACATTAATAAAGAGGCATGAATCCAAAATATATGGGTTCATATATTCTAAGATTGCCGATAGAGATATTTCAAACGATATTTTTCAGGACACTTTTATTAAGGTTATTAAAACTTTAAAATCCAATTCATATAACGAAGAAGGTAAATTCCTGCCTTGGGTAATGCGTATTTCGCACAATTTAATTGTGGATCACTTTCGTAAAACCAAAAAAATGCCAATGTACAGAGAAACAGAAGAATTTTCGATCTTTTCGATTATGTCTGATGATTCTTTAACTGTTGAAGCTAAAATGATTGTGGATCAGGTTGAAATCGACCTTAAAAAGCTTATTCAGGAACTTCCTGAAGATCAAAAAGAAGTTTTGGTAATGAGAATGTATCAGGACATGAGTTTTAAAGAAATCTCTGAACTGACAGGTGTAAGTATCAATACGGCATTGGGCAGAATGCGATATGCACTAATGAATCTGAGAAAAATTATAGACAAGCATCAAATTATTTTAACCAACTAATACTATTTTGAATATTAGCCCGTTATACTAGTATAAAACATTTACATAGTATGGCGAAAATTTACTCTAAAAGGACATTAGCTTCTAAAGATTTAAAACCAAAAAAAGAAGTCATTTCTTTTTTGTTAAGTTATTCACAAGCTTTAAAAGTTGTTAAAAACGATGATAAAAGTTTTGAAATCATAGCTAATTAAACAGCCCACTACTTTTGTCGGATGTTTATTTCGAAAGAAAAACCAATGGTCGTTTGGTTGAAAGCTCACTATTCGTATGCAAATACAAATAGTGAGTTTTTTTTGCTTGTGCTTCTAAAAAATAATAAATTATAAGATTTACGTTACGATTTATTTGGTTATTTTGTTAAAATTTAGAGGTTTGTTAGTTTATTTAATATTTTTTTTTAGTTTAGATAAAAAAAGGTCTTTTATTTCATTTAATTAATAAAAGCAAATAAAAATACTAATTTAAACCATTAAATACATAACTAACTAAACCTGATTATTATGAAAAAAAATTACACTACACCACTTTGTTTGTTTATTCCACAGCTTAATGTTTTTGAAAAGGATTGATGATTCAAATTAGTCTCAATTCTTAATAGTAGACAAAAGAAATTTTTGCTCTATATTTTTTCCAATTAGATTAACTAAGTTTTGGTTTATCTAATTGTGTCAGAATTATTATAAAACATTAAATCTATTTAATAATCAAACATAATTCAAATGAAAAAAAAACTTAAGATATTATCATTTCTTCTATTGGTAAATATCGGAGCATTGGCTCAAAAAGACGAAATTAAAGAAGCTCAGTCCTATTTTGATAAAGGAAAAGTTCAGGAAGCATTAGCAGTTTTAAAAAAGGTAGAATATTTAATTATCAATGCATCCGATGAAATAAAATCTGATTTCTTTTATCTTAAAGGGAATGTTTATAAAGATTTAGCTTCTAAAAATATTGATTCGGCAAATAATTTCACTTTAGCTGCTGGCGCTTATCAGGATGTACTTTTATATGAAAATGAATCTCAAAAATACAAATATGCTTTCAAGGCAAATTTAGCTTTAAAAGAGATGAAGTCTAAACTCGTAGACGGAGCCTATAAAGATTATAAAGAAGGCAAATACAAAGAAAGTGCAGATAAAAGTTATGAAGTTTATTTATTTGATAAAAAAGATACCTTAAACTTATATAATGCGGCAGCAGCTTCCTTAACAGGCAAAGATTTTAATTCTTCAATCAAATATTATGGAGAACTGAAAAAAATAAACTATTCAGGAAAAGGAGTTGTTTTTTATGCTACGAATATAAAAACAAAAACAGAAGATGCCTTCGCTTCTATGAGTGCCAGAGATGCCAACATTAAAGAAGGTCTTTATGAAAAACCAAGAAATGTATTTCCGCCTTCTAAAAAAGAAGAAATTTTGATCGCTTTAGCTTTTTCACACTTAGAAAGAAATGATTATATCAATTCAGAAAAATATTATCAGGAAGCATTGCAGGTAAATCCTAATTGCGTAAACTGCTATATTAATCTTGTTTATATCAAAATGCAATTAAAGAAAGAACTAGTTGATAAAATGGATGTACTAGGGAATAGTCCAAAGGAAATGAAAGAGTATGATAAATTGAATGCCCAGAAAGAAGAAATCATAAAAAGTGCGATTCCATTTCTTAAAAAAGCATTAGTTATAGAACCAAAAAATGAAGATGCTATAAAATCACTTTTAGGAATATACAGAGCATTAGATATGACAAAAGAGTATAATTCTCTAAAGGCAATTAGTAATTAATCACAATAAGTTTTATTAATTGTTCAAAAAGGCGTAGGAGTTTAAATTTTAAACTTTAGTTTAATCAAGTTTTTTATTTCGAAAGAAAAACCAAATGGACGTTTTGGTTGAAAGCTCACTATTCGTATGAAAATATGAATAGTGAGCTTTTTTTATGCAATAATCTTATTTTTTTTGATGAAAATGGATAATCAATCTTAAATTTTCGGTGTAATAAATAACAGGAATTACGGTTTAAATTTTTAATTAATTAAAGGAATTATACTTTAATTATGATTTTTATTATTACGGTGTTAAAGTTTCGTGCTTTGTTAGTTTGCCTGATTTTTATCTTTAATTTATTGAAAAAAAGCTTTTATTTTGTGCAAATCAATAAATATAAATTTGTTGAATTGAAAATGATCAAAAGAAAAGAAAATAATAATAAGTAAATATTTTAAACCATCAATTAATAATCTATGAAGAAAAACTACAATAACTTATTTTGTTTTGTTTGCCTCTTTTAAATGTATTTTACATCAATTATCAATTTATTTAACAATCAAACTAAACAAAAAAATGAAAAATAATATTAAAATACTATCCTTTCTGTTGTTGATTAATGTTGGGGTATTTGCCCAAAAAGATCAAATAAAAGAAGCTCAGTCTTTTTACGATAAAGGAAAAGTTGAGGAGTCAATAACAGTTTTGAAAAAAATAGAATATCTTATTGTCAATGCACCGGATGTAACCAAATCTGATTTTTATTATTTAAAAGGAAATAACTACAAAGATTTAGCTACTAAGAATATAGATCCGAAAAATAATTTTACAATAGCTTCAGGTGCCTATCAGGATGTGCTTTTATATGAAAATGATTCACGTAATTACAAATATGCTTTTAAGGCAGATTTAGCTTTAAAAGATATTAAATCCAAACTTGTAAACGGAGCAATTAAAGATTTTAAAGAAGGCAGATATAAAGAAAGTGCTGATAAGAGTTACGAAGTGTACTTATTTGATAAAAAAGATACATTAAATTTATACAATGCTGCTGCAGCTTCGCTTACAGGTAAAGATTATGTTTCATCTATTAAATATTATGAGGAGCTTAAAAAAAAGAACTATACAGGAAAAGGGATTATTTTTTATGCAACCCATAAAAAGACAAAATTAGAAGATGCTTTCGTTTCTTTAGGTGCGCGTGATTTGGCGGTTAGTGAAGGTGTGTACGAGAAACCAAGAAATTTCTCTCCTCCTTCCAAAAAAGAAGAAATTTTGATTAATTTGGCTTTTTCATATTTAGAGAGAAATGATTTTGCTAATGCAGAAAAAAGCTATCTGGATGCTTTGCAGATAAATCCTAATTGTATGAACTGTTACATCAACCTTGTTTTTATCAAAATGGAATTAAAGAAAGCATTAATAGATCAGATGAATGCATTGGGAAATACTCCAAAAGAAGTAAAGCAATATGATCAGCTAAATGCCAAAAAAGATGAAATTGTAAGAAGTGCAATTCCATACCTTAAAAAAGCATTAATTATTGAGCCAAAAAATGAAGAAGCTACAAAATCGCTTTTAGGTATTTACAGAGCACTGGATATGACAAATGAATATAATGCTCTGAAAAACAGTAAATAATAGTAGAGAAGAAGCTGCTAAACTTTCTTTTTGGCAGCTTCTTCTATTACTGATTTTTTACCAATAGTTCTGGTAATAATATCTTTCTCCAGACTCCAGCTCCTTGCAGGTGAATATTCACGGCCGTACCAAATAATCTGCAAATGCAGGTCATTCCATAATTCTCTCGGAAACAATCTTTTCGCGTCTTTCTCTGTCTGAACCACATTTTTACCGTTTGAAAGATTCCATCTGTACATGAGTCTGTGAATATGGGTATCAACCGGAAAAGCAGGAACTCCAAATGCCTGCGACATTACAACACTTGCCGTTTTATGCCCAACAGCCGGCAAAGCTTCAAGAGCTTCAAAGCTCTGCGGAACTTCTCCGTTGTGTTTATCAATCAAAATTTGTGACAGACCATGAATCCCTTTCGATTTCATTGGTGATAAACCGCAAGGGCGAATAATTTCCTTGATTTCTTCCACTGACATTTTAATCATATCATACGGATTATCAGCCTTTGCAAAAAGTAAAGGTGTAATTTGATTTACACGCACATCAGTACATTGAGCCGAAAGTAAAACAGCAATCAATAAGGTATAAGGGTCTTTGTGGTCAAGCGGTACAGGTATAGTAGGGTAGAGTTCTTTTAACGTATTTATAACAAATTGTACGCGGGCTTCTTTATTCATTTCCGTATTTTTAATCGCGTAAAAATAGTATAATTTTCATGATGTGCCTAATCCAGCTTTCCGTTACAACTCCTCATTGTCAAAGTAACATTTTAAGCATTAACAAGAGCTTCCTCCGGTCGCTTTCTTAATGCACAAAATGTAAACTTTCACAATTCCGGGGTTTTTACTCCAATCTGGGGCAAAAGTTATGAGTTAGAGGTTATTAGTTTTGTATATAAGTATAAATTTGATTTTCTTAAATGCAAACCTAAAATCTAAAGTCAACAATCTAAAATAAAAATATGACAACATTGCAAAAGGGCGATAAAGCACCAAATTTCTCAGGAACAGACCAGGACGGAAAAACACATAAATTGGGCGATTATGCAGGAAAAAGATTAGTGGTTTTCTTTTACCCGAAAGCAAGCACGCCAGGCTGTACAGCAGAAGCTTGTGATTTAAGAGATAATTTTGAGCGTTTTAAAGCAAATAATTATGAACTTTTAGGTGTAAGTGCAGACAGCCAAAAAGCACAAGGAAAATTTAAGGATAAATACGAATTTCCTTTTCCGTTATTGGCAGATGAAGACAAATCAGTAATCAATGCATTTGGTGTTTGGGGACCAAAGAAATTCATGGGAAAAGAATACGACGGAATTCACAGAACCACTTTTGTAATTGATGAAAACGGAATTATTGATGAGGTTATTTCGCAGGTTAAAACAAAAGAACACGCTGCACAAATTTTAAAATAATAAATCATTGTTCAATAGAAATGCCCTTTTCAAAAAAGGGCATTTTTATATATTCAACTTGTTATTGGTATAATAAGATTATTCCAAAACCAAACCAATCTGTCCATCATCGTCTAATTCCGTTTCAACAGAATCATCATCTGATAATTCCGGTTTTTCAGGAATTTCTTCAACAGGTTCTTCGTATGGCAATGGATCCAGTAAATTTACTTGTTTTAATTTTTCAGTTGTTAATTGATTTCCAATAGCTTTAAAACCTTTTACAGCAATAAAATCTTCAACATCAATATGTAAATCCTCTTTTTGAACACCTTTTACTTTTGCAAAAACTAATTGTGCCACCGGACGATAATCTGTCGATACAATTTCCAATTGTGAATTTGGATGATCGGTAATAAAACTTTCTTCCTTGTTTTCATTTTCAACAAGGAAACGTTTTAAGAAATAACGTTCCTTTTCTCCATCATAATAAATAGCAGAAATTGGTTTTTTAGGTTTCCATTTTTCTAAAACAATCATATCTTCATCAAAATGAGTTGATAATTCGGGAATAATAACCTTCAATTTACCAGATTGAGTGATGATTAGAATTTTATCACTTGGCTTAAATTCGCCCAGCAATTCACCTCGGGCATCAACATTCAAACGTTTTACCGTATCGTCAAACCAAACTTTTCGAGGTAATAAGGTTGAAATTCCTTTTTCTTTCAATTCAATTTTCTTGATAGGATATTTCGTTACCAGATTTCCTTTTGACGCACGTCCTTTTATCGCTAAATTGGCAAAATCAATATCAAATTTCAGTTTTTTGATCGTTCCAACCTGACGTAATAAAATGGTAATAACTTCAGCTTCACCATTTGGATTATGCGAAAAATAAACCACCTGAGAACCTGCTTTTTCATTAGTCAGATCATAAGGTTTATCACGGGTTACTCCTGAAACATTAAAACGCTTAATATATGATGGACCCGATTTACCGTCACGGTAAATCATGTTGTAAATCGTACGTTTATCGCTTTTGTCAAAAATAGCAACGTGAATAATGTCCTTACCCACAAAGGTCTTGGCATCTACTTTTGTTACCAGCATTTTTCCGTCACGCAAGAACACGATTACATCATCAATATCAGAGCAGTCTGTAACATATTCGTCTTTTTTCAAGCTGGTTCCTACGAAACCTTCTTCGCGATTTACGTATAATTTTGTGTTTCTTAAAACTACTTTTGTAGCCTCAACATTATCAAAAACACGAAGTTCTGTCTGGCGTTCGCGGCCTTTTCCGTATTTCTCTTTTAATTTTGTAAAATAAGCAATTGCAAAATCAGTCAAATGTTCCAGATTATGCTCGACTTCCTTCATTTCATCTTCTAACTTCGCAATAAAATCATCAGCTTTATCAGAGTCAAAACGTGTAATACGAATCATCGGAATCTGAGTCAATCGCTGTAAATCATCGTCATTAATTTCTCTGACAAATGATTTTTTGAAAGGCTCAAATCGGTCGTACAAATATTTATACAGCGATTCTCTATCAGAATACAATTTGAAATCAATATACATTTCTTCACGAATGAAGATTTTCTCTAAAGTCGAGAAATGCCATTTGTTTTTTAATTCCTCTAATTGAATTTCCAGTTCCTGACGAAGTAAATCAACCGTTCTGTGCGTTGAAATTTTCAACATCTCAGATACTCCGATAAATAACGGTTTATTATCTTCAATAACACACCCTAGAGGTGCTACAGAAGTTTCGCAAGCAGTAAAAGCAAATAGGGCATCAATTGTTTTGTCCGGAGAAACTCCTGGAAACAGGTGAATTAAAATCTCAACATCAGCCGCTGTATTGTCTTCAATTTTTTTGATTTTGATTTTGCCTTTATCATTGGCTTTCAAAATGCTGTCAATCAAAGTTGTTGTATTGGTTGAAAACGGAATTTGCGTAATCACCAAAGTGTTTTTGTCTAATTGCGCAATCTTCGCACGAACACGAACACGTCCGCCACGTAAACCGTCATTATAGTTAGACACATCGGCAATACCCTGCGTCATGAAATCCGGGTAAAGTGTAAATGGCTTTCCCTTTAAAATTTTAATAGAAGCGTCAATTAATTCATTGAAATTATGAGGCAAAACTTTAGTCGAAAGACCAACAGCAATACCTTCAGCCCCCTGTGCCAAAAGCAACGGAAATTTTACCGGAAGATTGTTAGGTTCAGCACGACGACCATCGTACGAAACGCCCCAATCGGTAATTTTTGGAGAGTACAAAACTTCCAAAGCAAATTTAGATAAACGCGCCTCAATGTAACGGGAAGCCGCAGCTCCATCACCCGTTAAGATATTTCCCCAGTTCCCCTGACAGTCAATCAATAAATCTTTCTGGCCAATTTGTACCATCGCATCACCAATACTCGCATCTCCGTGAGGGTGATATTGCATGGTGTGTCCTACAACATTGGCAACTTTATTATAACGACCATCATCCAATTCTTTCAGAGAGTGCATAATACGACGCTGAACGGGCTTAAAGCCATCTTCAATCGCCGGAACTGCACGTTCCAGAATTACATACGAAGCATAATCCAGAAACCAGTCTTTGTACATTCCGGTTACTTTTGTAATTACATCTTCGCCCTCTTCTTCCTGATTTTCGTAAAAATGCTGTCCTTCAAAATGTTTGGCATCTACATCAATAATTTCATCGTCTCTTTCCTGATTTTCCTCAAGTTGGTTTTCGTCTGAATTATTCTCGTCGTCGTTTGGAATTATGTTGTCGTCTTCTTCGTCTTTCATTTATCTTGAAATCAATTTTTTTCTAGTTTATTCGTAATATTCAATCTCTAGTTCATTAACAAATATTTTTTCAGATTTTAGAATAAGAGATTTTCGTAATTCTAAGATTTTATCCACTGAATTTTTATCTTTAGAATATATTTCTTTCATATCTTCAGAAACAAAATACAACAAATTATCTTCTGTATTTTCGCTTTCTAAAATTCTTCTAACATCAATATATTTATGTCCAATAACCTTAAAAAAAGCTTTATTATCTTGTCTTTTTATTTTTATTTTATTATTAAAAGCCTGTTTATCTATAAACAATGGAAAATAGTTCTCTGATAAATTATCTAAACTATTTATTTTAAAAAGTACAGACTCAGAAAAAATTACACCTTCATTATCATTATTTTTTAATTTTAAATAATTTTTACTTGTAATACCTTTAAAATGATTTACAATAAACAAAGCATATGCTTTTGATCTCACACTGCCCTTATTTATTTTTAAAGGAAATTTTTCAGTTCTAAATCCATTAATAGAATCATCGTAAAAAATTGGGTCTAAATCTTCATTTTTTATAAATTCTTGAAATTGATTATATGCTAATCTTTGTTTACTTAAGTTGTAAATTGTAAAATAATTGGAATATGAAGTAATCCAAAACCATTTTTTTAAAGATTCTAATTGTTTTAAACTTGGATTTTCAATTTTGTTAAAAAAATCAGTAATAAAAATTAATTGACTATTATAAGGAAGTAAATTACTATTATAAACATAAAGCTCATTATAAAGAAATTGCACAGCTTTTAAAATGGCGTCTAAAGATTTTCTAGAAATTTCAACAAAATTTTCATCTTTAGCTAATCTTTCAATTTTTCTATTATCTTCCTGACTAGATTTATCAAAATAAACAATTCCAAAAGAATTAGTTATACATTGAAAAATAAGCTTTCTGGAAATTTTGTGAAAATTATAAATTTTTAAATCATTTATTAAATTGTCAATTTCTGTTCCTAACCTAAAATTTTTAAACTTATTAAAAGACAAAGCTGACACTTTCCAATCAGATGTTATTTTTGCTCCTTCCGAATTAAGCCTCGTAAAAATATCAACTGCTTCTTCTGTTGATCCGCCAATCATATCAATTGATGGTATGTCATAGCTGGAAAGTTTTAACGAAAAATCTTTATATCTTTCCAAATAAATATCTACAGTTCTTTCATCTAAGTTTAATTTAAATAATTCCGTTTGAAAATTGTAGAATTCAATACCATCTACAAATTTATACAATTCTACTTCATGTACTTCCTTGTTTTTCTTAGTCGATAATCCTATTTTATCTGTTTCTAAATTAAATACTAAATCAAATTCGATCCTCCATTCGATATTATCTCTTTTTAAATTTGTTTTGTTTGGATTTACTAAACATCCAAACAATGTTGATAAACGCTGATATCCATCAAGAATATAGAAGTAATCAATAGATCTTTCTTTTAAATAATAAGAACCTATTTTTTCAGATTCAAAATTTCTAAAATCATCTAGGTTTGAAAAATCAGGTCTCCAAAATAAAATTGAACCGATAGGATATCCATTTTTTATACTATCAAACAATTTTACTTTTTTATCTAATTTCCATTCAAAATCTCTTTGAAAAGCAGGGATTCTGATAATACCTCTTTCAAAATCTTCAAGATAATGAAACAATCTTCTTACCCTAGTATTAATTTGTAAATTACTCATAATAATCTTTTTATTTCATTTACAATGTGGTCGAACTCATTTCTTTCAATATCATCAATTTCCGATCTAATTTTTGGCTGATGTTTAATTCTTTGATACATATCTTCTTTTGACATTACATCAAACTTCTTAGAAAAATTAGATTTAAAGCCAGGGAAACTTACTGAAAATCCAATACCAACATTCAAATAATCACTATTTGAAATATTATCAAACAATTTTAAAACTTCTTCTTCTAAAGTTTCTTTTTCTTTTACCTTCCTAACACTATTAACACTATTAAAATAGGAAAAACCTTTTTCTATATCTAAAAAATCTTTTTGGTCATTATTTAATCTTAAAAAAGAGTTTGCATAATTTTTTTTAACATGGTCATAAATAAAAGATTCATAAATATTATTTGATATATAATTCTCTTTTTCTCTTTTATATAATATATGTTTATCTATTCCATAATCGTCGAGAAATTTAGACTTTGAAATGGGAAGAACTTCTTCCTTGTATTTTTTGTCACTGTCCTTTATAACAAAATACCTTAAATATTTCTCCTTTGACTTAGTAAATACTATATTATTAAAAGAATTTTGCATTTCGCCCCTTAAAACACCTTCGATAGATGAACCACCACCATTAGAGAATTTCAACCATAATTCATCTTTGGCATATTTAATTTCCCCACTATAATCAAAATTTCTTATAATAGCATTAATAAAAGGCGGCTCATACTCGCTATTTTCAACTAAAATATTTAATGGTTGATTTAGATATAAATAAGCCTCTTTAGTACCAAAATAATCAGGATTATTTCCGTCGTTTGATACAATTATTTTCAATTTATTTTTGACTTTTCGAGAACTTCTAACAATTGACTCTTTAACAATTTTAATATCTCTTTTACTTAAACCACTATACCAAGTAGAAGAAATACATGTTTCAATTTGCTCGCTATCATCGATTACAAAAAAATGTCTATCTTCTTTAAATAAACTTAATAAATTATCTAAATGAGAATGCTCATAGTTATCATTAAATATATCTTTAAAGATTTCAACTTGCATTTTCTCTATTTTTTTGAGCTTTTCTTAATTTAATCACTTCATCATAACTTTCATTAAAAACATTATCTGGCCAATCTTCTATTTCCCCATCATCTTCAATTAATATTTCTTTTAAATTACTACAATATTCATTTTCATCATAATCTACATAATATATTTTAACTTCATTTTTATTCAATGTTTTATCAGCAATCAATCGTTGAATTCTTAAAATGAAATTTTCAGAATGCGTTTCAATTAAATATTTCCTTTTGTCATTTTCTCTATAAGAATTAACAAATCTCTCCGCCAAATTTCCATGAGCGGAAGGATGCAAATGAGTTTCTGGTTCTTCGATTATTATTAAAGTCTCTTCTTCTACAGGCATATACGATCTGACAATTAATGGTAAAGATTGTTTTATTCCCGATCCTGTATTAAAAATATTGATTGGCGCTATTTTTTGGTTAGACAAAACAATTTCATAGGAAACTATTGAACCTGAAATATCTTTTACATTTATTTCCCATCCTTCAAAATTTTCTTTAAACCATTTTTTTATATCTTGAAGAACACTTACATTATTTTTATGATATTGTGCCATCAATTTGAATGCATTCTCTCCAGAAAGTCCAATCTTATTATACTCACTAAAAACATCACTAAATTGTGGAGACGGAAATTTTCTAAAAGAATCTATGTAATCAAAATTTAAAGTCAAAGAATTAACTTTAATTTCATCTGAAAGCAAACCACTAAACTTACCTTTTATATCAATTTCCTTTTCATTATAAATGTATTTTGAAATATTTATATTATAGCTTCTATTACCTGAAATTGAAAAGTCTAACTTTTCAGTTTCACTTTCTATTAAAAATTCTAATGGAGAAGTAGTTATTTCTCTATTATAAAATAAATCTTCATACGAAAGACCAATAACAACATCATCATTTTTCAATTCGAGTGGTGCTGAGAAATCTCCTCTCAAGCTACCTGAAATCATAGTTGGTAATTTTAAAACAGCACTTTTCCCACTATTATTTTTCCCAATTAAAATAGTAATTGGTTTTAATTCTAATGTCTGTAGATCTTTAAAAAGCTTATAATTTTTAAACGATATTTTATTTATCATTTTTTTTATTTTTATGATTATAAATTTAAATAGATTATCTCATAATATTTTTGAAGAAATCTATTAAATTAACTTTTGAATTTCGTCAACAGTGTTGACGAAATTCAAAACTCCAAAATCCGCAACACTGTCGCGGGTTTTTATATTTCAAAAACCGCAGGAACTAACTGCGGTTTTCATAATTTTATTTTTTAAATAGCAACATCTTCAATCGTATCCAATTCAACCTTCAAATTCTTGATAATAAACTCTTGTCTGTCCGGAGTATTTTTTCCCATATAAAAAGACAATAATTGCTCAATCGAAGTGTTTTTATCCATCATAATTGGGTCAAGACGTATAGTTTCTCCAATGAAATTCTTAAACTCATCCGGTGAAATCTCTCCCAAACCTTTAAATCGGGTAATTTCCGGTTTTGGTTTTAATTTTTCGATGGCATCTCTTCTTTCTTCTTCAGAATAACAATAAATGGTTTCTTTTTTATTTCGAACCCTGAAAAGCGGTGTTTGTAAAATATACAAATGTCCTTCTTTGATTAATTCAGGGAAAAATTGCAAAAAGAACGTAATCAATAACAAACGAATGTGCATTCCGTCGACATCGGCATCGGTTGCGATTACGATGTTGTTGTAACGCAATTTTTCGAGTCCATCTTCGATATC
This sequence comes from uncultured Flavobacterium sp., assembly GCF_946478785.1. The sequence continues at coordinate 80,558 of NZ_CAMLDD010000003.1, forward strand.
CAAAGCGGCTTGGAGTAAATTGAATTCTTCATTTTCATAAACGATTTTCTTTGTCATTCCATACGAATTCAAAGGCTTTCCACGTAAACTGAAAACAGCTTGCGTATTCACATCACGTGATTTGGTAATCGATCCGGAAGCCGAATCTCCCTCGGTAATAAAAAGCGTGCTTTCTAAATTTCGAGGATTTTTAGTATCGGGAAGATGCGCACGGCAATCTCTTAATTTTTTATTATGAAGATTGGCCTTTTTAGCGCGATCTGTTGCCAGTTTTCTAATTCCTGATAATTCTTTACGCTCACGTTCTGCCTGCAAAATTTTACGCAATAATGCTTCTGCCGTTGGAGGATTTTTATGTAAATAATTGTCAAGTTTGTTCTTAACAAAATCATTTACAAAAGTACGAACAGAAACTGCAGGAGTTCCATCATCAGAACCCATATCGGTAGAACCTAATTTGGTTTTGGTCTGAGATTCAAAAACGGGTTCCATTACCTTGATACTAATCGCACTCACAATCGATTTGCGAACATCTGACGCTTCGAAATTTTTGTTGTAAAACTCTCGGATGGTTTTTACAATCGCTTCTCGATAAGCAGCTAAGTGCGTTCCTCCCTGTGTGGTATTCTGACCATTTACGAAGGAGTGATATTCTTCGCTGTATTGTGTTTTACTGTGCGTTAAAGCGATTTCTATATCATGATCTTTCAAATGAATAATTGGATATTCTAAATCATCTTCGCTGATGGTTTCTTCTAATAAGTCACGAAGACCATTCTCAGAAATATATTTTTCTCCGTTGAAAATAATAGTCAGTCCATTGTTCAGGTAACAATAATTTTTGACCATTTTAATCACATATTCCATACGGAATTTGTAGTTTTTGAAGATCGTTTCATCTGGCGTAAAAGTTACTTTTGTTCCTTTACGTTTTGTGGTTTCGATTACATCTTCTTCTAATACCAGATTTCCTCCTGAAAACTCTGCTGCTTTTTGCTTTTCATCACGAACAGATTCTACACGGAAATAATTTGATAAAGCATTAACCGCTTTTGTTCCGACACCATTTAAACCAACTGATTTCTGGAAAGCTTTAGAATCGTACTTTCCACCAGTGTTCATTTTCGAAACTACATCGACCACTTTTCCTAACGGAATTCCACGTCCGTAATCACGAACCGAAACCGTTTTGTCTTTGATAGTCACTTCAATAGTTTTTCCTGAGCCCATTACGAACTCATCGATACAGTTGTCTAAAACCTCTTTTAAAAGAATATAAATACCGTCATCCGGCGAAGATCCGTCTCCCAATTTTCCGATATACATTCCGGGACGCATACGAATATGCTCTTTCCAATCGAGTGATCTAATATTATCTTCGTTATATTGATTTTGCTCTAGCATAAATGAATTTGGATTTTTGGCTAATGTACCATTTCTGCATAAAAAATGAAAGCGTATTATTTTAAAGTTATCAATAAAGTGACCTTAAAAACGTAATTCGTTTGTTTTAAAAAATAGTAACCGTTAAAAATATAAAAAAATGGTTTTGCAAACAAAAATCAAAGTCAGATTCCAAGTACTTGTTTTGCCAACGCAATCATTTCAGGAGTTCCCGTGTTTTTATTTTTTTCATCAGAAAGTTTTACAACGCCTTGCCAATGTCCATGATCTGGTTTTGTTTCCGTTAATTTAATGACCATATTCATTGAGGGCAGCCCGACATCATTGGTAAAATTAGTTCCGATTCCAAAAGACATTCTGATTTTATCCCTGCAAAAATCGGCTATGATTTTCACTTTATCAAAATTGAGGGAATCTGAGAAAACAATCGCTTTCGATTTTGGGTCAATCCCCATTTTGGTGTAGTGCGAAATTACTTTCTGGGCAAACTCAACCGGGTCGCCGCTATCATGTCGTACGCCATCAAAAAGTTTGGAGTATTTTTTATCAAATTGACTGAAAAATATATTTGTAGTATAAGTGTCTGTGAGTGCAATTCCGAGGTCACCACCGTACACTTGTGTCCAATGTTCCAAACTGACTAAATTAGCCATTTTAAAACCGTATTGTGCTGCATGAAACATAAACCATTCGTGTGCGTGAGTTCCCAAAGGGCGTTTATTGTTGAGCATTGCAAAATGGACATTGCTAGTCCCCAGGAAACTTTCTGAGCCATAAGCTTTCAAAGTTTCATTTACTAAATAATGCACATCGTAAGAATGACGACGTCTCGTGCCGAATTCTAAAACTGATACACCGAGGTTGTTATAATTTTCAATTTTGGATTTTGTATTGCTTTTTATCGCTTCATCATTCAAGTGAATCAAATGATTGGATTTATAAAAAAGTTCTGAAATTAAAGCCATTAGAGGAACTTCCCATAAAATAGTGCGATACCAATAGCCTTCAATTGTAATGTTGACTTCTGAACCCTCCTGGGTAATCTGAACTTCTGACGGATCATAACTGTAGCCCTGAAGAAAATCTAAATAAGTGGGGTCGAGATACGGACAATAGTGTGATAAATAATTTTTTTCGTCTTTTGTTAATCTCAGATCAGCCATTGCATCTACAGATTTTCGAAGTAAGTCTGCAAAACCTGGAGGAAAAACATGTCTGCCTCGATTGATAAAACCATAACGAACCTTTGCTTTTGGAAAAAGCCTGATTACGGCATGCTGCATCGTAAATTTATAGAAATCATTATCTAAAATTGATTTTAAAAAAATTGTTTCCATAATTCAGATCGATTTATGTTTTTCAATCACTAACTGCTAAGATACGGCAATTTGGCAAAAAAAGGAAATGATATAAATCGACAAGTAAATAACTATTTTGAAACTACTTTAAAAGAAGCAATACTGTTTGTATCGAGAAAAAACGTAATATAATCCCCAATAGTAGTATCAAATGTAACCTGAAATTCTAAAGCACCTCTTTTTTCTTTGGAATTAAGTATTCGAACGGGCTGGTTCTTTTTATTCACATAGTAAAACTGATCTGATTTTGAAATGTTTTTGATTACAAAAGTTATTTTATCACCATTCTTAACTTCAATTATTCCGGATTCCGGTGCTATGATTTTATAATCACCCGCAATTGTTTTGTTATAAATTAAAGGACCATTTAGAAAGTCATCTTTATTTAATTTACGACCAGAAAAAGATCCGGAATCGGGAAAATGTTTTGCGAAAAAATATTCGGGTTCCGTGTCAAAATAGACCGGATCAAATTCTTTAACCATTCTTCCCTTGTTGTTATCATAATAGCCTTGTCCCCACGTGACGTCAATTAAGCGCCATTTTCCGTCAATTAGCACTGTGTTCCAGGCGTGATTTGAAGTGGTGTTTTTTCGGCCGATATCAATTAATCTGGTTTTTGAATCACCTCTTATGATTTCCGATTTAATTCCAACTAATGAAGATAAGTTCTGAAATAAAAGGGTAAAACCTTCACAAACTGCTTTTTTAGATTTGAATGTCTTTTGCAGTATATTGTTATTAAACTCCTGTATTTTTCTCTGCTTTTCAGCTTCAGTGCGATAAGAAAAACTCTGTGTCTTCTGCGGGTTTAAAAAAGCAGCAAAATCATATCTTACATTAAAAGCTATCCAGCTGTAAATTGCCCTCGCTTTGTCATAATCTGAATTGAAATCTTTTTTGATTCTTTCTGCTAATTCTTCGGTACTGTCAAAGTTTTTAGGATATTTCAAAACGACGTTGTCAACTGCATTATATTGTTGTGAGTAGGAGGTATGCAGGAAAATGACATTCAAAAAAATAAATGCAAAAACGAATTGTTTTATTCTCATTAATTAAAGCTGTTTTTTACAATTGTTTTTAATTCATTATCGAATTCAGGATTTGAAATTTTATTTTTTTCCAAATCAAAATTGGCATTGAAAGAAGGCAATGAAAAAAGCCCTTTTATCTGAGCACCATATCGTGGGAAAGCGGTTTTTGCAATTTCTAAAACCGAGGCGCCGCCTCTTGCTCCCGGAGAAGTAGCCATCAAAAGCATTGGTTTTTGAAGAAAAACATCCTTAACAATTCTGGAACTCCAATCAAAAACATTTTTAAAAGCAACCGAATAATTTCCATTATTTTCAGCTAAAGAAACCACCAGAATATCGGCACTTTCAATTTTTTTCAGGAATGCTTTTGCGATTTCATGCTGGCCGATTTCTTTTTCTAAATCAACGCTGAACAAAGGCATTGCAAAATCATTCAAATCTAAAACTTCTACTTCTGCATTTTCAAATTGATGGGCCGCATAAGCTGATAAACGTTTATTGATAGATTGTTGGCTGTTACTTCCTGCAAAGGCTATAATTTTCATAATTTTATTTTTATTAAAAGTAATAAATTAATTTACTAAAAGAAAGTCCAAAAAAGATTAGCTCTTTTTTGGACTTTTTATGATTTGGAATCAATGAAACCTGATCTAATTCTGTTCTAATTGTTTTTGCGGATGATATCCAAACAGATGATGTTCTTTTATAATTTCAGCAACTCCAGACGGAAGCATAGGTTCCCATCCGGCTGTTCCGTGACTAATCATTTTTAATACTTCGCGAGAGAATACATTTAAAATTCCAGGATTATAATCTACAATGTCGACAACTTTTCCGTTGAATTTAAAGAATTTGTATAGTTCTTTCATTCTTGGATGTACTTTCAAGTTTTCAGAAGTAATAATTTCGCCATTTTCACCTAACATAGGATATAAAAATACTTTCATATCGCGATAGAATAATTTTCCAAAAGCTTCAAGTATTCCCCCACTTAAATGGCGGTAATATTTCTCATCAAAGATATCGACTAAGTTATTTACACCCATTGCAAGTCCCATACGGGCTTTGGTGTAATTAGAGAAATATTCAACTACTTTATAATATTCCTGAAAATTTGAAATCATAACGGTCTGGCCTAAAGAGCAAAGCAATTCTGCCCTGTCCATAAAGTCACGTTCATCAATTTCACCATCAGAGCGTAAATTCGAAAGCGTAATTTCAAAAACAACTAAAGTGTTGTCTTTTTCAACCTTATTTTCTTCGAGAAACATTTTTAATGACTTCTCATACATATCAAGATTAACATTGGTAACCGGACGGAAACTTCCTCTGAAGGCAAGAAGATTTTTTTTGTATAAAACAGCGGCCGGCAAAACGTTTTTTCCTTCCGGATTAAACATTACGGCATCAGTCATACCGTTTTTAACCAATTGTAAACTCATCAAGCGATTGTCTACATCTGCAAAACGGGGTCCTGAGAAATTAATAGTGTCTATTTCTAACTGGTCTTTATCGAGGTGGTCGTATAAATAACGAAGTAATCGTTTTGGGTCATTGTATTTATAGAAGGCACCGTAAATAAGGTTAACACCTAAAATTCCCAGTGTTTCTTGTTGTAGTCTTGCGTCAGTTTCTTTAAAACGGATGTGGAGGATAATTTCGTTATAAGCTTCATCAGGTTCAATTTGGTATCTGATTCCAACCCAGCCATGCCCTTTAAACTGTTTTGCAAAATCTATAGTGGCAACGGTATTGGCATAACTAAAAAAAAGTTTATTAGGGTGTTTTTCTCTGCTCAAACGTTCCTCAATAAGTTCTCCTTCAAAGGTTAACATTTTTTTGAGTCGGTTCTCGGTAACATATCTTCCATCGCCTTCAACTCCGTAAACAGCATCACTAAAATCTTTATCGTAGGCAGACATTGCTTTTGCAATTGTTCCTGATGAACCTCCAGATCTGAAAAAGTGTCTCACTGTTTCTTGTCCAGCGCCAATTTCAGCAAAAGTTCCGTAAATGTTTTCGTTTAAATTAATGCGTAATGCTTTGTCTTTTATAGAAGGAATCTGAGCGATGACCTTGTCACCTTTGAGTTTTATTTCTGTACCCATTTTATTTTAAATAGATTTGTTACAAAGTTAGCAAATTAGGTTTCTAATGAAAGAGAAATAATCCCTATTTTTGTAAAAAAAACAAGTTCAATTGAAGATCTATTTTTTAGGTACCGGTACTTCTCAAGGTATTCCCATTATTGGGATTGATCACCCTGTTTGTAAAAGCTTAGACGCTAAGGATAAAAGGCTTCGCGTGTCCATTTGGATCACATGGGACGAGCATTCGTATGTGGTAGATTGCGGACCGGATTTCAGGCAGCAAATGCTTTCTTGCGGCTGCCGAAAGCTTGATGCCATTTTATTCACACACGAACATGCGGATCATACGGCTGGTTTGGATGATATTCGTCCATATAACTTCAGACAAGGCGAAATTCCTGTTTATGCACATCAGCGAGTGATTGATAATTTAAGAAAGCGTTTTGATTATGTTTTTGAAACGGTAAATAAATATCCCGGGGCACCAAGCGTGAAAACTATTGAAGTAATCAACAACGAGCCTTTTGCAATTGGTGATAAAATGGCCGTTCCAATAAATGTCATGCACGGTGATTTACAAGTTTTTGGTTATAGAATTGATGATTTTGCTTATCTGACAGATGTGAAAACCATCGAAAAAGCTGAAATCGAGAAATTAAAAAACCTTAAAGTTTTGGTTGTAAATGCCTTGCGTGTAGAACCTCATGATACGCATTTTAATTTGCAGGAAGCGCTTGATTTTATAGAGCTGGTCAAGCCTCAAAAAGCTTATTTAACACACATTAGCCATGTTTTAGGGTTTCATGAAGAGGTACAAAGAGAACTTCCTGAAAATGTTTTCCTGGCTTATGACAACTTAGAAATTACAATTTAATTATACTACAAAAATGAAGAAATCCTTAATGCTTTACCTTTTTATCTTAGCAATATTAATGAATGTTTTTACTTATATGTTTTACAGCAGAGAAGTGAAATTTGGGCAGGAAAGATATGATAAAACCACTCAGAAGTTAAGAGATAGTATAAATACAGTTTCAACAAAATTAGCAGAGTCCAATTATTTCTCCTTGGAAAATAATGAGAATGCCCAAAATTATTTTGATAACAGTGCTTCAGGAGGGAAATTTATTCAATACGAAAAATTGATTCCAGTAGTAACCGAAAAATTATTAGACTTAAATGCAAATCCAAACGGAAACCCTTACACAGGACAGGATAAAATTGGACCCAACAAATTTATCATTAATAAAGTAAAAATTTTAAACCACAGATGGATTATTGCAGATTTTAGCAATGGAGAAATTTGGGGAGAAGTTTTATTGAAATATTTTGTAAATGATGATGAATCGATTGATTTTGAGGTGAATCAGTCGTTGTTGTATCAAAAATAGCTAATTGTAAATAACAATTTTTCTAAAAATAATGATGGTTTTTAAAGAATATGGTGTGTCATAAATATGATTATATAAATCCAGAAATTGTAGAGGATTGTAAAACTGATTCCATACAAAACACTTTTTGAGAAATTATCTTTACAAATTGCTGATTTTTTAAAGACAAGTCTCAAAGCTCTGAAGAAAATCCAATAAAGTATTCCGATAAAGTTCAATATTGTAATCCATAATATTGCTTCAAACGCCCAAAGAAGATAACTGGCTATCATTGATACGATAAACCATAAAAAGATGCTTAGTATAATTCCGATAATTCCTTCTCCAACTTCAGGAGTATCTACATCACCGTCAATAGAGATCTTTCTTTGAAAAAAAATATTTTCTTGCTCTAATTCCCCAATATTGTCTTTTATTCTTATTCCATTGTATAAACCAATGGATATGAACAAAAAGAAAGAAATGGATAAAATTGTTGTTGATAATACTGAGTTTTCAAACATTGATCTATGATGTTCTAGCCCAAAAATCCAAACAGATATAATTGTTAAAGGAATAACTATAAGAGTAATTATAAAAAGGTTTTTAGAATTAACTATTTTATAATTACTCATATTAAGTAAAATTTTATTTTAGCGTATACTTTTAAACTATAAAGAAAGCCAATTCTTAAAATCAAAGAAATTCTGAGGCGCAACGCCATGCCCAACAGGATACTCTTTATAGGTAACCGGAATGTTTAATTTTTCTAAAACGGCTGGGGTTTTTCTCGCCCATTCAATAGGAATAACTTGATCTACAGTTCCGTGTGAAGCGAAAATTTTGAGGTTTTTAAAATCGTTTTTATCGAAGCCTTCTTTGATGATTTCTTCATTAAAATAGCCGCTCATTGCCACTACTCGCTGAATTTTTTCAGGATAAGAAAGTGCAACCGAATAACTCAAAATAGAACCCTGACTAAAACCAATTAAAGTGACATTGTTGGCATCAATTGGATAATTAGCAACCAATTCATCAATAAATTTAGCGATTAAATCACGTGAAATTTTAGCCTGTTCGTTGTCTGAGAATTTATTCTGGTCAGCATCAAAATTAATGGCGTACCAGGCATAAGCTCCATATTGTAAATCATAAGGTGCTCTTGCTGCAATAATGTAATAATTATCAGGAAGTTCTGTAGCAAACGAAAATAAATCGGAGTCGTTGCTTCCGTATCCGTGTAATAAAATTAAAACAGGATTTTTATCTAAGATAACTTTTGGTTCTTGTATTTTATATTCTAAAGATAGATTCATTTTTTAATTGTGAATTGTAAGTTGTGAATTGTTTGAGTTTGGAATTTATCCAATCGATTTAAACCATTTTTGAAACAAATTCCCAACTAACGGAATTGGTCTTATCTGTCCCTGAATAGCACTAAAAATTCCATAAGTCCATAAAATAGAAATACAGATCCACATTGGGAAAGTGATAAAAAAGCTGTCGAAATTACTGATTATAGCGCCAAAAGAAATAAAAGCCAAAGACAATCCTAACGCTTGACGAATATGAAAAGAAGCAAAACTATTTTTATTTTCTGCGTTCATCGACATCGCAATTAAAACGCCAATGATTAAAATATAACTGGTAATGGCTATTGATTTTCCTTCTTCGATTGAATTGTTCATTTTTAATTATTTTGTAATAACAAGTTGATTTTGATTTAAGATTCCGTAAACGGAACCTTTGATTTCAGTTCCTAAAAAAGCAGAATTTTTAGATTTTGAAAGGATGTTCTCTTTTGTAAAAGTTGATTCTCCTTCAGGAGTAAAAAAAGTGAAATTAGCTTTTGAACCCTCAGCAATTGAATTATTTTCGATTCCGAAAATGGCTTTTCCTAAAGTCAGTTTTTCGATTACAGTTTCTAAAGGTAAAACAGTTAATAAAGCTCCAAAAGCACTTTCCAATCCAATTGTTCCATTTTTGGCGGTATCAAATTCCATTTTTTTGAATTCAATATCAATTGGATTATGGTCTGAAGTTATTATGTCGATTGTTCCGTCTAAAACTGCGTTGATAAGCGCTTTTCTGTCAGCTTCAGTTCGCAAAGGTGGCGTAACTTTAAAACGTGTATCGAAACCTTCCAGTTTTTGATCCGTCAAAACCAAATGATGTACAGAAACGCTGCATGTAACTTGTAAACCTTTTGCTTTCGCTTCTTTAATTAATTCAACAGATTTTGCTGTAGAAATCGTCGGAATATGAAGTTTTCCGCCCGTATATTCAAGTAAAAATAAGTTTCGGGAAATTTGTAATTCTTCGGCTAAATTTGGGATTCCTTTCAATCCTAATCGCGTCGAAACAATCCCTTCATTGGCAACCCCGTTTCCTTTGATGTTAGCATCCTGCGAATAGGCAATGACCAAACCATCAAAATCCTGCACATATTGCAAAGCGATTTTTAACAGATTGGCGTTGTCAAGACTTTTATTGTAATCTCCAAAAGCAATGGCTCCGGATTTTTTCATATCAAACAATTCGGCCATATCTTTTCCTTCGCTGCCTTTCGTTAAAGCGCCGATAGGAAAGAGTTCTGTGGCAAAACCATTTGCTTTGTTTTTAACGAAATTTACCTGCGATTGATTGTCGATTACAGGGTAGGAGTTGGGTTGTAAGGCAATGGCTGTGAACCCGCTTTTTGCAGCAACATTCAATCCGTTAGCAATGGTTTCTCTGTCTTCGAAACCTGGTTCTCCAAACGAAACGCTGCTGTCAAACCAGCCTTGAGAAACGTGTAAATTATCGAATTTTACTTCGATCGTATCATCAATGTCAAGAATGGAAGTTCCTATTTTTTCTATTAAACCATCTGCAATTAAAAGATCAACAGTCTGATTATGAAACGGACTTTTTGAATCGATAATTTTGGCGCTTCTGATGATTATTTTCATATGTAGATAAATTTTATTTTAAATTGGAATCGTAATTTTAAACATTTTCAGTCATGCAGTTTGTCATTTCGACGGAGGAGAAATCCCCGCAAGTAACTCCGTATCTGAAAGTCAATCTTTGTCGAGCTTCTCGCGGAGATTCCTCGTTCCTCGGAATGACAAACTAAAAACAAAAAAGAAAAACGATAAGCTTTACTTTACAAACTTAATAATTGCTATTTCTAATGCTAAAAATAACAGTGCAAAGATAACAAACCATTTCCAAATTTGACTGTCTGTTCGTTCTGTTTGTAAGGTGTTAAATATGGTCGAAATTGTATCAGCAGTTTTAAAATCTGAAACTACGTTTGTATTTACCTGACTTAAATCACTTTCGCTTCTTTTGTAATTGAAACTCAGGTTTTCTACTGATTCTTTTTTATCAAAAACACTATAATTTCCAGCTGTTTCAGGGAAATCATTGAAGGTTAGTTTTACTTTGTTATTCAATATTTGCTGAATCGGAATAAAAGAATCTTCTGTTCCCTTAACTTCTAAAATGGCATCTTTGCTCAGTAGGAGATCCACAAAATAAGGCTTATTATCGCCAATTGTTAAGGCATTTACACCTGTTTTTTGATTGTTTTGTCCAATCTTATAAAAAAGAGGAACGATTAAAGGTGATTGTTGAAAGTTTGAATTTGTTGTATTTATTGGTGCCGAAAAAACAGTAATTCCCGCAACCGGATTCTGAATCGTGGTCACAAAAACACTTTGGTCTTCATAGGATAAAACCGCGGGATATGGACTTGAGATTTCAAAAGAATTGTTTGTTTTTGGATATTGAAAATTCGTTATTTTATTTTCAAAAACACCGGAAAATAAAGGATGATCAAAGTTAATTTTGGTAATTAGCTTACTTTTATTTTCAATATTTTTAAACTGAATTTTTCCAAAATTTACTAAAAAAGTATTCAGGTTTGAAACAGAAGTTTTCTCAGAAGGAATTACAACCAAATTTCCGCCTTTAGATACAAATGCTTTTAAAGTGGTTTGCAATGCCTGAGGAACTTCAATTAATTCATTCAGAATAATAGTGTTTTGTTTTTCTAAGCTATTATAGTCTAAACTGCCTAGCAAATAATTGTGGTAATTGAATTCGGATGAAGTATAAATTCTCGATAAGAAATTACTTTTTTCAGGTTCTCCAATGCTGATAACATTTGTTTTTTTAGCTTTCGAAATACTGAAAAAAAGTTTGTTGTCATAAGTGAGACCATTATCTTCAATTGTCACATATCCGTGAAAGGCTTCTTTTGGAATAGTAAAATTAATTTTCTTTTTCTTCGAATCAAAATTGACAATCGTTTTGGCAATTAGTTTTTTCTGATTGTATAATGCCATCGAAATGGGTTTGAAATCTTCGCCATAAGCTGATAAATTAATACCGATTTCGTAGAAACTTTCCAGAGTCTGATTGATGAAAACACTGTCAATAGAAACATTATTTTTTTGTTCCGCTTCCGGAATTATAAAATATGGTTTTTCTTCAGAATCGATGTTTTTTAGGTCATTTTCGGCTAAGCCAACAGCATCAGTAATAATAACAATATCTTTTTTATGTGCCGATTTATGTGCTTTTATCTTCGCCATTATGGGCGAAAGCTCAAATGGAGTTGCGCTGTATTTTAGATTTTGTAAAGCACTTTTAGATGATTTGATATCGGTATTCCAAAAATTTTCGGTATTAGTTAGCAATGAAAATTGTGCAGCTTCCGGTGTGTTTTCGAGTAATTCCTGAACGGCACGTTTTAGTAATTCGCCTTTTTTTCCTTTGGCCTGCATGCTAAACGAATTATCAAGAACAAGATACATTTCGTTTGAGGCATTTTTACTGTCTTTGGCTTCAAAAAATGGCTGTGCAAAAGCTAAAATTGCACAAGTCAATAATAATAAACGTGTTGTTAATAATAATCTTTTCTTGATTTTAGAACTTTTACGCGTCTGGACAACAAGTTCTTTTAAAAAACGAACGTTTGTAAAATAAGAAGTTTTAAAACGTCGTAATTGAAATAAATGAACCAAAACAGGAACAATCAATAAGAACAGAAAGTATAGAATTTCGGGGTTTTTAAAATGCATTCAGGCTTTGATTTATTTCACTACGTTTTTTCGCAAAGATGCTCGTCAAAAATACAAATTTTTACTGAAATCATTATAGCTATTTTATGAAACCTAAGTAATATAAGAGAGAATATTGGCAGATTTTTATTTTAAGTAAATTAAAAAGAATTTATGCGATTTATATGTTTTAAAAGCCTGAGATATAGTTTGAATAATGTAACTTTTCGAAATTCATTTGTAAGCGAAAAATCTGTACTAAAAGATTTTATTGCCTATTTTAGCTAATTCAAAAAACCACTTTAAAATATGAAGAAAATGTATTTAGTATTATTTTCAGCTTTGGTTGTTACAACTTCAAAAGCTCAGAATAAATTTAATTTATTGGTAGGAACCTACACCAACACCTGTGAGAGCAAGGGAATTTACGTTTATGAATTCGATGCTGAATCAGGGGATTTTAAATTAAAAAATTCTACAGAAAATGTTATCAGCCCGAGTTATTTATCGGTTTCGGCAGATAATAAATTTATTTATGCGGTAAATGAAAACGGACCAGAAAGTACCACAAGTGCCTTTGGATATAATGCAAAATCCGGGAAAGTTAATTTTCTGAATAAAAATGATGCTTTGGGAGCAGATCCTTGTCATTTAATTAATGATGATAAAAATGTAATTGTTGCCAACTATTCGGGAGGTAACATTGTAGTTTGTAAAAAGAATGCTGACGGAAGTATTTCTACAGTACAACAGGTAATTCAGCATGAAGGGAAAGGACCAAATGAAGCGCGTCAGGAAAAAGCACATGTACATATGGTTGTTTTTTCGCCGGATAAAAAATTTGTTTTATCAAATGATTTAGGTTTAGACAAAGTTTTTATCTACAAATACAACCCAAATTCTAAAAACGAAATACTGACATTGAAAGAAAGCGTTGATGTAAAAGCAGGAAGCGGACCAAGACACTTAACGTTTAGCAAAGATGGTAAATTTGTATATTTAATTCAGGAATTAGATGCAACGATGACAACTTTTAGCTATGATAAAAGTGGTAGCTTAAAAAAGATTGCCGAAACAAGTATTCTTGCAAAAGATTTTAAAGGAGGCACAGGTGCAGCTGCAATCAAAATTTCGCCTGACGGAAAGTTTTTATATGTAACAGATCGTGTTGACGCTAACAATATTTCAGTTTACAAGATTCTTAAAAATGGAAATATTGAATTAGTTGAACAGGTAAGTACGTTGGGTAAAGGCCCAAGAGATTTTGCAATTGATCCAACCGGCAATTATTTATTAGTTGGACATCAGCATACAAATAATATTATTGTTTTTAAAAGAGATAAAACTACAGGAAAACTTACTGATTCAGGTAAAAAAATAGAATTATGTTCGCCAGTTGGACTGGTTTTTACGAAAATTTAGTTGAAGGTGCAAAGCTACAAAGGCTCAAGTTACAGAGGTTTTAAATTCTGTACTTTGAGCCTTTTTTCTTTGTCGCTTTGTTTCCTTTGAGCCTTTGCCCCAAAGAAAACTACTTATCCTTATCTTTTCTCTTCTGATCCCTTGTTTTCAACATATTTCGGTTAACAGAGCCATGTGTTTTCTTTTTGGTTTTTGAAGGCCCTCCCAAATTGACTTTTTTGTTCTTTTTTGCTTTTTCATGAAAAGCACCGTCACCATCAAGTTTTACTTTTTTCATTAAAAACTTAATTGGCTGTTTGTCTTTTTCAGGTTCGATCAATTTCGTTGAGATTTCTACTTCTTCTGGGAATTCAGCAATTTCAAGTTCCTGATTCATTAAAACTTCAACTTCAACTTTAAACTCTTCTTCACGAGGCGTTATAAAACTTATGGCTGTACCTGTTGCATCTGCACGACCGGTACGGCCAATTCTGTGCATGTATAACTCAGGAAATTCAGGAAGTTCAAAGTTAATGACATGAGAGATATTCGAAATGTCCAGACCCCTCGCCATAATATCGGTAGTAATCAATCCGCGAAGATTTCCTTCCTGGAATTCAGCCATAGTACTCAAACGATAATTTTGAGATTTATTGGAGTGGATAACACCAAACTGACCTTCAAAATCTTCTTCGATTCGGGTATGAAGCATGTCTGAAATCTTTTTATTGTTGACAAAAACCAAAACACGTTCCATGCTTTCGTTTGTTTCTAATAGATGTTTTAACAGGTTTACTTTTGTGTTGAAGTTTGGGACATTATAAGTTATTTGAGTGATATTTTCTAATGGAGTTCCAGAAGCTGCAAGTGTAACTTCTTCAGGAAAATCAAAAAAGTCATTTAAAACTGCATCCACTTCGTCAGTCATTGTTGCAGAGAATAAAATATTCTGACGTTTGGTTTTCATCATCGCCAAGAGTGCTGTCAATTGTGTGCGAAAACCAAGATTCAGCATTTCATCAAATTCATCAATTACCAGTTTTTGAGTTTCGTCAAAACGAATCACGGCATCAAGAGCCAAATCCATTGTCCTGCCCGGAGTTCCAACTAAAATGTCAACACCTTCATAAACTGCTTTTTTCTGCGTATTGATATTTACCCCACCAAAAATTCCCAATGTCTTAACCGACATGTATTTGGTTAGTTTTTCAATTTCTTCTACAACCTGAACGACTAATTCACGTGTTGGAACCAGAATTACAATTTTCGGCGTATTGGTTGGTGTAAATTTATATAATTTTAAAAGTGGTAATAAATAAGCAAATGTTTTACCGGTTCCGGTTTGCGCAATTCCCATCATATCGCGACCTGACATAATCACAGAAAAGGATTTTTCCTGAATAGGAGTAGGAGTAACAAATCCTAATTCGTCGATTGCTTTTTGTACTGATTTTGGAAGATTGAATTTTTCGAACGTGCTCATTTGCCTTGTTTTTTTTGCAAAGATAGCATTAAATCCCCTTATAACAGACAAATACCGGAGACATCGTTAATCGATTGTAAGTTTGAATATCAAAATCTTATTTTAAGCATCTTTTCACACGTAATAATAATTCGTTAGGGCTAAAGGGTTTTGCTATAAAATCATCGACTCCTAGATTAAAAGCATCAAGCACAGTAGTTTCTTCCTCACCTAATGAAGACAAGGCAATTACAGGGGTTTTTGGATAATTGTCTTTAATGAATTGTATGATTTCCAGACCAGATTTCATTGGCAGCATTATGTCTGTTAAAACTAAATCCGGCATTTCCTGAGGAATTCTTTCAATGGCATCCAGACCATCTTTTGAAATTGAAAGCTGGTATCCCTCCTTTGAAAAGATGAATTTCAATATTTCAATAGTCATGTTATCATCTTCAATAATAAATATCCTTTTTTGGTCCATAGGGATGTATTTTAGGTATTTTTTTATTTTTGCTTTAATACTATTTCGTCAAGCATAAGCATTGGTTTTTTATTTTTTCTTTCTCGCCAGACAGGTAGTTTCTGCTCTGGTACCAGAATGATTTTTATTCTATCAAAAATACGAAAACTAATGTTGTTAAAATTATAATTTGCTATGCTAAAGTTGTAATTCTCTGTTAATTGTGCGCTTTTTTGTTCTTTTATAACTTCCCATTTTTGATTTCGGAATCCTTTTAAAATAATTTTTGTTGGAAGAAATATCCAGTGCCTTTGATCTTCCAGACATTGAAACTCTAATGAGTTAAAATCGGCATTATTACAATCAATTATAATTTCGGCATTTTGTCCGTACCAGCCGGTCCAGTTTAGATTAAAATCTTTGTATCCTTTTATACCATCATTAAGGCCTCTTTCTTTTTTGACATTGAAATCTGATGAAGGCGTGGTTTCAAATTCGTATTTCATGTTTTCCCCTAAATGATCTGTCACATTATTTTGGGCAATATATTTCCATTGAGTATAATATTCTTCAGGACTTAAGCCATCTTCGCTGAGTTCATAAATTCCAAAATCGGAACAGTTTTTTACAAAATCCTGAACTCTGTTTTCCAGATTGTCTTTAACCACAAATGAATTGCCTTTTTTTTGATACATTCCATGAGGTTCTTTTCCATAAAATTTCGCCTGTTCAAAAAATACATATTCGAGATCTAAACGTAGTTTTAAAATTCGTTTTTTAATTATAAGATCATCATTTTGGGCATCAGCTTTAGAAAGTAAATCGTCATAAAGAGCTATGCTTTCAGGCGATAAAAAAGTATTGCGTTCTAAAACAGGGCTTGAATATATATCCAGATACTTGTTTTCTTCTTTTTGATTCTTGGTTAAAACGTCTAAATAGTCCTGAATAAATGGAGCTGATTTTCCATAATAGCCTCTTAAAAAGTCAGAAGTCACTTTTTTAACATCAAGAGTAGAATTCCATAATAATTTTGCCAGAAGATATTGCCTTAATTCGCTGAAACTTCCAGGTACATCAGCATATCCCTGACTAAAAACACCTTTGATTCCGATTGTGTTTAAAAAAGAATAATTTGGGGAAAATGTATGAAGGTTGGGAAAAGGCGACAAATAATTTGAAAATTCAACCGTATAATCCCAAAACATCACATTTTTAGAAAGCTGTGCCCATTTTTGAAAGGTGTTTTTTATGGACAGGTTTTTGCCTTCGTTTAAAGCTTCGCCCCGATTTGCTTCAATTGGACAGACTATCGGATATAAATTGGAGGCTAATGTCAGGTTTTGAGGTGGCTGATAGCTAAATAAATAGGCTAGTGTTGCTATTTTAGTTTTAGGAAATTGTTTGGCTATCTGATTCAAAAAGTAATAGTGTGCGCCCTGAGGCGAACCATATTTTTGATTTAATTTTTGACAGTCGCTGCATTCACAATAAACGACATCATCATTTTGGCTAACTGAAAAATAAGCAGCATTTGGTTTTTGTTTAATAGCTTTGGCAATATTATTCTGCATTATTTTGAAAACCGTATCATTTGAATAACAAATGGATTCACCGTGGCGTTTATGGTCGTAAAGCGCAAACATTTTCGGGTTTTCTTTAAAATATTCCTTAGCAGGTAAAAGCTGATCAAAAGTATGTCCCCAAAGTCCAAAATCGTCCAGATACCAATCTATTTTGTGCCATTTTCTAAAGGCCTCATCATAAACTCCCGGATATAGTAATCCTCTAAAAGTAAATGAAGGCTTTTCTTTTATTTTTTTATTGGAAGGAAATTTTAAAGCATCAAATTTTGGATAATAGGTGTATTCAGGTGTGAATTTTCGAACTTCCCAATATTCCAATAAACTGTACAAAGCATATTCTAAAAATAAGGCAGAAGTCGCTCTTAAAGTTATTTTTTTGCTGTCTGAATTGATTTCAAAATAATCACTTTCTTTAGACTGAAAAATTTCCAAAATTATTCCATTTTCAGTTTTAACCGAAGAGATTTCAAAATTTGCCGGACTGATTTTGTCTAAATTTTCTTTTAGAATTTTGGCTGCTGTTGCACATTGAACATCACTACAACTAATAATGTTAGCTGTAGATCCAGAAAATATAATTTCGTTTTGTGACATCATTTTAGTGTTTAAAATGAAGAGAAATCCAAATATGAAAATCCATTTTTGCATGTTTAAAATTTATATTGGAGTGAAAGCGTTATTTCATATTCATTTTGTCTTTTCTCCGGAGCATATTCCTGATTATTGTACAGGAACTGAAGACCTGTAATATAATTATTGAAAATGGTTTTACTTATTCCTGCCCCAATTCTATAAGAAGTCAAGTTTATCCGTTCACTGTATAATCCCGAAGTATTATCATCATCAGGAGAAGTTCCGTAGCCTAAAATACCAAATATATAGTCGTATCTGGTGTCTAAATAATAGCGGGATGTAAAGGTAAAAGCCGGATTTATTTTATCATCATCACTTTGAATAAAAGAACTCAGATTAAACCAAAATGATTTGTAATAGGTGCCAAGTCCTAAAACCAATGCGGGAATATCTTCAGCAGCTGTTTTGGTATATCGCATTCCAAAATTGGCCTCCCATTTTTTAAGGAGACTGATGTAATAACTTGCCCCTAAACGGTATTTTGGATAAACTTGATCATTGCTGAAAGCAGCATTTAAAAACAAATAATCTTTTTTTGTGGTAAAAATATAGGATGAAAGTTCAAATTGTGCTCCATTTACATCATCTGCCGAATCAGATTTACGGTTCATAGCATTAATATTTCCAATTATCGTCCCCCAGTTTCGGGTTCGAATGTATTGTGCCATAAATTGATTCCAGGGACCATAACCATCTCTGTTAAATGTCGTATTTGCATATTGAACGCCAATCCTGTCTTCTTCAATTTTATGGGAAAGCAAAATATAACGATCCTTAAATGGAAAATTTTTAGGATTTTGCTTTATTAATTCTGTCATTAATTCCAGTTCAGCATCTTTATTGCCTTGCAATTCGTAGATGTTTACTTTTTTTGTATCGTAATAAAACTGGTTTTCAGCATAAAGCAGTTTTGCTTTTTCTATATGTTGCATTGCTGTATCATAATCTTTATTATTAATCTCTATATTGATTAAATAATTGTAAGCCTCTGGATATTTATCACTTTTGGAGATTACTTTTTGATAATAATACTGCGCACTGTCTGACTTTTGCATTCTTTCAAAATTTTGCCCGATAAGCAGATAATAATCCAGATAATCAGGGGCTATTTTCAAACCAGTTTTTGCTTTTTGAATAATTTCCTTTGGATCTTTATGTTCTTTATAATCAGTGAATAACTGGATGAGCAAACTGTCAACGTCTATTTTTTGCGCCATAGCAGCATTATTGCCTACCAGCAAAAACAAAATAAGATACAGAATATTAGAAGAATTCTTCATTTGGTTATATTTTTTTAGATGTAGTAAATCCTTTTCTGGTCATAACGCCCCAACTTTGTTCTTTTTGATTAAAAAAATGCCAATACCCTTTTATTGAGGCATAAACACAAATAGGATGATAAACTATAGGTTCGATAATTGCCATGAGTACCAAAACCATTAATTCTTTGGGATTATCATAATTTTTATATAATACTTCATCTATAAAGATAGAAACCAAGGTAATAAGTAAATAAAACAGATATATGGTCAGGGTAAACCAAAGCAAATATTCTTCATTTATAAATTGAAAGGCAAAAGCAATTATAATGGTTATTAAACCTATTACTTCAATAATTGGAACCATAAATTCGAACCAAAAAAAATAGGGGAGAATTAAAAAAGCTGTTTTGCCATATTTTAGATTAAAAAACATGTTGCGGTGCAAATATAAAGTTTGAATTAATCCTCTTGCCCAACGGACACGCTGCCTTAATAATATTTCTTTTGTTGAAGGAACTTCTGTCCAGCATAAAGACTCCGGAATGTATTTAATTAAGAATTTTTGATGATTATCATACATGTATTTTCGCATGCGGGTAATTAATTCCATGTCTTCACCAAGTGATTTATGCCAATAGCCGCCGGCTTTTATTGCGATTTCTTTATCAAACATACCTAATCCGCCAGAAACTAATAACAAGCCATTGATTTTACTCCAGGCCATTCTTCCAAATAAAAAAGCCCTTACATATTCTAATTCCTGAAACCTTGGATACCATTCTTTAGGAAAATGAATTTTAACCAAAAAACCTTCTCTGACTTCACAGGAGTTCGAAATCCTGATTCCGGCACCGGTTGCAATAACTCTTTTCTCATGTTCCATAAATGGTTTTGCGAGTTTTAAAATGGTTTCCTGTTTTAAAATGCAATCTACATCTGTACACAAAAACAAAGGATATTTTGATGAATTGATTCCTGCATTTGAAGCATCAGCCTTACTTTTTCCATTTTCTTTATCCACAACCATTAGTTTGGAATAAATGGGATTTTTTGATTTATAATGACCTCGGACTGGTTTAGTCGGAATATGTTCTTCGTAATAAAAATTAACTTTTACCAACTCAAATTCTCTTATTAGCTTTTCTAATGTGTCATCAGTACTGCCGTCGTTTACGATGATAACTTCATATTTAGGATAGGTTAAGGATAGAAGTGATCTGACATTGTATACAATATTCACTCCTTCATTAAAAGCAGGAGCCACAACAGAGACCCCCATTAAATGATTCGATTTTAATAAAGTTTCTTCCTCTAAATATTTTTGAAATCGTAAGTGTTTTAAAATTGCCAAATAGGATAAAACTGCAAGCATGATATAAAACAGAATATAAATTCCGGAAAATGCAGAAACAAAAACTTCGTAAGCGCTGATGAGATATTTTAATATTTCTGTTGTCATACGATATAAGCGTCATTTATATGATTCAACATTCTGAGCGCATCATCGTCTTCTAAACTTAATTTCTCAATTGTTTTCTTATCAATACTGTTTAATGCATTTACAGCAAGCATCTTTAGTGTTTTGTTAGCTTCATATAAAACTAACTGTTCTAAAAATGCAACTGATTTATCTCCTCCGATCTCTTTTAAACTTTTTAAAATTTCTTCTTTATTATTATCGTTGTCCTGTAAATAAATAGTAATCAATTCTGTTTCGGCATTTTTGAAATATAATTCTCTGCATGCTAAAATGGCTTCATGTCTTAAAACGGAATCCTCAGAATTTAGTAATTCTATTATTTTTTTTTCCTGATTGGCATAGTTAAAGAAAACCATCATTTTGATTCCTAATCTTACTACTGAATTATTTTCTGCATATAACCACTCATCAATATTCTTTGGTAATTCTATCTTTTTAATTTGAAGAAGTTCCATTAATTTAATCATATTCAGCAACGAAATTTTAGTTGGAATATTGGACAGTCTTTCTAATTTCCCCTGAACCAAAGATAAATAACACGCATAGGCATTAGAACGAATAATTCTGTCATGATGCATTAAGTAAGGTTTTACTAATCTCTTGGCAGGCTTGAAGTCGATATGCTGAAATTGATAAAAACCTTCACATTTTTGATAATATCTTAAATCGGCAACCAATCGCGCAGTATAAAAATGTAAATGGAGCTTTTTGTATAATATGATGACTATTGAATTCGATTCACCTTTAAGGTTTTTTTTAAAACGAATCATTTCATTGATTACAATGTTTTTGCACCAATTTTTATGTAATGGAATTTTACTTTTTAATTCGGCAATTTTTTCCTCTACTATCTCCTTATTGTTTTTTTCAAAAATTAAGGAGGTTAGAAATAAATCCGTACTTTGAATTACAAGTCGTTTTCTTTTATTGTAATTGTGTAAAATTAAGCGTTTGCTCCACATTAAAGCTGTCAAAATAAGGACGAGACTTAGAAGTGAAGGGACAAGGTAAAATTTGACAAATTCAAAAATCGAACTCATAAGTAATTCTTATACTTAATATTACGATTTTTTTTTGTATTTGGATGTTAAAATCCTTCAAAAACTCCTAAACCAAATAAGGCAAAGTCATATTTTACAGGATCATTAGGGTCTAATTCCCGAAGTTTTAAGTCTAATTCGGCAAGTGCTTTTCCATCATTCTGTTTTCTTGTAAGTAAGCCTAATTTTCTTGCCACATTTCCAGAATGTACATCAAGCGGGCATGATAGGGCAGCAGGAGAAATATTTTTCCAAATCCCTAAATCGACTCCTTTATTGTCCTGGCGGCAAAACCATCTTAACATCATGTTAATGCGTTTTGCTGCAGAACCATTCATTGGATCTGAAATATGTTTTTGAGTTCTGGGTAGATGATTGATCTCAAAAAATACTTTTTTAAATTCAGAAATGCTTTTTTGCATGCCGTCATTTTGCTGGTGTTTTGCAAAAACAGTTTCTAAACCATTATGATTTGTATAAACATGTTGTAACCCCTTAATAAAACCCGTGAAATCTTTTCCGTTGAAGGTGCGATGGACAAAATTTTCTAATCGTTCTAAATCCGAATCAGAATGCGACATTACAAAATCGTAAGGTGTGTTGCCCATTAAATTCATCATTTGATGCGAGTTTTTAATAATCATTTTTCGGTTTCCCCAAGCAATGGTTGCACTTAAAAAACCTGCAATTTCAATATCTTCTTTCTGTGAAAACAAATGCGGAATTTGTACAGGGTCACTTTCTATAAAATCGAAGTTGTTATATTGATTGACTTTTTCGTCAAGGAATTCTTTGAGTTCTGTCTTATTCATAATTGTGAAGAAAGTTCTGGATTAATCTATCGCCCTAGCCCAGATGGTAGCGAGCATCCTTTTGTGGAGGGGTTCGCCACAAAAGATATAGCGGACAGCTGGAAACAGCTACTAATTACTAATCATACCATCGACCATAACTAATTTTCTGTCGGCCATGTTTGCTAATTCTTCGTTATGGGTTACAATGACAAAAGTCTGTCCAAATTCATCGCGGAGCTGAAAGAATAATTGATGCAAATTCTCGGCAGAATGAGTGTCCAGATTTCCTGAAGGTTCATCGGCAAAAATTACATCAGGTTTGTTGATTAAAGCCCTAGCAACGGCAACACGCTGCTGCTCACCACCGGAAAGTTCGCTTGGTTTATGATTAATTCTATGTGACAATCCTAAATAATCCAGCAGTTTTCTTGCCTCGGCTTCTGTTTCTGACGGCTTTTTTCCTGCAATATATGCAGGAATACAAACATTTTCAAGAGCTGTAAACTCAGGTAAAAGCTGATGAAACTGAAAAATAAAACCTAAATTAAGGTTTCTGAATTTTGATAAGGCTTTGTCGTTCAGTCCTAAAATGTTTTCTCCATTTATAGTTAGGGAAGTTTCTGGTGCTGATTTTTCAGGTTTGTCCAAAGTTCCTAAAATGTGTAGTAAAGTAGTCTTTCCGGCACCGGAAGCGCCAACAATCGAAACAATTTCTCCTTTTTGAATATGTAAATCAACGCCTTTTAAAACTTCAAGCTGATCGTAGAACTTATGTATGTTTTTTGCATGTATCATTAGAAACTGTTTTTACAAAGAAACAAAGATTCTGCCGATATTAAAATGGGTTGTAACAGAATTTTATGACATGAAAGTGAAATGGGAATTAAGAAACAAATTTTTTTAATGGAATAATTTTTGTTTCTGTTTTTCTTGTAATTTCATTATAATCTAAATACTATATAAAATGCAGGAAGTTAGAGTAACGAACGAGGATATGGTAAGAAAGCTACTTTTGGGTTTGCTTTTTGACGGAATCGGAATGATTTCGTTTAGTATTCCGCTGTTAGGGGAATTTTCAGATGTTATCTGGGCGCCAATTGCGGCGTTTCTGATGACAAGAATGTATAAAGGAAGAGTGGGAAGGGTTGCCAGTATTTTGACTTTTGTAGAGGAGATCATACCATTTACGGATATAATTCCTTCGTTCACTATTACATGGATTTATACTTATTTTTTTCAGAAGGATAAAAGAATTAATCCCTAAATAAAAACCCAAGGCCTAAACTTTTGAGCATCTTTTTTTCGAAGTTCCAAAAAAAGCGAAATTGACCAAAAAGGGTTCCAATAGCAACCAACAGAACCTGATAGATTGGAAAAATTACGATCAATCGAATAAGGGTAAACCAACCACCAAAATCTTCTTTGGTAATGTTTAGCCATTCACAAAAAGGTCTTGATAGCCATGCTGATGCCGATCCTGTGATAGCAAAAACAATAAATATAATGATAAGTTGAAAATTAGAGGTTACTCCCCAGCGCTGCTTTAATCGATTCATTTTTGTTGGCAATGATGACAAATATACTAACATTATCTGGAAGGAACATACCCTCCTAATTTTTGTTTGTAAGTATTTTGAAAGTAGATCATGTAATTGTAGATGAGATAATTTACCTCATAACCATAATTTATAAAAGGATCATAATCTATTCTCATTTCATATAAATTAGGGTTGTAACGTTGAGGCTGTAAAACCCTGTTGTTCCATTCAGTTACATACAATTGGTTTTTGGTTTCGAGATAAGATTGAGTGTAATAATTTCTAGGTAAGGCCGTCGAGGCAAGCCAGAAACTAAATCCGTTATCTATAATAATGACTTCATATTCTAAAGAATCATTTGCAATTCGTATAGTATCGTTTAAAGCTGTTTTTGATTTAGGATCAGTTGTTGAAGCAGTGTTCTTTGAAGCTGTAGAACAGGCAATAATCGTAAATAATATTCCTAATATGTAAAAGAAATTTTTCATGGCATACATTTGAACTTTAAATTTACAAAAAAAGAAAAGATGACTTTTATTATTTAACATTTGCCACAGAGAAGGATTATTTAGTTGATCTTCAATTTATAAAAAAAAGCTGCTTACATCCTAAGTAAACAGCTTTTCAATATTTTTTTAAGATTCTTAACCCTTATTATTTACTTTTAAAAAATTTACCGATAAATCCAGCGATACCGCCACTACTTTTGGTAACAACAAGGACATCTGCTACATCAACCTTGCCATCAGCATTTTGATCTAAGCCAAACTGCATTCCGTATTTTGAAATCGTGTCCATAATTCCGGAAGCCTGACCACTATTTCCTGAAATCGCATTGATAATATCTGAAATTTGAAAACTACTATCTTTAGGGTCTTTAGCTTTATTTACCAAAGAATTTAAAATTTGCGGAATCATACTTCCAGCAACATTAGAAGAAGTATCACTGTTTAAACCAAATTTTTCACCCAGACTTCCTGATAATTGCTGTGTTAACTGCTGTACAACAGGATTCAAATTATCAATAGATTTTCCCTGAAATAATCCGGCTAATTGTTCTCCACCGCCTTCTGAAACAATTTTTTGCAGTCCTGAAAAAATAGAATTACCTGTTTCATTGATTACGGCATCGTTCTGCTCATTTGGAATGGCGCTATTTTTCACAACAGCATCGTCTCCAAATTGTTTTACTAATTGAGTTAATTGTTCAAGCATGATATTAAGAAATTAGGTTAGATTTATATCTCAAATTTAATCAAAAAAAGAAAGGGATTTATTAAACAATGTTAATAAACCCCTTCTAAAAATTTAAATTATAATTTATTAGCTCAACAAAGAAATAATTTGTGAAGCTAATTCAGTACCAATTCTGTCCTGAGCTTCCCCAGTAGCTGCTCCAATGTGCGGAGTCAGTGAAATTTTAGAGTGCATCAAGATTGCCATTTCTGGTTTTGGCTCGCTTTCGAAAACGTCTAATCCCGCAAAAGAAACTTTTCCAGAATCCAATGCTTTTATCAAAGCAACTTCATCAATAACACCTCCACGAGCGCAGTTTACGATTCCAACACCGTCTTTCATGATTTCAAATTCTTTCTCACCAATGATGTAACCATCCTGAGCAGGAACGTGTAATGTAATGAAATCAGCTTCTTTTAATAAAGATTCAAAAGATTGAGGAACGATTGTAGTTGTAATAGACTGACCATCAAAAAACTCTACTTTTACATCTACCGAAGGAATAAAGCCATCTGCTGCGATTACTTTCATACCTAAACCAAGAGCCATTTTTGCAGTAGCCTGACCAATACGGCCAATACCAACAATACCTAATGTTTTCCCTCTTAATTCAGTACCATTTGCGTACGCTTTTTTCAAACCTTCAAAGTTTGAATCTCCTTCTAATGGCATATTTCTGTTAGAATCATGTAAAAAACGAACACCAGAAAGTAAGTGCCCAAACACTAATTCAGCTACTGATTCAGATGAAGAAGCAGGCGTATTAATTACATGGATTCCTTTGCTTTTAGCATAATCAACATCAATATTATCCATACCAACACCACCACGGCCAATAATTTTAAGACCTGGGCAAGCATCGATAATATCTTTACGAACTTTGGTAGCACTACGCACCAAAACTACATCTACATTGTTTTCGTTAACAAAATTAGCAACTTGTTCCTGCGCTACTTTTGTTGTAATAACTTCAAATCCACCTTTTTCTAGAGCCAGAATTCCACTTTTAGAAATTCCGTCATTCGCTAATACTTTCATTTTAGTTTATGTGTTTATTGGGCTAATCGTGTAATCTTAAGATTGACGAATTAACAGATATGATAATTTTTTCTTTTTTTGTTTAGAGCTAATTCCTGCTATCCATTACAATCTTTTATGTTTTAAAGAAAACATAAAAGGATTTCCATTTCTATCAGGGCTAGGGCTCCGGTATTCAATTGATGTTTTTCTGAAAACTAAACTTTAGTTTCCAAAGCTTTCATTACATCTACTAAAACCTGAACGCTTTCGATAGGCATAGCATTATAAATAGAAGCTCTGTAACCACCAACAGAACGGTGACCTGGCAAACCAGAAATATTAGCTTCTTTCCACAATTTGTCAAATGTTTCAGTGTGATCAGGGTTTGTCAGTAAGAAAGTGACATTCATGTTTGAACGGTCTTCAACAGCTGCAGCACCTTTAAATAATGGGTTTCTGTCGATTTCATTGTATAATAAAGCAGCTTTTGCGTCATTTAATTTTTCAACAGCAGCAACTCCGCCTTTTGCTTTAATCCATTGCATAGTTAATAACGAAACATACACAGAAAAAACAGGTGGCGTATTGTACATACTTTCTGCTTTGATATGTTTAGCATAATCTAACATACTAGGGATTGCTCTTCCGTTTTTTCCTAAAATTTCTTCTTTAATCACTACCAAAGTAGTTCCTGCAGGTCCCATATTTTTTTGAGCTCCGGCATAGATTAAATCAAATTTAGAAAAATCTAAATCGCGTGAAAAAATATCAGAACTCATGTCGCAAACTACTGGAATGTTGGTTGCTGGAAAATCTTTTAGTTGAGTTCCAAAAATGGTATTGTTGCTTGTACAGTGAAAATAATCTGCATCAGCTGGTATTTCGTAACCTTTTGGTATATGGTTGTAGTTTTCTTCTTTTGAAGAGGCAACGATAACAGTTTCTCCAAAAAACTTAGCTTCTTTGATGGCAGCAGTTGCCCATGTTCCTGAATCTAAATAAGCGGCTTTTCCGTTTTCTTTCATCAGGTTGTAAGGAGCCATTAAAAATGCTGTACTTGCTCCGCCTTGTAAAAATAAAGCCTGGTATCCTTTACCTGT
This sequence comes from uncultured Flavobacterium sp., assembly GCF_946478785.1. Next base: position 107,880 of record NZ_CAMLDD010000003.1, read on the forward strand.
AAGGCCTAGTAATTCTAATGCCAATGCTCGGGCTTCGTCCATAACGGCAACGAAATCCTTGCTTCGGTGTGAAATTTCTAAAATTGATAATCCGGAATTGTTAAAATCTAAAATCGCTTTTGATGCTGTTTCAAAAACTTCCTGAGGTAAAATACTTGGTCCTGCGCTGTAGTTGTGTTTTTTCATGGTATAGTTAAAAGTCCAAATTTTTAAAAACGCAAATTTCGGGAATACAAGCCGAAAAACCGTTAAATTATTCGCAATAATTGTAAATTTTTAACCTATGTTATTAACAAAAACGATATAGTATCAACATTGTCTGCATAATCCCATAATTCCGGAGTCTGTGTTTTACCGAAAGAAATACTGTTTTTAATTAAATTATTGCTCACGACGCATTGAATTTGCTCGGCTTCAGCATCAAGACGATTTTGCAAATCTTCTATGTTTTCATAAAATTCGTAAAAAACACTCGAAATAGGAGAAGCATAACTAGAATCTTCTTTTATTGTCAAAAAACCATTGTCCAGTAATTTGAAATTGCTCATTAAAAAAACAGCCTTATTGTAATCGTAATTATTAGCATATTTTTCATAATGAATAACATCCTGGTATTTGAAAATGGCTTCAAAAAAGGCGTCAAATTTATAACCTTTCGGAACAAAAATTTTGGAAACATTACGACATCCTAAACCGAAATAACGAAAAATATCCTCACCTAAAGCTTCTAAATCTTCTTTGGTTTCCTGACCATTCAAAACTGCAACAGAATTTCTGTTTTTACGGATGATCGATGGTTTGTCTTTAAAATAATATTCAAAATAACGTGACGTATTATTGCTTCCTGTCGCGATTACGGTGTCAAAATTTTCTAATTTTCCTTCCACGAAAGTGATTTTATCTTTTAAACTTTCATCAATAAAAATTAAATATCTGGCTAAAAACGGCAATAAATGCTGATCGTTTGAAGACGTTTTAATCAAAGCTTTATTTCCTGTAATCAAAACCGATAAAAAATCGTGAAAACCAACCATGGGGATATTTCCGGCCAGAATTAAGGCTACGGTTTTTTCTTTTTTATTGGTTTGGGATAATTCAGATTCATATTTTGATAACCATTTATCAAGGTTTTCTTCTGTTAGGGCATCTGCCCACGATTTTATTGCAAAATACACTTGTTCAGGAGTGTACCATCCGTTATGCGATTGCGAAAGATGAATTAGATCTATAAAAGCATCAAAAAACAAATCATTACCTAAAACCGATTCATTTTGAGTATTCTTTTCTTCAGAAAACTGACTCAAAAAACGGCCAAGTGCTATAAAAGATTGTTTTTTTTCGTTTTGTAACATAACTAATTTGTTTATGAAAGGTTTTGATTGTAATTTTGCACAAAAATAAGCTATATTAAGTTATAAGGCAAAGCAGAATATTATGTTTGGCATTTTTTCTGAAATCTTATAATTTTTAACTCGTAACCAAGAATAAAATGGCAATAATTATAACTGACGAATGCATTAATTGTGGGGCTTGTGAACCAGAGTGCCCAAATACAGCAATTTATGAAGGAGCTGATGACTGGAGATATAAAGATGGAACCAGTCTTTCAGGAAAAGTAATTTTACCAGACGGAACAGAAGTTGATGCAGATGATGCCCAGACACCAATTTCGGATGAAGTATATTATATTGTACCTGGAAAATGTACAGAGTGTAAAGGTTTCCATGATGAACCTCAATGTGCTGCCGTATGTCCTGTTGATTGTTGTGTACCAGATGATAATCACGTAGAAGATGAAGAAACGTTGTTGAACAGACAAGCGTTTTTACATGGCGAATAACATTTAAAATGTTGATATATAAAATCCTGAGCTTGAGCTTAGGATTTTTTTTTGTAAATAAAATATTTAATTTATTTGGTATTGTGCTGGTTTTTAATATTTTATTTTATTTAAATTTGGTAATTATTTTCTATTTATAATAGCCTATGAAAAGACTAATATTTTTATTCGTTCTGCTTTTTACTGCTGCTGTTTTTGCGCAAAACGCTGAATATTCTATCATTATAAAAGATATAGAAACGCAACTGCCTATTGAGAATGCGACGGTGCTTATTATGAAAACCAACCAAACTTTAATAAGTAATAAAGACGGTAAAGTAACTTTTGAATTAAATGGCGCTTCAAATGTTCAGGTTTCAGAGACTAATTATGAAAATTTAACGCTTCGTTGGGCAGCTTTAAAAGAAGATCAATTTGTGGTTTATCTTAAAAACAGCCATAATAAACTGGATGAAATTGTAGTTTCAAAAGAAAATGCTCAAAAAAACCTTCAAAAGATTGTTTCTAATTCAAGACAAAAATTAGCTGCTTCTTACCGCTTAAAAGTGTATGTGAGAGAGTTCTTTATGTTAGATAACAAATACTCTTATTATAATGACGGACTTGTAAATTTTCAGTTTTCAGTCAGTCAAAAAAAGGCAACTACTACATTATTAGTTGAACAAAATCGTTCTTACGGTTTATTAGAAACTGATGTCAGTGCTGATTTAATGGGATACAATCTGAATAATATCATGGAAAATTATTCGAATTTAAAATATTTCGATCCACTTTTAGATTCAAAGACAAAAAAAGAGTACAACTTTACAACCAAAGGACATCCTAATAATAAAAACTATTACATCATGTCTGTAGTACCGTTGGATAATGCAAAAACAGCCTTAGATACTTATGAAATAGTTTATGACCCGGAAAAAAAGTTAATCATAGAATTTAGTGTTATTATTGAACCGGCTCATCTTATTGAAATTGAAGAAAATAAAAAACCGGGCTCAAAAAATGTTACAAGATCAATTGTAAAGGTTAATTACAGGGTCGATGGCTTAGATTATTATGTTTTGAGTGCAAATGAAGAAATAGGATATGATCTTGTTTTAAAAGATACAATCAAAAATATTCAGGTCCGCAATAGTTTTGTAACAACCAATTTTAATAAGCAAAACTTCACTTATAAAGAGAGTGATGTTTTTAAAGAGAAAACTCTTTTTAATAAAAAGAATAAAGTCCTGACCAAATATTGGGATATTTCCGGATTTACTGCAACAGATGAAGAGAAAGGAATTATTGATTCATTAGAGTTTAAAATGTAATTTTTAGAAAATAACAGATATAAAAAATCCTGAGCTTAAACGAGGGCACTGAAAAAGTCCCCATTTCCAAAAAGTAGCTAAAAAAGCGATGAAATAAAGCTTTAATTTTATTTGTTTCCCTTTTTTTAGCTGGGTTTGATTTTGTTAGTCTATAAGTATTTATAATAATCAAAAAAGAGCGAAACTGTAATGGTTTCGCTCTTTTTTATGAAATTTCATTTTTCGTACTATAAGGACTTTTTCAGTGCCCTCGCTTAAACTCAGGATTTTTTTATTGTGATTAAAGCTATTTCAGTATTAGAAATTAAATCCAAGTCTGGCATAGTAATAAGCTCCGCTGAAACCCATTTGCACGGCATCCCAGTAACCTCCTGCCTCAACCCAGTCATCTTGCTGGTCAGGATAGATATTTAAAAGATTATTAGCTCCAATACTAATTTTGGTTGATTTTGAAACTTTAAATCCTAAAGTCAAGTCGGTTACTATTTTTGCTCCATAAGTATCTGTGGCAGCTTTCTTTCGATTAGCAAACAAATCTGCATCAGTTTCTGAAGGATCAGTTCTAAAATCTTCATTGGTTAAACTAGAATCAGTCATTTGATAGTCTAACAGCTTTACTTCGCTAAATCTTGTAAAAGCTAATCCGGCATCAAACCATTTTCTGCCATAATTTAAATTTAAACCAAATTTATTTGCTGGGGCCGAAGCTAATAAGAAGGCTTTATCGCGTTCTCCAAAAAATGTTTGTTCGTCCAAATCACCATTTTTTACTTTGTCGATTTTCATGTCATTGATGTTTCCAACTAATGTGGCACCAAATTTATTTTCGTTAATTGATTTTTTCCAGGCTAAAACAACATCAACACCTTTAGTTTTGGTATCTACACCATTTACAAAAAACTGAGCTTCATCAACGCCAAGGTTAAATTCAGTTGCATCAAAATAACCTGTCAATACAATTCTGTCTTTTACATTAATCAAATAACCATCAACCGTTGCGGTAAAATCGCCAAAATTAGCAGTAAAACCTAAAGATGCATTTATAGCTTTTTCTTCATTTAAATTATCAATGCCAAAAGCTTTTGTAACAGGGCTGTCATTTGATGAAAGCAATACTTCTGTTGCGCCTCCTGAACTAAAGTTTGTAAAACGTAAATTATAATAAATTTGTGCTAATGATGGTGCACGGAAACCGGTACTAACAGATCCTCTTAAATTAATATGATCACTAAGTTTAAGTCTGGAGGCTAATTTTCCGTTTACAGTACTTCCAAAATCGCTATAATTTTCAAAACGAACTGCACCACTTACCATGAGTGCATTGGTGATGTCTAATTCTGCATCAGTATATAAAGAAAAATTATTACGGCTTTCATTTACTTCATTTAAAGGACTGTATCCCGGAAAACCTTGCGAGCCTCCTGGTCTTGGCTCACCAGAAATAGGGTCGACAGGAGCACTTTGAGTTGTGGGATCTGTAATAGGAACTCTATTTGTATCATAAGTAGCATAGGAACCTATTTCTCCGGCAAAAATTTCAAATTGCTCTACTCTAAACTCCGTTCCAAAAGCTATGTTTAGTCCTCTAAGAATGTTACCATAATTTTTTGAAACATCTAAATTGGTTGTGTTTTGAAGCAAACTATGTCCACCCGCATCAAACTCAGTTGGAGAGTTTTCTTCAAGAGAAGCGTTAATTGTTCCTTCTACATTATAATGAAATTTATTTTTTCCGAAAGTATTACTAAAATCCCATTTCCATCCTCCGGAAGTTTCTGTTCTAATTCCTGCAGCAATCGAATTATCATTTATTTTTGATGTAATTCTTGGTGTATAACCGCCCGGATAAATAGCTTCCACAACTCTTTCACCATCATTTCTGGTAAAAGCATAGGCATCAGTATCTCTGAAATTACTTCCGCCAAAAGCATAAAATTGTGTTTTTTCAGAAATTGGAACAGCAAGATTTACAAATAAATTCACGCCCTGAATTTCAGCTTCTCCAAAACCTTTTCTAAAATCAAAACCAGGTCGTAATGTTTTGTTTTTATTCAAAAATTCACCGGTAACATTCAAGTAACCTCCTTTAGTTCCAATTGCTGTACCATAATTAGCAGATACTTTTACAGATCCACCGTCGAAATTCTGATTCTTCCCAAATGAATTTCCATTACCATTTTTGTCTAATCTGTAGCCTTCTGTGTTCGCTGTTCCAATAGGGAAATCTCCTTTTGCATCAGTATTAAATGCGCCATAAGTTATAGCTCCTGTAAATTCATTTACATTGTCATTAGTCACAATATTAATAACTCCGGAGATGGCATCAGAACCATATTGTGCCGCAGCACCGTCTCTTAAAATTTCAATTCTTTTGATAGAAGCAGCCGGAATCGCGTTTAAATCTGTTCCTGTATTTCCACGTCCGCGAGTTCCAAAGAGATTGATGAGTGATGATTGGTGTCTTCTTTTTCCGTTAATCAAAACCAAAGTCTGATCTGGTCCCATACCTCTCAAAGAAGCTGGATCAACGTGGTCAGCCCCGTCAGAACCAGATTGTTTGTTGGCATTGAACGAAGGAGCAACATATTGTAAAAGTTCGTTGATTTCTAATTTTCCACTTTGAGTTGTAACTTCTTTTACGTTAATAACATCAATAGGGACGGCTGAATTTACAACAGTTCTTTTAGCATTTCTGGACCCCACTACCACAACATCGTTTAAAATCTGACCTCCGCTCTCATCCAGAGTAATATTCATGCTTCCGGTAGCCGATTTTTCGACAGTTTCAAAACCTACATAACTAAATACTAATGTGGCACCTTCTTTTACTTTTATTTTAAAACCTCCTTCAAAATCTGTTGAAACACCATTTTGAGTTCCTTTTTCAACAATATTTACTCCCGGAAGTGGCGATCCGGATTTATCCTTAACTACACCCGAAACCTCTTTTTGGGCGAAAATAAACGCTGAATTCAGCAGGAATAATAATAATGCAATCTTTCTCATGATTAATGGTTTTTTAGTTTATTTTTTGTTTTGAGTTTTTATAAAATTACCATTTTTTAACAAAAACTTAATAAAAAGTTTTAAATTTTTTAAGAAAAACCCTAAAATTATATTAATGCACATTTTTACTTCACTTACGAGCTATTAAATATTATATTTGCAAAATTTTAAAGCCAAAAAATATCATTTTGGCATAATTGAAAATCCATGTAGATCATAAATTCCATTATCGTACAAGAATTAATGGTTAAAAAATAAATAGAACAACAGATGAAAGCAGGAATTGTAGGATTACCAAATGTTGGAAAATCAACATTATTTAATTGTTTATCTAATGCTAAAGCGCAAAGTGCCAACTTTCCGTTTTGTACAATCGAACCCAATATTGGAGTTGTAAACGTTCCGGATCCAAGAATCAATAAATTGGAGGAATTGGTAAAACCAGAGCGTGTACAAATGGCAACAGTTGATATCGTTGATATTGCAGGTTTGGTAAAAGGAGCAAGTAAAGGGGAAGGTCTTGGAAACCAATTTTTAGGAAACATCAGAGAGTGTAATGCTATTATTCACGTTTTACGTTGTTTTGATAATGATAATATTGTTCATGTTGACGGAAATGTAAATCCAATTCGTGATAAAGAAACAATTGATATTGAATTACAGTTAAAAGATTTAGAAACTGTTGAAAAACGTTTAGAAAAGGTAAATCGTGCTGCTAAAACCGGAAATAAAGAAGCGCAAACTGAAAAAGCACTTTTAGACAGAATCAGAGAGGCATTACTACAGGCTAAATCAGCTCGTACTATTACTCCTCAGGGAAATGACGAAGAAGTTTTAATGGAATCTTTCCAGTTGATTACAGCAAAACCGGTATTGTACGTTTGTAATGTTGACGAAAATTCAGCTGTAAACGGAAACAAATATGTAGATCAGGTTCGTGAATTAGTAAAAGATGAAGATGCTGAAGTAATTATTCTTTCAGTAGGAGCAGAGGCTGATATTACCGAATTAGAAAGTTACGAAGAGCGTCAGGTTTTCCTTGAAGATATGGGATTAACTGAGCCTGGAGCGTCAGTTTTAATTCGTGCTGCTTACAAATTATTAAAACAGCAAACTTACTTTACCGCTGGTGTCAAAGAAGTTCGCGCCTGGACCATCAACATTGGAGCAACGGCACCTCAGGCAGCAGGAGTTATTCATACTGATTTCGAAAAAGGATTCATCCGTGCTGAAGTTATCTCATACGAAGATTACGTTCAATACGGTTCTGAAGCAAAAGCAAAAGAAGCAGGGAAATTCAAAGTAGAAGGAAAAGAATATGTTGTGAAGGATGGTGATGTAATGCATTTCCGTTTTAACGTTTAATTCAGAACATAGAAGAAAGAATAAAGAGAATAGACTTGAACTGCTGGAGAAATTCAGCAGTTTTTTTGTTCAAATAAATCTGCCAGATCTGCTAAATCTGCGGCAGAAAAAAAACAAAGCAAAAATCCGCTCAACCCCGTTCCAATCCGTGGCATTCGCGTGCCTTTTTTTAAGAACCTAATCCAGCTTTACTCTCCAAGATTTTTCCTGAATTTATTTTTTTGTATGGCATAAAAAGAGCTTCCTCCGGTCGCTTTTTTATCGCCACAAAAAATATAAATTCAAAAAAAATGCTTTCCATTTCAGTCTGGGGTAGTTTGTAAAATCAAGACCTTTTAATTTTTAAAATAATTCTTAACACAAAAATTAAAGTTTGAAAAATTTTGGCTTAAAAATTGGTTACAAAAAAGCAACCAATAACTAAATCTAAAACCAATCAAAAATGCTAAAAAAATCTTTTAAATTTCTGGGATGGACACTTTTCGGAATCTTCAGTTTTATCGCTTTGTATATTACATCAGTTCTTTTAATTTCAAAAATTACGGTTAATTCAGATGTTGCTCAGACAGAAGAGCGAGATGCTATTCCGATTTACATTCTCTCAAACGGTGTTCATACCGATATTGTAGTGCCCATTAAAAACGAAATTAAAGACTGGAGAAATCAAATCCAGTTTAGCCAGACACAATCAAAAGATTCCCTTATGAATTTTATAGCATTCGGCTGGGGCGATAAAGGTTTTTATCTCGATACGCCTGAATGGTCAGACTTAAAAGCCAGCACGGCATTAAAAGCTACATTGGGCATAAGCTCATCCGCCATGCACACCACATTTTTTAAACAATTGAAGGAAGGTGATGACTGCAAACGCATTTTAATTTCAAAAGAAAACTATCAAAAATTAGTCACTTATATTTCTGAAAGTTTCAATAATCCAACAAATCCAGAATGGATTAAGGGACATAGTTACGGAAAAAAAGATGCTTTTTACGAGGCAAAAGGAAGTTACAGTCTTTTTTATACCTGTAACACCTGGGCAAACAATGCTTTAAAAGCAGCAAACCAAAAAGCAAGTTTATGGACAGTTTATGATAAGGGGATTTTTTGTCATTATAAATAGAAAATTTAACATGGAAAAATTATAAAATTTAGTTTTAATAAAGAAATAGCAATTATGCCTTTTCTGTTTAAATTTGAGTAAATTCAAAATTTAAACCTGTGCAAAATCGAAATTTTTTATCAAAATCCTGGTACTTGCTGAAAACAACTTTTTTAGAGTTCATAGAAGATGATGCTATAAAATTAAGTGCTGCATTATCCTATTATACCATTTTTGCCTTACCTCCATTATTGATTATTATCATTACAATTTGCGGTTTTTTCTTTGGAAAAGATGCTGTAACAGGTCAGTTGTACGGACAAATAAATGAATTGGTAGGAAATGATGCCGCCAAACAAATTCAGGAAGCAATCAAAAATGTACAGCTCTCAGGCAGTAATGTTTTTGTTACCATTTTTGGTGTCATTATGTTATTGATAGGGGCATCCGGAGTTTTTGCCGAAATTCAAAGTTCAATTAATTATATTTGGGGATTGCGTGCGAAACCAAATAAGGGCTTTAAAAAATTTGTACAAAATAGATTGATGTCATTTTCAATGATAGTCTCAGTAGGTTTTTTAATGCTGGTCAGTTTAATGTTGAATGCAACTTTGGATATTTTAAATGCAAGGCTGAAAATTTATTTTCCTGAAAGTACAGTTTACCTTTTTTATATCATCAATATATTGATTGTATTAGGCAGTATAACACTTCTTTTTGCTATTATTTTCAGGACGTTACCTGATGGGAACATAAAATGGAAAGATGCTTTTATTGGCGCTGGGTGTACGGCACTTCTTTTTATGATTGGTAAGTTTGCCATAGGTTTTTATTTAGGAAACTCTACCATTGGGTCTGTTTATGGTGCTGCCGGATCTGTCATAATAATTTTGGTGTGGGTATATTATTCGGCCATCATTCTGTATTTTGGAGCGGAGTTTACTAAAGTCTATGCCAAATCATATGGAGGAAATATTTCACCAAATGATTATTCCGTAGAAATAAAAAAAGAGATTTTTGAAATCAGTGAATAACTTTTGGACCTGACAAGGCAGACCCAAAAGCTATTTTTTTAGTTTTACTGGTATTTTTTATCAGTCAAAGTTTTCATAAAAGCCACTAAAGCTGATTCTTCTTTTTTGTTCAGCTTTAACTCATCAAAAGGAAGCGTCTGATTGTTTACTTCATATCCTAAACCTTTTCCACCGCCTTTATTATAAAAGCCCACCACTTCTTCTAATGTTGAAAATACGCCATTATGCATATAAGGGGCAGTTTTGGCAGCGTTTCGAACAGAAGGAGTTTTAAATGCATTTTTTAACTGATCCATTTTATACTGATTGTATCTTCCTAAATCCGGGCTTATTCTTTTTCCCGTTTTATCTTTTGGCGTTCCTATGACTTCCTGTTCGGTTTTAGTATAATTTGGAGGCACAGTTCCGTTAAATAAAGGAATAAAATGGCACGTAGCACATTTTGCTTTTCCGGCAAAAAGATTAAGCCCGAGTTTTTCTTCTTCACTAAAATCATCTGATTCGCCTCTCATGTATAAGTCAAATTTGGAATCAAAATCATTCAATGAGCGAATGTAAGACGCAATAGCATTTTGTAATTGACATTCTTCTACTTTATGAGTCTCAGGAAAAGCTTTTTTAAATAATGCTTTGTACTTTTTATCCTTATTGATTAAAGGAATAACCTGGCTGAATGAACCATGCATTTCCTGCTCATTTTGCACGACATCCACACTTTGTTTTTCTAAATCAATTTGCCTTAAGTCCCAAAAAAGTGCATTTTGCAAACTAGCATAAGTAAGTGTTGGAGTATTTCTTGGCAAATCAAAACCATCAAGGGAAAGGTTGACTTTTAATCCGTCAGTAAATGCTTTTTCAGGAATATGACAAGTTGCACAGCTTCTTTTCTGATCTTTCGAAATTGAAGTATCATAAAATAATTGATTTCCTAAAGCAACCTTATCCTCTGAATAACCGTATTCGCCAGATGGAATAAAAGCATTAACATTAAACGATTTTTTTTCAAAAAGAGTAGCAACATTTGGATTGATGGCACTGTTTTTATTGACGTTAGCAATATTATTTTGTTTTTGTAAATCAAAAATAATTTTTGAAATTATATTCAAATACTCTTTAATGAATGTTACTCTGTCGAAAGTATTGAAAACATTGTTTTCTGAGCAATAGGAAATACTACTTGAAATAGTCTTTTCTAATTTAGACTTTAACTCAACAGATTTCTTAGAATTATCTTTGCATGTTTTAAAAACAATTGTTTGAATCGCAATTAAAGACGGAGCTACTTCGTTTATTGATTCCTGCGCAATTGGTGAATCAAATCCTGTAATTCCTAATGCCAGAATTCTATGAACCTGAAATCGGGCAGCATCGATAATGTGTTTTTCTCCAATACTAATCGCTTCTAAATGTTGTTTTACCTGTACAATATTAGCACGCATAATTGCTATTTCCCGAATCAAATCTGCTTTATTGTTGGTGTCATATTCGGGAAAAATAAGTTCTTCAATAACCTGAAAACCATTTGGGGGCAAAAACTTATTTTCTTCTACTTCAAGTTCATCCAAAGCGGGGCCATTAATGAATCTTGCCGTTTCAGGCACAAAATATTCAACTGCCCATTCTGTTTTTTTATACAAAATTCTTGTTTCTTTAAAAGAAGCCTGAATTTTTTTTGAATCTTTTTCACTTCCAGCTATCTTTTTGAAAATACTTATTTTGTTTTCAAGTTTTTCCAAATCGATTAAAAGTTCCTGTTTTACGGAAGTTTCGGTTTTTTCTTTTTTACATCCTGAAAACAAAATCAGAAAAGAAAGCAGAATAGAAAAAGTTATTGTTTTGATTAAATCAATTTTCATTTGGGAATTACTTTTATAAATAGCAAAAACAACCCAATAAAAATTGGATTGTTTTTGTTGCATTGTTGTAAAATTATCTTTGTACGTTACGAATAATTACCGTTTGTCCACCTTCTATATTACTCGTTAAACCACTTCCGTCAGCATTTTTAAAATTTTCATTTACCCAAGTATGAGGATGAATGTTTACAATAAAAGTGTTTGGAACCCCAATTACATCTGATATGTCTTCCATTGCACCATATTCCCAGCTTCCAAGACGATTATTATTTGCCGTGTTGTAAAGTGAATTCCAGGCAACATCTGTGCGTTTATGATTCATATTTAACCACGGTTTGTTGGTTTTTGAAGCAATGTTATATTGCCAGATATAAGAATCATGTTTAGCATCAGGATAATAACTGTCTCCATCTTCCTGAATGTAAACATAATTTTCTGTAACACAAAGGTTATCAGGATTGATGATGCCTGTACCCGGTGTAGAATCACCTTCAACCGCCAATTCAAGTTTTCCTTTTAATGGATCTTTTGCATCCAATACTAATTTATATACTCTTCCCCACATGGTATAACCTTCAACAGGATTTATTTTATCTGAGGATTGTCCGGTAGCCGTAAAATAAACTTCTCTATTATTGCTTGCAGATCCTTTTCTGTAATCAATATCCTCTACTCTTGAAAAACGAATGGCTTTTAAGTCGTTTACAGCTGTATTAATTTCTGCTCCAGTACTATTTTTGGCATTCGGAATCTCAACAAATGATACATCAAAAGAGTTTCCAACAGTCATTGTGGTTTCTACCTGAATGTTGTCATTTCTTTTTAAAGCATATAATTTTCCGTTATTCAAATCCCCAACCGTAGAAACATACATAATCACCTGACCAGCACTTGCATGAGAAGCCTCATAAGACTGGTCTTCACCCATAATGATTACACTTTTCCCCGGATAAGCATCTTTTGTTAACGGCACAGCGTTTTCCATACTTGCTTTTCCTAAGGCAGGTAAAACCCTGTCTTTTCTGCTTTTGTCATTTGCAGCTCCAAAAGGATTAATACCGTGAACCATACTTTCCTGACCGCTTTCTCCTGCAGTTAAGAATATGGGTCCAAAACCATGAATTTCCGGAGTAGCCAATGTTGCTGAACAAAGCCTTGTTTGTCCCCCAGCGGCATCAACAATATAATCTCCTTTTACTGGTTTTAAAGTTTTATCCAAGTAAACTCTTGAAACAGATTGTATGATTTCGTGGTTGGTAATCATTACATATCCATCTCCATTTGGATTTTTCATAAAACCGGCTCCGTCTGGCTGACCTGCATATATAAAAGAAGGGCTTTCAGGCAACACATCTGTCGTCGAGATTAATGTTGAAATTTGAAGATTTTCGAAGCCTGGCTGTGCAAATACAAAAGCCGGGATTTTGGATTTTGATGTAAAATCAATGTCCGCATTTACTTTATCAGAATCATTGTTATCATCATTTTGGCAACTAATTACAGAAAGTCCTGTAATTCCAAGTAGTGCAATAGATTTTAAAAAATTAAATTTCATAACTGTTTTTTTGTTTTTTTGATTGAAGCAAAGCTATCGCTGAAAAACAAAATGTATGTTATGGTAATTTTTTCTTATTGCTAATAAATAATAACGAATGTATTACGAAATGGTAAAATTACTGCTAAATGTAAATTTTTCATCTGCAAAATTATTTAAACAACTGATTCAGATTAATTTCTTTCTTTTCTCTCAGTTTTTTTACAATTTTCAAAAAGGCGATAGCTGTAATATAAGCATCTCCCAATGCCGTATGACGGTCTTTTTTTGAAATATCAAATTTATCTGCTAAATCATCTAATGTGTAATGATCTTTCCGTTCAAAAAGATGCGATTTAATCAAAGTCTTTTTATATAAAACTCCGGTATCGAGCGCTTTATTTTTTAGTTCTGGCAAACCATTTCTTTCCAAAGCGCGATTAATCATGGTGATGTCAAAATTGGCGTGATGTGCAATAATAATTGCTTCTCCCAAATAGGCTAAAAACTGTTCTAAAGCCTCTGATTCTGATGGGCGTTTTGCAACAAAATCTTTCAGAATGCCATGAATTTGAGCAGTCGACTCATCGTAATGGTCTTGTTCAATATAAACTTCAAAACTGTCCTGGATTGAAATGGTGTTATTTTGTAAAACCAATGCTCCAATACACAAAATACGGTCATTTGTATAATCAAAACCTGTAGTTTCAGTATCTAAAACTACAAAACGTGTCTCTTCGATTGTTATGTTTTCATCAAACAGATCTTCCTCTTTTTTCCAAAAGTTCAATAAACTCATCTTTATACAATATTAGAAACATTAAAACGTACCGAAATTAATTCCTGAAGTTCCTTGATGGTTTTGAAAGTTCTTTTCAGCTTTATTTTTTCCATCTTCGAAAGGGATTCCAAAGCAATAAATTGTCCCGAATCATGATGCAACAGACCTTGCTTGGTTCTAAATTTCAATAAAGCTTTAAATGAATAAGAGCATGATAAATAAAGTTCACTGTTTTGAGGTTCCAGTTCGGCTAATTTTTCAAAACGTTCAGCCGTATTGCTGATTGATTTTACAGAGTGAGACAAAATTAAAACCCTTGCGGCATCTGTAAGTGGCATCAGGGCTCTTCGTTTAATATCAAACTGATCTTTGTTGGCACCATCCTGTTCTACCAGAAATTGTCTGAAAAAACCAGTAGGAGAAGGGCTTTGCAAAGCACCACTAACCAAATGGACATAGAAAATTGGATTAGCTTTAACATTCTCAAAAATCGAGTCCGACAATTGACTAACAATTTCTGCATCACCATATTTCAAACTATAATCAAAAAATATAAAAGATAGCAGAACTTCGTTTTTCCCGGGATTGTTAATCCAATAATGTACCTGATTTTTCCATTCATCAAGGCTCATGCACCATTTTGGATTAGAAGCCATCATTTCAGCAGGACAATATTCGTAACCAATAGCAAAAAGTCCTTTGTTGATATAAGTGGCTAATTTTATAAAATAGGCTTTGGTTTCATCCTTAAAAACTTCAGAAACATTTTCATACACAATTGCATTATCCTGATCTGTATGCAGCATTTGTTCGTCACGGCCCTGACTCCCCAAGGCTAGCCAGGCGAATTTTACAGGAGGGGCAGTGTTCATTTTATCCAACGAAATATCAATAACACGGTTTACACATGCATCATTCAATTCGGTTATGATTTTTGTAATTAGCGTCATCGGGATATTTTGATCCAAATAGTCTTGCAATAATTGCATGATTCGTGCCCTTATAGGCTTAATTTCCTTAATTTTTGTTGTTCTTTTTAAGGCCTTTATCAAAACTGCCGGATTATTTCCGAGTGATACCATCAGGTCATGTTTAGATAAAATACCAACTGCTTTTGTATTCACAGTCCCGTCTTTGGTAAGACACAAATAGCTGATACTACTTTTTATCATGGCCATTTGAGCCTCGGTAACCGTCATTTTTTTAGGATAGGTAATAACCGGCGATGTCATAATAGTTTCTGCTGCCGTGGTAATAGGATAATCTCCTGAAACAATTTTATTGCGTAAATCCTTGTCGGTAATAATTCCGATGGGAAGCATTTCATCCACAATTAAAATAGCCCCGACTTTTTTTCTGGTCATGATCTTGGCAATTTCCTTTGCTGTTGTAGACCTGTCGCAGGTAACTATTTTTTTCGAATATTTTACTGGCTGTAAATCAAATAACTCTTTGTCTGAATTGAGATTTTCCTGAGAAACAATTTCACCGTATAAATTATTTTTATGAACTTCAGAATAAGGGTTTTTAGTGTTTGAAGCATAACTTTCGATCAGGAAATTACCAATATCCTTATTTTCTAAAGCATAAGGTTTAAAAACGGCGATGGGAATGGCATATAAAATACTTTCTTCATAAGTGCTGGCTTCCATAACATAATTTTCCTGTGCAAGCAAAGGCCTCAGTCCAAAAATATCGCCTTCATCACACATATCCAAAATCACATTTTTTTGATTTTTTTTAAGTGCAACAGCCCCCTTATGAACCACATAAAACGAATCATGTGTTTTCTCATTTTCCGTAAAAATCACAGAGTCTTTTTCTTTATAGATAATCGAAATTTGTTCAGATAATTTTTCAAGGTCTTTTTGATGCAAAAGATTAAAAGGCGGAAAGTTTTTTAGGAAGTCGGCAACCCGATGTGAAATGGTATTTTTCATACGTTTAATTTGTAGTCTAATTTAAAGAAACTATGCTGATTTTTTTAGCTAAATATAAAAAAAAGCTCCTAAGGAGCTTTTAAAATTTAAATTGTTTATTGTTTTTTACGCATACGCATATTAATAAATTCAACAGCCAATGAAAATGAAATCGCAAAATAAAGATATCCTTTTGGAACCGCTCCAATATGCTCACCAAAAAGAGCAGCATCAGACAAGTGCATACTTTCAGTAATCAGCATAAAACCAATCAGGATCAAAAATGCAAGTCCCAATATTTGTATAGAAGGATTTTTGTTTACAAAACTACCCACCGGAACCGCAAACAACATCATCACCGCTACAGAAATTACAACAGCCGTAATCATAATAGTTAAAGCTCCCTCAACACCATTTGTCATACCCACAGCCGTTAAAATAGAATCGACAGAGAATATCAAATCAATCAGCAAAATTTGAAAGATGACATTCGCAAAACTTTTTTTTGCTGCTGTTTTCAATGTTTTTTCCTCTTCGCCATGGTGATCCACTTTTTCACTGATTTCTTTTGTGCTTTTATAGATTAAAAACAATCCTCCTAAAAATAAAATAACTGCCTGCCCGGTAAAATCGGCTTCCAGCCATCCCCAATGAATACTCAAAATTGTCGCCTTCATGGCAATCAAATAAGAGATTCCCATCAATAAAGCAATACGCATGAACATCGCTAAAAACAAACCGATTCTAGTTGCTTTTTTGCGCTCTTCCTCTGGCAGTTTTCCGGTTACAATCGAAATAAAAATAATATTGTCAATTCCTAAAATAATTTCAAGAAAAGTTAGTGTCAATAAGGCAATCCATGCATCAGGATTCAAAAATACTTCCATTTTAAAAGTTTTATATTACTATAAAATTAATCAATTTTAATAACAGTTCCGCGCTGTTTTTCTTCTGAGCCCATCATCCCAAATTCAAACGTATACGAATCCTTCGAAGTCGTTAAAATTTTCATACTGATTGCTTTCTCCTCGGCCATATTTTTCGGGTGTTTTTTTTGCAAAACATATTCGCAGTCACTTACCCAGCGCACGGTTGAGGTATCAGTTTTTCCTTCAAAAGTTTCAATCTCAATATTGTCTTTGCGTTCGAAAAAGGTCGTTTTCTTTACGCCGTCAACTTCATATTCAAATTTGAATTTTCCGTTTTTAAAATCCTTGCAATTGCGCTCCGCATCATAACACGACATTAGTGACAATAGTGGAAGGAGAAATAGTATTTTTTTCATTTTAAATTGTTGGTTTTTTAGGAGCATGATCCTGCTTTCCGTTGCAAACGAAGTTCACTGAACTCCGCTCTAAAATATAAATAAAGTGAAGTAATCTTTTTATTTTTAAAGAAAAAATAAAAAGGATTTCCACTTAATCAGGGCTAGGCTTCAGAATAATAAGAACTACTTTAATCTTTCTAATTCATCATCTGTAAAGTTCTTGATTTCTTTTTCTTTTGCAAACTTTTCAGCGTTGTAATTTCCGGATTTGTTTCTCGGAATTGATAAACTGTTCCAATCTCCACTTTTCAGTTGTTTCGCATAAAAAACAATTTGGCCAATATGATAAGGATAATGTGCCAATTGACGATTAATAGCTTCAATAACCGTGTGGCCTTCATTTCTGATATAAATAATATCCGAAAGCTGTTCCGGTTTTAAACTGCTCAAAGCATTGTGGAAACAATCCCAGCCTTTATTCCAAGTTGCTAAAACTTCTTCTTTGGATTGTAAATCATTTTCGAATTCAGCATCACGATTACGCCATTCTTTTTCACCATCAGAAGTTAAAAAATCGGTCCAGCGTGAAAGCATGTTGCCGGAAATATGTTTAATGATGGTGGCAATGCTGTTTGTATCTTCGTTTACAACAACAAAAAGCTGTTCCGGTTCTAATTGATCGATTGCTTTTTCTCCTAGCATTTTATAATACAAAAACTGTTTTTTAACGCTTTCTAAATAAGATTCATTAGTTTCCATAATTAAACAATTTTAATGTCATACTTATCTAGAAGCCCCACAATTCCCTGATTAGAAAATTGTGCTTTTCGCATCGGATTAAATTCGGGATCAATTTTGTAATTGTAAGCCGTTCTAAAATTAACCAATGCCAATTGTGTGTCATTAAAAATAGCACCATCCAAATCACAGTTGTCAAAAACTGAACTGGTTAGATTGGTTCCTATAAAAGAAACTTCTCTCACAGAACAGTTGATGAATTTGGTTTTGGGCATTTTTTTGTTGGAGAAAATACCATAATCCAAAGCAGTTTCTTCAAAATAAACCTGGAATAAAAAATCGTCACATTCGTTAAAAGCGATTCCTAGAAGTTTGCAGTTTTTAAAAGTTACGTTTTTCAAACTTGTTCCTGATAAACTTGTCATCGATAAGTTACAGTCAATAAATTCGCAGTCTAAAAAGGTATTGTAGGCAAAATTACTGTTAGAAAAATCACAATTTTTAAAAACACAATCCTCAAACTCCCGATTGTTTATTTTTTTGTCAATATAAATGACTTTTTCAAAGGTTTTCTGAATGTGAATTAAGCTTTCCATGAATGTTTTTTGGATTTTCTTGCGTTGTGGCGTACTCGAAGAATGTAAATAATATCGTTTGTTATTTGATATGAAACAGCATGATCGTAAACAGAGTATACTCTAAAACTGCCATCGTTGGTCGTTTTTTGTTTGTCAGGTTTGTAAATTTCCGGCTGCGTTTTTAGTATTTCAGTGCTTTCAAAAATCGTATTAACTACTTTATCTGCAATTGTAATAGATTTGCTTTCAAAGAAAATGTAAAAATGAATGTCTTCCAATTGATTTAAAGCATCGCTTGACCAAATTATTTTCTTCCCCATTTTTTGGCAATTTCTTTGGCTTGATCTTCAGTATAAAAATTACCGTTTTTAATATTTTCTAAGGCACTTTCAATATCTAAATTGTATGCTGCGTCCGAGTCAACATTTGAGTTGTTGACGGATTGTAAAAGGTGTTTTAATTTTTCGACAAAAGAAGGGTCTTTTACTTTATCAATTTCCTGATGAATCCAATTTAATTCTGCTTGAATATCCATAATTAAGAATTTTAGTAAAGATACAAATTAGTCGTTAAACAAACCTTTCATAATAATTTTCAAACCATAAAAAATCAAAAACATACCACTTAAACAAGCCACGATTCCGATTCCTAAAACCAAATAATGCCAGTTCGTATGCTGATTCATAAATGCGTTATAAATCAAAGAAGGACCTATAAATAAAAGAGGCAGAGAACCTGATAAATATTTAATTCCTTTTCCTAGTAATTGTTTATTTGTTGCCATTTTTAATTTTTTCAGGTTTGAAAAAGTTTCAGGTTCCAAGTTACTAAACTTGCGAACTTTGCAGTTAAACCTTTTTAAGCATTATAATTATCAACAGCATTTCGAACACTGCCGTATTTTTTCAACAACTCAGAAGCTTCTTCATACGAAACTGGAATTTCTCCCATAATCATTTTTACACCTCGATCTACCAATTTGATATTACTCAATTGCATATCGACCATTTTATTTCCCTTAACTTTTCCAAGCTGGATCATGGCTGCAGTCGAAATCATGTTTAAAACTAATTTCTGAGCTGTTCCGGCTTTCATTCTGGAACTTCCGGTAACGAATTCCGGACCAACTACAACTTCAATAGGAAATTGTGCTGTTAAAGCCAATGGACTTCCTGCATTATTGGTTATACATCCCGTAAGGATATTATTTTGATTACAGGTTTCTAAACCCCCAATAACATAAGGAGTAGTTCCCGAAGCAGCAATTCCGATAACAACATCATTTGCACCAATGTTATTCGCCTGCAAATCAATCCAGGCTTGCGTTGCATTGTCTTCCGCATTTTCTACGGCACGACGAATGGCAGTATCCCCACCTGCAATAATTCCGTTTACCAAATCAAACGGAACGCCAAAAGTAGGAGGACATTCTGAAGCATCAACGACGCCTAAACGCCCTGAGGTTCCTGCACCGATATAAAATATTCGGCCGCCATGTTTTAATTTTGTAACAACTTGTGCTACTAAAGCTTCAATTTGCGGCAATGCTTTTTCGACAGCGTCAGGAACAGTTTTGTCTTCATTATTGATGTTTGTAAGCAATTCATGAACCGACATTTTTTCTAAATGTTCGTATTTTGAGGATTGTTCTGTAGTTTTTGTAAAGGTCATTATAGTGTTTGATTGTAAGTTGGAAAGTCTCAAAGTTACAAAGTTTTTAGGTCTTGTAATAATGAAATGTCTGGTCTCGAAGTTTTTCGCGTGAGGGATAGAAAGAAGCTACCGAAGTAGCCTGTATAGCCCGACCGAATTTGCGAAAGGCGCATATAAACAGTTTGTTAAATAGCGCCTTTTGTAAATTTGGTCACGCCCTTATTATAATAAAAATGCCAATAAAATTCCGAGAACGATCATCGAAACTTTGGCAACATTGAATTTATGTCCTTCGCTGCTTTCAAAAATAATAGTCGATGAAATATGAAATAGGATTCCGATTACAATAGCGGTTATTTCGGTGTAATAATCGTTTAAAAAAGGTAGGTATTCTGATGCAACTGTTCCAAGCGGAGTCATAATGGCAAAAGTTATCATAAAAGCAAAAATCGCTTTTTTGTTGAGATTGGCATTGATGAAAAAGGTTGTTAGAATCACGGCAATTGGCAGGTGATGAATGGCGATTCCGATAGCCAGACCATGATGATGGCTTACGGGAAAGCCTTCTAAAAAGGCGTGAATGCAAAGACTTATAAAGAGCAGCCACGGAATTTGCGACATTTGTGGATGGCCGTGAACGTGTCCGTGTTCAGCTCCTTTTGAGAAGAATTCAAGAATGATCTGAAATAAAATTCCGATCATAATAAATAAACCAATATTGTGATTGTGCGATTCGTAGACTTCAGGCAACAAATGCATTACGGTTAACGATAATAAGAAAGAACCGCTAAACGCGAGTAATAATTTTAGATTGGTTTTGTTTTTTGGTTTTAAAAACAAAGCCACGATATAGCCTAAAAGTACAGAAAATAAGGGTAAAAGATAATTCATTGTTGATTTACCAATTTATTTAAAAATCATGATTAATCGTTCGCTTTCGGTTTTGTGGAATTTTTTGAGTTTGTAATCGCCAAAAATATCTAACAGAAAAATTCCGGCTTCGTCCATTAATTCTTCAAAATCTTTTAAGGTTAGAGCTTTTACTTTTTCGGTAAAATGATATTTTCTGCCTTGATCTTCAAAATCAATTTCTTTAAAAATATGTCCATCTTCAACGTATCTTTTGATTTTAAAATCGATTCCGTCAACTGTTTTTACTTCTTCTGGAACTAAAGTTTCGATTACGTTTGCCACATTCATAAAATCAATTACGGCAAAACCATATTCAGATAAACTTTCCTTTATGGCTCTTAAAGTGGTTAAGTTGTCTTCGTCACTTTCGAAATAACCAAAGCTGGTAAACAAATTAAAAATAGCGTCGAATTTTTCTTCGAACGGCTCACGCATATCATGAACTTTAAAGTGCAGTGTTTCGTTGCTGTTTTTGCTGGCTTCGGCGATGCTGTTTTCAGACAGATCAGCGCCTAAAACATCAAATCCAAGTTGATTTAAATAAATAGAATGGCGGCCTTTTCCGCAGGCTAAATCCAATACTTTTGCTTTTTCAGGCAAGTTTAGATAATGCGTCAGGTTGTCCATGAAAATCTGCGCTTCCCTGTAATTTCGATCTTTATAAAGAATGTGATAATACGGAGTATCAAACCATGATGTAAACCAGTTTTCGGTATTACGATCCTGATTAGGTGTTGATGAGTTGGGCGCGTCAGACATTTATTCTATTTCAATTAATTTAAAGTCCGGCAAATTTAGTGTATTTTTGCCGAAAAATAACTATTTCGCGACGATACCTAATAACAATGTTGTGATGTAGAGATGCACAGCTGTGCATCTTTAATGATGGAATTTATAAAGATGGAAGAAAATTTTAGAATGATAGCCAAATGTTTTTTTGGTTTTGAAGAAATATTAGAAAAGGAATTACGTGATCTTGGTGCTCAGGATGTAGAGAAAGGGGTAAGAATGGTCAGTTTTAAAGGCGATAAAGGTTTTATGTACAAAGCCAATTTGTCACTGCGAACGGCACTTAAAGTTTTAAAACCAATTTATTCGTTCAGGGCAAACAACGAACAGGCATTATACAAAGGAATTTCGGGCGTAAACTGGTCGAAATTGCTAAATGCCAACCAAACTTTTGTAATTGATGCAACCGTGCATTCTACCTATTTTAATCACTCTGAGTTTGTTTCTCAAAAATGTAAGGATGCAATTGTAGATCAGTTTAGAGAAAGAACCGGACAAAGGCCAAGCATTGATAAGGCTTTTCCGGACTTAAGAATCAACGTTCATATCGATAAAGATCAGGTTTCGGTTGCTTTGGATACTTCTGGAAATTCATTGCATCAGCGTGGTTACAGAACCGCTACGAATATTGCACCGATCAATGAAGTTTTAGCAGCAGGAATTCTGTTGTTATCTGGTTGGGAAGGGCAAAGTCACTTTTTAGACCCGATGTGCGGATCGGGAACTTTTTTGGCAGAAGCAGCGATGATTGCCTGTAATATTCCGGCAAACATCAACAGAAAAGAGTTTGCTTTCGAAAAATGGAAAGACTGGGACAATGATTTGTTCGATCAGATTGTAAACAGCCTAATGAAAAAAACAAAGGAGTTTCATTACACCATTAAAGGTTTTGACAAAGCACCAAGTGCAGTAAACAAAGCCAAAGATAATATCAGAAATGCTAATTTAGAAGATTACATTACGGTTTCAGAAGATAATTTTTTTGACACTGAAAAAGCAGTTGAGGGAAAATTGCATATGGCTTTTAATCCGCCATACGATGAGCGTCTGGATATTCATATGGAAGAATTCTATAAAAATATCGGCGATACTTTAAAGAAAAGCTACCCGGGAACAAATGCTTGGTTTATAACTGCAAATCTTGAGGCTTTGAAATTTGTAGGATTAAAACCATCCAGAAAAATCAAGCTTTTCAACGCAAGTCTTGAAGCACGTTTGGTAAAATACGAAATGTACGAAGGAAGCAAGAGAACGAAATTTCAGGTTTCTGAGTAAGGGTGTGAGTTACTAGGACGCTAAGTTTTTTAGGTTATTCATAATTATTTAACTTAGCAACTAAAAAAATAATTTAAGGTTTAGTAAAATTAGATTCTAAATAAAACTTAGAATCTTTGTACCTCAGAACCTTAACAACTTTTAAAAAAAATGACAAAACTACAAATCAGAGCTTTTTTATATCAATTAGGATGTTTCGCAATTTTATTTATTCTGGGAAGATTTATAATTGCAGCATATTCAGGTTTAACCGGTATTTGGATTCCTATGACTGCCTTTATAATAGCAACTTTAATTGCGCCACAATTTAAGGCTTTGAAAACCAAAGATGGCGAAAAGCTTTTTATGAAATGGATTTTCATAAAAGGAATTAAAGAAATAGGATAACTGAAGATTTATATGAGGAAAATTGGGCTTATAGGTGGTATTAGTTGGGTTTCTACAGCAGATTATTACAAACTTATAAATGAAGGTATAAATAAAAAAATGGGAGGATTGAACTTCTCAGAATGTTTAATTTATTCGTTCAATTATGCTGATATAAAAAAGAATAACGACACAAATAATTGGGATTCTACTTTTGAAATGCTTTTTAGAGCCTGTGAATTCTTAAAATCGGGCGGGGCAGAAGCAATTATTTTGTGTGCCAATACCATGCATCTTATCGCTGATAGACTGGAAAAAGCTATTGATCTGCCTCTTATTCATATCGCCACGGCAACAGCTGTTGAAATTCAGAAACAAGAAATTAAAAAAGTCGGTTTGTTAGGAACCAAGTTTACGATGGAACTTGATTTTTTTAAAGATAAATTGAAAGATAAAGAGATTGAAACTATAATTCCGGAAAATCAGGAAGATAAAGATTTTATTCACACTACAATTTTTGAAGAATTAGGACGAGGACACGTTACTGCAGAAACTAAAAAAAGGTACTTAGAAATTGCAAATCAACTAATAAAAAATGGAGCTGAGGGAATTATTTTAGGCTGTACTGAAATTCCTTTAGTAATTAAGCCGGAAGATATTTCTGTTCCGGTTTTTGATACGGCTCTGATACATTCAAATGCAGCAGTTGAATTTCAATTGTCTTAAATGAGAACGACGAATTCATTATCTGGGATATAGTGAATTCGTCGTTTTTTATTTTAAAAAAAAAAATTATTCTTTATTAGAAGCTTTTTTCTCTGTTTCAGGTGCTATTACTTTCTTTTTGTAAAGAGGGATAAAATAGGTAACGGTATAATTAAACCCAACACCAAAACTTCCGTCATAAGTCCTGTGGAATCCGGGAATATAAAGATTCTCAAAGTTATCAGGTTCCTTGTTAGCTAAAAGCATTTTTAACTGAACGCTAAATCCCGCAAAGACATTATTAAAAACCTTTGCTTTTAGGCCTAAAACAACCTCTGCCCATGCTGCAGTCAATCCTGTGTATTTTGCACCATCAGGAATTGGCGGTATCTCTCCCCAATACGGATTAGGGTTGTAAATTTTATAATTGTTTAATTGCTGGCTAAAAGAACTAAAACCTCCGCGTAATCCTATTGATATAATATTCTCCATGTCCAGCCAGTTGTTATAGGTATTGTAGTCAAAACCTCCTTTTATATAAGTTCCGGTAGCAGTTGAATTTAATCGGTCATCATCAGTGGTTTTGTCTTCAAAACCAAGTTCAGCCGCTAAATAATATTTTTTGGTTAGGCGAAAATCGCCTACAAATTCAATTCCTTTATAATCTTTATCATAAAGACCACGGGTTAATTTGTATAAATCTACACCCACACGTAAACCATAACGTTCTTTTTTTACAGGAACGCTGTCAGCTATTGTTTCTGCAATAACTTTAGTCGTTTTAGATTTTGGTTTTTCCGGATTGATTTCTTTTTTTATTGTATCAGTAGCTATTTCCTGAGCCTGAGCAAGAAACACTGTGAACAATAAACAAATACTAAAAAAATATTTTGACATGTGTTTCATTTTCGAATTCGACATTAGGATTGAATAAATCGAGATTACTTATCCAATGATTATTTGCATCTTCAGTTCCTGCACGAGTAATTGAAGTTAAAATGTAAATGGTTTTAAAACCACAGGCTCTGGAAACATATACATTTTTCCGTGAATAATTAAACGTCAACATATCAGTGTTGCTTAAACCAGGATTTGTAGTACTAAAATTAGATATAAAACTATAAGTCACAGCATCTTTTGTAGGGTCTAATGGAATCAAAACCTGGTTTGCACTAGTGGTGTATTTTATTTCATCAGTAGCAGCGGTTTCGTTAAAAACAATACCGTTTTCTATATTATCTCCCTGAATTTTTAAACGTGTGACATTTTTTTCAATAGCTGGTCTGTCTGCATAGAAAAAAGAAATCAACATTCTAGGTGTTGTGGGGGTATTAGCATCACAGATATCATCTTTCTCACAGCTGGATAATCCAAAAGTAAGAACCAATAAAAAACACAGTATTTTTTTCATTTATAATTGTATTATCGAAGTTCTAAAAGTACAACATTTTCGACATGATGTGTTTGCGGAAACATATCTACTGGTCTAACGCGTGTTACTTTGTATTTCTCATCCATTAAAGCCAGATCTCTTGCTTGTGTTGCTGAGTTACAGCTTACATAAACTATTTTTTCAGGGGCAATTTTTAAAATTTGCTCAATAACATCTTTGTGCATACCATCTCTTGGAGGATCCGTAATGATAACATCCGGTTTGCCATGCTGAGCGATAAAGGCTTCATTAAAAACAACTTTCATGTCTCCAACAAAAAACTCGCAATTTGTAATATTATTGCGCTCTGCATTTGCTTTAGCATCTAAAATAGCTTCAGGAACACTTTCTACACCAATTACTTTTTTTGCTTTTTTGGAGACGAATTGTGCAATTGTTCCAGTTCCTGTATATAAATCATAAACAGTTTCGATACCAGAAAGTCCGGCAAAATCACGTGTTATTTTGTATAATTCATATGCCTGATCTGAGTTCGTTTGATAAAAAGACTTGGCATTAATACTAAACTTCAGTCCTTCCATTTCTTCCAGGATATAATCCCTTCCTTTATAAAGTTTGATATTTTGATCGTAAATAGTATCGTTTGCTTTAGAATTTACAACATATTGTAAAGAAGTAATTCGTGGAAACTTTTCGTAAAGATGATCTAAAATCAATTCTCGTCCCAATTTATCATTTTCAAAAAATTGAATCAAAACCATGATTTCGCCTGTTGAAGCAGTACGAATCATAAAAGTCCTCAATAATCCGGAATGTTCTCTCGGATTGAAGAAAGTTAAATTGTTCGCATTAGCAAAATCCCTGATTTCATTTCGAATCGCATTTGAAGGATCTTCCTGTAAATGACATTTGGTAATATCCAGGATTTTGTCCCACATTTTCGGAATATGAAAGCCCAAAGCATTTCTGTTTCCTAAATCTTCAGTACTTTCAATTTCTTTTTCGGTTAACCAACGGCTGTTCGAAAAAGAAAATTCCATTTTATTTCTATAAAAGAACTGTTTTTCAGAACCTAAAATATCTTCAAATTCAGGTAATTCAATTTTTCCAATTCTTTGCAGGTGGTTTTTTACTTCATTTTGTTTGTAATACAGTTGTTGGCTGTATTTCATATTTTGCCATTTACATCCGCCACAAACGCCAAAATGCTCACAAATTGGATCTATACGATGCTCTGAAAATTCGTGAAATTTAACGGCTTTACCTTCGTAATAAGCTTTTCTTTTTTTAAAAGTCTGTACATCAACCACATCGCCTGGAACTACATTCGGAATAAAGATTACTTTTCCGTCAGGAGCTTTTGCAACTGATACACCTTTTGCGCCAGCATCAAGAACTTGTATTTGATGAAAGACGATTTTGTCTGTATTTTTTCTTCCCATAGCGCAAAAATAAGGGTTTGTAAACTTTTATAATTTAAATTTTAAAATATTTTATCAAATTATGTGTTTTACATCGTTTAATTAGCTTTAAAGGCTAACTTTGCTCTATCAAATACTTCGATAGCCCTATTTATAATCTAAGTTATTGTTATCTTTTATGAAGCTTTATCATAATCTTTCAAAAATTAACTTTCTAAAAAAGAGTTATGCATTAAAATTCCTGTTTGTTGCTTTCATAGGTATTCATATTCCTTTAATCGGAATTTTATTTTTTGTTCTGTATTCTAACAACTCAATTTCACCCACATCTGTTTTGATTTTCTCTCTTATTATGACTTTGGCGGCAACTGCAATTACACTTTGGGTTTTAAATAAATTGATTAGACCTATTGCTATTGCTTCAAAAGCTTTAAATGATTATAGAAACGAAAGAAAATTATCGGTTTTACCAACAGAATATAATGATGAAGCAGGGTTGTTAATGAGTAATATTCAAGAGTCTATTTTTGAATCTGAAACCTTTATGAATGAAAAGCAGGATTTAATTTATATGCTTTCGCACGATTTAAAAAACTTTGCTGGCAATCCTCAAGGTTTGGCAAAACTTATTTTAGATGAAAAACCATCCGATTCTATTAATGATTTGGCTAATCTAATCTGTGAATCAACAAATTTGCAATTTCGATACATTGAAAATTTCATTAAATTATTGAATGAGCAGGATCAGGTTGTAAAAATGAATCAGGAAACCAGAATAATCGTGTTTTCGAATATATTAGTTTTTATTAACGAACAAGTAGAGCAGCTCCTTACTGATAAAAATATTACTCTTAATGTAAGTGTAGAAACAGAAGAAGCAAAACTTAAAATTGATGAAGGTCTATTAATTCAGGTTTTGGTAAATCTAATTAGTAATGCAGTTAAGTTCTCTTATTTTGACAGCGAAATTAAAATGAGGATTTTTACTGAAAATAATAATTCAGTAATAACGGTTTCTGATAAAGGAATTGGTTTTAACCAGCATCAGATAGATGAATTGTTTAAGAAATTCACTAAAATGAGCCGATTAGGAACAGCCAATGAATCTTCAACCGGAATTGGTTTGTATCTGTGTAAAAAAATTATTGAAAAAAGTAAAGGTAAATTGACCGCTTCCAGTGAAGGCAAAAATAAAGGTGCCGAATTTAAAATTGTATTTGAAAGCTGTTAAACTATTTTCCTTTTATTAACTCATAATTGATGATCGTAAAACAATAGAAGCATAAATCGGCCGAAATTTTACCAAAAATAATGCCCAGGAAATAATTCCCACAAAGTATAGGCATCCAATACATACAAAAAGGACGAATTATCAAAAAATCTAAAAAAGCAGGATATCCGAATTCTAAAATTAAGTTTTTGAAAAGTTTAAGAATTTCCGAAGTAGAAGTTTTTTTACCTAAAATGTTATTCTCCTTTGCTAATTTTTTATAAGAAGAAAATAAAATAACACTATAAAAAGCCAGGTATTCTGCAAACGTAATCAAATAGGCTGTGGTTAATCCGCTGTAAATTTTGCTAAAAAGTGAAGTTGTAAGTGCAGCACTTGTACTCGCTAATTCGGCATATTTGTACCGATTGAACCATTCTTTAAAATTTGATTTTGTAAGCATTTTATTTTTAAAGTTTCAATATAAAAGATTCTAAGGTACTAAAAGTTTATTGTGGCATTTAAAAGTGTAAAGTACCTTAGAATTCAGGAAACTTAATTAGATGCAATAGAATAACTTAATACTGGTTTCCCCTCAGAGCATTGGACACCTGTAGGTTTCATTGTAATACTGCAGTCAGATATAATTCCCCATTTCTTATTAAAAGCATTTTGGGAATCTGTGTACTTTTCAATTTTCGATAAAAACTCGTTGGTATTAATTTTTTTAGAATAGATAATATATCCAGCATGACCGCCACAAGCTTTAGAGCCTATTGGTGCAAAATCCCATTCTTCAGAATTTGTGCAAGGTTCAGAATTAGCTAAAGAAGCTGAAATAATCTCATTATACATTTTTTCTAATTTTTTAGAATCTTCTTCCTGAGAATTTTCATCATTACTACAGGATAAAAACAGTAAGGAGACTACAAATACAATAAAACTTAATTTTTTCATGGTTAGTGATTATGATTAGTATTTTTTATTGTAGATATAGTTTATTTTAAATGGTTGCGTAAAAACTTTTGCAGCTCAGAAATTTAGAACTTCAGAGAATTAAAAAAACTACCAAAGATGATGTACAGAAGGTTTTATATATTCTTCGTAAATTTTATTCATTGCCTTAATTTTTTCAGAAGATAATTTTGGTAAATCATAAACGGATAAATTAGATAGTACATGGCTTGTTTTAGAAGCTCCCGGTATAATACAGCTAATATCTTCAAAACTTAAAATCCATTGCAAAGCATAAGGAGCCAAATTTTCAGTTTCCGGAAATAATGTTTTTAATTCCTGAACGGCTTTTAGGCCTAATTCATAATCAATACCTGAGAAAGTTTCGCCTTTATCAAAAGCATCTCCATTACGATTAAAATTGCGGTGATCTTGTGGCTCAAAAGTTGTTCTTGCATCGAATTTACCTGTTAAAAGTCCGCTTGCCAATGGTACTCTCGCAATGATGCCAATATCTTTTTTTCTGGCTTCGGAGAAAAATAATTGTGAAGGACGCTGACGAAATAAATTAAAAATAATTTGAACCGTCGTTACATTCGAATATTCGATTGCTTTTAAGGCTTCTTCAACTTTTTCGACGCTTACGCCAAGGTTTAAAACTTTCCCTTGTTCTTTCAAACGATCAAACAATTCAAAAATTTCAGGGCGATAAAAAACTTCAGTAGGAGGGCAGTGTAACTGAATCAGATCGATTGTTTCTAGTCCCATTCTTTTTAAGCTGTCTTCGACAAACTTCTGAAGCACTTTAGGCTGGTATCCTTCACTAACATGCGGATTAATATGACGCCCGCATTTTGTCGCAACATAAATGCGCTCCGATCTTGAACGTACTACTCTTCCAACAGCGGTTTCACTTAAACCATTTTCATAAACATCGGCTGTATCAATAAAATTGACACCGTTGTCAATGGCAGTATTTAAAAGTTCGTCTGCAGTTTTATTATCAAAAGGAGATCCCCATTTTCCTCCAACCTGCCAGGTGCCAAGTGAAATTTCAGAGATATTAAAGTTTGTTTTTCCTAATTTTCGGTAGTTCATTTTTTTTCTTTTAGAGGTTCTGAGTGGCTAAGATTTTATATCCAAAGAAACAAAGCTTAGAATCTTAGTCTCTCAGAATCTTAGCAACTTTTTTTTCAATCAAATAAATCAGACGATAAATAACGATCGCCACGATCACAGATTACGGCTACGATAACTCCTGATTCTAATTGTTCGGCTATTTTCAAGGCAACGGCAACAGAACCTCCGCTGCTCATTCCGGCGAACACGCCTTCTTCAAGTGCCAGTCTTTTAGTCATATGGCGTGCTTCTTCTTCACTAACATCTATAACTGTATCTACTTTTGAGGCATCAAAAATTTTAGGCAAATATTCCTGAGGCCATTTACGGATTCCTGGAATCTGAGATCCATCACTAGGCTGAGCACCTACAATTTGAATATTCGAATTTTTCTCTTTTAAATAAGTAGATGTTCCAATAATAGTTCCTGTTGTTCCCATTGCAGACACGAAATGAGTGACGGTACCTTCGGTATCATTCCAAATTTCAGGCCCGGTGGTTTTATAATGTGCTTTCCAGTTGTCTTCATTTGCGAACTGGTTTAGCATAACATATCCGCCATCTGCTACTTTTTTGTCGGCATAGTCACGCGAACCAATAATTCCTTCACTGGCAGGCGTTAAAATAACCGTTGCCCCATAAGCACGCATGGTTTGGGTGCGTTCTTTTGTAGAGTCTTCCGGTAAAACAAGTTCAATTTCAACCTGAAATAATTGGGCAATCATAGCTAGTGCAATTCCGGTATTTCCGCTGGTTGCTTCAATTAGTTTATCACCCTTTTTAATATCCCCTCTTTCCAAAGCCGATGCAATCATATTATAAGCAGCCCTGTCTTTTACACTCCCGCCAGGATTGTTTCCTTCGAGTTTCAATAAAAGTTTTACGTTTTTATTTTTAACCAGATTTACAGTTTCCATTAACGGTGTATTGCCAATCAGGTTGATTAATTTCTGTGGTTTCATTCTATTTTTTTTCTTTTATTTTAACTTCGGTTGTAGTAGTATTCAGGACAATGGAACCAGCCGGAATTGATTTTGTTACCCAGGCATTTCCTCCAACAACACTGTTTTTTCCAATAATAGTTTCGCCTCCCAAAATGGTTGCATTTGCATAAATACAGACATTTTTTTCAACTGTTGGATGGCGTTTCGCATTTTTCATGTCTTTGCTGACACTTAAAGCTCCCAAAGTAACTCCCTGATAAATTTTTACATTTTTCTCGATTACAGTCGTTTCACCTATAACAATTCCGGTGGCGTGGTCAATAAAAAAGGGTGAAGCAATATTGGCTCCGGCATGAATGTCGGTTCCGGTGATTCGGTGAGCATATTCGCTCATCAACCTTGAAAAAAGTAATAAATCAAGTTTGTATAATTCGTGGCTTAATCGGTAAATTGCAATGGCATAAAAGCCTGGATATCCTAAATAGACTTCATCAATACTGTTTGATGCAGGATCATTTTCTAAAATATATTCAGCATCCTGATTCAGCTTTTCTAAAACATTTGGTAATTTTTCCAGAAAGCGATCCCACATAGATCCACATAATTTTTCGGGTTTTTTGCAGGCTAAGACAGCAATTTCCTTAAAGCGAAATTCGAGTTCGTCAATACTTTCATCTAAGACTGCATTTGAATCAAAAAGGGTATAAAAAAGCTTTTCGGTAAAATCTTCGGTTTTAGTTTTTATTCCGTAATTTATGTTTGAATGGCTTTTTAAAGCTTTGATATTTTGTATGATAAGATCTTTTGACACAATTATAAAATTGAAATGGATAATTTGAAACGTTAAAAGTAAGGCGTTTTTTGGAAATAAAGACACGAAATACCCAAAGAAATTTTCTTTTGAGAATTCTATTTGTTATAAATGAAAGAAATTTTGAAGGCAATAATTTATGTGATTGTTAAGAAGTTAAATGCGTAAATTAGCCCGTAAAATATATTAAAAATGAAAAATATTTCGACTTTTAAAAGTGCTATTTCAAGTTTGTCTTTTTCAGTAAATGAGAAAGTCTCCGGAAAATCAATACATGATCCTATTCTGGGACTTATTATAAAAGATCATCCTTCATTTTGCGACAGCGATTCTATTTCTTTTAAGGAATTAAATGAGTACAGGCAGAAATATATTTCGAATTATTTATCTACTGAAATTGGAGCACTTTCAGATCTTGAAAAAAGCGTTATTTCCTCTTTAAAGGAAGATAAATCAATTGTCAGCATTGTAGAAGATGAAGAAGAAGCCAGGAACTTTGGGCAACAAATAGCCGATAAGGTGGCAGATTTTGGCGGAAGCTGGACTTTTATAATTTCGTTTTTATTATTTATTGTCGTTTGGATTAGTTCTAACGTTTATATTTTGGTCAACAAAGGTTTTGATCCTTATCCGTTTATTTTGCTGAATTTAATTTTGTCGTGCATTGCAGCTTTGCAGGCTCCGGTAATTATGATGAGCCAAAACCGTCAGGAAGAAAAAGATCGCACACGTGCCAAAAAAGATTATATGATTAACCTGAAATCCGAGTTGGAAATTAGAATGATTCATGATAAAATCGATCATCTTATAATGCATCAGCAACAGGAATTAATCGAAATCCAAAAAGTGCAAATCGAGATGATGAATGATATTTTAAATCAAATTAAAAAGTAATTATTCATCAAAAAATTAAAGATAAAAATGTTTGTAGTAATATCCCCCAACCATAAAAATGCCATTAATGATTCCGGAAATCCAAAGTAATTTATTGTAATTTTTTGACTTGTCTGAAAAGTGTAATGTTACAATTCCTAAGAAAATAAGAGTAGTGTAGAGTGCCGGATACATTTTAAAAGCGGCTAAAAAATTACCCTGAAAAAGTAAGAATAAAGCGCGTTGAAATCCACAGCCTAAACACTCAATTCCGAAGAGTGTTTTGCTAAAACAAGGCAGCATATATTTTTCTAAATCCACAGTTTTTCTTTTTACAACTTTACAAAAATAGCAGATAAGATTTAAATAGGAGAGAAGTACTATTTTAAAGTTTCTTACTTTTGAAGTCTTATATTAAAAATATGAAAACTTTTAAAATTTTAATAATGGTTGTTGCAATTTCGATAGCCTTATACGAACAGGTTTCTGAAGAAAAGAATATTTATATAACCGTAATTGCAATTGCTGTTTTTATGTTTGGCATGATGCAGCTAAGTTCAAAAACACCAAGTAAAAATCAAGAAAAAGAAGAAGAGGATGCTGACTAAAGGAGACAAGGTTTCTGTATTGGATGAAGCCATTAACGGAACAGTAGTTTCTGTTAAAAACAATGAAGTTTTAATAGAATCTGAAGATGGTTTTTTGATGACTTTTTTTGTCAATGAATTAATTAAAATTCAAGATTCCAGTAACTTAATGCATTCTATTAAAAGAATTGATTTAGATTTTGTAGCAAAGGAAAAGGAAGAGCCAAAACCGAGGAGTTTTGTTAAAGAAAAGAAAGATAAGCGTGAAATTTCGGCTCCGGAATTTGATTTGCATATTGAGAAGTTAGTTCCGAATAAACGCGGAATGTCAAATTATGATATTTTAACCCTGCAGACAGAAACGGCAAAAAGGCATATCGAATTTGCGATTAGAAACCGTATTCCCAAGATTGTTTTTATTCACGGAGTGGGTGAAGGAATTTTAAAAGCCGAACTGGATTTTTTATTAGGCCGTTATGACGGTGTAGATTTTCAGGATGCCAATTATCAAAAATATGGCTTAGGGGCAACCGAAGTTTATTTTAGGCAAAACAATAAATAAAATCTTTTGAAGTACTAAAAAAAGCTTTTTTCAAGCACATAAAAAAAGTCCGTTACCTGTCTAATTGTTTTGGGAATTAGTTCAGTAACGGACTTTTTTTTGTAAGAATAAATAAAAGATCTATTCTTTTATTAAGGCTGTAAATAGATGTTATTGTGTAGTAATTTCGCCGAAAATAAAACTACTTGGCAGTTTAAATTTTAAGCCTCCAGTGTTGCTGAGCTCGACATTTTTTAATGTAATAATATGAGTGTATTGTGTGCCGCTTTTTGTAGTTACAACTTCTATTTCACCATTAGCTGCTGCATTCCAGGTTTCGTCTATTTCTGGTGCTGTAGGTCTTGGAGTTTGACAAAAATAAGCAGCGGTTATACTGGCTGTTTTATAAGTATTGAAAACAATTTGATTTTGAGTGGCTGTTATGGTACTTTTTCTAGGTTCTGAAGTTTCAATATTCTGAATCAATAACGGGTCCAAAGCGTCAATAATCATAGACGTATTACCGGTATAATTAAAGACTTGTGTTTGATTACACGGTTTGGCATTAGTAGCTGTAAAGGATACAAGTGGAGAGTTATAAGTTGATGTTGTCAGAACGCCAAAGTAAAAATTCGGATTAACTTGTTCTCCTCCACCAGGTATAGAGTAGCTAATATCGCTCATGTAGATGGAATGTTTGAAACCGTTAATTTTTGTACTTCCGTCAGGTGCTGGGTCTGATTCGTTTGCAGTTGTTGTAATCTTTATTTTTCCACCTACAGCTTTCGATTCGCTAGAAACATTTGGAGCAGATGGTCTTATGGCATCACAGATATTAGAGCGATTAATTACGCCGTCAAAAGTTCTGTAAACAAGTTGTGGAAGTCCTGTGTCGCTGATGCTAATCTCTTTTTCTCCTAGTACATCACTAAACGTATTTTCTCCTAATTGCAATATTAAAGCCTCTTGTGGTTTTAACTTATAAATCAGTTCATTGGTTTCAGTGTCACAACTTTCTGGATTTTTTTCTTCATCAAACTCAATTATTTCAGGGACTAGATCTCCGTCGTCGCAGCCGTTAAGCATAATGGCGAATAACAATAAGCAAGCATATTTTTTCATCGTAATTTTATTTGGTTCAAAAATAGTGAAAAATTTGGCAAATGATATTTAAGAATTCACAATTGATATTTCATAACTTTGCATCAATGAAAAAAGTATATCTCGATAACGCTTCTACAACTGCTATGAGGCCTGAAGTCATTCAGGAAATGACAAGAATAATGATGGATGATTTTGGAAATCCGTCTTCTACTCATAGTTTTGGGAGAAATGCAAAAACTATTATTGAGCTTTCCAGAAAAAGTATCGCCAGAAATTTAAATTGTTCTGCCCAGGAAATAATTTTTACTTCCGGTGGAACCGAAGCAAATAACTGGGTTCTCCGTTCTGCTGTGGAAGATCTGAAAGTAGAGCGGATTATTACTTCTAAAATTGAGCATCACGCTGTTTTATATACCGTTTTGGCACTACAGTCAGATTATAATATTGAGGTTGATTATGTAAATATAAATCCTGATGGAAGTATTGATTTAACACATTTGTCTAATTTATTGTCTGAAGAAAAAAAGACACTTGTAAGTTTGATGCATGTAAATAATGAAACGGGAGCTATTTTAGATCTGGAAAGGGTTACTGTTATCTGTAAGCAATATAATGTACTTTTTCATTCGGATACTATACAATCTGTTGGTAAAACCGAAATTGATCTGCAAAAAACTTCTGTTGATTTTATTGTAGCCAGTGCTCATAAATTTCATGGACCAAAAGGAGTGGGTTTTGCTTTTGTCCGAAAAAATTCAGGTTTACAGCCTTTGCTTTTTGGTGGAGAGCAGGAAAAAGGACTGCGTGCCGGTACCGAAGCTGTTCATCAGATTGCCGGAATGGCAAAAGCCCTGACTATTTCATATGAGAACTTAGAACAGGAAAGAAAATATATTTTTGACTTGAAAATGTATTTGATAAATGAACTTGAACTTCATTTTCCGGATTTTAGAATTGTCGGAAAAAAAGAAGATTTTTATAATATAATCAATATTATTTTACCCTTTTCATCAGATAAAACTTCAATGCTCCTGTTCAGTTTGGATATGAAAGGAATTGCCGTTTCCAGAGGAAGCGCCTGTCAATCCGGAAGTATAAAGCCTTCACATGTATTAAAAGAAATGCTTTCGGAGACCGATTTGAAATTACCAAATCTCAGAATTTCATTCAGTCATTGCAATACTAAAGATGATGTTGACTGGCTGATTGAGTGCTTGAAGGCTGTATAGGAACTTCTAAATTCCAATTAAGAAATTCCAAATAGGCTCCTGAAATTTTAAATTGAAACAAAAAAATCTAAAATCTTAAATCTGCAATTTGAAATTATTTCCGTATTACCTTAACCTGCGAATCATTTGTTAATTTGATGATTGTCGAAGGCTTTCCTGCCACTTTATCTTGATATAAATTCACGACATAATCAACGCCTTTGATTATTTCTGGATTAATATCCTTAAAAGCAATCGGCGTTGGCTGCCCTGAAATATTAGCAGAAGTCGAAACTAATGGTTTTTTCATTCTCTCTAATAACTTAAAGCAAAAAGGTTCTTTTACCAGACGAATTCCAAGCGAATTGTCTGCTGCAATAATATTTGGTGCTACATTTCTCGGTTCATCCAAAATTAAAGTTGTTGGTTTTTCAGATAAATCAAGAATTTGCCAGGCTACTTCAGGAATGTTTTTAAATACATTGTACATCATTTTTTCGCCATTCATCAGTACAATCATGCTTTGTGTTTCAGCACGCTGTTTAAGCGTGTATATTTTGGCAACAGCATCTGGATTTGTCGCATCGCAGCCAATTCCCCAGACAGTATCAGTAGGATAAAGAATGATACCGCCTTCTTTGATTATTTCGAAGGCTTTATGTATTTCTTCGTTGAGATTTTCCATTCTTATATTAAGTAAAAAGTAACAATTATATTGGCAAAGTAACGAAAAATATTTTTAGGAATCTCTAGACTTATAAGCTTGGAAGCATATTGAAAAAAGATTAGTAATAGCCATAATTTTATTTTCTTTTATAAGAAAGTAGGTATATATGAAGCTTGTTTTTTCTAAAGTATATCCATTTTTTGGTTTGTTGTTTTAAAACTATTTTAGTTTAACTTTGCGAAAAATAATTCCTACGTAAAATAATTAGTCCTTTTACTCTAAAGCCATTCATGAAAAATTTTAAACGGTTTTTAAAATATTTAATTCCCCACAAGAAAAATTTAGTAATCAGTATCATTTTTAATGTTTTATATGCATTTTTTTCAGCTATTTCAATGCTTTCTCTCTTTCCTTTGATGAAAGTATTGTTTTCTGACGGAGAAAAAATACATGTTAAACCCGTATATGAAGGATTTAAGAGTATCGATAAACGTTATTTAGAAGATTCTTTAAACTATTTTATTACTCATAATACGGAAACCAATGGACCATTAAGTACATTGGTATGGATGGTAATATTTGTTTTGACTACTTTTTTATTGAAAAACCTTTTCAATTTCATTTCCATTGTTTATATGACTTATCTGAATAATGGAATTTTGAAAGATTTAAGAAATGATGTATATCAAAAAGTAATTAGTCTTCCGGTTTCTTTTTTTTCCAATGAAAGAAAAGGAGATTTAATCTCGAGGATGACCTCTGATATTAATACAATAAAAAGTGCCTTTTTGAGCATTTTAATGATGGTAAGTGAACCATTGACGATTGTTTTTACTTTGATATCAATGCTTTTTATAAGTTGGAAACTGACTATTTTCGTGTTTCTATTCCTCCCTATCTCGGGATTTTTAATATCCAGAATGAGTAAATCTATCAAAAGTCAATCAGGAGATATTTTTTCTCTTGAAGGACATTTATTATCAGATATTGAAGAAACTTTAGGAGGGATAAAAGTAATTAAAAACTTTACTTCAGAGGGCTTTTTCATACGACGTTATTTTAATTCAACAGAGTATATTAATAATTTGAATAATAAAATAGGAGTTCGAATGAGTTTGGCAGGCCCTATGAGTGAATTTTTAGGGATTTTTGTTATCTCTATTTTGTTAGTTTATGGAGGATCTTTGGTTTTAATTGATGGCTCTATGAGTGGTAGTGCTTTTATTGCCTATATGGGATTAGCTTATCAGATATTGACACCGGCTAAGGCGATTACAAAGGCAAATCAAGCTTTAATGGGAGGAAATGCAGCCTATGAGAGAGTTGCTTTTATTTTAGACGCAACCAATCCGTTAAAAGACAATCTTGATGCTGTAACCATTACTGAATTTAAAAGTGAAATTAAATTTACAAATGTTTCCTTTAAATACGATACTGAATATGTTTTAAAAGATTTCAATCTAACCGTTCCAAAAGGGAAAAGGATAGCATTAGTAGGAGAATCCGGAAGTGGCAAATCGACTTTGGCAAACCTGGTAACAAGGCTTTATGATGTTACAGAAGGAAGCATCACTTTTGATGGTGTTAATATTAAAAATGTTACCACAGATTCGCTAAGAAAACAAATGGGTATCGTTGCTCAGGATTCTATTTTGTTTAATGACTCTATTGCAAATAATATTTCGTTAAGTATAGATAATCCAGATATGGATGCTATTATAAGTGCTGCAAAAGTGGCTAATGCACATAATTTTATTTCAGAATTTCCAGAACAATATAACAGTTCGGTAGGTGATGGTGGAGGAATGTTATCTGGAGGACAACGCCAGCGAGTGGCGATTGCAAGGGCTGTAATGAAAAATCCTCCAATCATGATTTTAGATGAAGCTACATCGGCTTTAGATACCGAATCTGAGCAATTAGTACAAGTTGGATTAGAAAATATGATGGAAAACAGAACCTCTATTGTTATTGCTCACCGCTTATCAACAATCCAAAATGCCGATTTGATTGTGGTAATGAGTAAAGGAAGAATTGTAGAACAAGGGACTCACGAAGAATTATTGAATATGAGAGGAAATTATTCCAATTTAGTGAGTTTACAGTCGTTAGAGGTAAATTAAATTAATAAAAAAATATATTAAAAAATAAATAGATGAAGAAAGTACTTTATTTTTATTCTGAAAACCCATTGCTTTTGACTCAGGGAAATAATGCACGAGCTATGGGGTTATTAAAGTATTTTAAAAGTAAAAATATATATGTAGATTTTGTTGGAGATCCTATTTATGTAAATGATTTTCATATACAGCAGCTAAAAAGTGAAAAATTAATTAATAATGGGTTTTTATTGGATGGGTTAAAAAGAAAGAAAAATAAAATACAAAAATTTTTTAATAAGCTTAATTTTCAAAAAAAAACTAAAAATAGATCGATTAATAAAGTAAAAGTTTTAGATAGGCTTAGGGATAATCATCATGAACGTTTTAATGATATTCTCAAAAATAATGAGTATGATTATATCTTAATATCCTATATTTTTTGGACAGGGCTTATTGAGAATAGTAAGCATATAAAAAAAGCTAAATTAATTATTGATACACATGATTTTATCACACCTCATTTTAAAAGCGAAAAAGGATTTGAATTAGGTGCTTTTTTTGCTGAAGAAATTAGAAGCCTATCCTTTTTTGATAAAATTTTGGTTATATCAATAGAAGAGAAATATATTTTTGACCAATTTTTAGATAAAGAAATACATTTAATAAGCCACCCAGAAGAATTGAAGCATAAATCGGAGAAAGAACTTTATGACGTAGTTTATGTAGCCAGTGACAATGTTCATAATGTGAAATCTGCTAAGTGGTTTTTTGAAAAAGTTTATCCACTATTGTCGAAGAATATTAAAATTTGCGTTGTCGGGAAAATAAATAACTGTATACCAATTACACTGGAAAATGTCCATAAAATAGATTACATTGAAGATTTAGAGGAAGTTTATAGCGTTTCTAAAATTGCTGTTTGCCCTATGTTATCAGGTACAGGCGTGAAGATTAAAGTAATTGAAGCTTTATCTTATGGCTTGCCAATTGTTTGTAATGAAAGAGGCGTAGATGGTTTGTTAAATAAAACTGATAATGGGTGTTTAGTAACTAATGAAGAAACAGTATTTGCTTCATACATCGAAAGATTGATTTCAGAAAAAGAATTTTATAATCATCATTCAGTTTTAGCAAAAGATTATTTTTTAAATAATCACGAGAAAAATAAAACATATACTGAATTAGATAGAATTTTCTTAAAATGAAAAAGCAAGGAATTAAAATTGTTGTAGATCCACAAATATTTGACGACCAATTATACGGTGGTATTTCCAGGTATTATATAGAGATTCTTTCTAGACAGGAAAAAAAGGGAAATAAAATAACAATACCAATATTAACTTCCCGAAATTTTTATATTAGGCAAAGTATTTTCTATAATAAAAAGCAACAAATAGTGGATCTTTTTATTAAGGTAATGAATCGTTACAAAGTAAATACTAATACATTTATTGATAAACAAAAAAAGAAAGAATTAAATAGAGCCTTTACTTCAGATTATGACGTTTTGGTTCCAACTTACTTTAATCCATATTTTTATGAGCAGATTGGTAATAAACCTTTCGTGTTGACAGTTTATGATATGATTTATGAGTTGTTTCCGGATTTATTTATTGATGACCCACATAATGTAGTTGCTAATAAGCTGTTTTTGATAGAAAAAGCTACTAAAATTATTGCAGTATCAAATAATACAAAAAAAGATATATTAAAATTATACCCTCATATTGATGAATCCAAAATTGAAGTAATATATCATGGAAATTCAATAAAAGTTGAAAAAAATATAGATATCAAGTTGCCAGAAAATTATATACTATATGTAGGTAGCAGGTGGCATTATAAAAATTTTACATTTCTTGTTGATGCAGTAAAGGATATTTTAGACGAAAATGATGATTTGATTTTGTTATGTGCCGGAGGCGGTGATTTTAATGAAGAGGAGAAAGCATTAATTCATGATTTAGATTTAGATGATAAGATAGTTCAACAAAAATTTGAAGACTTTGAATTAGGTCATTATTATAAAAATGCATTATGTTTTGTTTTTCCTTCAATGTATGAAGGCTTCGGCATACCTGTACTGGAATCAATGGCTTGCGGATGTCCGATTGTATTAAGTAATAGTAGCTCTTTCCCTGAAGTAGCTGGTGAAGCTGGTATTTTTTTCAACCTAGGAGACAAGCAAGATTTACAAAATAAAATTAGAATGCTGCTTAATAACGACTTATTAAGGGCAGAGTATTCGCAAAAAGGATTAATACAAGTAAAGAATTTTGATTGGGATGATGCTGCAGAAAAATGTTTAGAGGTTTACATTGAGGCAGTTAATTCTTAAAGTTTAAAAAAATATAGTGGTCATATTGTTATGAAAAAAATTTCGATAATTACAGTTAATTATAACAACCGCGAAGGTTTGCAAAAGACAATATATAGCGTTTTGGAGCAAAAGTTTCAGGATTTTGAATTTATCATAATCGATGGAGGAAGTACGGACGGGTCAAAACAAATAATTGAAGAGTGTGATCGCATTGATTATTGGGTTTC
This sequence comes from uncultured Flavobacterium sp., assembly GCF_946478785.1. The sequence continues at coordinate 149,388 of NZ_CAMLDD010000003.1, forward strand.
TGAAAAAGATTCAGGAATTTATAGCGCTTTAAATAAAGGTATAAAAGCAGCAAAAGGAAAATATTTAATCTTTATGAACGGGGGAGATTCTTTCTACTCTGCAAATGTTTTAGATATGATAAAGAATGAGTTCAATAATGATATTGATATACTATATGGTAATTCTTTTTTTATATCCAAAAAGAAAAAATTTCAAGTTGATTATCCAGATAAATTAAATTTTTCTTTTTTTTATACTAATTCTTTATGTCATCAGGCTATTTTTTATAAGCGAAAAATTTTTGAAAATAATTTATATAATGAAGAATTAAAAATTGTTTCTGATTGGGAATTTAATATGAAAAGTATATGTATCGAAAATAAAAGCTATAAACATATCAATGTGATTATTTGTAATTATGATTTAGATGGAATTTCACATCATCAAAAAGAATCCGACAAGAAAGAACGAGAAAAGGTCTTACATAAATATTTTTTGGCTTTCATTGATGATTACGAAAGAGTTGTTGACCAGCTGGTAAAATATAATAAACCACAGATAAAAAGTCATGAAACAATCAATTCAAATGAAATTTATGGAAATATAAGTAAAAGAAGATTATATCAGTTATCATTTATTAGCCAGAATAATAAAATAGCCTATAAAATAATTAAGGCATTTGTAAATATTTCTTTATTTTTTACCTCAAAAAAAAAATTGTCTGAGGATATGACTACGCCAAAAAAATAGATTTTTTTTTTTGATTTTAGTATCATAAGGTGTTGTAATACAATGAATAAGGTGTGATTTTAAAAATAATATTCAGTTAAATTGTAATCATTTTGGAATGTTGTAGCCTATAGTAAAATTTAGGAAATCTCTATATATATTGAAAAATAGAATATATTAGGCAATTAAAAGATAGCAACACGTAAATGGCATAAGATGAAGTTTAAGGATTTATTTGGTTTGAGAAAAATAAACAAAGATATTAAAAGGGGTGAACATAGTAATCCTCACGAAAGATCTAAATTTGCTATAGGCGAGGAATCAGGAAATAGTATGATTGATGAAGAATCTGAAAGCATTATAGAGGATAAAGGGTCTGAAAATAGGGCTGTTGATATAGAATATTATTTAGGTAAATATAAATTGATGTTAAAAGGATTTCATGATTTAGCCAGATTTCAAAAAGAGTTTCCTTTATACGATCAATTTTTGCCCATTTTTTGTAGCAATTTTAAGGGCTTAATTATAGATATAGGTGCAAACATAGGTGATACAGCAATAGCTATTTTTTCTAAAAATGACCATTCATTTATTGTCAGTGTTGAGCCGGATATTGATTTTTATAGTGACTGCCTTCACAATATTTTTAATAACTCTCTAAACGAAAGGTCACTGCTTGTAAATAAGTTTGTCTCAACTAAAACAGGAAGTTATATTCTTAAAAAAAGTGAAAGCTTATCAACTGGTTCAATTGATGAATTGAAACAGGAAACTAGTGAAATAAATAATACAATTTCATTTAGCGAATTAATGGATTTAGTTCCTAAAGCTAAAAAAGAAATATTTGATATTTTAAAAATTGATACTGATAGTTTTGATTGGGATGTCTTACAATCTTTTGCTGAATATGCAAGAAAAGGAGAAATTAAACCACGTTTTGTTTTTTTTGAAATGCAAACCTTCATTAATAATAATGAAAACAGTTATGAAGGCAGACATGAAATTATTGATAATTATAAACAGGCTCTGATTGAACTAAAAACTCTTGGTTATACAAGATTTTGTTTATTCGATAATTTTGGAACGTATTTTAAAACCACTGAATCAATTGACGAAATTATTGAACTGGCCTTTTATATAAAAAGATCACAATTGTTTAATTCACACTCTACTGTTTATTATTTTGATATTTTGGCTTATTCAGAAAATGAAAGTGTTATTGTTAATGATACTATATCTGAGATTTATAAGGATGAAACTTTTTCTTGATTCTCAGGTTTTAATGAATTGACATTACTTTTAATTTTTTCACAATAGAGGCTTTTGTCAATTTTAATGCTAATTAACATTTCTATAAAAGTTTTATATTTCTATCCTGAAAATGAAAAAAAACAAGAAACAACGCAAGAGTTTTGGATAACTGGATATTTTAAAAAAATAGAAATTTTAAAAATTGTAAGTGTATGCAAAAGAATAGGTTTATAAGTATTTTTAATAATGAGAAAACAGTATGTTAAATTTAATCTATCAGGTTAAGAGTAATATGTTCTTTACTTAGTGAGTCAGGAGTTAATTAAAGTAATTAGAAGCGCAGTCATATAGTTTATGACTAATTGTAAAGAAAGAGATGTATGCGCATTAAATAGAATGACAATGATATTTAGTAACTAATAAACCAGCTAAGTTATAATCTATATTTAAAAATTACTTCTATATAATAGTTTTAATAAAAATATAATAAAGAAATTTAGTTTAATTTATTGTTTTTCCAAAAAGTAAAGTAAATTAATAGTCATTCAGACTTTGAACACTGTTAAAATGGATTTAATTATGATTTTGATATTTTATATGGTAATGCACTTTTTGTGATAAATATAAAAACCGTTTAGCGTAAGCTATACTGATAAATTAATTTTTTCATTTTTTATTCAAATCTTTATTTTATCAAGCTACTTTTTATAAATACAAATCTTTAATTTATTGTTTATTATTTTCAGATAAAATATAGATGATTTTATGCTGGCAAAAACTTTCGGTGGCATATATTTAATTTAATATTGTTTAAAAATTAATGGTAAAAATTGTTGTTGATCCTCAGATTTTTAATATTCAAAAATATGGAGGGATTTCTAGATATTATAAGGAAGTATTTACTCATCTCAAAAGAAGAAATGATATGGATATTATACTTCCACTTTTTAATTCAGATAATGTTTATTTGGCAAATAGTGATTTATTAATAAGTGAAAAAAAAACAATGACGTTTTTAATTAAAGCTTTGAATGTTTTAGGTATTAGCACGCGTACGTTGAATAAAAAACTTATGGATGAACAAATTAAAATAACTTTTGATCAAGGAAATTTTGATTTATTTATTCCAACTTATTACGATTCCTATTTTTTAAAGTTTATAGGTAATAAGCCTTTTGTATTAACAGTTTATGATATGATTCATGAATTGTTTCCTCAATATTTTTTGGATGATGTTTCTAAGGTGAGTGTAAATAAAAAAATATTATTGGAAAAGGCAACTAAAATAATTGCAGTTTCTAATAACACAAAAAAAGATATACTTAACGTTTATCCACATATTGACGAATCTAAAATAGAAGTTATTTATCATGGAAGCTCAATTTGTGTTAACAATAATGTTGTTGTAGATTTACCTGAAAACTACATTTTATTTGTAGGTGTTAGAGACTATTATAAAAATTTTATTTTTTTGGTAGAAGCAATACACGAATTATTAATGTTTGATTCTTCCTTAAAATTAATTTGTGCCGGTGGAGGAGATTTTAAAGATGAGGAGATAAAATTTTTAAAAACCATGAATCTTCAAGAAAAAGTATTACAAAGAGATTTTGATGAAAAACAGTTGGGAATGTTTTATAAAAATGCTAAATGTTTTATTTTTCCTTCAATGTATGAAGGTTTTGGAATTCCCGTTCTCGAATCTATGGCTTGTGGTTGTCCAATAGTTTTATCAAATAGTAGTTCTTTTCCTGAAGTTGCTGGAGATGCGGGTATTTATTTTGATGTTACTAGTAAAGAAGATTTAGTTAGTAAAGTTAGGTTAGTTTTAAATGATGATGATTTTAGGAACGAGTACGTTTTAAGAGGCCTCAACCAAGCAAAAAAATTTACATGGGATATAGCAGCATCTCAATGTGCAGAGCTTTATAAAAAAGCGATATATAATTTTTATTAGTACTTATATATAAATTAATATTAAGCTGAGTAAACAAAAATATTATTGTGTCGCTTGCTTAGTTGTTATCGATAAGGTTTTGTTTTCAAATTAAAACTCTACAGAGATTGAGCTTAAAATGAAACTCAATTACATCAATCCTTTAATAATATGCATTTTAAATAATTGATTGTTTGTTTATAAAATAATGAACCAATACTATATCTTAAATTAAAATAAATGAAAATTCTTTTTTTCTATCCCGAAAATCCTTTATTGTTATCACAAGGGAATCATGCTCGAGCATTAGCTTTATTGCATTATTTTAAGGACAGAAATATTAATGTAGATTTTGTTTCTGAGAATGATAATTCTGATATATCTAACCTGAATCAAAGAATAATAAATGAAAAATTAGTTTCTAGTCATTATTTTATTAGAAAATTTACAAAGAAAAAACATTTATTATGGTATTTTTTTTGTTTTTCACTTCCTAATAAATTATTGAGTAAGCAAAGGCAATTTAATCGTGTGCGAAAGGGACAGCAGAAAGATTTTAATAGGATTCTTCAAAATAACAGCTACGATTATATTGTCATAAGTTATGCTTGCTGGGCTCCTTTAATAGAAAATAATAGGTATTTAAAAAAAGCAAAATTAATTATTGATACCCATGATTTTTTAACTGCACAATTTATTGGTTCTAGAGATTTTAGTCTTGGGAAGTCTTTTGAAACTGAAATCAATTTGTTAAGATTATTTGATTCGGTTATAACAATTTCTAATGAAGAAAGATATTTGTTTTCACATTTTATTGGAAATAAAACCGCTTTAATTACTCATCCACTTCCTAACAATTTTTTTAAGTCGAATACTAATAAAGTTTTTGATATCATTTATATTGCGAGTGATAATCCCCATAACAATATAGGGGCCAAATGGTTTTTTGATAAAGTATATCCATTGCTTTCTAATGCAATTAAAATAGTAGTGGTTGGGAATGTTACCAGAACAATTAAGAATTATTCTAATGTAACAAAAATTGATTTTACTGAAAATTTAGATACATACTACGCTAATTCTAAAATTGTTATATGTCCAATTTTTACAGGAACTGGATTAAAGATAAAAGTAATTGAAGCATTATCTTATGGTTTACCTGTTGTTTGTAATGAAAAAGGTGTTGATGGAATGATAAATAAAATCAATAATGGATGCTTAGTAACGGATAATCCCAGTGAATTTGCAAATTATATTGAGAGTTTATTAACCGATACAAGTTACTATGAAAGTATCACAAGTGCTTCTAAAAATTATTTTTTAGAAAATAATGAAAAAACTGAAGTATATAAAAATATTGATAAATTATTTAAAAAATAAATTCTCTAAATGGCAATTAAAAGTTATTCAGTAATTACAGAGGTTAAGAAATTTTGGTGGCGTATATTCGATAAATCAAAATATTTTGAATATAAATTGTATTTAAAAGACCAAAATATTTTAAATAAATTTAATCCCCAGTTACAAAAAGACTGGGATGCTATTTCACAAATTATTTCAAAGGAACCGTTAGAAATAAATTTTAAACATTCTGGACATTTAGGTGATTTGATATATGCACTACCGATCTTAAAAGAACTAGCCAAAAAGAGTAAATGTAATTTGTATGTCAATTTGGGGCAAACAATGGGTCGGAATTATTATAAACATCCCACGGGAAATGTGATGTTGACAGAAAGGACTTTTGAAATGATATTACCTTTGTTAAAAGAGCAATCGTACATTACAAATGTTAAGAGATGGGAAAACGAAGCAATTGATATTGATTTGGATTTATTTCGTAAATTACCCGTAGCGATGGAATTTCATTCAATTAGATGGTATTATCATTTAACAGGACTTCAACCTAATATGTTTTTACCTTTTTTAAATGTAGAAGCACATAAAAAAATAACAGATAAAATTGTAATAGTAAGAACTTTTAGAGGAAGAAATCCCTTAATAGATTATTCTTTTCTAAATAAATATAGTAATCTCTTATTTTTGGGAACAAGAGAGGAATATGATGACTTTAGTAAAGAGGTACCTATTGCTGAATTCTATAATGTTTCAGACTTTTTGGAAATGGCGCAAATAATAAAGTCTTCTCGTTTTTTTGTTTCTAATCAAACTTTTTCATTTGCCATAGCTGAAGGTTTAAAAGTAAACAGGCTTCTTGAGTCTAATCCGTTTTCACCAGTTGTTTTCCCTTTAGGTGGAAATGGATCTGATTTTTATTTTCAACCACAATTTGAAAAGTTATTTTCAGAATTCTATTTAAATTTTAAATAACACATATCTTCTGTTTTACTTTTAAAGATTTTGATATTGGCGCACCAATTAGTAAGATCTTAAATAAATACCAATATTTAGGTTTAAATAAGGTTTTAAAAAAATAATTAATTCGTAATAAATTCAGTAAAATTAAAAATTTTAAATAGCCATGATGTTTTCTAATGATATATAATAGCGATATTTTGAGCTCTGTTTTGATTAAAATTCCTTTAGATGTACTTGCTCCGTGATAATGTATGTATTTTGCATCTGGAATTAGATAATTAAACTTTCCATTTTTTAGAAAACGCATTGCTAAATCTGTTTCCTCATAATAAAGAAAGATATTGGTGTCAAAACCCCCAATATTATTAAAGTCGTTTGCCCTCATGAACATAAAACTGCCTTGAACATAATTTACTTTTAGAGGTTCTTTATATTGTAGTTTTCTTTTTGGATATTTTTTCGGATTAATTAATTCCAGAAAATCCCGACCAAAAACTTCTTTGGTAATAGAGGAAAAATGATTAAACGCAACCATATGTTTTCCTTTTTTGTTAAAGGATTGTCCTCCCACTATTCCTATATTTTCGTCTTTTTCAATAGCTGCTTTCAGTATAGAAAAGTTATCATTTAAGAATAAGGTATCATTGTTGACAAAAGCAATATATTTAGCATTTGAAATATGAAATCCAATCATGTTTCCTGATCCAAATCCTGTGTTTATATTACTTCGTATTAGTTTTAAATTTTTAAAAGAATGTTTGTCACAAAAAAGTTTAAGAGAAATGTAATCATCTTTTTCAGAACAATTATCAACAATTATAATTTGTAAATTAATATCCGGATTTGTTTTATCTAAAATACTATCAACACATTCCTGAGTTAATCTATTAGAATTATAATTGATAATTATTGCAGCAATTTCAAACGTCATAAATCATTGTTATTTATTTTATTTAAAAAAAATATTTAATTGATTTCAATTTCATAAAGTCAGTTTTTGATAATTATTTTTTTGAGTTACTATTTACATATTTTTAATAGATGAAAAATATATAAATAGTTGCGTCGAAAATGTTTTAATTTTTATATCGTGTAATTAAATCTTAAACTCTTTAATTTTTAAAAAATCCTATTATGATTACATTCACATCATAAAAAAATATTTCCTTGGAACATTAATAAACTTTTTTGCAAATGTAAGATTATTATTGTTTAGTTTACTTGTTAATTTATGTTGGACATAATATTTGTTTTTTTTTGATAGAGTAAAAAGTAACAATTTGTAAAAAAAACATTTATTTTTTATAGAAGTTAAGACGGTAGAACTACTTTTTAATTCATATAAAAGGCATGACATAAATAAAAACAGAATCCAAAATCACCAATTCAAGCGTGGCATTTTTTGGTTACTCGAATAAGAATATGGATCGCTTGTTGATTGAAATGTTTAAAAAATGAATAATTTATTTGCGAATTATTTTCTTAATATAAGATCTCCTTATACACTTCTAAATATTGAGATGCTGCAGATTTCCAATTAAAACTTTTTGCTCTTTTAATAATAGATTCTTCCAATTGAGATTTATTCTTTTCATATTCATTTAAGCCTTCTTCCAAAACATTTTTCATATATTCTGGATCAAAGTTTCTCCAATAATAAGCTACATCTCCACCAATTTCAGGCAGTGATGTTTTGTCAGATAAAAAAACAGGCTTTCCAAAACTCATTGCCTCAATTATTGGAAGGCCAAAACCTTCTCTAATCGAAGGAAATAGAAAAGCCGAGCAATTTTTCATAAAATATTGTTTGCCCAAATCTGAAACTTTTCCTGTTAGAAAAACTTGATTTTCAAGTTTATTTTGAACTATTAGTTCTTGAATTTCTTTTCCGTATGGCTTATTATTATTTCCGGAAATTATTAAATTAAAATCTTTAATGTGCTTCATCATATTAATGATTGCACCATAATTTTTTCGTTCCCAAAAATCACCAATGGTATAAAAAAACGGTTTATCTATAGGTTGTATTGGTATATATGAAGAGGTGTCTAATAAGGTTGAAATTGGGTTGCCATTATAAATTATATATTCAGGTACATCAGGAACCTTAAAAGCATCATGGGTTTGTTTTTTAGCAAATTCAGAGATGTAAGTAATTGCAGATGAGTTGTTTAATTTTTCAATGAAGGTTTTATTTCTCTTATGACTTAAATCTGAAGAAATTTCTTCAACAAAATTAACGTCATGAATTGTAAGTAAGTACTTAGTGTTAAATCGTGGCTCAACTTTAATGTTTTGATTTACAGAGTGCCATAGATCATACTTTTTTAAAGTTCTGAATGCTTTATAACGGTGGTAACCGATGTATTGATGATATTTGAATTTATCTCCAAATTCATCTTGTAGAGGGGTAATTTTTCCTGCATTTACATGCAATTCGAGATCATCAAAAGAAAGTTGATTAAGCCCCTTTAATAATTCATAATTAAAAGTCCCTAATCCAGTATTACGATTATTTATATTATGAGTTTCTAAAAATACTGTCCTTTTTTGTTTCATATAGTATTATTTGAGAACGAAAATACAATAATAATTTGACGTCTAAAATTCTATATGTACTTTTGTTGATAATAAATAACTCGAAATGAATTTAAAATTAAATGCAGCTTTTAAATCCTATTCTCCTAAAATCTTGGAGATTATTCAAAATTTTAATTCATTAGGGACATTATTTGGCAATGGTACTCGGAATAAAATCAAGCTGTTTGAATTTGAAGACAAAACAATAAATATTAAATCCTTTAAAGTTCCACATCTAATTAATAAAATTGCCTATAGGTATTTTAGAAAAACGAAAGCCAGGCGTTCTTATGAGTATGCCACTATTCTATTAGAAAAAGGGATCGGAACGCCACAACCTATTGCTTATTTTGAGAATTATGATAATATAGGACTAAAAGACAGTTATTACGCCAGCGAGCATTTATTGTGTGATTTGACGTATCGAGAGCTCGTAGAAATTCCTAATTATCCGGATCATGAAAATATATTAAGACAGTTTACCAGATTTAGTTTTGGCTTGCATGAAAAAGGAATTGAATTCTTAGATCATTCGCCTGGAAATACTTTAATAAAAAAGAATGCTGAAGGAAATTATGATTTTTTTCTGGTAGATTTAAACAGAATGGAATTTCATGATTCAATGACATTCGAAATGCGAATGAAAAACTTGTGCCGTTTGACTCCTGTAAAAGAAATGGTACGGGTAATGAGTAATGAATACGCTAAATTATACGGTGAATCAGAGCAAAAAATCTTTAATACGTTATGGAAATATACATCTGATTTTCAAGAGCAATTTCATAGAAAAAAACGTCTGAAAAAGAAACTTAAATTTTGGAAAAAATAACTCCCAATATTTTTTAACCTAATAACCGTTGTGCTTAGCGAACTTTTTTTAATTTTTATATTCTTGGAAGTAAGCTTCTAATTTTTCAAGCATCAGGGGTAATGGATATTCATTGTAATATTTGAAAGTATGCTCTTTAATATATTTTTCCGGATATTGTTGATAAATTTCAGGTTTTATGTCTTTTAAATGGATTGAAGTGTGTTTAGCTTCATTTTCAAATAATTGCCAGGTTTCTTTTCGAACAGAAGGCGTAAATATAGAAAATGTGGGAACATCAAGAGCTTTGGCCATATTTACAGCTCCGCCTTCATTTCCAATTAGCATGTCACATTGAGATAATAACGCTAAAAAAGCTCGCAAGTCAGTACAGTATAAATCAAAAACAATGTGTTTTTTTGTCTCTTCAGAACAATAGTTATACACTTCAAGAGCTAATTTTTTTTGATCCGGAATATAGTTAAAGATAATTGTAGCATTTGTTTTCGCAACGGTAAAATCAATAATTTTTGCCATTCCTTCTAAAGGATAGGTTTTATAAACTTCGCTTCCTAAAATGCCAAACATGACTAATGGTTTTTCCTGATCAATAGTATGGCTTTTTAAAAGTTTTCTGGCATCATTTATCTCCGTTTCTTTTAAAAATATCTTCGGTTTTACATCCGTTATTTTTTCCGAAATAAAAGGGCGAAGAAGTAATAACCTGTTTTCAATTGCTAAACCATGTTCTGATTTTATAGCATCAAAACGTTCGTAATTATAATTGTAAAAAATCCTGGAGTACCACTTAGCATAAGAGACTTTGTATTTTGCTCCTGAAAATAAGGTAATTAAATTAGTCTCTAATTTGTTGTAAACGTCAATTACAACATCATATTTTTTTCTTCGAATCTGAAAAATAAATTTAAATAAAGAAGGAATAGATTTTCTAACCTTGTTCGACAAGGTAACAATAGTATCAATATTAGGGTTTTCTTTTAAAACATCCACAGAATTCGGATAGCACATATAATCAATTGTAGCTTCAGGAAACTTTGCTTTCAAATTATTGCAAATTATAGTACTTGTTAATACATCTCCAATTCTTTTTTGCTGAACGACTAATATTCTCATTTATTTTTAAATTCAATTTTAAAAGCAAAATTACGAACTATTTTGTGAAGTGTGCAATCAGAGGATGAGAATAAGATCAAACTAAATAAAAAGTTATATTTTTGTGGCTATAAATTAAATTTTTGCAATGGGAATTAGTGGTCTGGTTATTACTTTCAACGAAGAAAAAAATATTGGGAAATGCATAGATGCGCTACTAAAAGTTTGTGACGAAGTAATCATTGTAGATTCTTTTAGTAAAGATCGTACAGTTGAAATTGCCAAAAAAAGAGGTGCAATAGTTGTTGAACAGGCTTTTTTAGGAGATGGGCCACAACGTACCCATGGTTTACCATATTGTAAAAACAATTGGATTTTAAATCTTGATGCTGATGAGTTTCTAAATGATGATGCTGAGGCATTTATCCTGAATAAAAAATATTTAGAAGGAAATTACGATGCCTTTAGCTTTAGGGTAAAAAATTTTTTAGGAGATAAGCTCATCGATTTTTCAGGATGGTATCCAGACCATAAGGTCCGTTTTTTTAATAAGCAAACTGCCCATCCTTCCGATTCAAAAGTGCATCAGAAGATAATAGCCACAAATGAAAAAAGAGTAGCGGTACATATTTTACATTACGGATGGGATTCTTTAGACCAAATTATAGCAAAAAAGAATCAATATTCCGGTTGGCATGCAGAACAGTTGTTTAATCAGGGTAAAAGAGTAAGTGCTTTTAAGCCAATTCTTAACGGAACAGTTGCTTTTATACGTTGTTATTTTTTTAAGAAAGGAATTTTTAATGGTGTTGATGGCTTTACAATAGCAGCTATACAAGCCTTTTTTTCATACATGAAATATGCAAAGCTTATCAAGATACAATCTAAAAAATAGTCGTCAAAGCTACTTTTTAGATTGCTAATTTATCATTTATCACTCTGGTATTAAAAGTTTGGATATATGCTTTCAAAGTTTTTAATAGTTTAACGACTTTTGGTTTGTTTTTTTGCATCAGATTTCTTTTAAGCAAAACATCTTTTTTCCAGTCGTATAAGCCTATAACCTGATTGTTTGCAAAAGCCAGATAATAATCATCTTGTATATAATGGTAGGTTCCCTGAAGATAATATACTACAAAATTGTCTTTTGATTTATAGCTTTTTCCAAAACTAATCATGTTTGTTTTGATATTTAGATAGTCCAAAATACTCGGCATTATATCAATTTGCTGAAAGTTCTTTTCATTAACACCTACTAGTTCTTTATTTGAAGGATCAAAGAATAAAATCGGAATACTGAATTTGCCAATATTTGTTTTATCAATGTCTTTATCTCCACCTGATGAAGTGTGATCTGATGAAATGACAAAAAGGGTGTTTTTGTACCACTCTTGTTTTTTTGCAGTATCAAAGAATTTACGTAATGAATAATCAGTGTAGGCAATGCTTTCCTGAATATCTGTTGTTCCTTTTGGGAATTTTCCTTTATATCTACTAGGAATAATATATGGATTGTGAGATGAAATAGTAAACAAGGAACTAAAAAAAGGCTGTTTAAATGAAGTTAATTTTGAGGCATAAAATTGCAAAAATTCTTCGTCAAAAATTCCCCATCTACCATCAAAGGCCTCTTCTCCAATATATTGATCTTTGCCAAAGTATTGATCAAATCCAGCTACTTTTGCATATTGGTCAAAATTTTGACTGCCATTGAAGGCACCATGGAAAAAAGAGGTATTGTAGCCTTCTTTTTTTAAAATTTTTGGAAGGCCATTTATTTTATTTAAAGAATAACTGGATGAAATAAAAGAATTATTCATTAAGCTGGGAATGCTCGAAAGGATAGAAGGAACGGCATCTATTGAAACTTTTCCATTGGCAAAACCATTTTTAAAATAATATGATTTTGTAATTAATGAATCCAAAAACGGAGTTTGCCCCCGTCCAACATTTTCATTACCAAAACTTTCTAAAATTAAGATAACTACGTTTTTTTTGATTGGAGATCCTGTGGGTTTTAATGAGATTTCGGGATTATAAATGGATACAAGTTCTTTTTCATCAAAATAATGGACTTTTTCAACATCTTCTTTTTTTGTTATAGTTTTTAAAATACAAAAAGGAGTGTTCAATACCAAAGCCGAGTTGCTTAGTTCCCCATATTTTATAGCATCCACAATCCTAATTGGTTTTTTTTGGAATCCGCCACGCCCAATAACAAGTATGATAATTAAGGAAAGAACAAAAATAGCACTTTGTTTAAAATAGTCTTTCCTGGTTAAAATTTCAGTATTAGTGCTTTTCTTTATATTCGGAATTAATTTCCAGAAAATAAAACTTACAATAATAAATATTACAGCAATATACCAGAATTCTTTTAAAAATGAAGGAATTAAGCCTATAGCTTCTTTTTCCATTCCTTTAGCCGTAATCATGCTATAAGTGCTTCTTCGGCCTGTAAATTTATAGTAGATAGTGTCAATAAAGTTAGTAGCAATAAAAATCAGGTTTACTATATAAAATCCAATTTTTAAAATACGTTGATAGGTTAAGTTATATTTAAAATTACCTGGAATTAAATGAGCAACTATAAATATTGTATTTAAAAATGCGATTGCTGCGAAATCAAAAATCAAGCTTCCTAAAAAAGTTTGAAAAGTAATATTTCCAAATAACTCGCTGTTGATGAAATAAAATAAAATTCGGCTTAGCTGATAAATAAGCACAATTAAAAGAAATCTTTTTAAAAATAAGGCAATACTTTTTTTGTAGTTGTTCATCGATAGTTTGTACTTTTTTACGTTTTTAGCTTATGTTTTACTGGTATTTCTATAAGCTAAAAAAGATTTAGAAAACACAATATATAGTTTTCTAAATCTTTTTTATGAATATTAGAATTTGCGACAAAAATATAAAAAAAAGGTATCTGATTTATACCGCTACATCATATTCTCTTAGTGCATTATTTAATGAAGTTTTCAAATCTGTAGATGGTTTACGTGTGCCAATAATCAAAGCACATGGAACCTGAAACTCACCAGCAGCGAATTTTTTAGTATAGCTTCCCGGAATTACTACTGAACGTGCAGGTACAAATCCTTTCATTTCAACAGGTTCATCACCAGTAACGTCAATGATTTTAGTAGAAGCAGTCAAACATACATTTGCACCCAAAACAGCTTCTTTACCTACGTGAACACCTTCTACAACGATACAGCGTGAACCAACAAAAACACCATCTTCAATGATAACTGGAGCAGCTTGCAATGGCTCTAAAACACCACCAATACCAACACCACCGCTTAAGTGAACGTCTTTTCCAATTTGAGCACAGCTACCAACAGTTGCCCAAGTATCTACCATTGTTCCGGCATCAACATACGCACCAATGTTTACGTAACTTGGCATCATAATAACACCACTTGAAATATAAGAACCATAACGGGCAGATGCTCCTGGAACTACACGAACTCCTTTTTCAGCATAATCTCTTTTTAATAACATTTTGTCATTATATTCAAAGATTCCAGCTTCTAATGTTTCCATTTTTTGGATAGGGAAATACATAACTACGGCTTTTTTTACCCATTCGTTAACCTGCCATCCGTCACCTTTTGGTTCAGCAACGCGAAGTTTTCCGGAATCTAATAATTCGATAACTTCTCTGATCGCATTAGTAGTTGTTTCTTCTTGTAATAAAGCTCTGTTTTCCCAAGCTTGTTCAATTATAGTTTGTAAAGAACTCATAAGTTTAAATTTTTGGCAAATATAGGGTATTTGTATAAAATCAAAAAGGCAAATCAATTTGAAAATGTTACAGATCTAACTTTTGTTTTAAACCGAAATCTTCTGCTAATTTGAAACATTCCTTAAAATGGAATTTTTTAGTGCATAACATGATAAAAATCAGATTTAGTGATTTTTGTTCTGATTAGTTTTGCCTCATAATTCCTGAATTGATAAAGGAATTAAAGACAATTTTAAATGAACTAATAAACCAAATATGAATAAGGAAAACCAGTTTCAAACCAGAATTGCAGTTATTGACAAAGAAGTCACGTGGGACAAAACACAAGTAATAATGAGCAAAACAAACGCTTTTGGTATAATAGAATATGCCAATGAAGTTTTTGTAGATGTTTCAGGTTACGAGGATTATGAATTAATGGGGCAGCCACATAATATCATTCGCCATCCGGATATGCCAAAAGTTATTTTTAAAGTACTTTGGGAAAACCTTAAACAAGGCAGGAATTTTCATGCGATTGTAAAAAATCTAGCGAAGTCGGGAAGATATTATTGGGTAATTACCGATTTTGAGATTGCAAAAGATGAAAACGAAGTAATAGTGAATTATTTTGCAAGACGACAATCAGTGCCTCAGGAAGTTGTTTCACTGCATATTGAACCGCTTTATAAAAAGTTACAGCAAATTGAAGCAGCCAGCGGAGTTGAGTTTAGTGAAAAATATTTGATAGGATTTCTGGAAGAAAAAAAGAGAACTTATGTAGAATATATAAAGGAGCTGATTTATGAACATGAAAAAGCACAGTCAAAATTTGCCAATTACGAAATGAAAGCAGAAGATGAAGAAGAGGAGAGAGGGTTCTTTAGCAGGTTGTTTGGCAGATAAATAGTTTAAATAATAATTTTTTAGTTGTTTTTTAATTTAGAAAATCCGTTTTGAAAATTTTTCAGGACGGATTTTTTGTCGCTTCAGTGATTTCAAATAAAAGGAGGTTAAGATCAAAAAGTTGTATCTTAGAATAGCTAATAAAAAGTAATGAAAGATAATTTCTCAAAACAGGCAGTTGATTATTCAAAATTTCGTCCGCAATATCCTGAGGAAATGATTGAATATATAATTTCATTTGTCCATAACAAATCTACAGTACTTGATATTGCAACCGGAAACGGTCAGGTGGCACGTAAACTTTCTACTCATTTCAAAAAGGTATTTGCTACAGACATAAGTCAAAAACAACTGGACAATGCGATTCAGGCAGATAATATTATTTACAGTAAAGAATCTGCTGAAAAAACTTCTTTCGAAAATCAGCAATTTGATTTAATCGTAGTGGCACATGCGGTACATTGGTTTGATTTTGAATCGTTTTATAAAGAAATCTACAGAATATTAAAACGGGGAGGTATTTTTGAAGTAATGGGTTACGGATTATTTTCGACAAATCCGGATTCAGATAAAATTTTGCGCCATTTTTATTATAATATTTTGGGACCGTATTGGGATCCAGAGCGAAAGTATCTGGATGAAAATTATGAGAATATCCAGTTTCCGTTTGAAGAAATTCCAGCAGAGAAATTTTAAAATGAATTTAGCTGGAACTTTGAAGCATTAATAGGATATCTTCAAACATGGTCTTCAGTACAGCATTATATTTCAAAAAACAATCAAAATCCAATAGATTTAATTTACGACGATTTGAAGATTTCGTGGCAAAAAAATGATAAGAAAGTTATATTTCCATTGTTATTGAGAATAGGGAAATTGAATTCGGAAGATATAGGCTGAAAAAGTTTTATATTTGTATTGTAAATGATAGTATTATGGAAGCGATTAGATTAGAATTCAAATCAGAAATTAAAGAGAAAATCTTAGAATTATTGAGTTCATTTTCTTCTGATGAGTTGAAAATAGTTCAGGAAGATCCTGATTTTGATGAAAATAAAAGGAAACTTGATTCTGCATTGAATAAAATTAAAAACGGAACGGCTAAATTTTATACTCTAGAGGAAGTTGATGCCATACTTGAAGAAACAATTTCTAAATATGGAAATTAAGTTTCAGGAAGAATTTTTGTTTGAATTAAACAATCAGGTTTATTACATTTCGAAAGATAAGCCAGCAGCAGCCAGAAAATTTAAAAATGATTTACTACGAAACATTCGAAAAGATTTAAAAAATCCTTTTCTTTTTAAGAAATCCCAATATTATAATGAAGAAAATATAAGAGATTATGTTTTTAAGGGGTATGTTTCGGTTTATTATATTAATGAACACGAAAATTCAGTTTATATATTTGGTTTCATAAAATACAAAAACTCACTGTAATTTATGATTCTTCCTTTCTATCTTTGATAAAAATTACAAAATGCCAAGAATCCTCTCCATAGACTACGGTCAAAAACGAACGGGAATTGCCGTTACTGATGAAATGCAGATCATAGCTTCGGGATTAACTACTATTCCAACCAATACTGTTATTGATTTTCTGAAGGATTATTTTGCCAAAGAAAAAGTGGAAGCAGTGTTAATTGGTGAGCCAAAACAAATGAACGGACAGCCATCTGAAAGCGCATCTATAGTGAAAGGTTTTGTAACTCATTTTTCAAATATTTTCCCGGATATGAAAGTCGTTCGTGTAGATGAGCGCTTTACTTCAAAAATGGCTTTTCAAACTATGATCGATAGCGGACTAAGCAAAAAGCAGCGTCAGAACAAAGGATTGATCGATGAAATTTCCGCAACGATTATGCTTCAGGACTACCTTTCTTCTAATCGTTTTTAACTTTTAGGGCTATAAATTTCACTTTATTTAGAAAAAAATGTAATTATCTAACTGTTATCCTGTAAAAATTAGTTTTTTTTTGAGATTATAAAAAGTACCTTTGCATTTTTAAATAAAATAGTGTTATGCCTGACAATACAATACGTTCCAACAGTGAAGTAGTGCTTATTGGAGCTGGAATTATGAGTGCTACTCTTGGGGTAATTCTGAAAGAATTACAACCTGATATCAAGATAGAAATTTACGAAAGATTAGATATGGCAGCTGCCGAAAGCTCTGATGCATGGAATAATGCCGGAACCGGACATTCTGCTTTTTGTGAATTAAATTATACTCCTGAAAAGCCTGATGGCTCAGTAGATCCTAAAAAAGCGATTAGTATTGCTGAAGCTTTTGAGGTTTCTCGTCAGTTTTGGTCTTATTTAGTACAGCAAAATAAGGTTCCTTCACCTGAAAATTTTATTAAAAGTGTGCCTCATATGAGTTTTGTTTGGGGTGAAAAAAATGTTAAATACCTTAAAACACGTTTTGAGGCTTTACAAAAGAATCCATTATTTGCTGAAATGCTTTTTAGTACTGACTTTGAGCAATTAAAACAATGGATGCCGCTTGTTATGGAAGGAAGACAGCCTGACGAAAAATTAGCAGCAACTACAATGGCAATTGGTACCGATGTTAATTTTGGTGCTTTAACCAGAAGCATGTTTAATTATTTAGAAAAATTAGACGGTGTATCTTTGCATTTTAATCACGAGGTTAAAAAATTAAGACAGCTTGATGATAAATCATGGCGAATTAAAATTACAGATTTATCTACAGGACAAAAACGCAAAGCATATCCTAAATTTGTATTTATTGGAGCAGGAGGTGGTTCATTGCCGTTATTAGAAAAAGCCAATGTTCCGGAGGGTCATGGTTATGGAGGTTTCCCGGTAAGCGGTCAATGGTTAAAATGTACGAATCCGGAAGTTATTGCTAAACATCAGGCAAAAGTGTATGGTAAAGCTAGTGTTGGAGCTCCTCCAATGTCGGTTCCACATATTGATACTCGTGTGATTGATGGTGAAAAAGCATTACTTTTTGGGCCTTTTGCAGGATTCTCAACACGTTTCTTAAAAAATGGATCATATTTGGATTTACCATTATCTATAAAAGCAAACAACTTAATTCCGATGTTATCAGCGGGATTCCATAATATTCCATTAACCAAATATTTAATTGAGCAGGTACGTCAGTCTCCAAAAGACAGAATTAAGGCTTTACGCGAATATTTACCAACAGCAAGATCTAAAGACTGGGTTCTTGAAAAGGCAGGACAACGTGTTCAGGTCATCAAGAAAGATGAAAAAGAAGGTGGTGTTTTAGAGTTTGGAACAGAAGTAATTAATACGCATGACGGAACTTTAGCCGTTTTATTAGGTGCTTCTCCGGGAGCTTCTACTGCCGTTTCTATTATGATAGATTTAATTGGCAGGTGTTTTCCTGATAAAATAAAAACTCCGGAATGGGAAGCGAAATTAAAAAACATGATTCCTTCATATGGCCAGGCTTTAAATGATAAACCTGAGCTTTTAACAGAAATCAGAAAACATACTGCTGAAGCTTTAAAACTTAAATAAAAATATATTTAAAAAAACGACAAACCCGGATTAATTAATCCGGGTTTGTCGTTTTTATTTCTTGCGTAATTTTTAAAATCTTTTCTGATAAGTTACTCATCCAGATCAATTGCTCAATAACCAATTGGGCCTCCTGCATTTTAGCCTCACGTGTTTCTTTGTCAAGTTCTTCATCTGTTGCCAAACGGGTAAAGTTTTTGCGCTTCATTTCTTCAAATTGTAAAGTAACATCTTCCTTGTCAAAAAAAGTATCAGTTACAATAGTTTCGTTCCTTAAAATTGAAACAGCATTGTCCAGATTTGAAAGGATTGTTTTTATGATATAGTTAAATGAATCTGAAGCCGAAGTAGTTTGATGTAATTGGATATAGGTAGATAAAGATGTTAAAGAGGATAATAATGAATGGTTCAGAACCACTAGTTTATTAACTTTTGGTAGCAATTTTTGTTTTGATTTAGGTTCCTGCATCATTCTCTGAAAAGAAGTCATTAAGTTCCCAATTTCAATAAAAGTGTGTTTTCTGGCCAATCTGTATGAAGTAGTTACCTCGCCTTTTTTATTATAAAAATCTGCAATTTCCTTAAGATACACACGGTTGGCTTTTATAGAATTTTCAATATGTATGGGTGTATTGATAAACTCCCAGGCCGGCCATAAAAACTGATTGGCAATAAAAGCCAGAATGGCGCCTGCAAGTGAATCCAGAATTCGAAACTGAATTACTTCTTTCACATCAGTAACTAGAATGCCATAAATAAAAACGACATACATCGTAACAAAAGTGGCACTAATTTTATAATTTTTCTGCGCATATGATAAGCCAAGTAGCATACAAATAATCGATAAAAGACTTAAAACGACGGGATCTTGTACAAAAGAAACAATTCCGAAAGCGAATAATCCACCTAATATAGTTCCGAAAATCCTATTATAAGAACGTTCTTTGGTCAATCCGTAACCCGGCCTCATAATTACCACTATGGTCAATAAAATCCAATACACATTTTGAAAAGGAAGAAATTTTCCAATTATAAAACCAATCAAAATGGTAATGGTCAATCGTAATGAATGCCTGAAAATAGACGAAGAAAAGCTTAAGTTTTCAGTCAGCGTACGTAAAGGATAATATTGTGGCGTCAGGAATTTTTCTAATTCCTTGTCCTTGTCCTTTAATTTATACGATTGCATCGCCAGAGAAAAGGCACGCTGTATGATTTTGATTTTTCCAACCTGATTTTTTGCATATTTGAGCATGTTGGTCAACATCAAAACTCCTTCGGCAGCTTCTTCTTTTCCTAACGTTTTTTCATAATCAAAAATGGCAAATTCAAGTGCATCAAGTTCGTTTTTTAAATCATTCTTGTCAACATATTTGGTTATATGATGTACATTTTTGGACAGTTTTTTTAATGTAGAAGCCAGTTTGTAGGCGACATTCTGGTAGGTTCGCAAAACATTCGGGTGTTTGTCGAATTTTTCATGGAGCTTGCTATGATCGAAAGAAGTGTATAAGGCCAATTCCTGAATTTCTACCAAAGTGATGAATACCAGCAGCATTTTTCGGTTTTGACTGCTTCCTACTGTAGCATTCTTATTACCAAATAATACTTCACGCAAATCTTCATGAATCTGATTCAGTTCAACCTGGATGCTCAGCTGTTTTTCGATGATTTCTTTTCTATTAGCCTCCGGATTCCACAAATCACCTCTTAACTTTAAATATTTTGCTGTTAATCGTATCCCTTCAGCAATTTGTAGTTCGATAAATTTATAAGGCTGTACAAAATGAAATAGCAGCGATACAATTAAATATAATATTCCTCCAATAAAAATATAAGACGAATAATATACAGCTTCCATTCCCTTATGCAAATGTCCAAATGATAACGAAATAGATAATAAAGCTGAAAATGAAACCAAAGTTGCACGCTGCCCATAGACCGATATAATGGAACATAAAAAAAGTAAGAATGCGAGGAAAGGATAAAACAAATAAGAATATGGATACGCAAGATTTACTAACAAATTTACTCCCGAAACGATAAAAGAGGCTACTATCAATCCTTTTACCTTGTGGCTTAAAGTGCTGGGAATATCACTGGGATAAGTATAAAAGGCACCTAGTGCAATGGTAAACCCAATTTCAAAATATCCTAAAAAATTTAAAATTAATACAGGAACAACTGAGGCAATAGTTACTTTTGTGGCATTTAAAAATGAAGTACTGTTGGTGAATTTTGCAATACGGTCAAGCATATAAACGGGTTTAAAACAAAGGTAAGATAATTTGGCATAATTATCGCTGAGATTTTAACGAAGGGCCAAAATGAGATTTAATATATTATTTTCAAATGGTCATTGACTATTTTTTACTATTTTTGACTCTTAAATTTGAAGAATAGGAGTAGTGTTTTCAGTAAATAAAAATAAATAATACGATATAGATGATTTTACCAATTGTAGGATATGGGGATCCTGTTTTAAGAAAAGTTGGTGAGGTAATTACACGGGATTATCCAAGCTTAAAAGAAACTATTGCGAATATGTACGAGACCATGTACAACGCTTACGGCGTAGGGCTTGCCGCTCCGCAGGTAGGTATAGCAATTCGTTTGTTTGTAATTGATACCACTCCTTTTGGAGAGGATGAAGAATTACATGAGGATGAACAAAAACATTTAAAAGGCTTCAAAAAAACTTTTATCAATGCAAAAATTGTGAAAGAAGAAGGAGAGGAGTGGAGTTTCAACGAAGGATGTCTGAGCATTCCTGACGTTCGTGAGGACGTGTATAGAAAACCAACTGTTACAATAGAATATTGTGAAGAGGATTTTGTAATGAAAACAGAAGTTTTTGATGGTTTGATTGCAAGGGTTATCCAACATGAATATGATCACATTGAAGGAGTTTTATTTACTGATAAAATATCTTCTTTAAAAAAGCGATTAATTCAGAAGAAACTAAAAAATATTACCGAAGGCAAAACTTTTCAGGAATACAGAATGAAATTTGCATCCGCTAAAAAAGCAAGATAATTATAATACACCAAATTCTTAATACTAATATAATAAACATGAATTTAGAGAAAATTTTAGCCATTTCAGGGAAACCGGGATTATATGTATTGAAAGTACAAACCCGTACAGGTTTTGTAGCAGAATCATTATTAGACGGAAAAAAAATAACGGTAAACCTAAAGAGCAATGTAAGCTTATTGTCAGAAATTTCAATTTATACTTACGAAGGAGAAAAACCTTTGACAGAAGTAATGCAGCGTATAGCTGTTAAGGAAAACAAAGGCCAGGCGATTTCTCATAAAGAAGATAATGCAAAATTAATAGCTTACTTTAAAGAAATTTTACCTGAATATGACGAAGAAAGAGTTTATCCTTCTGATATTAAAAAAGTATTAAACTGGTATAACATGCTTCAGGCAAAAGGTTTAGTTACAGATGAAGCTCCTGCAGCAACATCAACATCTGAAGAGATTGCTGTAGAAGAAGAGCCGGCAAAAAAAGCTCCTGCCAAAAAAGCAAAAGCTAAAAAAGAAGAATAATTGTTTTACATTAAATATATAAGTCCTGTTAAGATGTTTTCTTAACAGGATTTTTTGTAAATATTTATACTAATTTTATGTTTTTGTTTTGATAAAATAAATAAAACAAAATTAAATTTGTGATGGTGTTGAAGCTACTTTTTCGGCATCAAAAAAAAATATAGTGTTTCAATGTATAAATATAACCTTCGAAAATAAATAAGAATTTGTGCTGAATTTTTTATTTTATTTATATATACTACTTAACTCTTTTTTGTTTTGTACAAATGCATCAAACTCATTCGAACAAAATAAAAATCAGTTTTTAAATGTCATAAATCAGGAAAAAGCAGAAGATAATTCTGTTAAAAAAAATAACTATAAAAAACACTTTTTTGAAAATAATGAAAAGTTTTTCTCGGACATAGACCCAGAAGACGAGAAATCATCATTATTTACAATTATATCTAAAGATTTTTTGAAATCTTTTTTTCAGGAAGGTTCTATTATAAATAACTTTTTTGAAAAGTCTGCTTATTCTTCTTACAGCGCAAAATATTATTTGCTCTATTGCTGTTTCAAAATTCATTGTTGTTTCTAAAAAAATTAATACAAATTATTGATTAAACTTATAGATGTTCTTTCTATTAGAGCAACTTTATGGATTATTTCTATCTATGAAATAAATCGTGTTTGTCAATAAATTAAAAAACTTTTAGAATAACAAATAAGTCAATTATACTAGAGTTACAATTAGTAAATTGATTGATAGACCAACACAACAATGAAATCATATATTTTAATCGCAATACTCTTTGTATTCGGAGCTACATTTGCTCAGGAGGGAAAGTCTTATACCCAATCTAGTGGGTGGTTTACAGGAATTGCAACAATTCCGCTGAATGAAAAATTTTCAATAGATGCTGAAGTTCAGTTGAGTAGAACTAATTTTATAGACGATTGGCAGCAAATCATATTGCGACCAGCACTTCATTATAAACTTAATAAAGAAGTAGATTTTGCGGTAGGATATTCATACGTAAGAAATTACGCTTATTCTGATTATAGTACGCCAATTGATGCCAACGAAAATAATGTTTGGGAACAAGTTACTTTAAGCCATAGTAGTGGAAAAGTAAAATTCAGTCATCGTTTCAGATTTGAGCAACGATTTATAGACGATGTCGTAATTACAGCTAATGGGTATGAGACAGAAGGAAATATATTTGTAAACAGAGTAAGATATCGATTTACAACGACAGTTCCTTTGTTTAAAATTTCAGAAAATATGCCCATTTCAGGTGAATTTTTTGATGAGATTTGGGTTAACGAAAAAACAGAAGGAGTAGTGCCAACAAGCTTAAATCAGAACTGGTTTTATGTAGGTGTTGGTTTTCCTGTTACAAAAAAAATGACAATGAGTGTCGGATATCTTAATGATTATACTGAACTAAAAGGAAATAGTCATGAGAGCAACAATATTTTATATACCACAATTAAGTATAAATTTTAATAAAATAGTAGATGAAAAATAGAATAATAAATTTTGTACTGGTTATAGGAAGCGCAATTGCAATAACATCTTGCAAATCCGGAAGCGGAGCAAATACAGCAACCACAAAAGCTGACAACTCAAAAGAAGCTCATAAAAAACACTGGAATTATGAAGGAGAAACAGGTCCGGAACATTGGTGTGAAATTGATAAAAACGATTGTGGTGGTCAAGCACAATCACCAATTGATATTTTTGGGGCTAAAAAAGATGGCAGTTTAAAACCAATTGATTTTCATTACGATAGTCAAACAAAAGTTCATGATGTTGTAAACAACGGACACACAATTCAGTTTAATTTTGAACCTGGTGATTATATTATGATAAGTGGTGAAAAATTTGAGTTGAAACAATTTCATTTTCACGAACCAGCTGAGCACACTATAAACGGAGTTCGTTATCCATTGGTTGCCCATTTAGTTCACGTAAATAAGGATGGTAAAATTGCTGTTGTTGAAGTTATGGGCAAAGAAGATGATGAAAATAACGATGTGTATGAATTTCTGGAAAAATACTTACCAGTAAAAGAAAGTCAATCAAAAGAAATCAATGCACATCTTGATTTTAGTAAAATTTTGCCAGACAATAAAGCTTATTATACTTACACAGGTTCATTGACAACTCCGCCTTGTACAGAAGGGGTTCAATGGTTTGTGATGAAAGAAGCAATTGACGTCTCACCAAAAATGATAAAAGATTTAAAAGATTTAATGCCAAAAAACAATTTCAGGTCTGTTCAGCCTCTTAATGGCCGAATTATCAAAGAATCCATGTAAATTTTTTAAGAATCTCCATTATATAAGTCCTGTTAAGATGTTTTCTTGACAGGATTTTTTACTTTTACACTATTCGGATTACAACAAAAAACTTCAAAAATGAGCAAAGAACTTCAACTTAAGGCTTTCGAAAGATTATTAATTATAATGGATGAACTTCGTGAGAAATGTCCCTGGGATAAAAAGCAAACTTTGCAAACCCTAAGACATCTTACAATTGAAGAAACCTACGAATTGGGAGATGCCATTTTAGACAATGACCTCAACGAAGTAAAAAAAGAACTGGGTGATTTGTTACTGCATATTGTTTTTTATGCCAAAATAGGTTCTGAAACCAACGATTTTGATATCGCTGACGTCTGCAATGAAATCTGTGAGAAACTGATTCATCGTCATCCTCATATTTATAGCGATACCGTTGTTAAGGATGAAGAAGAGGTCAAACAAAATTGGGAGAAGTTAAAGCTGAAAGAAGGTAAAAAATCAGTTTTGGAAGGTGTTCCAAGAAGTTTACCTGCTTTGGTAAAAGCCAGCCGAATTCAGGATAAAGTGAAAGGTGTTGGTTTTGATTGGGAAGAGCCACATCAGGTTTGGGATAAAGTACAGGAAGAACTGGAAGAGTTGCAAGTTGAAGTAAAATCCGGAGATCAGGATAAAATTGAAGCCGAGTTTGGCGATGTTTTATTCTCAATGATAAATTATGCAAGGTTTTTAAATGTAAATCCCGAAGATGCTTTAGAACGCACTAATAAAAAATTCATCAAGCGTTTTCAATATCTGGAAAATAAAGCCGGTGAATTAGGAAAACCTTTGATGGATATGACCTTGGCAGAAATGGATGTATTTTGGAATGAAGCAAAAAAACTATAATTGTTCGGCCAGTTTCTTTAAAGCTTTTACATTTTTCAATACTATTTTTTTACCCACCAACTCTATCAATTCCAGTTTGTTAAAGTCGGATAATAATCGGATACAGCTTTCGGTAGCAGTACCAATCATTCCGGCTAATTCCTCTCGAGTAAGCTGAACTTTTAAGGTTTTATCTTCATTTTCGCCAAATGCATCGTGTAAATGGAGTAAGGTTTCGGCTAAACGCTGCTTTACTGTTTTTTGAGCCAATGCAATTTTATCATTATCGGAGTCTTTCAAATCCTCGCAAACCGATTGCATCAGATTCATAGAAAACTGATTGTTGTTATTAAAGAAATGTATGATTTCAGATTTCGGAATAAAACAAACTTCCATATCTGCAACCGCTTTTGCTGATAAATTAGCGGGTTCATTGCTAATCATTGAACGCTGACCTAAAAGCTCTCCTGATTTTACCAGTTTTACAATTTGGTCTTTTCCGTTGGCGCTTAATTTAGAAAGTTTTCCAATGCCATCTTTTACACAGAAAACTCCATTGGTTACTTCACCTTCTTCAAAAATAGCTTCGCCTTTTTTTATTTTGTGTGTGGTTTTACTATTGGCCAATTGTATGACTTCCTCTTTATTGAGTGCTTTAAGGGAACTAAGCTGCCTTACAATACATTGGTCACATTTGTTCATAGTAAAATTTTCTTTGCTGCAAAATTAGCAATAATTTGAATTGATATCTTAAATGCTCATCGAAAAAAGATAGAAAATAATCTTTCTGAATAATAAATCATATTAATTCTTTGACTTTACCGCCTTCAAACTTTTGACTTCCTTATGATAAATATCATATTTATAACCTTTTGCTATTACAACCTTTGCAGTGTAAAAAAGCAAAGTTATGAGCGGGCAAAGTTGTTTTCATTGCGGATTAACCATCCCTGAAAATGAAGTAATTTATTTTGATCAAAAAGAGTTTTGCTGTAATGGCTGTAAAACGGTTTATGAAATTTTCAGCCTTCACAATCTAACATCTTACTACGATTTTGAAAAATCTCCCGGAGCCACTCCACAGGATATTCAGGGGAAATATGATTTTTTGGATAATGAATCTATTCTTTCTAAATTATTGGAGTTTCAGGAAGGCAACACCGCTATTGTTTCGTTAAATATTCCGCACATTCATTGTAGTTCCTGCATTTGGATTTTAGAAAATCTAAATAAAATTCAAACCGGAATCAGTACTTCACAAGTTAATTTTCCCGAAAAGAGAGTCCGAATCACATTCGATTCAGATTCCATTTCACTTAAAGAAATTGTCTATTTATTGAGTTCTATTGGCTACGAACCTTACATCAGTCTAGAAAATTATGAAACGGGCAAAACCAATGTAGACAGAAGTCTTACTTATAAATTAGGCGTTGCTTTTTTCTGTTTTGGAAATATTATGCTGCTTTCGTTTCCGGAATATTTTGAAATCAAAGAATTCTGGCTGGACAATTACAAACCGTTTTTTAGGTTTTTGATTTTTATTCTGGCATTGCCGAGTTTCCTTTATTCGGCAAGCGGGTATTATATTTCTGCTTATCATAGCATCAAAACCAGAATGTTAAACATTGATATTCCGATTGCATTGGGAATTATCGTGATGTTTATCCGAAGTACTTACGATATGGTAATGGATCACGGACCAGGATTTTTTGATAGTTTGGCGAGTCTGGTTTTCTTTATGCTTTTGGGAAAAATGTTCCAGACCAAAACGTATAGCTTTTTAAGTTTCGAACGCGATTTCAAATCCTATTTTCCTATTGCCGTTACCCGAATTAATACCGATTCATCTGAAGAAAGCGTTCCGGTTTATGATATTGAAAAAGGAAACCGATTGCTGATCCGAAATCAGGAATTGATTCCCGTTGATGGTATTCTAATAAGTGAAAAAGCTGAAATCGATTATAGTTTCGTAACAGGAGAAGCCGTTCCGATAACCAAAAAATCAGGCGATAAAGTTTTTGCCGGAGGAAAACAAATCGGAAAGGTCATTGAGATGGAAGTTTTGCATTCCGTTTCACAAAGTTATCTGACGCAATTGTGGAGCAATGAAATTTTTCAGAAAAAAGTATTTCAAAAACACAAAACCATAACAGATGCAATAAGTCGGTATTTCACCCCAATCTTACTGCTCATTGCATTTGGCGGTTTTGGATATTGGATTTTTATTGATGCCAATATCGCTTTTAATGTTTTTACTGCAGTATTGATTGTGGCTTGTCCGTGTGCTTTGGCTCTAACCGCTCCGTTTACTTTCGGAAATATTTTAAGAATTCTGGGGAAACAAAAATTATATCTGAAAAATGCATTGGTTATTGAACAATTAGCAAAAGTGGATACCATCGTTTTTGATAAAACGGGAACGATTACCACTAATAAAAAATCAAATATTTTATATGAGGGAAATGCACTTTCGGAAGAAAATAATATCCTTATAAAAAATGTGCTTCGGGCATCCAATCATCCGTTAAGCCGAATGTTGTATGATTTTTTACCAGAAACCAAAAAGATAAAAATTGATGATTTTCAGGAAATAACAGGCAAAGGAATTCAGGGTAATATTGGTAATAAAACTATTCAAATGGGTTCTGCAACATTTGTTGATGCTCCAGTTTTAGAAAATCAAGAAATTGAAAAAACAGCACTTCACATTAAAATTGAGGGCATTTATTACGGCAAATTCATTTTTGAAAACCAATACCGAAAAGGACTCGAAAAGCTGTTTGTTGATTTGAGCCAAAAGTATCAAATCAAAGTGCTATCGGGAGACAATGATGGAGAAAGAGTGAATCTGGAAACCATTTTGCCTAAAAATACCGAACTGATTTTCAATCAAAAACCGGAGCAAAAACTCCATTACATCAAAGCATTACAGGAAAAAGGACACAACGTAATGATGGTCGGCGATGGACTAAACGATGCAGGAGCTTTGGCACAAAGCAATGTTGGGATTTCAATTTCAGAAAATGTGAATGTGTTTTCTCCCGCCTGTGATGCTATTCTGGATGCCAGTGAATTCTCCCGTTTGGATTATTTTCTGAAGTTGCCTCAAAAATCTATTCTTATCATCAAGATGAGTTTTGTGCTTTCACTGCTGTATAATGTTGTTGGTCTGGGTTTCGCTGTAACAGGTAATTTATTGCCTCTGGTTGCCGCTATCATTATGCCTTTGAGCACTATTACCATTGTGAGTTTTGTAACGCTGATGAGTAATTTTTATGCGAATCAAAAATAAATCAGGATGTTGTACTACTATGATAATTATCATATTTTAAGAATACCCAACGCACTAATTTTGCCGATATAAATCAAGAATATGAGTGTCATTTACCTGTTGATTTCAGTCAGTATCTGCGTAGCAATCGGCTTTTTTATTGCTTTTATAATAGCAGTCAAATCGGGGCAGTATGACGATGATTACACACCATCTGTCAGAATGCTTTTTGATGACGAAACCAAAATAACGACCCAAAATAACCAGTCTAAAACCGAAGAAAAACAAGAATAATTATGGAACAGTTTTATTATGATAACAAAATTGTAAAGAAATTCATTTACGCTACCATTCTTTTTGGGGTAGTCGGAATGTTAGTCGGGCTAACCCTGGCGGTAATGTACCTTTTCCCCAACATCACCGATGGAATATCCTGGCTAAGTTACGGGCGACTAAGACCTTTACACACCAATGCGGTAATTTTTGCCTTTGTGGGAAATGCATTTTTTGCCGGAATGTATTATTCTTTACAGCGATTGCTGAAAGCCAGAATGTTTAGCGATTTTTTAAGCAATGTCCATTTTTGGGGCTGGCAGCTTATTATTGTAGCAGCAGCCATTACGCTTCCTTTGGGATATACTTCTTCAAAAGAATATGCCGAACTGGAATGGCCTATAGATATTGCAATCGCCTTGATCTGGGTCGTAATGGGAATCAATATGATCGGTACGATGTTACGCAGAAGAGAGCGCCATTTGTATGTTGCTATCTGGTTTTACCTTGCTACGTTTGTTACGGTTGCAGTTCTGCATATTTTTAATAATATCGAAATTCCGGTTTCACTTTGGAAAAGTTACTCTGTTTACGCTGGTGTTCAGGATGCTTTGGTACAATGGTGGTACGGACACAACGCGGTGGCATTTTTCCTGACCACGCCGTTTTTAGGACTGATGTATTATTTTGTTCCCAAAGTGGCCAATCGTCCGGTGTATTCGTATCGTTTGTCGATCATTCACTTTTGGTCTTTGATTTTTATCTACATCTGGGCGGGACCTCATCATTTATTGTATTCAGCTTTGCCCAACTGGGCTCAGAATTTAGGAGTTGCTTTTTCGGTTATGTTGTTGGCGCCTTCCTGGGGTGGAATGATCAACGGACTTTTAACCTTAAGAGGAGCTTGGGATAAAGTGCGTGAAGAACCGGTTTTGAAGTTTTTCGTAGTAGCCATTACAGGTTACGGAATGGCGACTTTTGAAGGTCCGATGCTTTCCCTAAAAAACGTAAACGCCATAGCACATTACACCGATTGGATCGTTGCTCACGTACACGTAGGTGCTTTGGCCTGGAACGGATTTATGTCTTTCGGTATTATTTACTGGTTGATTCCACGAATGACAAAAAGCAAATTATTCTCTAATAAATTAGCCAATTTCCATTTCTGGATTGGGACTTTAGGAATCATTTTATACACGGTTCCAATGTATGTGGCAGGATTTCTTCAGGCATCGATGTGGAAACAATTCAATCCTGATGGAACTTTAACCTATGGAAATTTCCTTGAAACGGTTACCCAAATTATGCCAATGTACTGGATGAGGGCGATTGGCGGAACAATGTACCTTATCGGAATGTTTGTTTTGGTTTACAACATCATTATGACCATTCGATTGGGGAACAAAATCGAAGACGAATTGGCTCAGGCTCCTGCTTTGCAGACGATTAAAAGCAGTAGAATTAGCGGAGAAAAATTCCATAGCTGGTTAGAAAGAAAACCAATTCAGCTGACCATTTTGGCTACAGTAGCGATTTTAATTGGCGGAATCATACAAATTGTGCCTACGATTATGGTCAAATCAAATATTCCAACAATTTCAAGCGTGAAACCTTATACACCTTTAGAACTCGAAGGCCGTGATTTATACATCCGTGAAGGCTGTGTAGGCTGTCATTCTCAATCTGTTCGACCATTCAGAAGTGAAGTCGAACGTTACGGACCACAGGCAAAAGCTGGGGAATTTGTGTACGATCATCCATTTTTATGGGGATCAAAACGTACGGGTCCGGATTTGCAAAGGGTTGGTGGGAAATACAACGACAACTGGCATTTCAATCATATGTGGAATCCGCAAAGTACTTCTGCCGGATCGATTATGCCGGGTTATAAATGGTTGTTTGATAATGAAGCAATGGATATTTCATTGACCAAAAAGAAGATGGAAGCTATGGTTTCATTAGGTGTTCCGTATTCAGATGCTGAAGTTGCCAATGGATTAAAAGACTTGAGAAAACAAGCAATTTCGATAGAAAACAGTCTGAAAAACGATCCTGATTTTGTAAAAAGTTATGAAGAAAGCAAAAAAAGAGCATTGGCAAAAGGTGAAAAATTTGTTCCAATGAACGAAAGGGAAATCGTCGCCCTCATTGCTTACATCCAAAGGCTTGGAACGGATATTAAAGTAAAAGAAACTTCTAAATAACAGCAGTATGTTCGAACAAATAAAACACAATATGGAAACGATTTCGGGTATAGAAATTTACCCGATTCTTTCACTCCTGATTTTCTTTTTCTTTTTCGTTGGATTAGGGTTTTGGGTCTTCTCTTATAAAAAAGATAAAATTCAGGAAATGAGTGAAATTCCATTAAACGACAATTCAATTTTATAATTTCAAAAGATAAATAGAATGAAAAAATTACTTCCAGTATTTGTATATCTAAGAGTACCGCTGGTTTTCCTGACCGTTTTTGGTTTGGTGGAATATTGTATCGATTCAGGCGATCGTCCTGCGTTTATCAAGTTTCCGATGGTGTTTTTATTTTTAGTAGTATTTCTGTTTGTTTTGATTGCTATCGAAATTACGCTGAAAGCCGTAAATCGGGTGATGTATCAATTAATGACTCCCGACGAAAAAGCCAAAAAAGAGTATGAAGATAGTCTGGCTTTAAATGAAAAGGCTTGGTATAAAAACCTGATGCACAAGCTGACGAAAACCGAGCCAATAGAAAGAGAAGGCGATTTACTGATGGATCACGATTATGACGGAATCAAGGAATTGGATAATAATTTACCTCCGTGGTGGCTGTATTTATTCTATATCGGAATCTTTTTTGGAATAATTTACTTTGCTTATTATGAGGTTTTTGGAGGTGAAAATCAGGAAACGGAATTGAAAATAGAAATGGCTCAGGCGAAAATTGATGTAGAAGAATACCTGAAAACCGCTCCCGATTTGATGGATGAAAAATCGGTGGTTTTGGTTACCGATGAACCAAGTTTAGCTGAAGGAAAAGCCATTTTTACAACAAATTGTGCCGCTTGTCACAGAGCTGATGGTGGTGGACAAATTGGCCCTAACCTAACTGACAAAAATTGGATTTTAGGTGGTGGAATTAAAGAAATATTTCATACCATAACCAATGGAGGACGTGATGGAAAAGGAATGATTTCCTGGAAAGGAACTTTAAAACCCAAGGAAATTCAGAAAGTAGCCAGTTATATTTTGTCTTTGCAAGGCAGTAATCCAAAGGATGCTAAAGAAGCGGAAGGAGAAATTTGGGCGGAGGAAACAGCCAGTAAAACAACAAGTACAGCAATTAAAAAATAAAAATCATGTCAAATTTACCAGACGAAGCTTTTAGAGATACCATTGCAACCGTTGATGAAAGTGGTAAGCGAAAATTTATTTTCCCTAAAAAACCGTCTGGTAAATTTTATGAATACCGAAAATGGGTAAGCTATTTTCTGCTGGCCATTTTAATTGCGAGTCCGTTCATCAAAATAAACGGAAACCAGTTTATGATGTTCAATATTTTGGAACGCCGGTTCAATATTTTTGGTTTTCCGTTCTGGCCTCAGGATTTGTATCTTTTCGTGATTTCGATGTTGGTTGGCGTTGTATTTGTTATTTTATTTACAGTTGTTTTTGGAAGGATTTTTTGCGGATGGATTTGTCCACAGACGATTTTTCTTGAAATGGTTTTCCGCCGAATTGAATATTGGATTGATGGCGATCGCGGTGCACAAACCCGATTAGCCAGACAGGAATGGAATGCGGATAAAATAAGAAAAAGACTTTTGAAATGGTTTCTCTTTTTCCTGATTTCTTTTGGGATTGCCAATGTTTTTCTGGCCTATTTGGTAGGAAGCGATACGCTGTTTTTAATGGTCGAACAAGGACCAATACACCAGGCGAGTAATTTTATAGCGCTTCTCATTTTTACAGCAGTTTTCTATTTTGTATTTGTCTCTTTTCGGGAGCAGGTTTGTATTATCGCTTGTCCGTACGGAAGATTGCAAGGGGTACTTTTAGACAACAAATCCATTAATGTCGCCTATGATTTTGTACGTGGCGAAAAGGAAGCAGGTCGCGCGAAATTCAACAAAAAAGAGGACAGAAACCTAACCGGAAAAGGAGATTGTATCGATTGCCATCAATGTGTATACGTTTGCCCAATGGGAATTGATATCAGAAATGGAACGCAACTCGAATGCACCAATTGCACGGCCTGTATTGATGAATGCGATACGATTATGGATTCGGTAGGTTTGCCTAAAGGACTTATTCGTTACGCATCTGAAGATGAAATCGAGAAAAAAGCGCCTTTTAAATTCACAACCAGAATGAAAGGCTACACTACAGTATTACTGATTTTAATGAGCATTTTAATCGGAATGCTATTTTTAAGAACGGATGTTGAAGCTATTATTTTACGCCTGCCCGGACAGCTTTTTCAACACAAAGGCGATAAAATCAGTAATGTGTATACGTATAAAATCGTCAATAAAACGATGAAAGATTACAACGATATTCATTTTGAACTGATAAATCAGAAAGGTCAAATCAGAAAGGTTGGCAACACGCATTTCACAATTAAAAAAGAAGGCATTTCGCAGGGAACTTTGTTTATAGAAATCGACGAAGTGTTGTTGGAAAGTGATAAAACCAAAGTCAAAATTGGGGTTTACAACGGTAATAAATTGCTGGAAACCACCACAACTAACTTTTTAGGACCAAGAAGTTTTAATTAAAATCAAATATGAAATCGCCACTAATAAAACTTTGTGAAACAAAAACAAATAATTAAAAGGCGATACCATATTTGACAACTAACAAATAAAATCAAAAAATATGAAAATCAATTGGGGGACAGGAATAGTGATTGCTTTTGGGTTGTTTATGACCTTTATTTTATATTTTGTTTTTGAAGTACAATCCAACAGCAAGTATGATAATGATTTGGTTGTGGAAGAATATTACAAACACGATTTGCATTTTCAGGACGAGATGAAATGCATTCAGAATGCACACGATTTACAACAAAAACCGACTGTTGCATTTAATTCAGAAGGAGTGAAAGTTGTTTTTCCTGCGACTTTCGAAGCTGATAAAATAAAAGGAAATGTATTGCTCTACCGTGCATCCAATAAAAAGTTTGATTTCAACACGCCAATTGCTTTGAATAATTTCGCTTTGTTAATTCCAAAAAACAAACTCATCAAAGGACAATGGAATGTGAATATGGAATGGCAATACGAAGGAAAAAAATACCTTTCGAAAGAAGTGATTTACGTTAAATAAAATAAACACAGATTATAAAATTGATTTTCTATTTTATAAACGACAAAAATTAATCTCTTGTTTAATGTCATTAAGTTAAGAGATTTATACCTAACAGGTTCTGAAAACCTGTTAGGAAATGCTTATCCTAACAGGTTTTTTTTAACCTGTTAGGTATTGTTTATTTACTAAAACAATCCAAAATGCTGTACACTGCTTTTATATTTGGTCTAATCAGTAGTTTTCACTGCATCGGAATGTGCGGTCCAATCGCTATGATGTTGCCGGTTGACAGACAGAACGAAACCAAAAAAGCAACTCAAATCATAACCTACCATTTGGGCCGATTGACTGCTTATGCTTCCATCGGCTTCATTTTTGGCTTGTTGGGAAAAGGATTTTTTCTCGCTGGAATTCAACAGAAAATGTCCATTTTTATTGGAGTAATAATGATTCTGATTGTTCTAATTCCGGAGAAAACGTTCTCACAATACAATTTCTCCAAACCGGTTTACAAAATCATTTCAAATATCAAATCGAACTTAGGAAAACAGTTCAGAAACAAAAGTTATAAATCGCTTTTCACTATTGGTTTACTCAATGGTTTTTTGCCTTGCGGAATGGTTTATGTCGCTTTATTTGGAGCTATTGCAATGCAAAGTGCCAGTTTAGGAATTTTGTATATGATTTTATTCGGATTGGGAACGGTGCCTTTAATGACGGCTGTTGTTTATGTCAATTCGATGCTACAACTGCCTTTTCGAAATAAAATTCAAAAGGCAATTCCGTATGTAGCGGTGATAATTGGGATTCTGTTTATTCTAAGAGGTTTGGGATTGGGGATTCCTTATATTTCTCCTTCTAATATGAGTTTGTTTGTGCAGTCAGTGCCTAATTGTCATTAAAACGCAGATAGTTAGTATTTAGCTAACGTTCTCGAGCTCTGCTCAGTTGCAACTTACGAAGACGAGTATTTTTGGCTAAACGGAAAAAACGGTAATTCCACTAAATTCGTAAATTACACAAGACGTGTGTTGGCAGAAGTAATTATTTCGTTAAGTTTCTTAATTCATCAGTTATAAAGTTTTCTGCTATAGTACTAAATTCAGAGTTGAAAATTAAATTATAAAGTTCTTCTCCTAAATTAGTTTTTTCCAAGTTTGAAATGTTGTATTTTTCATCTTGTTTTATCTTCATCAATATTACTATTTGACCTAAATTAAAGATAGTACTTGATTTTAATTCATAAAGCGTAAATGAAAGTTCTAATTTAGTTTTTAAGCTTCTCTTAATTAGGACTCTTTGGAAGTAAGGAGCTAAAAATCTACTATATACTTGATCAAGTTTTGCAAATTTGATTTCCTTTTCATTACCAATTGCGATATTTGGCATTAAGTCTAAACCAGGAATTGAATACCGAAACAATGATGCAATTTCAAGAAATATTTTTAAAGATTGAAATACATCAATTTGACTACCTCTATTTGGTATTGATGAAAACAATGTGTTTTTAAATTTAATTTCCTCGCCTGAGTGGCGATCGTGAAATATTTCATTTCTAAATTTACGAAATTCATTGACTCTATTAAAAACACCTGTTTTTTGGATATTCAACTTGTTGTATTCAAGTTCTTCAATGAGAAAGACAATTCTTCCAGAAATTTCCTTATTAATTACCTCATCAATCTTTAGTTGTTTTATGATGCAAGTGACTTTGCAAATAGCATTTATATAAGCTTCTAATGCTAAAAACCACATTGAAACACTTACTATATTTCTTCTACCATTATGTATATAATTATCTTGATTTTCTAAATCTTGAATATCAAACATTGTATTTGCAAAACCGTGATTTGCGTATTCATTATAAGTCAATTCAATATTTGATTTATCAGAGTAACTCAATACAGCCAAAACTAATTGTTGGTAATCATTTTGTCTATAATCTTCAATATGCATTTTCCGTTTTTTAGATATGATTTCTGCCAACGTTCTCGCGCTGCCAACTGTTTGGGGTTAAATCAGCCTTATCTTTCGGATTTGCGAAATCTTCCAAATACAAACCAATTTTTCTATTAAGCTAAATCCTCAAATTGCTTGTAGCGTGTGTTAGCCACAGTTTATCTTTTTCTAATTATGTCTTTTAGTTCACTTAAAGACAATATTTGGATGTTATCTTCTAGCTTTAATATTTCACCTATCCCGAACAAATCGTTTGTAACAATATAGCCTTTCTTAATTCCTGACTTTTCCATTGATGATTGTAATCGGGCTACAATTTGTCTGATATATGAGAAAGGAGCTCTTTGTTTCCAATATTTAATTTCAATTGCAACTTTTTCATTATTAATTAACGCAATCAAATCATAACCATCATCTTTTCCATTTGGAATGATAGTTTCGATATTAAGTTTTTTTAATTGAGTAACTACTTCTTTTTCAAATTTAATAAAATCTCTAAATGGATTTCTTGGTAAGTCATTTTCATCACTGCTTTCTTGATTATCTTTAAATCTTAAAAATAAATAAACGGTAAACGTTGCTATTAAGCTACCAATCATTGTTAATAGGATATTTGAATTTAATGTTGCGTCAAATTTGACAAGTTTGTCAAATGATACAATTGAAACTCCTATAATTGAAGAGAGAAGACCTAGTGTTAAAACAAGGAGATTAAAAACTTTTCTTGTTTTGTCTTTTGATTTTTCAAATGTTTGCTCAATATCTTGTTTTATTTCTTTTTTGTCGACAATGAAGAGGGACGATAATCGTTCTATATTTTCATCTCTTTGTTCTTGTGAAATCAAGTCGTTTTCAAAAATTCGAGTATATACAGTATTTAAAATTTGATCAACACTCAAAAGGTCTTTATGTTTAACTTTATAATCCCTAGCTTTACCTTCAATAAGTCTAATTATATCATCTTTCTTTGGAGTATATTTTTCAAGTATAATTCTCCTTAAAATTGTTTCTAATAATTTTTCATTTGCAGATTTAATTCTTTCTTTTCTTGCTCCAATTGTTTGTCTATAACCAACTAAAAAAAGTAAGACAGAAACTAAAATCCCTAAACCTGTTTGAATGTATGTATCCATTTTTTGATAATGTTGATTTAAATTGTGGCTAACTTTTATATCTCTACAAAGTATCAATAATCTACCCAATTTTGAGTGTATATACGAAACTTTACTTTGTTCTATATTTTTCCAAATATAATCTTTTTCGCGCTAAATTACCCTTTCATTCCAAACACCTAATTCTTCAATTTAAACCGTCATCGAAAACAAATTATTTTCCGGTGATTTTCTTTTTAAATACAAATCAAAAGCCATACAAATATTGCGTACAAAAGGTTTTCCTTCTTCTGTAATTCTGATTTTATTTTCTTCAATTACAATCAGGTTGTCGTTTTCCATTTCTTGCAATTCGGATAAAACAGCCTGAATTTCATCAAAATAGAGTTCTTGATTATTCCAGGAAGTTTCAAATTGACAGGTTAAATTCAGAATGTGTTTTCGGATGATTAAATCTTCATCATCCAGAATATGTCCTTTTGCAACAGGCAATTTACCCCATTCCAATATCTGATAATAATCTTCTAAGTTCTTTGTGTTTTGGGCAAAACTGTACCAGCTGTCGCTGATAGACGAAACACCCAATCCAATCATCAATTGCGTTTTCGAAGCGCTGTAACCCATAAAATTCCGGTGCAATTCCTGATTTTGACTGGCTTTATACAAACTGTCAGAAGCCAAAGCAAAATGATCCATTCCAATTTCGTGATAGCCGTTTTTAGAAAGCAACTGTTTTCCAATTTCATATAATTGTCGCTTTTCGGCATCTTTGGGTAGATCTTCATCATTGAATCCGCGTTGGCCGTTTCCTTTGATCCAGGGCGTATGGGCATAACTGTAAAACGCCAGTCGGTCTGGTTTTAAAGAATTTGTTTTTTCGATGGTATCCACAACATCTTCAATGGTCTGAAAAGGCAATCCGAAAATAATATCATGTCCGATTGAGGTATAACCGATTTCTTTTGCCCAAAAAGTCACTTTTGCCACATTATGAAACGGCTGAATTCGATGAATGGCTTTTTGTACTTTTTCGGCATAATCCTGAACGCCAAAACTTACCCGGCGAAATCCAAGATCATATAATTTTTTTAGCTGTTCGTAAGTGGTATTATTGGGATGTCCTTCAAAACTAAACTCGTAGTTTTCGGCTTTATTGGCATAAGAAAAAATGCCGTTGATGAGTTGCTCCAGATTGTTTTTGGAGAAAAAGGTTGGCGTTCCTCCGCCCAAATGAATTTCTTTAATATTTGGTCTTTCAGAAAATAAATTACAATACAAACTCCATTCTTTGAGCAATGCTTTGATATACGTTTCTTCAACCGAATGGTTTTTGGTAATCCGTTTGTTGCATCCGCAAAAAGTACACATGCTTTCACAAAAAGGAAGATGGATGTACAAACTAATTCCGTTTTGTGAATTGCTTTCAGAAAAAGTATTTTGAAATGATGCTGTCCATTTTTCGGTTGTAAAATTACTTTCATCCCAATAAGGAACTGTTGGGTAACTGGTATATCTTGGACCGGGGACATTGTATTTTTGAGTGAGTGAAATTTCCATAAAAAAGCATTTTAGAATACCAAAATTACTTCGTCATCAGAAAAATTAAAATGATAAATATCATATTGAGCATAAATAAAAAGAGACTCATGATGAGCCTCTTTTCTGAATTAAATAACTAACGTGAAATAGAATCCTGAATTATTTTAAGCCATTTTTTTGCAAACATATGATCTTGGTAAGCACTTATTTGTTTTATGCGGTCATCATCAAAATCATAAAATGGTATTGTATTTTTTTTAGAAGTTTCTTTTTCCTGAAATTCAAAATCGATTTTAAGAATCGTGTCTGAATTTCCATCAGTAGTCAAAACCAATTTGCAGGAAGAAACACTTTTTAGATCCAAAAATATTGATTCCTGTTGATTTGGATTAAAATTCATTAAAATGAATTTTCCTTGTTTTTGATCTATGGTAAGCGTTTTATTGCTCTGAGATTCTGTTAAATCGAAATCCTGAGGGTGCGTTGGATTGTATTTCTTTTTAATATTTAGAATTTTAGATTTGTTTGCAGCGCTCGATCGTGCTGAAAAATAGATTGGAATTGCCACTATGATCGCAATCACAATACCAATTATGGTTATAGTTGGTTCCATGTTTTTTTGAATTGAATAAAATGAATGAATGATAAACGGTTTAGATGAAACTGTTTATTGTTTTAGAAGAAATAGATTCTTCGGATAAATTTCATTATTAACTACCAGAAAAAATGGAAGGGATAGAGCATCAATAAGACCTTTTTGCTCTGGTTAAAAAATTGATTTGAAAAGTTTGAAGATGATTTTACGGCCTTATATTTTGGTACAGCTGCTAATAAAGAATCAAACCATTTGATTACAGCAGGATATTGGTTAGTTCTAATGTTTGCAGCAAATTGATAATTTGACTGTGGCTGTATAAAAGCTAACGAATCTGCATAATATTTAGAGAAATTGGTTTCCGTTTTTTGACTCTCTATTTTTTGCACATCAATATGGTTTGCCTGAGAAGCAAAAAATCCTATGATCAAAAGTGATACAAAAATAACAGTTTTACGAATCCAATTCATGATGGCGAATTTAGGTCATAAAACACTATTAAAGAAATTTCAAGTGCTAATTACTTCTTAAAAATTATCCTCAACTTCTATAAGATTGAGGATAATGTCTTTATTGCTGCATTTTGAAGTAATAATCAGCTGAATGTTTTCCTCCTCCATAAAATAAAAAGAAAATACAAAGTAATAATACCACTATAGCTAAAATTAAACTTTCTGAATGCATGCGTCCCATGAAATTTACAAGAACAGCACCAAATAATATGGGTAATTGAGCAGCAATTGCCCAACGGGTAAGTAATCCAAAAACAATCATTATTCCTCCAATCATATGTGCTGGAGCGATATAATGCAAAAGAAACATTCCACCTCCATATTGATCAACAGGAGAAATCAAATCTTGTAAATATTGAGCATTTGTGACAAACCAAATTCCCTTCATAAACAAAAAAACACCCAAAACAATACGTATTAAATCTACTGGTAAATAAGTGTGCGAATTTGCCCATTTATTCAAACTTTTTACATTTTCCATGATGCTACGTGTTTAAAATTAGATACTAAGTTACTAATTTTTAGCGATATATTTATTTAAGTAGCTGGAAATAAGTTTTTTACTGTTTAGGAATTGCATTTTGAGAATCCTTAATTCAGACCTGAATAACACCCAGATTAAATTGTTTCTGAATAGGAGCGTGGTTGGCGGCTTCG
Organism: uncultured Flavobacterium sp.; assembly: GCF_946478785.1. The sequence goes on from NZ_CAMLDD010000003.1 coordinate 190,170, forward strand.
ATTCCCATAGAAATCCAGGTGCGTGTATCAAGGGGATCAATAATTGCATCTGTCCACAATCTTGAAGCGGCGTAGTATGGTGAAGTCTGCTCGTCGTAACGTGCTTTTATTTTGTTGAATAATTCTGTTTCTTTGTCTTCATCTATGATTTCTCCTTTCGCTTTAAGCGAAGAAGCTTCAATCTGAGCTAAAACTTTTGCTGCCTGAGTTCCTCCCATAACGGCAAGTTCTGCACTTGGCCAGGCAAAAATTAATCTTGGATCATAGGCTTTTCCGCACATGGCATAATTTCCTGCCCCGTACGAATTGCCTACAATAACAGTGAATTTAGGTACCACCGAATTACTAACCGCATTCACCATTTTGGCACCATCTTTTATGATTCCGCCATGTTCAGATTTTGATCCTACCATGAAACCTGTCACATCTTGTAGAAAAACCAATGGAATTTTTTTCTGATTACAATTCGCAATAAATCGGGTGGCTTTATCGGCACTGTCGGAGTAAATAACGCCACCAAACTGCATTTCGCCTTTTTTGGTTTTTACCACTTTTCTTTGATTGGCAACAATTCCAACAGCCCAGCCATCAATTCGGGCGTAACCGGTAATTATCGTTTGTCCGTAACCATCTTTATAGGCTTCAAATTCAGAATTATCAACCAATCGATTGATGATTTCCATCATGTCGTATTGCTCGTTTCTGGCTTTTGGCAAAATTCCGTAAATGTCTTTGGGTTCTAAAGCAGGTTTTTCAGCTTTGATTCGGCTGTAGCCGGCTTTATCATAGTCGCCAATTTTATCTACAATGTTTTTTATTTTGTCTAAAGCGTCTTTATCGTCTTTTGCTTTATAATCGGTTACGCCAGAGATTTCGCAATGTGTTGTGGCCCCTCCTAATGTTTCATTATCGATGGTTTCTCCAATAGCGGCTTTTACAAGATAACTACCCGCAAGGAAAATACTTCCCGTTTTATCGACAATCAAAGCTTCATCACTCATAATTGGAAGATAAGCTCCTCCGGCAACACAGCTTCCCATTACGGCAGCAATTTGGGTAATTCCCATGCTGCTCATTTGGGCATTATTTCTAAAGATTCGTCCAAAGTGTTCTTTATCAGGAAAAATTTCATCCTGAAGCGGTAAATAAACACCGGCACTATCTACCAAATAAATAATGGGCAGTCTGTTTTCCATGGCGATTTCCTGCGCACGTAAATTTTTCTTTCCTGTAATAGGAAACCAGGCACCGGCTTTAACTGTTGCATCATTAGCGACAACAATGCACTGTTTTCCTCGGATATATCCAATTTTAATTACAACTCCTCCCGAAGGACATCCTCCATGTTCTGCATACATTCCTTCTCCAACAAAACCACCTATTTCTATACTTTTAGCATTTTCATCCAACAAATAATCAATACGTTCACGGGCTGTCATTTTGCCTTCTGAATGTAATTTTTCAATGCGTTTTTCGCCTCCGCCCAATTTTACTTTGGCAAATTTTTGTTTTAATTCGGAAAGTAATAGTTTATTGTGATCTTCGTTTTTATTGAAGTTTAAATCCATAAGAAATTGATGTTTTTACAAAATAGTGTTGGCTAATTTACAAAATCAATTGAAACCCACATAATAAAAATGTTTTCTGAAGATGGAATGAAAGGAGTGTTCTGATATCCAAAAAAATAAATGATTTCAGAAGGAAATAGAATATTGAGAACTTGTTATAAACAAAAAAACAGAAGCGAAACTTCTGTTTTGAATATTTAAATATGTTTTCGATTATTTTTTAGAATCACAAACCAATCGTTTTAAAATAGCCCATTGTTTCAAGGCATCACGTGCTTCAACAGCAGGATAGCCTAGCATTGTTTTCCCTGCAGCGATATCTCCTGTTACACCAGAACCAGCTCCAACGATAGCCCCGTCACCAATTGTAGTATGATCTTTTATAGAGGCACTTCCGCCAATAATAACACCATTTCCTAAAGTTACGGAACCAGCTAAACCGCTATTTCCGGCCATAATACAAAACTTACCTAATTTACTATTATGTCCAATTTGAACTAAATTGTCAATTTTACAGCCATCTCCTAGAACGGTAGAACTGAATTTTCCGCGATCAACACAAGTGTTGGCTCCAATTTCAACTCCGTTCCCGATAATTACATTTCCGATTTGTGGAATTTTCACCAAACCTTTTTCGCTGCATGGGCGGAAACCAAAACCATCTGCACCAATTGTTGCATTTGGATGAATAATACAATCGTTACCAATATGACAACGTTCGCGAACAACTGCTCCTGGCCAGATAATTGTATCCTTACCAATAGTGCATTCATCTAAAATCGTTACGTTTGGATAAATAGTAACATTTGCTCCGATTTCTACTTTTGGACCAATATAACAGCCAGCTCCAATTCTTGCACCTTCGCCAATAACAGCAGTTTCATCAATTGTTGCTGTTTTATGAATATTATTGTGAAATATTGGTGTAGGCGGGGCAAAAAGTGCCAGGATTTGAGACATAGCCAAATCGGCATTTTTTACTTTAATAAAAGCGCGATTTTCTCCTGGTTCAATCGAAATGTCTTCATTTACAACTGCAATAGAGGCTTTTGACGCTTCCCAGAATTTTTCATATTTTTTATTTCCTATAAATGAGATTTCAGAAATCGTAGCTTTTTCTAATTGCTCCGTAGCTGTAATACATTGAGAAGTAGTGCCATAAATTACACCATTTATAACTTCGTTAATTTCTTGAATTGAATAGGATTTCATCTAATGAATGAATTGTTTTATAGGTTATTTTGTGCCAAATAAAATCAATTAGTTTTTAATTACCTAATATTATTTTTAAGTTTTTTGAAAAGTCTTTTAAATAATAGTTTAAATAGTACAAATTTAACATTTATTCTATTAAATTTTTGATTGTTTAGTAATTTTAAGAGATACTGAAATTCAATTTTTACTTATGAAATCTCAGTTCTAATGATAAAACGGATAGATATTGCATTATGTTTTATAAATGAATTTTTAATCAAATTGCGGCTTCTGATATTACTGTTTTTCAAAAAAATACTTTTTGTTTATTTCGAATAAATAAGATGAAATTAATTTTTTATAGCCACTTAAAAACTTAAATGATAGCATGATATATAAAAAATGCTAATTTTTGTCGCATTGTTTTTTAAGGAATATTTTGGTAAGATAAATTTTAAAATGCAATTTTTTCAAAGTACAAATCGACAAAAAAAAGCGATTCTCTTTAATTTAGGAGAACCGCTTTTTAATAAATAAAAATTTTAATTATTCTTTTATTTTAGAAAGTGAAACAGCATTGATGCAATAACGCAAACCACTTGGTTCAGGACCATCTGGAAATACATGCCCCAAATGTGCATCACAGGTGTTGCAGACTACTTCAACACGAATCATTCCGTATGATTTGTCGGCATGATAACCAATCGCATTTTCTTTAATTGGCTGTGTAAAAGAAGGCCAGCCTGTTCCTGATTCAAATTTTTCAGATGCATCAAAAAGCAAAGTGCCGCAACACTTGCATTCGTATATTCCCGGATCAAATAAACTGCAAAGTTCAGAACTAAATGATCTTTCAGTACCTTTTAAACGGGTTACCTGAAACTCTTCGGGTGTTAAAAGCTGCTTCCATTCTGCTTCTGTTTTCTCCACTCTTTTCTCGGGAGTTGGATTTCCTTTATTTGTAAAACGAATTACATCTGCCCATTTTATCATAACTTTTTTTTTAGTTTCACGTTTAAAGTTTCACGTTCCAAGTTTACCTTGTTTTGTAATTGTTATGAGAACTTTATTCTTCCTCTTTTTGTCCCATCATCATTAGGAATGCTTTTAAAAACGGATCTATATTTCCGTTCATAACACCGTCTACATCGCTGGTTTCATAACCCGTTCGAACATCTTTTACCAATTTATAAGGCTGCATTACATAATTACGTATTTGCGAACCCCATTCGATTTTCATCTTTCCGGCTTCGATATCGGCACGTTGAGCTTGTTGTTTCTTCAATTCGATTTCATACAATTGAGAACGTAACATTTGCATCGCACGCTGCCTATTGTCTTGCTGGGATCGGGTTTCAGAACATTGAATCTGGATTCCTGTTGGCTTGTGTACCAATTGGACTTTTGTCTCAACCTTATTTACGTTTTGTCCTCCGGCACCGCTTGAACGCGAAGTTGTAATTTCGATATCAGCAGGGTTAATGTCAATTTCGATACTGTCATCAACTAACGGATATACGTAAACAGAAGCAAAAGAAGTGTGGCGTTTGGCATTGCTGTCAAAAGGCGAAATTCGGACTAATCGATGTACGCCATTTTCTCCTTTTAAGTAGCCAAAAGAATAATCGCCTTCAAATTCTAAAGTCACAGTTTTGATACCTGCAACCTCACCTTCCTGAAAGTTCAGTTCTTTTATTTTGTAGCCATAGCTTTCGCCCCACATCATGTACATACGCATCAGCATTCCGGCCCAGTCGCAGCTTTCAGTTCCACCGGCTCCGGCAGTAATCTGAATTACAGCACTAAGGCTGTCACCTTCATCAGAAAGCATGTTCTTGAACTCAATGTTTTCAATATGAGTCTGAGTTGTGTTGTAATGCTCGTCTAATTCTTCTGCAGAAAGTTCTCCTTCTTTATAAAAATCATGTGCCAGCTGTAACTCGTCAGTAAGTTCAATGGCTTTGTTGTAATCTTCAATCCATTTTTTTTTGTTTCGAAGGTTTTTTACAATGATTTCAGCTTCTTTTGCATTGTTCCAAAAGTCGGGTGCGAAGGTTTTTTCTTCTTCGTTGGCAATTTCAATTAGTTTGGCATCAACGTCAAAGATACCTCCTCAACGCACCAAGGCGCTCCACAATACCTTTTATTTGTTCGGTAGTTGTCATAAATTAATAGTAGTTTTATATGTTTCTTATAAATATTACGTTATTTTGTTTCTAAAGTAATTCATGAGTGAAAAATTATAAAACTTTCCCGGAATAACTATTAGTAATACGTAATTTTGTTGTACAAAAATAAGATATAGTTTTTAGAATATGGAAATAAATTTAATTAGCGATACTATTACCAAACCTTCATATGAAATGTTGCAGTATATGTTCAACGCTCATGTTGGCGATGATGTATACAGACAGGATCCGACGGTTATCGAGTTAGAAACCAGGGTTGCTGAGTTTTTTGGTATGGAAGCTGGACTTTTTTTTCCGTCAGGAACTATGGCGAATCAAACTGCAATTAAATTGCATACACAGCCGGGAGAACAATTAATTGCCGATAAATATGCACATGTTTATCATTATGAAGGTGGTGGGGTTTCTTTTAACAGCGGGGTTTCATGCTGTTTATTAGACGGTGACAGAGGAATGATTAATGCCAAACAGGTTGCTGCAGCCATCAATGATCCGGAGTTTTACCACAGTCCGTTAACAAGTTTGGTCTGTGTAGAAAATACAACCAATAAAGGAGGTGGTGCCTGCTATGAATTAGAAGATTTAAGAGAAATAAAAAAAGTTTGCGATGCTAATAATTTGAAATTCCATTTGGATGGAGCCAGAATTTGGAATGCATTAGTTGCAAAAAGACAGAATCCGAAAGAATTTGGATCAATTTTCGACACTATTTCGGTTTGTTTGTCAAAAGGTTTGGGTGCGCCAATTGGATCTGTATTATTAGGATCCAAAGCAGATATTCACAGAGCGTTAAGAATCAGGAAGATACTAGGTGGCGGAATGCGTCAGGTTGGTTATTTGGCAGCAGCCGGATTGTATGCTTTGGCACATAATATTGAAAGATTGGCTGAGGATCACCGCAGAGCTAAGGAGATTGCAGCAGTTTTAAGCACAAAACCATGGATTTCAGCCATTGAGCCGGTGGAAACTAATATTTTGATTTTTTCATTAGCAGAAGGTTACAGCGATCAGCTTTTGATAGAAAAATTAAAACAGAAAAATATTTTAATCAGCTCGCTTGGACACAACAAACTCCGAATCGTAACACATTTAGATTATAAAGAAGTAATGCATACGTATGTGATTGACACGCTTCAAAAGTTTTAAAAGAGGTTCAAAGTAACAGAGATCCAAAGGCACAAAGATTTATTCGCAATGAAAGAAACTTTGTGCCTTTGCCCCTTTTTTTAAACCTTTGTACCTACTTAAATAAATTATCCATTCCCGGAATCATTGGCATATCCATCTTCGCTACAGCATCCAGTTCTCTTTCATTTACGCTTGTTGCTTTTTCGATAGCTTTATTTAGAGTTACGATTAAGTAATCTTCCAATTGTTCTTTATCTTCAAACAAAGAGTCATCGATAGAGATTGATTTTACTTTTCTATTAGCTGTTAATGTTACTTTTAATAATCCATCAGCACTTTGCTCATCAATTAAAACATTGTCAAGGCGCTTTTTTGTATCTTCAATTTTTTGTTGGGTTTCTTTAAGTTTACCCATCATTCCCATTAAATCCATTTTGTTGATTTTAAATTATTTCATACAAAATTAGTATATTGCTGTATTATATAATACAATATTTTATGAAAAAATTAATTCTGTTCTATTGTGTTTATAGTATTTTTGTCTCGTTTCATATAAAAATTAATGCTCAATCAATGCAAAACGACATATCGGCTCCAAAGGCCAAAATAATTCCAAAAACATTAAAAAAACATAAAGAAACCCGAATCGATAATTATTTTTGGCTGAATGACAGGGAAAACCCGGAAGTAATTGATTATTTAAACCAGGAAAATGCATACTACGAGAGTATGACTTCGCATACAAAAGGTCTTCAGGATGCCTTATATGAAGAAATGAAAGGCAGAATTAAAGAAGATGATTCCTCTGTTCCTTATTTTTATAATGGGTATTACTACATTACCCGCTTTGAAACAGGGCAGGATTATCCTATTTTTTCCAGAAAGAAAGGAAGCCTTTCTGCAGAAGAAGAAGTTATGTTTAATTGCAATGAATTAGCAAAAGGAAATACTTATTTTAAGTTAGGAGGTTTAAGTGTTAGTCCTGATAACAAATTTGCAAGTTTTGCTGTTGATGTTGTGGGCAGAAGGATTTACACAATTCAGGTTAAAAATTTAGAAACCGGAGAAATCCTGGCAGATAAAATAGAAAATGCAACCGGAGAATCAGTCTGGGCAAATGATAACAACACCATTTTTTATGTCAGACAAGACGAAGTTACTTTACGATCAGATAAGGTATTCAGACATAAATTAAATACAGATTCAGCAACTGATGTTTTAGTCTTTAATGAAACTGATGAAACCTTTAATGTTTCGTTAAGCAAAGAAAAATCCAGAAAATATATTGTTATTGGTTCAGGAAGTACTTTAACGACTGAATACAGAATTTTGAATTCTGATAATCCTGACGGGGAATTCGAAGTCTTTCAGACTCGTGTTCGTGGTTTAGAATACAGTATTTCACATTATGAAGACTCATTTTATATTTTGACCAATAAAGATAAGGCAACCAACTTTAAGCTGATGAAAACGCCTGAAAACAGAACAGAAAAAAGGTTCTGGAAAGATCTTATTCCACATCGGGAAGATGTTTTATTGGAAGATATTGAAATTTTCAAAAATTACTTAGTAGTTGAAGAGCGCTCCAATGGTTTGAATCATATTCGAATCATGCCATGGAATGATGAACCGGATTATTATTTACCTTTTGGAAGTGAAACTTATAATGCTTACACTACAACAAACATAGATTTCGATACAGATATTTTGCGTTATAGTTATCAGTCACTTGCAACGCCATCGTCAGTAATTGATTTTAACATGAAAACTAAAACCAAGGAAATCTTAAAAGAACAAGAGGTTTTAGGAGGGAAATTTGATAAAAATAATTACATAGAAGAAAGAGTTTGGGTAACAGCCAGAGATGGTGTCAAAATTCCTGTTTCAATGATTTACCGAAAAGGATTAAAGAAAGATGGCAAGAATCCGTTATTACTTTATGCATACGGTTCTTACGGAATTACAATGGATACCTATTTTTCATCAACCAGGCTTTCTTTGTTAGATCGGGGATTTATCTACGCTATTGCCCATATTAGGGGAGGAGAAGACTTGGGAAGACAATGGTATGAAGAAGGGAAACTGTTAAAAAAGAAAAATACCTTTACAGATTTCATTGATTGCTCTAAATTTGTCATTAAAGAGAAATATACTTCTTCGAAACATTTATATGCAGAGGGAGGGTCTGCCGGAGGACTTTTGATGGGCGTTATCGTAAATGAAGCTCCTGAATTGTACAACGGAGTTATAGCCCAGGTACCTTTTGTAGACGTTATTACAACAATGCTGGATGATAGTATTCCGCTAACAACCGGGGAATACGACGAATGGGGAAACCCTAATAATAAAAAATATTATGAATATATGTTGTCGTACTCACCATATGATAATATAAAAGAGCAAGAATATCCTAATATGTATGTTTCAACCGGATTGCATGATTCGCAGGTACAATATTGGGAACCGGCTAAATGGGTGGCTAAGCTTAGAAATTTAAAAACAAATGATACTGTATTGTTTTTAAATACTAATATGGATGCTGGTCATGGCGGGGCTTCAGGGCGCTTTCAGGCTTTAAAAGACCTAGCAAAGGAGTTTAGTTTTTTATTAGATTTAGAGAAAATTAAAAGCTAATTAGAAATTTTTTGTTAAATTTGCAACCTATCGGGGTTATTTTAAGATACCTTGATTAACTATTTTTTTATGAAAGAAGAAATAAATGCTTATAATAATGTTTTAGAGTTAATAGGTAACACCCCGCTTATTAAGCTAAATAAAGTCACCGAAGGGTTAGAAGGAAATTTCTACGCAAAGGTAGAAGCTTTTAATCCGGGACATTCGTCAAAAGATAGGATAGCATTATACATCATTGAAGAAGCGGAGAAAAAAGGAATTTTATCTCCAGGTGATACCATAATCGAAACAACATCAGGAAATACAGGTTTTAGTTTAGCTATGGTAAGCATTATAAAAGGCTATAACTGTATATTGGCAGTAAGTTCAAAATCATCCAAAGATAAGATTGACATGCTGAGAAGTTTAGGGGCAAAAGTTTATGTTTGTCCGGCTCACGTTTCAGCAGATGATGAAAGATCTTATTACAATGTTGCAAAACGTTTGCATGAAGAAACTAAAGGTTCTGTTTATATTAATCAATATTTTAACCAATTAAATATTGATGCACACTACAACACTACAGGTCCTGAAATCTGGCAACAGACAAAAGGACAAATAACACACCTTGTTGCTTGCAGCGGAACTGGAGGAACTATTTCCGGAACTGCAAAATACTTAAAAGAACAAAATCCAAATATTAGAATACTTGGCGTTGATGCTTTTGGGTCGGTATTGAAAAAATATCACGAGACAAGAGATTTCGATAATAAGGAAATATACCCATACCGAATTGAAGGTTTAGGAAAAAATTTAATTCCGGCAGCAACTGATTTCGATATCATCGATAAATTCATAAAGGTCACAGATGAAGAAAGCGCTCATACAGCAAGGGAAATTACTCGTAAAGAGGGTTTGTTTGTTGGGTATACTTCGGGTGCGGTAATGCAGGCAATTAAACAATACGCAGAAGAAGGAGAGTTTACCAAAGACAGTAATATTATTGCTATCTTTCCAGATCATGGTTCTCGTTATATGAGCAAAGTATTTAGTGATGACTGGATGAATGAACAAGGATTCTTCGATAGTGTAAACGAAGAAGAAGTTCAAAAAATTGAATTTGTAAAGTAATCAAAATTTAAGATTTAATTTTAGACATAAAAAAACTCCAGATGAAAATCTGGAGTTTTTTTATGGTATATTATTTTGCTAAAAGCTCTAGAATTTTTGCTCTTAATTCAGGGCCTCTTAAATCCTGTGCAACAACTTTACCTGATGCGTCAAGTATAAAGGTTGCAGGAATAGATTCTACTCCGTATTGCTTTGCAATTGGCTCATCCCAGAATTTTAAGTTAGAAACCTGTGTCCAGCTTAAATTGTCTTTTGCTATGGCTTCTTTCCAGGCTGATGCTTCTTTATCAAGTGAAACACCAATAATATTTAATCCTTTTGGATGCAGTTCTTTATAAATTGCTACAACATTAGGGTTTTCCTTTCTGCATGGTCCACACCATGAAGCCCAGAAATCTACAATTGTAACTTTTCCTAAGCTTTCCTTAAGTGATATTGTTTTGCCATCAGGATTAGGAGCTGAGAAATCTGATCTTCATTTAGCGCTGCCAACAGGAGGAGCTGATGCACCAACTGTAGGCAATTTCATTTGACCGATTTTTTCTTTAGTAGCTTTTCCTGGTTTTGTGTTTTTCAAAGACTCGTCTAAAGAGTTGTATAAAGCTTCTGTTTTTTTGACATCAGCAGTTGGGTCATTAGCCATACTTTGAATAATTAAAGCTGAAATAAAAGATTTTGGATGTGATTCAGCATAAGCTGTATATTTCTTTTTTGATTCTGCCTGAACATCAGTTTGAATAGCCATGTATTGTTTCATCAAGCCATTGATAACAGCTGTATCCTGAGCTTGTTGGGCTTGTTGCATTTTTTGGGTATTGTTTTTTTGAAAATCAATTAAGCTTTTTTGAACTTTAGTAAGATCTTCGTTGAATTTTACAAACTCGTCATTACTGTAAGTTCCGGAAATTTTTGATTTATGAATACTGTCTTTATCAACCTCAATTTTAATTTCACCAGTTTCTAAGATAAACATAACAGGGCCTTGTAAATCCTGAATAACTAAACTATGAAAAGCAGGTTCAGTAACTTTTCCTTTTATTTCAAATTTTCCATTTTCAACTTTTACAGTGTCAAGTGGTAAAACTGCCATTGTTGTTGGGTCCTGACCTTGCAGGATTATAGTTTTTCCGTTCTCAATTCCTTTTGCAGTTCCGGTAATAAGGAATTCTCCGTCTTTAACTTTACTGCAAGAAATTATCGCTGCAGAAGCGGTAAGTAAAAAAAATATTTTTTTCATTATAAAAAATTAATTAGTTAATTGATTTGTGCAACAAAAGTATTTAAAAATATAAAACATCAACAATTTTACTACCTAAAATTTTGTTATAGTTTTTTTTATTTCAATAGTCTTATATTTAGTGTTTTAGCTGTTTTTTGTCAGCTAAAAAATAGCCGATAATTTTATTATTCAGAATTAAAGCAATGATTTTAATGTTTTTTAGCATAAAAAAAGCATTCTGGTGTCAGAATGCTTTTAAAAATATTATGGTAGAAATCTCTATTCCTGATTTGTTTTCTTTCTCCACGTAAAAGAGTTCAAAATGTGTCTTTTAGCGAATCTTCCTGGTGAATCAGCATTTACCATTTTCACATAAGTAGCTTTAGGAACACTAATGTATTCGTACACACTTCCGTTAGAAAAATCGATAATCAAACGACCATCAACAAACTTATAATCAGTAATTGAACAAGTCGAAATCGTTTCTGTATATTCAGGTAAATTAGCTTTAATCGTCTCAGGATTAATACTTACTAAAAAGTGGTATGCCTCAATGATAGCTTTACTTTTTTCTTCTGCAGCTTTTAAACCTGCTTCATCTCCCTGAAATTTATCAGGATGAGCTTCTTTCATCGCATTACGATAAATGGTTTTTAAATCTTTTAATTCTGCAGTTTTGTCTACGTTTAGTAACTTTCTGTATTCAACTATTTTTTTCATAAATAAAGGTAACTACTTGTCTATTAGTTTGAAATTGATGTTAATTGTTCAAAAAGACAAATTTTTTGCAAAGGTACACTTTTTTTTAACTTTTTACTTTTGATAGAAAAAATATTCAGAAAAGTTATTTGTTAAATGTTAGAAGTTAAACGTAGAATGTAAATATGATTATGATGTCGATTTACTCAAGCAGATTTATTTAAAACGCGAGTACGCAAATAATTTGACTTAAAGCTTTAAAATGCAAAATTCGCAAAGCTGTTTGTTGAAACAGCTTTGCGAATTTTTGGTAATCTAAATTATTAAATATTTTGAAGGCGGTTAAATTTGTCCCTTTTTCAACTTGGAACCTGACACGAGGCTTTAGCCGAACTGGCGAAGCAAACAAGGAAAACCTGAAACAAAATTATTTGTTCTCCGGTTTATGATTTGCCTTATCGAAGTTTTTAGATTTCTTCGGATATTTATTATAGCTGATATCACTTGGGTTTTCGATAACCGATTTAATCGTAATCCAATCTCCGATAGTAAAGTTAGAATGCGCCATTTTGTAATCTAAAAGATACTCACCACAAAAATAATTGTTGTTTTCATCTTTTTCGATGATACCGGTATAAACTCCTTTTTGAGGCATTTTTTCTTGCGAATCCTTAGACATAGTATTTTATTTTAAATTGAAGATGCAAAGTTAATCAATATTCTTTTCAAATTTGCGGGTTAATTTTTCCGCAAAGAATCGCAAAGATTTTCACAAAGGTTCGCAAAAGCTTTTTTAATCTTTAAATGTGTATATCTGTGATTTTTATTACAACGCAACCACAAACTTATCATTTCGACGAAGAAGCAATCACTGAGGACGAGCAACGAGTGTGACTTCTCCTTCGTCGAAGTGACAAAAATGAGAATAAAACATAGCAACTAAGTTCGTTAATCTCAGTATATTTGCACAATGCAAAAAAACTTTAAGCCACATCCAAATTCCTTCAAGAATACATTCTGTGTATTTAATGAAGTATTGCCGGAAGCTGTTAAAGGATTGAAAATTCAGTTTGAAAGCAAAGCAGGGAGTACCTATTATTATACCGAAGCCGGAATGTACCGTGTTTCGAATCACTGGGGAAGACTGGCCAACAGCAAATGGAGATTGGTTGCGATGGAACCAGAAACTCCATCTAAAACAAAAATAGGTTTTGCGGCATGGAGTGAATTTTATCTGGATAATGCTGAAGAAAAATTATATTATATCGAAGCAGATTATGATAAAAATACGGTAATTTATCAGCATAAAAATAATCCGGAGTATGATAAAAAAGCAATTCTGAGAACGAGTTTTGAAACTACAAAACGTATCAAACAAATCAGGAATCTGCAACAACTGACATCATGGGCAAAATATTTTGATTATGATGATATAGCCGAGTTAAGAAAACAAATCATTGATGAATTGATTTATACAGAGAAGGCTTTAGAAGAAATTAAAAGAGAAATATAATGGGACGCAACAACGAAAGGAATATCAAAAAGCATAATGACAAATTGCACAAAGCCCAAAACAAAGTAAAACAGGCTGAAATTGCACGTAAGGAAAAGCTAAAAGAAATTATTAAGAAGTTTAACCAAAAAGGTCCGGAATAGATAAAAGTTCTGGTTTTGCGTGAGCGGTAGAGGCGGTATCCTCGTAATGAAATGAAGAGATAAAGCCGAAAACGCGACCCGCTTTTTTGCGGGGCACGCCCAAATTTTGATAACGAAAACACCAATATAAGATGAATACCAAATTTGAAAGTTTAAAAGCGAGCGTACAGGAAATCATTGATTTGATTGCTGCAGAAAATAACAGAGAAGCAAATAACAAATTGCTTGATGTAAGTGAAGTATTAGATGAAATGCTGGATTTTGCAGAAGAAGATGAAGAGCTAAGGGAAATAAGCCGATATCAGGTTTTATTGAATCAGCTGCATGTAAAATTGAATGGCGAAGAGCAGGTTGATGGAGAGTAAAAAATGCTTTTGCGACACAGGTTTGCTGTTCACAGATTGCTGCGGATTATATCTTGAAAAGAATCAAAAAGCACCAACAGCATTAGCTTTGATGCGTTCGAGATATTCAGCTTATGCCACTCATAATGCCGATTATCTTTTGGAAACTACTTATGTTTCTGAAAGACAATATTACTCAAAAGCCGAAATTTTAAAATGGGCTACGAGCAATAAATGGCGACAACTGGAAATTTTATTTTACACGGAGAATAAGGTGGAGTTCAACGCCTATTTTTTTGATGAAAATCAAAAATCACAGATTCATCATGAATTTTCAACCTTTAAATTCGAAAATGATGTCTGGTTTTATCTGGACGGAATTTGAATAATTGTCAGTATTATCACTGATTTCTATTCGTTTTTAATGAATACTTTAACTAAAAATTAATAAACGTTTCGTTTTGCATAGTTCCAAAATAGATTAATTTTAGAACTATGAAAAACGAATTTAAAAGAGGTTTTTATTTCAAGACTTACGAAGCGCCGTTTCAGTCTCCGTTTGAAAAACTTTTTGGAATTTTCAAGGAGCTGATCACCCATACTTCGGGAGATTTTGATGAAGCTATAGACTGGCTTCGTGAGTTGGATAAGGAATATAAACTAACCGACGAGAACTACACAATCGATGATTTTATCGAAGATTTAAAAAAGAAAGGCTACATAAAAGACGAAGCAAAGCCTGATGGTACAGCTGGTTTTGGAATTACTGCTAAAACAGAAAGAGCTATTCGTCAGCAAGCTTTGGATCAGATATTCGGAAATTTAAAACGTGCCGGAAGCGGAAATCACAAAACCAAACATGCCGGAAATGGCGATGAACATACCGGAGAATTTAGGGAGTTTAATTTTGGTGATGGATTAGAACGTATTTCACTGACAGAAAGTTTGCGAAATGCTCAAATTAATAACGGCGTAGAAAGTTTCATGCTAACCGAAAATGATTTGGTTGTTGAGGAAACGCAATTCAAAGCACAAATGAGTACCGTTTTGATGATTGACATTAGCCACAGCATGATTTTGTATGGTGAAGACCGAATCACACCTGCCAAAAAAGTTGCGATGGCTTTGGCCGAACTAATTACAACGCGTTATCCAAAAGACACCTTGGATATTTTGGTTTTCGGAAACGATGCCTGGACAATTCCAATTAAGGATTTACCGTATTTGCAGGTTGGTCCTTATCATACCAATACCGTTGCCGGACTTCAATTGGCAATGGATATTTTACGCAGGAAGCGAAATACCAACAAGCAAATTTTCATGATTACAGATGGTAAGCCAAGCTGTGTGCGAGAGCGCGACGGTTCGTATTACATGAACAGCAATGGTCTCGACGAATATATTGTAGATAAATGCTACACACAGGCGCAACAGGCGAGAAAATTACACATTCCAATTACGACTTTTATGATTGCAAACGATCCTTATTTACAGCGCTTTGTCAATCATTTTACAGAAGCCAATCAGGGAAAAGCATTTTACACCGGATTAAAAGGTCTTGGAGAAATGATTTTCGAAGATTATGAAACGAATAGAAAGAAAAGAGTTCGATAATTCCGTAGAGACGCACAGCAGTGCGTCTAACACATTTAAATAAACAACAAACAGATATTTCAAAAAATGGAAATAAATAATATAAATACATTAGGTCAACTAAAGGCTTCAGGATATAAAAGCACGAATATCAAAGATGAATTGCGAAATATTCTCCGTGAGAAAATAAAATCAGGACAGCCCGTTTTTGAAGGTGTTCATGGCTTTGAAAACACAGTAATTCCTGAATTAGAGCGTGCTATTTTATCTCGTCATAATATTAATTTATTGGGACTTCGGGGTCAGGCTAAAACCAGACTTGCCCGTAAAATGATCGAATTGCTAGATGAATATATTCCGTTTGTGACTGGTTCTGAAATTAATGACGATCCGTTAAATCCAATCTCACGTTTTGCAAAAGATTTAATTGCTGAAAAGAAAGATGAAGCCCCAATATCATGGCTGCACAGAAGCGAGCGTTTCTTTGAAAAATTAGCAACGCCGGATGTTACCGTAGCCGATTTAATTGGTGATGTTGACCCGATAAAAGCTGCGAATCTGAAATTATCGTATGCAGATGATCGCGTGATACATTTCGGAATGATTCCGAGAGCGAATCGCTGTATTTTTGTTATCAACGAATTACCCGATTTACAAGCTCGAATTCAGGTGGCACTTTTCAATATTCTACAGGAAGGCGATATTCAGATTAGAGGTTTTAAATTAAGAATGCCTTTGGATATGCAATTTATATTTACGGCAAACCCGGAAGATTATACCAATAGAGGAAGTATTGTAACGCCTTTAAAAGACAGAATTGGTTCTCAAATCCTGACACATTATCCGGAAAGCGTTGCCATTGCAAGAACAATTACGGAGCAGGAAGCAAAATTAGATGAAACACAAAGTGATATTGTTTATGTGCCAGGTCTGGCAAAAGATATTCTGGAACAAATAAGTTTTGAAGCACGTGAAAGTGAATATATCGATAACAAAAGTGGTGTAAGTGCAAGAATGAGTATTACAGCTTTTGAGAATTTAATAAGCACTGCAGAACGTCGCGCCTTAAAAGCCGGAACAGATAAAACTGTTTTGCGTTTATCAGATTTCATCGGAATCATTCCAGCTATAACCGGAAAAGTAGAGTTGGTATATGAAGGAGAACAGGAGGGAGCTGCTGCTGTAGCTCAGAATTTGATTGGTTCGGCAATTAGAACTTTATTTTCTGATTACTTTCCAAAAATTGAAAAACTGGAAAAACCAGGCGAAAAAACACCTTATTCAGATTTAATTGAATGGTTTTTTGCAGAAAGCGGCTTCGAATTATTAGACGAAGCTTCTGATGCTGAATATCAAACTATTTTAGATGAGGTTACTCCTTTGGATACTTTGGTAAAAAAATACCAGCCGCAATTAGATAAAAAAGATCAGTATTTCATGAAAGAATTTATTTTATGGGCTTTGGTAGAATATAAAAAGTTAAGTAAGGATCGTTTCGCCCAAGGACATCAGTTTAAAGATATGTACGGAAGTTATATAAGTAAATTGTAGTTTTATAAGCAACCAAATTAAAAGAGAATAGTATGAATATTACATTAGAACAAGCTGAAAAAGCAATTGCTGCAGCAAAAAATAAGGCTGTAGAAATTGACACAAAAATGGACATTTGTGTGGTAGACGCAGGAGCCAATCTGGTTGCATTTGCCAGAATGGATGGTGCCTGGCTAGGTTCGATAGATATATCTCAGAAGAAAGCAAAAACGGCTGCCTGGTTTACTATGGATACGGCTGCTTTGGTTGATGCTGTACAACCTGGAGCGCCACTTTATAATATCGAACATTCTAATGGAGGATTGATCACTTTTCCGGGAGGTGTTTTGATTAAAAATTCAAGTGGGGAAATTATTGGCGCTATTGGAGTTAGTGGAAGCAGTGTTGAAAACGACCATACTGTAGCTGTAGCCGGTGCTGAAGTTCTAAAGTAATTTATAAAAGAGATAAAACCCGACAAGTCTTTAAACCTGTCGGGTTTATTATTTTTCAATAAAGCTTCTGTTTAACTACTATTTTCTAATTCAATTCTTATTTTTGTTAATAATACATTTACTCAATGAAATTACTCATAGTCGAAGACGAACCAAATCTACTTTCCATTTTACGAAAAGGATTCGCTGAAAACAACAATGATGTCAGCGTGGCCCTTGATGGCAAAACGGCCTTGGAAATGCTTCAGAATTATACTTTTGATGTAGTAGTTTTAGATGTAATGCTGCCTGATATTAACGGAATTGAGATTTGCAGAAGATTGCGTACTGCCAAAAATTTTGTTCCTATTCTACTTTTGACTGCACTCGGAACTTCAGAAAATATTGTAACCGGACTTAATGCCGGTGCAGATGATTATTTGGTAAAGCCTTTTAAATTCGGAGAACTTGATGCAAGGGTAAATGCCTTAAATCGCAGAGCCAATCAGGAAACTGAAAAAACAGACACTATAATAATTGGCGATTTAGAGATAAATAGTCAGGCAAAAACGGTTAAACGCGATGGAGAATCTATTGTTTTAACGGCCAAGGAATTTAAATTACTATATTATTTAGCTAAAAATACAGGCAGAATTGTTTCCCGAGATCAGATTTTAGATAATGTCTGGGACATTAATTTTGATATGAATACCAATGTTGTGGATGTTTATATCAATTATTTAAGAAAAAAAATAGACAAACCTTTTACAACCAAACTAATTCATACCATGAAAGGTTTAGGTTATATTATACAGCCATAAAATGGATATAAGAAAAAAAATTACTTTTACTTATGTTGCCCTTTCTACCTTTAGTACACTGCTATTGTGTATTATCGTTTTTGTATTGTTTCGGGAGAATAACAGATACCATTTCCTGAAAAGATTAGAGGACAGGGCAAAAATTGTGGCTTCAATTCATTTTCAGAATGATCCTGAAAAAAGCAGGTATTATAGTGAACTTAAAAAAAATGGACTGGAAGAACTTATTGAGGAAGAAGAATATGTTCTTAAAATAAACAGCGCCAATAGTTTTGATTACAATACAAATCTAAATTTGCCCAATGAGTTTTATTCCAATATTTTAAATACTGGGAAAGACTATTTTGAGATTAACAGCAAATATTATTTAGGTCAGGTTTTTACAGAAAATAACCAAAGGTATATTGTAATTGTTGGTGCCAGAGATAAACGCGGAAAAACAACTACCGTTTATATTGCAAAAATATTGATTTTTGGAGGTATCGGATTCATACTTTTGGCATTCTTTTTAGGAAGATTATTGGCTAAAGGAGTTATTAATCCTGTGGCGAGAATTACCAGAGAAGTGAATCGAATTAGTGCCTCAAATCTTCATAACAGATTACCCGAAGTTAAAAACTCAGATGAAATTTCAGATCTTACACATACTTTTAATGATATGTTAGACCGCCTGGAAACTTCGTTTGAAATTCAGGCGAACTTCATTAATAATGCTTCACATGAATTAAAAACGCCAATTACAACAATTATTGCCGAGTCTGAAATTATGCTTTTTAAAGAAAGAGCTGTTCCGGAGTATATACAGTCGTTAGAAAACATTTACAGTCAGGCTTCAAGATTAGGAAATTTAACAGAGAGTTTATTAAAACTGACTCAAACGGGTTATGACGGCAAAAAACAAGTACAGGATATTGCCAGAATCGATGAGCTATTGATGGATGTAAAATCAGATATGGATAAAATTTATCCGGATAACCGCGTGAGCATCAAACTTAATTTTGCTCCCAAAGATTCAGATCTGTTATTGATTCCGTGTAATAAGCCATTATTAGAATTAGCCATCAATAATATTATTACAAATGGCGTAAAATATTCTGATAATAATGAGGTTTTTGTGACGCTTTCTGCTAATAATGAATGGATTAAGATTGCAATTAACGATATCGGAATTGGTATTCCGCCAGAAGATATTCCGCATCTGTATGAACCTTTCTTCAGAGGAAAAATTGCAGCTAAATATATAGGTTATGGTTTAGGTCTTCCTTTAGCTTCAAAGATCATCAGAATGCATGATGGCGAAATACAAGTGCAGTCTGAACAAAATAAAGGAACGATTGTAACCATTGTTTTTAAGAAAGAAAATTCCAAAAAATCCAATATTAGAAATTCTAATGTTGAATCTTAGAAAATTCTAATTTTAGATTAAGCCCCGTCTAATTCACGTAATCTTATTTTGTATGTATAAACTAAACAATTATACATATGAAAAATTTCCTTATACCCACTACTTTAGAAATTGACACTATCAGCGCTGTAAAATCAGCAATTAATCAAGCGAAAAACACAAATTGTGAGATTATCTTAATGATGGTTTCTGATACTCCTGATGCTTTTTCTTCTTCACAATTTTTACGCGAAATGAGAACTGCGCTTACAACAAGCCAGGAAGAAGTTCTTGAAACATGCCGATATATTATAGAACACACTGCCAATTGCAAATTGAAAATCCACAACCAATACGGACTTTCAGCTTCTGTTTTTAAAGGCATTATTGATGCTTTTGATGTAAAATTAGTTATCCTGACGCATTCTTACAAAGAAGAAAGCAAACGCATTCACCAATATTTAGTAAAACTGGCAGGAAACCAAAAATGCCCAATTTTACATTTAGGTACCGAATTAAGTAAAGGCGATTTTAATAAAGCGCTTTATATAGAAAATGCCAGTGCCAACATGCATGTTAAGGATGTTCAGCAATTTTTAAGCGCTAATTTCTCGTTTGAAATTGTAAGTCAAACGGCCAATTTTGATAATGATTACGAACAATTTGCTCCTTATCTGTCTGAAGCTATTTCAAAATATGATATTGATTTATTGGTGGAAACCCGTAAAAGCGAAAAAATAAAATTCAAAAAGACTAAAAAAGAAAAAGGCAATAATAGAATGGGACTTCCGGTTTTATCGCTTTACGAAACCGCTTAAACCGGCATTGAAGTCAAAGTTTAATTTAAAACCGAAAATATGTTATTAAAGAAAAGAATTCCAATGAGGTACGTTCTCGGGAAAATTAAAGTTGAAATTGCCCTTGTAGCGGCCTACACCATAGTATTTGAAATTTTTCATTATTATTTCCTCAATCTTCCGGTTGATATTCCGATTGCTATTCCGACCATGATCGGAACAATTATATCGTTATTATTGGCTTTTAAATCCAATCAGGCTTACGACAGATGGTGGGAGGCCAGAATTGTCTGGGGAGCGATTGTAAATGATTCCAGAACATTAATTCGCCAGGTACTGACATTTTATAAAGATCCTGATTTTTCTGTTGAAGCAAACGAATTCAAAGAAAATTTTGCCAAAAGACAAATAGCATGGTGCTATAGCTTAGGTCAGGCTCTTAGAAATAAAGATGCCATAAAACCACTAAAGGGATTTTTGAATGAAGAAGAGATAAAGTATATAAAAAATCATCAAAATATACCAAATGCAATCTTAATGCTGCATGCACGCGACCTTAGAAATGCAAAAAATGATAAGCGCATCAATATGTACCAGCAGGTAGAAATTGATAATACCTTGTCAAGATTATGTGATGAAATGGGGAAATGCGAACGAATTAAAAACACTATTTTTCCAACAACATACAGTATGTATATTCGATTAACACTGTGTTTGTTTATTTTGTTATTGCCTTTTGGATTAACAAGCGTGTTGAGCTGGTTTGCTATTCCGTTAATTACGGCGATTGCTGGTGCTTTCTTTTTAATCGAAAAAATGGCAATTCACTTGCAGGATCCGTTCGAAAACAGACCAACTGATACTCCTGTTACGACTATTGCAGAGACAATTGAAAAAAATATTAAGCAAATGCTTAATGAGTATCAAAGTGAATTTGATATCATTAAAGAATTTGATCTAAAAGATGAACCAAAAAAAGTGGACAGCAACGCTTATTTTGTTTTGTAATTAATCTTGGTCTTTAATTAATTGTTGCCGGACAGTAAGTAGTTCTACTGTCCGGTTTTTTATGGTTAAAATGTAGTTTTTTAATACTAAGAGGAGAGGCATAAATTAAAGTCTAAATAAAAGCTGGTTGAAAAATCCAGATTTTCACACATAGGTATGTGTTAACGGTAATTTTCGAGAACATCTGATTTAATTAGAACTATTGATTTTATGAAGATATCAAGACATGAAAACAATCATCTTGATAGAGAATCTACTAAAAATTGACTATTATATTGATTAATATAGAGAAAGTTATATATTTGTGGTATGAAAAAAATCATCACAAAAGAAGCAGTAATGAAATCTATAACCAAAATGGTTGCAGATAAAGCTACTGTTCGTTCTTTTTTGAAAGGAAACACTTCTATTGAAACAGTAACTCAAAAAGGTATTAAGTTTGCCAAACCTTTATAACTACACTTTTAACGAAGTTACAGGTACTTATAATTTTACTACTAAAAATAACATCGAATATAAAGTTGTATTTATAATTGATGAAACTCTTGATTCTGTATCTGAAGATACTATTGAAAATGTATATCAAGTAATTATTGAAAAAGTTAGTGACACTATTGAATCTTTTGATAGTTTAGTTGCGCGAACAATTGATGACATAATAAAATCTTTCTTTAAAAATGCTCAAAATTCTTTAATCTACATCTGTTCAGAAGACGAAGAAAAGGCAGAAATTAGATTTAATGTATTCGATAGATGGTATTTAAATAGTACTTTCAATGAATTTGTAACGAAAATTGATAATGTTATTAATTGTGATGCCAATGGAGAAACATACTTACTTTATACTTCTTTATTGTATCATAACGACAACCCAAATATTGAATACGTTCTCAGCGCATATAATAGCATTGAAGAAGTTTTAAATTCAAAATAAAAACCGGCTAGTATCTATAAAAAGCTGGGTATGTGTTTAAATTTTCTAAACACTCTTTATCGCAAGTTTTCCTAAAATTTGAATAGATTGTCTTAACTCATTTGTCCACGGCAAGCCAAAACTAATTCGCATGCAATTTGAAAATTGATTCTGAAATGAAAAAATTCGCCCTGGTGCAATGCTGATATTATGTTTCATGGCCAAATGATAAAATTCGGCGGTATCTATTTTTTTATCCAGCTCTATCCAAAGAAAAAAACCGCCCTGTGGCTGACTTACTTTTGTGCCTTTTGGAAAAGATTCTAAAATCGTGTTGATATAATTATTGCAATTATGATTCAGGATTTGCCGTATTTTTCGAAGATGGTTTTCATATCGCCCATTTTTCAGAAAATCACCCACAACTTCATGTGTAATGGTAGGAGAGGAGATGGTATGATACAATTTTGTCCGCAAAATTTCTTTTTTGAATTTTCCCGGAATTACCCAGCCCACACGATATCCCGGAGCAAGGGTTTTAGAAACGGAACTGCAGCACATTACAATTCCGCTTTCATCATATGTTTTGCAGTTTGTTGGCCGCCCTGAACCAAAATACAAATCACCGTGAATATCATCTTCAATCAACGGAATATTATGGAGTTCCATTAAGTGTACAGCTTCTTTCTTATGTTCATTTGGCATCATGCTTCCCGATGGATTGCTGAAATTGCTCATCAATACGCAAGCCTTTATTTTTTTAGTAGAAACAGCTTTTTTTAAGGCTTCCAATTCAATTCCGGTGGTCATATTGGTAGGTAGTTCCATGACATACAAGCCTAATGATTTCGCCAGCTGCAGCACGCCAAAATATGCAGGACTTTCTGTAACAATAGTATCTCCGGGTTTTGTAATAGCCATGAGGCAATTCGAAATTGCACTCACGCAGCCGGGAGTAGTTATGATGTCATCTTCTGTTAAAGTCCCGCCCCAGGCAAAAGACCATCGGGCAACTTCTTTTCTAAGATTAACATTACCCTGCATTTCTTCGTAACTAGTACCGCTGTTGGGAAGTTGACGCATAGCCTGAATCATTCCCTTATTGAGTTTAGCAATTGGCAGAAGCTCATTTGACGGAAAACCCAATGAAAGCATTGTAACATTTTTATTTGTCATATTTCCATAAACCAAATCAATCAAATCTTCCCTTTCAATATTTGTAGTTGTCAGAATTGGAGAACTGGAAGTAGGTTCAGTAATAATCCTCGATGAAATATTGCTGACATAATAACCAGATTGTGGTCTCGATTCTATTAATGACCGGCTTTCAATTTCATAATACGCTTTGCTAACTGTACTCATGCTGTAACCTGTTTCTGCACAAACTTCACGAATTGAAGGCAATTTGTCCCCAACATTTAAAACACCCGATTTAATTTGCTTTTCGATTCGGTCAGCAAACTGCAGGTATAAATAATTTGAATTTTTCATAAAAAAAACTGTTATGGTGCAATTTACAAAAACTGTATCTGTATTGCTGTTTTATTTTTAAGAAATTTGCTTATTGGATATAAACTAAAAAGAAATCCTAATGAAAACTACAAAATACTATATAGCAGCCATTACGGCTTACACCATCTGGGGATTCTTTAGCCTCATACTAAAACCAATACATGAATATGCTTCACTGGATATTTTATTCTATCGTGTTTTTAGCTGTAGTATTTTAATGTTGCTGATCGCTTTTGCTTTCAAAAGAAAAAAAGTGCAGGAAACGATTGAAACTTTCAGGGCTTTAACAGTTTCTGGAAAAAGAAAAACGATTTTACTGAACATCGGCGGAAGCTTTTTTTTAATGGCTAACTGGTTTACTTTTATTTATGTAATGAACCATGTTAGTGTAAAAGCGACGTCTCTTGCGTATTTGGTTTGTCCTATTTTAACCACGTTGCTGGCGTATTTTATTTTACACGAAAAATTAAAAAAAACACAATGGTTTGCAGTTGGGTTAAGTATTTCGGGCTGTTTACTATTATCATATGCCGACATTCTGGACATGCTTTTTAGTGTCATCATCGGATTGACATATGCTTTCTATTTAGTAAGTCAGCGTGTCAACAAAGGTTTCGATACGTTTATTATCCTGACATTTCATATTACATTGGCAGCTTTGTTTTTATTGCCCTTTTATCCGGCATATAGCGGTCCGGTTCCTACAGAGTTTACTTTTTATTTTTGTATCGAAATGATTGCTGTATTTTTTACGATTATACCGCTGTTTTTAAATTTATATGCATTGTCGGGAATCAATTCTTCGACTGTTGGAATGTTGTTGAATATCAACCCAATGATTGCTTTTGCGCTGGCAAATTTCGTTTACAAAGAAAAAATTACTCCGTTGCAAATCTTCGCATACAGTATTATTTTTATGGCTGTACTGGTTTTCAATTCACATCATTTTTTCGCAATAAAACAAAAAAAGATAGTTACTTCTAAAAATTAAGGATGAGTGACTAGCTAAAATTTGCCCGAAAGGTTTCATCAATCTGTCCGAGCTTTTTTGAATGACTTTTAAATCCTATTTTTACATTAAAAAATTATATGTGGTTCCTGATTTTAAGTATTATTTGTAGTGTAACAGTAGGCGTGATTTTTAAAATAACCCGCCATTATAATTGTAATCCGGTTCAGATAATTACTTTTAATTATGTATTTGCAATGCTGTTTTGCTATTTTACTTATAGCCCAAATCTGGATGAGGTTACTGCAAATGCCCCTTGGAATATTTATTTAAGTATTGGTATTTTGCTGCCTGTTGTTTTTCTTTTTTTAGCCGGTTCCATCAAACATATGGGAATTGTAAAAACGGATGCTGCACAGCGATTATCACTTTTTATTCCGATACTGGCAGCCTGGTTTATCTTTAAGGAAGAGTTTAATTCCTATAAAGTAATTGGTCTTGTGATTGGTTTTTTGTCGCTTTTGTTTATTTTGAAAAAACCGTCTGAAAATCAGCAGAATAAATGGTTTTACCCTGCTATTGTTTTATTGGGGTTTGGTATAATCGATATTCTGTTTAAACAAATTGCACTTTACAGTACTCTGCCTTATACAACTTCCTTATTTATAGTTTTTGACATTGCTTTGGCAGTTTCTTTGTTTATTGTGATATATGATTCTGTTATTAAAAAAGTAAAGCCGGAACTTAAGAATATCCTTTTCGGCGGATTGGTTGGACTTTTTAATTTCGGAAATATATTATTTTACCTTAAAGCACATCAGGCATTTTCAGAAAATCCTTCAACTGTTTTCGCCGGAATGAATATGGGTGTCATTGTTTTGGGAAGTCTTGTTGGAGTGTTTTTTTTCAAGGAGAAGTTATCCAAAATAAATTTTTGGGGTATTGTTTTGGCATTAATTGCAATTGTTTTTATTGTTTTCTCTCAAATTAATTAAAATTTATTATCTCATAAGCCCTTTATTTACAAGGTTTTTTTAAGTGTTTTTACTTTTTTTAAAAATAACTCTACCAATTCTATAGAATTTATAAAATATATTTATAAATTTGCCTCAACAATGAGAAACTATAGTCTAAATATGATGTCTTTCAAATGCAGCTTCACGATGTGCTGCATGATGAATCATGTCTTGAAATGGCGGTAATAGAGAAATACTTGTTAGTTTTTTTTTTTAGCCTTTCATACCCATGAAAGGCTTTTTTTTAGAATTATCAAAAAATAGTAAAATGAGATCAAATAGAAATACAAATATGCTGATGCAATACTGTCTTACAAAAATTCCTTGTTGCAGCTTAGGCAAAAAATAAATTTTCAAAGCGTTTTTCAAATAAGATATTATGCTTTCAACACATACAATTTCAAATCAATTGAATAAAATCTAAATAACTAAAATTATGAGCTTAGAAATAATTAAAAAAAATCCTTTTCAGTCTATGATTGACCGTTTTAATATCGCAGCAGATATTCTGAATATTGATGAGTCGATAAGACAAAAATTACAGCGAC
Organism: uncultured Flavobacterium sp.; assembly: GCF_946478785.1. Next base: position 216,416 of record NZ_CAMLDD010000003.1, read on the forward strand.
CGGAGAAACAAATCGTTGTCAATTTTTCCATTACACTTGATAACGGTAAAATTCAAAATTTTGAAGGATATCGTGTCATTCATAATACAGCTTTAGGACCATCAAAAGGAGGAATCCGTTATGATACGGGTGTAAATCTTGATGAGGTAAAAGCACTGGCAGCCTGGATGACCTGGAAATCTGCCGTAACGGGAATTCCGTTTGGAGGAGCTAAAGGTGGAATTATTTGCGATCCCAGAGAGCATTCAAAAACAGAATTAGAGAAAATTACCAGAGCGTATACAAAAGCTTTATCAGATATTTTTGGACCTGAAAAAGACGTTCCCGCACCAGACATGGGTACAGGTCCTGACGAAATGGGCTGGCTAATGGATGAATTTTCTTTAGTTCACGGCAAAACGATTCATGCTGTTGTGACGGGTAAACATTTACATTCAGGAGGTTCTTTGGGAAGAGTAGAAGCTACAGGAAGAGGGGTTAGTATTATCACGCTTCTGGCACTTCAAAAATTAAAACTGAGACCTGCAAAATCTACAGTTGCCATTCAGGGATTTGGAAATGTGGGACTTCATTCGGCTTTATTTTTACATGAAAAAGGATTAAAAGTGGTTGCTGTAAGTGATGTTTCAGAAGCTTTTTACAATCCTAAGGGGCTTAATATTCCTGAATTGATTTTGTATTATAATCTGAATAACAAAAGTATCAAAGGATACCCAAATTCGGTTGCCATCAAACATGAAGAATTATTGCTTTTGGATGTTGATGTATTGATTCCTGCGGCAAAAGAAGATGTCATTACACAAAAAAACGCCCGTGATATTAAAGCTAATATAATTGTAGAAGGAGCGAATGGTCCGGTTTCTTCGGATGCAGATCAAATTTTACATGAAAATAATGTTTTGGTTGTTCCTGATATTCTGGCAAATGCCGGTGGAGTCACGGTATCTTATTTTGAGTGGCTACAAAACTCACTATTGGAATCCTGGAGAATTCATCAGATTAACAAACGTCTCGAAGATATATTGGAAAAAGGTTTTGAAACTGTTTTTAGAATTGCAACGAAACACAATGTTACACCTCGAATCGCAGCTTACATAATTGCCCTGCAAAAAGTTGCCGATACACAATCTATAAAAGAAGTGGCGTTCGAAGAGCCAAAATTCAAACAGAATTAAGAGAGCTGAGACTAATTAAGAAAAAGCATATTTTCATTAGTTATTAGAGATAGTAAGTGATGAAAATATCTTTTTACTTAAAATTTAATCAAATTATGCTACTTTATTTATCCGTCAAAAAAGTAATTTTTAAAAATGGAACATATCAATTTTCTCGCGTTCGCTATGCCTGCGTTTTTCGTTTTTTTATTTTTAGAATATAAACTCGCACAGCGCAGAAAACAACCAGAGATTTTCAATTACGAAAGCTCAGTTTCGAACATTAGTATTGGTATAGCAGAAAGATTAATCAATCTTTTTGTGGCTGCAAGTTTTTATCAGTTTTATTATTTTATATATGATAACTACAGATTATTAGACATTCAAAGCAATGTTTTTGTATGGTTTGCATTAATTCTCGTAACCGATTTTGTATGGTACTGGTACCACAGACTAGGACATGAGGTTAATTTTTTCTGGGCGGCACATATTGTTCATCACCATAGTGAAGAATTTAATTTTACGGCTGCAGCCAGAATTACCACTTTTCAGGCAATTGTGAGAACAGGTTTTTGGTGTGTTCTTCCTTTTGTTGGGTTTCATCCAAAAATGGTCATTACGATGTTGATTGTTCATGGTGCCTATTCTTTTTTTACACATACTCAGCTCATCGGCAAAATAAAATGGTTGGAATATGTTTTTGTAACGCCTTCAATTCATGGTGTTCATCACGCATCTGATGAAAAATACCTGGATAAAAATTACGGAGATATGTTTACTTTTTGGGACCGTATTTTTGGAACTTTTCAAGAGGAGGAAGAGAAACCAAAATACGGTTTAACCCATCCGTTAAAAAGTTATAGTTTTTTATGGCAGCATACGCATTATTACTTTGAAATTTATGAGTTATGGAAGCGCTCAAAAGGTTTTAAAGCCAGATGGAAAGCTGTTTTTGGAAGTCCGGCACATATGGATCAGGATATTCGGCCAACCTTGGAAAAACGTTTTTTACAGGATAAAAGCAATCCGCATCAAAGACTTCGATTTAGAAATTACCTTTATATTCAATTAGGAATTTGTACTTTGGTTCTAACCGTTTTTACTTATTATTTTGATTTTTTAAATTTAATTGATAAAGCTTTTGTTCTCGCATTTATCCTAATCACATTAATAAATTGCGGTGCATTACTGGAACAGCGAAAGTGGATGTATTATCTGGAATATGGCCGCATTTTTATTGGGACAACCTACTTTTTATATGAAGAAGATTTAACTACGTTTTTCTTTATTCCGCTGGCGATTATGATCTTTGCAGAGCAGTTGTTTTCGCTTAGTAAACGATATCAAAATGTGGTGCTTCAGTTGGAAACTTCTGAGTAATGAATATAGAATAAAGAGCAAAGAAAAAAGAAAGCGACTAATAATTTGTCGCTTTCTTTTTTGGTTTAAATTATTTAATCGTCATATTTTTTTTTCAAAGTGATAAAAAATTCTGAAAGAGAAATTAATTTGTCATGTGCTTGATTTTCAATTTTATCAAAAAAAAATTAACAATTGAAATAGTAAAAAAGTTCAAATTTTTTTTCCGGCTTTACATCAGTTTTATATATCTGATTATTAGCGATTTGTTTCTTTTTGAACAAGTATTGTTGGTATCGAGAGCCGTGTGAGCGATAGGAGCAGGTTACCGAAGTAACGCGGATAGCGCGACAGCATCCCGATAAGAGGGCGAATAATCGCAATGTAAATTTGCCCTCTTATCGGGATGGTGGCACACCCTGAACTTTAAATTATACCCGATTATGATCACCTTTCCAATGTACAATTGCTTGTTTTATGGCATCTCCCGAGAGGTTTTCTTTAAGCGCACGTTCTATGAGAGATAGGAATTCCGCATCGGGAGCAAATCGGAAAGCAAAAATCTGATCATCTGTGAATTTGTGTTCTATCGTTTCAAATCTGACGCCGGTAAGCACAAAATAACGATAGCGCAATTCCAGCTTTATAATTCTGTTTTGTAAAATTAAAGCATAATGCTGACGCATCATATAGGCCAGACAAAATAAAAATATAAAAACTACAGCAATAAAACTCCATATCAAAGGGTAAGCTGTAGTAAATGCAAAATAAATGCTGAAAGCTAAAAAAACCATCAAAACAGGATAATATATGAAATGGTGTGACGGATAAAATCTAATATGATTTTGATAAGACTGCACTTTCATGGTTGTATTTTTTTAATGTAAAAGTAAAAAAAGCTATTTTTCAAAAAAAAATAGCTTTTTCCCCCAAATAATGAACAACTAATACAAAGATGTATTGTTTGCTGTATTATTTTTTATCTAAATCTTGTTTTAACTGTTTAGCATGCTGAAGATGTTCAGTTAGTTTTGAAACATTATTAGAAGCCCATGTTTTAATTTCCTGATCAGTAGCATTTTCAGATGCTTTTTTAAATTTATCGATTGCTTTTTCATGACCGTCAACCATCATATCGACAAATTTCTTGTCAAAATCAACACCTGATTTTTCGTTTAGTTTGTTATATTTATCCTGTCCTTCTTCTGTTACAGATGTAGGTAGTGAAAAATTGCGGCTATCTGCCATTGCTTTGACCTCTGCAGCTGCTTTTGTATGCTCATCAACAAGCATTTTACCAAACTTTTGAACTTCAGGATTTGTACTCTTTGTCTGTGCAAGTTTTCCGGCTTCGATTTCAGTCATATTAATTTCAGCTGCATCAACTAAAAACTCAGAATCATCTTCCTTGTTATTCTGATTATCGAATTTGGCCTCGTTTTGGTCTTCGGCAACTTCTTTTGTATCCTCTTGTTTTGATTCGTTTTTACAAGAATTTAAACTCATTAAAATAATTCCTGCTCCTAAAACTGCTTTACTGATTAAAAGTATCTTTTTCATGATCTATATGTTTTAAAATTTATGGTAGTAAAATTATTTAATCATACTAATTAAATTTTACACTTTGATTTGATATTGTTATATCATTCAAACTTTTATGAACTGGCGGATAATCTTCCATTCATTCAGTTTTGTTTCGAATGGCTTGCTTGCATTCGCAGGGCTTGTAGAGGGGAGCGTAATCAGGTTATAGTCTTTATTATTTTTTAACGAGACATGTTTTTTAAAAAAAGTGGCTGCTTTCTGGCCATTAAAAAAAATGGTTTTTATAGTAGGATGCTGTTTTAAAAATTGTTCGAAATCATTTGTAATTTCATTTTTAATAGCACTGTCGAGACTTCCGATTCTTTCACAATATTGTAAAACATCCCACAAGGCAATTTTGTTTTTGATTAATAATGCTTTTCTGGCATCATAATCTTTTGAGAAATCTTCGTTTAGAATTTCAAACATAAAACGCCAGAAATTGTTTTGGGGATGGCCATAATATTGCTGTATTTCTAATGATTTTGTACCAGGCATCGTACCTAAAATTAGGATGGTGGCGTCTGCTGTGGTGATAGGGGCAAAAGAAAAGCTTTTCATTATTAAATTAAAAGAGTCATTTAGAAGTAATTATAAAACAAAACAAAAAAATTATATAACACATTCCATGGTGCTTTACACGAATTTTGGAGTTCAATTCATAAAAAAATTAAACCTACTTCTATTATAAGATAATTTTAGAATTTAAATCCGAGCAAAATGAAAACAGTAAGTATATATAACGATAAAATTAAAAATATATTTGAAGAGCTAACATCAGGTTTAGGAGGGAAAATAATTTTTGATTCTGATGAATACGCTTTAGAAGTCAGCAATAATTTTGCCAAAGGTACTATTGTCGGATCTTCATTCAGTGATTCTATTTCCTGCTTGCAATTTGATATGGTTTTTTCTGAGGATGTAAGAATCAGTATTGGAAATCCGAATATTTCACCAGTCTATTTTGCCTATTGTTCGAAAGGAAGTTTGTCACACAGTTTTGGAATTTCCGGAATTGAAAGAAAATTAAAGAAGTTTCAGACAGCGATAGTTTCATCTAAACAAAATGAAGATAATATTTTGTTTTTTGAGAAGAATACCAACACAAAAGTCACTTTGATTGTGGTAGGAACTCAAAATTCGGATTCACTTGAAAATAATTTTTTCAATCAAAAAGTAAAAGAAATATTTTTAGAAAAGAACCTTTCAGGTAACTTTTTCTATGTAGGTTCTTATAATTTAAAAATAGCAGAGAAAATCGAGCAGTTGAACGCAGTTACCCAAACCGGAATTGTTCGCAATTTATTGAAAGAAGGCATATTGAAAATCATTTTGGCAATGGAAATTCAGCAGCACTCTGACGATATGAACAATTTTTCGAAAGAAACAAACTGTCTTACATTAAAAGAAATGGAAGAAATAAAAAAGCTTTCAGACCTTATAAAGAAAACGCCGGAAGAGCAATTTACTATAAAATCACTCAGCAAGCTATCTGGATTGTCTCCAAACAAATTGCAGGAAGGTTTTAAAATGATTCATGACAGAACGGTAAATGACTTTATCACGCATATGCGAATTTTAAAAGCCGAGATTTTAATTAGAAATTCCGATTTAAATATCTCCGAAATTGTGTACTGCATTGGTTTTACCAGCAGAAGTTATTTTTCTAAAATCTTCAAGCAAAAATTTAACTGCAGTCCAAAGGAGTATAAGTTCAATCAGAATCAGCTGGCGATTACGGCTTAATATACTTTTGGAGATAGATCTTCTACAAGAACAGTTTTTGAAAGGAAATAAAATAAGGAACATAAGATTCTCTTTGAAGAAAGTCAATTATAAAATAAATGCTCTGGATTTTAGCTCTTATTAAGCTAAAATCCAGAGCATTTTACAATTAATCAAATTTTATCTATTTTATAAAACTTTGTTCCAAAATAAGCATTTTATTAGCCAATAGCATCAAGCACAACTTCTTCATTAGTAACATTAGAAAGGTTGATAGCGGTTTCTATAAGAGCCAAATGTGAATAAGCCTGAGGGAAATTCCCCAAAAGTCTTTTGGTTTCAAAATCGATATCTTCACTAAATAATCCTAAATGATTGCTATAGGAAAGCAGTTTTTTAAACAGTTTCTCCGCTTTTTTTGTTTCGCCAATTTTATACAGGCTGTTTATAAACCAAAAAGTACAAATAGTAAACGAAGAAGATGGAAGACCAAAATCATCTTTGTTTTTATAACGGTACAAAAGCCCATCATTACTTAAATCACGTTCGATAGCTTTTACAGTAGCAATGTATTTTGGATCCATGGCGTCAATAAAACCATAGCTTTCCATTAAAAGTACAGAAGTATCAAGCTCATCTGAGCCATAAGACTGTGTAAAAGACTGAACAGACTCTTTCCACGCATTTTTCATGATATCTTCTTTTATTTCGGCAGCTAAAGGTTCCCATTTCTCGGCTTTATATTTCTTGCCTAAAATTTTAGCAACTTTTATGGCTCTGTCGATGGCAGTCCAACATAGTATTTTAGAGAAAGTAAAATGTCTTTCTTCGGTTCTGAATTCCCAAATGCCTTTATCAGGTTCTTGCCAGTGCCTGCTGACAACCCAGACAATGCCTTTGGTTATATTCCAGAGTTCTTCACCATTTTCAGTATCATTGCTAAAGGTAATGAGCTGCTGATAAATGACATCCATTAAAATCCCGTAAATATCATTTTGGCGCTGTGAATAGGCTGCATTTCCAATTCTGACAGGTTTACTGCCCATATATCCGCTAAGATGATCCAGTGTTTCTTCTGTAAGTTTCTTTTCCTTATTGATGCCATACATGATTTGTAGTTTTTCATCTTTAGTAGGAGTCAGATCAACAATGAATTGCAGATAATCTTTGGCCATTTTTTTATGTCCAAGTTCAGAAACTACTTTAACAACCATAGAAGCATCCCGTATCCAGCAGAAACGATAATCCCAATTTCGAACTTCGCCAATAGTTTCAGGAAGAGAAGTAGTAGCAGCTGCAAGGACAGCTCCGGTTTTTTCGTAACTTAAAAGTTTAAGTGTTATAGCGCTGCGTGAAATTTGCTCATTGTATTTTTTATATTCTGTTGTTTTATCATTCCATTCAAGCCAGTATGTTTTTGTCCGCTCAAATTCTAAATGGATTTTTGCCTGTGAGGGAATAAATATTTTTTCATTATATCCCAGAAGCAAGAAACTATCTTTCTCGAGAATAATCTCGCTGCCATCTGCAATTTTTTGAAGGTCTAAATTGCTGTAGAGAAAAAGCGAATCAAATTTTGTACTTCCGGTAAGGCTGACAATATGGTCATTTTTTACAAAACTTACCGTTTTTCCGGATGCATATTCTAAACGAGGATTATAAATAACTTTAAAAACAGGTTCTCCTGAAATCTTTTTTAAATAACGTATAATTTCCGGAGGTGCCTGATAACCACCTTTGTTTTTTCGGTAACGGGGCATAAAATCATTAATTTCAAAGGCATCAGTACCGTTACTAAAAGTAGTTACCAGTATACTTGTATTCTCTATATATTTCTGGCTTACAGAATAATCATCGCTAGTGTGAATTTCGAAACTTCCTCCAATTTCTGAGTCTAAAATTTTTGCGAAAACTGATGAAGAATCAAATTCAGGAAGGCAGCACCATTCGATAGATCCTCTGTCTGAAATTAATGCTGCGCTTCGACAATTACCTATGATACCATAATTTAAGTTATTCATAAAGTTCTTCTTTTTTTTAGGTTAAAGTTTATTAATTATTTAAATTTACGAAAACAATGTTATTAATCCAATCATTTTTTTGATGAATAAAACAATTATAGTTTCTAACAGACTACCCGTAGACCTAAAATTTGATAATGAAGAGCTAATTGTAAAACCCAGTATCGGCGGATTGGCTACTGGCATGAAATCAGTTCACTCTGAAGGTAACGGAATGTGGATAGGCTGGTCAGGACTCACAGAAGAAGAAATTGAATCCCATCAACAGGAAAAGGTAGACTTAGCACTGGCTAATGAAAAATGCATAAGGGTTCCTCTTACTGCATATGATATCGAAAATTATTATTTTGGTTTCAGTAATAATGCTTTATGGCCGCTTTTTCATTACTTTCAGGCCTATACTGAATTTGAACATACGCACTGGGAATCCTATAAAGAGGTAAATCAGAAATTTGCCGATGTTGTGCTACAAAATGTAAATGATGGCGATACTGTATGGATACACGATTACCAGCTTTTATTGCTTCCGGAATTACTTAGAGAAAAAAGAGCCAATCTGACAATTGGTTTTTTTCTGCACATACCTTATCCATCGTTTGAACTTTTCAGAACCTGTCCGTGGCGGGACGAATTATTATACGGAATGCTCGGGGCCGACCTGATTGGTTTTCACTCCTATGACTATGTCCGGCATTTTATAAGTTCTGTGGCAAGAATTACTGGCCTTGAAGTTCGTTTTAATGAAATATCTTATGGCGAAAGAACTATAAAAATAGATTCTTTCCCGATGGGGATAGATTATGATCGTTACCATAACGCAGCCCTTGAACATTCTTTGCGCCCTGATAAAACGAAATCAGAACTAATGCGCAATATTGAATTGCATAATTTATCTTCTATAGAGAGTAAAATTATTTTGTCTATTGACAGAATGGATTATACCAAAGGTATCCCCAACCGTATAAAATCATTCGAATATTTTCTGAACAAATATCCGGAATACAAAGGAAAAGTGCGTTTAGTAATGCTGGCAGTTCCCTCCAGGGAAAATGTTCCGCAATACCAAAAACTGAAGCGGGAAACAGATGAGTTAGTTGGAAGAGTGAATGGCAGCCTTGCGACCGTAAACTGGACCCCAATATGGTACTTCTACCGATCAATGCCTTTTGATGATCTTATTGATCTTTATATAGCTGCAGATGTAGCGCTTATTACACCTATCAGAGATGGTATGAATCTGGTTGCAAAAGAGTATGTTGCCACAAGAACTGATGGGACTGGTGTTTTGATATTAAGTGAAATGGCTGGAGCGGCCAAAGAAATGCACGAAGGACTATTGATTAACCCTAATAATTTTGAACAAATTGCAGATACTTTAAAGCATGCCTTAGAAATGCCTGCAGAAGAACAAAAAACAAGAATGGATGCTTTACAAGCCAGAATTTCGCGTTATAACGTAGAAAGATGGGCCAAAGAATTTTTAAAATCCCTTTATGCTACTAAAATCCCTTTACCGCTTGCTATTACGAAAAAAATTGACACTGATATAATACAGGAAATGTCACTAAAGTATAAGAATGCAAATAAAAGATTATTCCTGCTTGATTATGACGGAACATTAGTAGGATTTAAAAATATCCCAAACGAAGCCATGCCTGATCAGGAAATATATAATTTACTTGATGGAATTGCGGAAAAAGAGAATACAGAAGTTGTAATCATTAGTGGCCGTGACAGAAAAACGCTTGAACATTGGTTTGGGCATAAGAACTATACCCTTATTACTGACCATGGAGTATGGCTGAGAAAAAAAGAAATGGATTGGGTTAGTCTTGAAAGTCTTAAAGGGGATTGGAAAGAAAATGTCAGACCAGTCCTGGAAACTTTTACAGATAGCACACCAGGAACTTTTATCGAAGAAAAAGAGTTCTCTCTGGCATGGCATTACAGAACGGCAGATGTAGATTTGGCTAATATAAGAATAATGGAACTTAAGCATGTTCTTACCAGACTTCTCGCTAATAATTCACTTTCGGTATTGGAAGGAAATAAAGTACTTGAAGTAAAAAGCAGTAATGTCAATAAAGGACGTGCCGCCGCACGACTTATTACAGATTATAATTATGATTTTATTGTTACGATAGGAGACGACTGGACAGATGAATTCATGTTTCAGGAAGTTCCGGATGATTCTTATACCATAAAAGTTGGTAAAGGAAAAACAATAGCCAGATATTTCACAAGCGATACCCTTCAGGTACGTGAAATTTTAAGGGCTATTACTAAATAAATGAATTTATAATTTTATAAATAGTGATAAAAATAAACTCATTTAAGATCCTAATGTTTAATAAAGTTATTAAGCATTAGGATCTTAATATTTATCTTCCAAATTTATAATATTCTAAATCCGGGTGTTTTTTATTATTGATAGAATCTAAAATAGAATTCATACCGATAACGCTAAAAGTAATTCCGTTTCCGCCAAATCCCAAAATATAATGTTCGTTCCTGTCAGGATCTGGTTTTCCAAAGTAAGGCAGAGCATCTTTGGTTTCGCCAAAAGTACCTGCCCAGGAATAGTCTATTTTAAAATCAGTTTTTGGAAATTTTCTTTTAAAAATATTTAAAAGAAATCGTTCCTTTTTAGGCAGTAATTTATCCCTGCGTTTGGGATCTTTAAAATCTTCATCACCACCACCCATAATGATTCTATTGTCAGATGTTGCCCTGAAATACAAATAGGGTTTAGAGGTATCCCAGAAAACAGCATTTTTAAAGGTATTGGATAATTCAGGAATACTCTCAGATGCAATGACATAGGTGCTTTTTAAATTAACGATTTTTTCTGTAAGTGTTTCGATACTTTCATAACCGCTGCAATGTATTATGTGATTTGCTGTGATGCTGTAATTATTTTCAGTGTAGGCGATTAGTTTTCCTTTTTGTTTTTTAGTCGAAGCAATATTGGTACGATCTAAAATCTGCATTCCTTTCTTTTGGCAATAAATCAATAAATCCTGTGCAAGCCTGTATGGGTCCATGACTGCTGCCGTTTTAGATTCTATGGCTGCAAGGGCATTTAATCCAAATTTTTCTAAGTCCCATTTTTCTAACCAGTTTACATCAAAGCCATGTTCTTTTCGTGTATTGAATTCATCTTTCAAAAATGGAACATCTTTTTTTAACGAGCAGAAATAAATGCTCTTTTTAAATTCAAACTGGCAGTCGCTTTTTATATCGTCAATAATTTTTCTCAAATCAAAAATGGCTTTTTTCCCATTTCTATAGCTATCAACGGCACAGTCTAAACCTCTTAAACTTATTAAGTCATGTAACGATAAATCAATTTCATATTGCAAAAGGGCAGTACTTGCAGCAGTGCTTCCATTGCCAATATCGCGACGGTCGACCAGTATTACTTTTTTTCCTTCATTAATAAGTTTATAAGCTATTAACGCTCCTGTAATTCCGCCTCCAATAATTAAAATATCAGTTTCAATATCAGATTCAATTGATGGATAACTAATTTCCATCGCATGTTTTAGGGGCCAGAAACTTTCTGTTGAGCGTAATTTCATTTTTATAATGGTTTTGTAGGTTGTGTTATTCTGTTTTTATCTTTTAAATATTGTTCTGATTTAAGGAGGATTTCAATATTTCTTAATTATTTTTCCTTAACTCTTTCTTTTCGAACTACTTTATTGCTTTTTTCGTTGTAAACAGCATCGACTATTTCTTTTCCGGTTTTACTGAATACTTTTATTTTTGGATCTTCATGAGTCCCTGTAATTGTAATTGGAAAACCAACAATTCCAAATGGAGGAAGTCCTAATCGCATTCTTAAATCTAATAATCCGTTAAAACTGGTAGTTCCTTTTATAGTGGGTCTAAAACTGGCAACACTAAAAGTAAAAGGGTCAATATGTATCAGGTTATTATCAATTTTAGATTTGATTTCAATACCTTTCATATCTGGATTATTTAAACGATCCTGACCTGTTTTAGAACTTATTCCGTCAAGTAATTTAAGCCCCTTAACTTTTACATCACGTAAATTCAAGGTTCCTTCACCTTCGAGAGATGCGTAGATTGGACTCATATTGCCATCCAGATCACCTTTTATTTTATAATCTACAGAAATAATTCCATATGCATTTTCTGCAGCAGTAACCATATCATGAAACATCGGAATTTCTTTATACGCTCTTTGTACATTAAAATCTTTGGCACGAAAATGAGCGTCAAAACGAGCAGATGTAGGAGTTTCATCTTTGTATGAAGCATCGATTATCAAGGCACAGTCAATAATGTTAAATACAGCATTGTCCAGATAAAAATTACCGTTAGAAATACCTGTTTTTCCGTTAAGCTGATTAAAAACAATTCCGTTATATTCAACCTTATCTGCATTTGCAGTTAGGCTAACATCTAAGTTTTTAGGGATAATAACCACACCGCTCATTTTTGGATTATCTTCTTTGGCGTACTCAACTTCTAATTTACGGTCTGTATTTTCACCTTTTTCCAAAGCCATAAACTGATCAACATTGATCAGTTTGGATTTCATATTGAAATTACCTTTTAAAGTGCCTTTAGATTCCAGAAAATAATTGATCGTATTCAGGAGATATCCGTTAATGTCAAAATCAGATTTTCCATAAGAAGCATAAAATTTCTCAAACCACATTTTCTCATTTTGAAACCTGAAGTTTCCCTGTTTGATAAAAAAGGCTTTCGGAAAAAGCTCTGATGTTGCCTTGATGTTTTTTAATAAAATGGTTCCTTTATTGTTTAGTTTGTCATATTGCCCTGTGGTGGCATAACTTTGTTTTCCCTTAAGTGAAAGATCAGCTTTGGCATAACCTGAAATATCCAAACCTTTTTTAGAAAAGACTTTGTAAATATTTCCAACATTCAGTTCTCCTTTTACTTTGGCGTTGTATGCCAAATCGCTAAAATCTGAAAGCGCTGCATTTACATAGACCGGATTCCCTTCAAATACAAAAGAAGCAGGAGCAACAGCTATAATCAAATCTTTGTAAGTACCGGCTTTGTTAAGCACATTTGCCACAAAAGTAATATTGGTAATGGGATTTGGATAGGAATCGGATTTTAACCAGCCATTATGCAGTGCAATTCCGCCCCGTGTTTTTGGAAATAATTTTTTAGAAGTACTAAAAGTTCCTTTTGCCTGAATATCAGTTCTCAGGGTTCCTTTTAAATCAAGAGTGTACAATCCTAAAGCGGCATCAAGCGTAGCAAGGTCAAGTGCGCCTTTTACACTTGCATCTACAACCATTTCGGTAAGTCCTCTGCTTCGTAAATAAGCATTGAAATAATCTTTTTCGCCAACTTTAAATTTGAAAGTCCTTAAATTGACTAAAAGTTTTTCAACTTCAAGAGAAGGCATAATGGCATTCAGATTCATTTGGAAATCCGTTAGTGGGGCAGGAGCATTTTGATAATTGATCGCTCCTTCATTAATTTTTAAATTAAAGGCCAAATCCGGTTTTTGATTTTTAGAGACATTATAATTCCCTTTAAATGTAAAAAGAAGATCACTTTTTCCTGAAATTTCAGTTTCTTCAAGCCATGTTAAATATTCCGGGGGCATTACAGATAACAAATCTTCTACCGTAGTATTTTCTGATGCTGCCTTGATATTGATTTTATATCCGTCCCTTAAAATGGTAAAAAAACCGGTAAATTTTAAAGGTAATTTATTTATTTTTAACTCATTTTTCTGAAGAATAAAAGAAAGAGCATTTGTATTGATTCGTGTTATTAGATCAGCACGTAATTCTTTTTTTCTAAGATATCCTGTTTTGCCATAATAGAAGTCAATATTATCAATTTTTGCATCGGTATTCAGGTCGAAAATATCTTCGCTTAAGTTTCCTTTTCCTATATAATTGAAACCTTTTGCATCAACTAGGATTTTAGCTGAACGATCATTATATTTTACATGGCAATCTTCAAAATCAATGCGCTCCAGACGAATTGCTGTTCCCTCGTCAGTAGCACTAGTGTCTTTTTTTACATCCTCAGGAGCAATATAAATATTGTAATTGGCTTCTCCTTTTTGGTTGACCATTATATTTATATCCGCTTTTGAAACATATAGTTTGTTTATTTTTACTTCATTATCGAATAATAATCTTTTTATATCAATTCCAAAAGCAACCTCTTTAGCTTTTAGTAACGTATCATTTTTAAAAGGGGCAGAGCCTGTTAGGGATAAATCGTCCAGTGAAACCGTGAGTGAAGGAAAATGTGTAAAGAAAGAGAATTTGGATTTTGAAAATTCCACTTTGCTGTCTAGTCTTTCATTGGCAATTTTTTTGACTTCAGAAGCAACAGTTCCGGGAAAAAGCAGCGGAATCAAAAATAGTAATAGCAAAATAGATGCTATTACTATTCCTGAAATTTTTGCTGTTTTTATGGCAATATCTTTGAAATTAGAGTTCATAGACGAGAATTTAAACTATTTCTTTTTCTTAGCCTCCTCAGCTTTTTTAGCTTCTTCAGCCTTTTTCTTTTCCTCTTTTAACTTTTCTTCTTTTTCTTTTTCAGCCTTTTCCTGCTGTTCTTCCTTTTTTTCTTTGGCTTCTTCTATTTTCTCTTCTTTCTCTTTCTCTTTTTTCTTAAAGTAACCTCTTAAAAGAAAATTGCTTTTGGCTGCTTCCATGTTTTCACTGAAGCCTTTGGTTCCTTTTTCCAGATTTTCCATTGTTTTGTCCATAGCATCTGCCATTCCCGGATCACGTACCAGTCTGGCTAAAGCACCATTACCATTGTTCATGCTGTGACTAAATATGGCCAGCTCTTCTGAAATCACACTTACATTATCCATACTTTTTTTGACACTTTTCATAATGTCATTCATTTCAATACCGCTTACTGATGCAATTTGTCCATTGTTATCAATTACAGTTTGTGATTTTGTGCCTGGGTTAATCGTGAGTACTTTGTCGCCCATCAGTCCGTCAGAACCTATGCTTGCCCTTGCATCAGTTTTAATAAATTCGCGAACATCATCTTTAATGACCATTCCTACTACCACTGTAGAATCATTAACAAGCTGAATTTCATCTATAGTACCAATGTTGATTCCGGAAAATCGTACGTTGTTACCAACCTCCAGGCCGCTTACAGTTTTAAAGCTTGATGTAATGCGGAATGTAGCCCCAAAAAGATTTTTCTGTTTTCCAATAAAATAGACTGCCAGGACAAAAAGCAGTAAACCTATTGTTACAAACATTCCTAATTTCCAAGTATATCCAGATTGCTTATCCATGATTTTTGTTTTTGATTTTATTTTTATTCAAAGAATGAGCGTACCCATTCGTCTTCACTTTTTTCTAATTCTTCGTAAGTTCCTTCTGCCTGAATTTGGCCTTCTTTTAAAACAATGATACGGTCAGCGGTTAGTTTTGCACAGGCCATATCATGTGTAATTATGATTGCGGCCGTTTTGCGCTGATGTTTGATATCTAAAATTAATTCGCTTATTTCCCTTGACGTAATGGTATCCAAACCTGTCGTGGGTTCATCATATAAAATAATTTCTGGTTTTAAAATTAAAGTACGTGCAAGCCCAATTCTTTTGCGCATTCCTCCTGATAATTCTGAAGGCATTTTATCAATCGCATCTCCTAATCCTACATTATCAAGTGCTTCTAATACTTCTTTTTCAATTTCATCAGACTTTAGGTCCCTCTTTTGTTTTCTTAATGTAAAAGCTAAATTTTCCCTTACAGACATAGAGTCGTACAAAGCACCGCTCTGGAACAAAAAACCAATTCTGGATCTCATTTCATTGAGTTCCGTTTTATTCAGCTCCAGTACATTTTCATCAAAAACATTTATTTCTCCCTTGTCAGGCGTTATCAGTCCGACAATGCATTTAATTGTTACTGATTTACCGGAACCGGAACGGCCTAAAACCACTAAGTTTTCTCCTTTGTTTACTGTAAAATTCACTCCTTTTAAAACGTGATTATCTTTACCAAAAGTTTTATGTAAATCTTTGATTTCGATTATAACCGCTTTTTTATCAATTTCGGCAGGTTCTGTATTTTCTTTTTCTTTTATCATTTTAAAAAAATAAATCGGTTATCTGAACGGCCAGCATATCAATAATGAAAATAGTAAGTGATGCCGTTACAACTGCAGAATTTGCAGCCTTTCCAACACTTTCGGTTCCGCTGGAAGCATTAAATCCTTTATAACATCCAATCATTCCAATGAAAAAACCGAAGAAAAAAGTTTTTATAGTAGCCGGAATCAAGTCCAGAAATTCCAATGACTGGAAAATTTTGGTTATGTATCTGTAAAAACTGACATCGCCATGAATATTGATACCAAAATACCCTCCTAAAATTCCGATGGCGTCAGCAAAAATCACAAGGACTGGAACCATTAAAGTGGTTGCTAAAATTCGCGTAACGACTAAATAATTATAAGGATTAACGGCCGAAACTTCCATGGCGTCAATTTGTTCGGTTACTTTCATCGAACCTAATTCGGCACCAATTCCCGAAGATATTTTTCCGGCACAAATCAAAGCGGTAATGACCGGGGCAATTTCACGAATTAATGAAAGTGCAACCATTCCAGGCAGCCATGATTCGGCGCCAAATTTTACCAAAGTGGGTCTTGACTGTAAAGTAAGCACCAAACCCATAATAAAACCGGTTATCGCTACCAACGGCAAAGACTTGTAACCTATCACATAACATTGTTTTAGAAACTGTCTGGTTTCATAAGGAGGTATAAAGACTTCTTTAAAAAAGCGGCCTGCAAATACCGTTGCATTTCCGATGTCTTCGAAAGTATTTTTTAAGTTTAGGATCAAAATAGCTAGTTTTTAGTTACTTAGCTTTTAAACCTGATTAAATATCATTGGTTTATTTGCTACTTTAAAGTTAGCTTAGGAATACAAAACAAGGCTTACAGAACTTTAACACATCTTTATATAATTTACATTGGGTTTAATGCAATAAAGTATGTCTTTATACGTTAGTTCGGGTTCAAAAAAAAATCCCTTTCGTTAAAAAGGGATTGATTTTAAATATGTAAGCAACTTTAAGAATTGATAATCAAATCTGCTTTTGTTTTAATGAGGTCGATTACTTTACATTCGGCCTCCTTAAAATTTTCCATGATCAGTCTGGCAGTTAAGTAACAAACTGTTGATTCTGCTCCCTGGTTCAGATTTACATTTTCTTTTTCAAGACCGTCATAGCCGCCTCCGCTAACAGGATTATACATTATCTGATTCAAATGATTTTTACCTAAAAACCAATTAAAAGCAGTCTTCATGTGTTCTTTATACAACGGATTTTTAAACGTATTGTAAAACGCATTCAAAGTCTGAATGATGTAAGAAACGTCTATTGGCTGTTCTCCATATTCTTTTGGCTCTTCGCCTTTATAATACCATCCATTATTTGAAATGACCCTGAACCCTTTTTTTGTGAACATTTTTGAAAGAAGGAAATCAAGTGATTCCATTGCAATTTTTTTGTAAATAGGTTTGTTTGTTACCAGATAAGCATATAACATAGATTCCGGGAGGATACCATTTCCATATGTTAGATAATTTTCAAACCATTTCCAGTCTTTAGTGGCACAAATTTCATAATTGGAAACCAGTTTTGCATTCAGCTTATTGATAATTGCCGAAACATATAAATTAGGAATCACAGAATTGTACAGATACAGACCTTTTGTAGCAAAACCAATCGAACGTGGCGATTGTATTGTTTCTGCCCATGGCAAACTTCTCAGAAAACATTCTGATGCTTTATGTATAATATTCTCCGGTAAGATATCTTTTAAGGCAATCACACTTCCTAAAGCCCAGATTCCTCTTGCGTTTGAGTCTTCCAGATTAACCTCTGCATTTTGCTCGATATGTTCCCTGTTGTTTTCATCAACATAATTGATAAAATCTCCAGTCTCTCTTTGGCAGCGAATGATAAAATCCAAATAGATTAATATATAAGGAAGATCATCTTTGTCGCCTGTTAATTTATAATGCATACCAACTGCCACTAATGCTCTGGCATTATCATCAAGAGTATAACCGGATGACAGATCAGGAATAGAAATTTTGCTGAACTGAATCATTCCTAATTCGGTTGTCATTTTTTTAACGTGTGACAACTGAATTTCAGGATAATCAAAATCAATTGTAGTGTCACTTTCAATTAGGTTTGTATACGTATTCATATGCGTTATAGCAACGTTTTCCCAAGTGCACGCTCTCATTTTACGGAAAGCATTTTTACCCATTTCTTCTCTTAATTCATCATCAGAAAGTAATTTGATTGTAGCTTCAGCAAATTGGTCAACGTTTCCAATATCCACTAAAACACCACAGTCAGAAGACAGGACTTCCAGAGTATGAGGGATTTTTGATGCCACAAGCGGGCAGGCGCAGCTCATTGCATAAGCAAAAGTTCCGCTCACAGCCTGATTTGGATCTTTAGACGTGAATAAATAAATATCAGTTGCTTTTAAATAGTCCAAAAGTTCATTTGTGTCTAAATATTCATTGATAAAACGCACATTGTTATGTAAATTTAATTCCTCAACAAGTGCTTCCAATTTATCACGGTAGACATCAACACCATCGATTATAAGGTTAGGATGTGTTCTGCCAATAATCAAATAAAGAACATTTGGTTCTTTTTCTACAATTTTGGACAAAGCCTGTATACCCGTTTCAATATTTTTTCCTTCGCCTAAAAGTCCGAAAGTCGAAAGTACTTTTCTATCCTCTATATTAAATTTTTGTTTTGCGATTGCAGGGGTTTCGTAAACAACAACGTGGGTTCCGTGTGATACGCAGTTGATAATTTCTTTTTGAATGCCGTAATCTCTCACAAGGGTATCCTGTGATTGGTTTGTCATTACAAAAACCGAATTGCTATAGGAAAGCAATAGTTTTACAAAAGTTTTTAATTCCTTGTTTGGATTTTGGATAACACTATGAAAGGTAAAGGTTACCGGCTTTTTTATCACATTTAAAAATTCTAATAAATGGTCTCCGTAATTTCCGGCAAATAGTCCAAATTCATGCTGAATATGTACAAGTTTTACCAATTCATCATTATTGATTTCTTCGGCAACCCGCGCATAATCATCTTTGTCGTTTGTGTTTAATGTAAAGGCCTGTGTTGGATTTTCTTTAGGAGATTTAACCAGTTCACAGATTTCACAGCTAATTGAGTTTCCATAAACATCCATAATCCCTTTGATGGTATCTTGCGTATAAGTGGCAATACCACATTGAGTTGGCGGATAAGTTGACAGGAAAATTATTTTTGACTTAGTCGTTTGTAGTGTTTTCATGGGGATTATTTTTTAGTTCGTTTAATAAATCGTTAAGGTTCAAAGAGGCTGTGGCAATTTTATCGTCACCGGCACCGTAATAAATATAAAGTTGGTCGTCAAAAATGGCTGTTCCCGTTGGGAAAACTACATAATTTACATAACCGTGTCTTTCGTAAGCTTCTGTAGGCGTTATTAAAGGCTTTTTTAATCTGGCTATTACTTTTTTAGGATCGTTAAGATCTAATAAAGCAGCACAGGCATGATACACAAGTCCTTTTTCTCTCTTTTCTGCAGAATGGTAAATTAATAGCCATCCATCCTTGGTTTCAACAGGAGGGGCTCCGCGACCAATATGGCTGGTTTCGTGTTCAAACTTTGGTTCCATAATAATATGGTCCGGTAAATTCTTCAAATAGTCTTTCCAGAATTCTTCTGTCAGATCTTTCTTTTTTTCGAAAGTAAATATTTGAATTGATGGAAAAAGTCTATGTAAAGCTACAAATTTACCGTCAATTTTTTTGGGAAAAAGTACTACATTTTTATCCCACACAAATAAATTTTCTTTAATTGTTTCTGTAAGCGGATAGTTTCTTGCCACATTAAAAGCTAAAATTTTCGCTACGCTTGAATTTTGTAAATGCTTTCTAATCAAATTGGTAAAGTCATACAAGATAAATTTCGGCGTTATAATTCCTTTCTTTTTAAATTTTTTTAAATCTTTTGAAACCGCAAGTGCGCCGCATGCATTTATACCATCATAAGTTACATAGGT
Organism: uncultured Flavobacterium sp.; assembly: GCF_946478785.1. Next base: position 236,377 of record NZ_CAMLDD010000003.1, read on the forward strand.
CAAATAATAAAGATCATCAATTTTTGTAATTCGAGGATCTTCGACACCATGTATTTCATAGATATATTCTGGTGTGAATATAGGTTCTTTATGACGCTCTGCTAGAGTCACCGGCCCTTCAAACCTGCAATATCCAATAGTTGAAAAATTGCCTTTTTTGGCAGCTCTGTAAAACATGTGCACAGAATTTCCGTCCTGATAAACAGCCGGATTTAAAACCCCAAGCTCTTCAAAAGCCCGTTCTGTTTTTTCTAAAATTATACCATGTTTCGTAACTAATTCCATCTACTAATATTTTTGATAAAATTATTTCACAAGCAAAGCCATTTTTAATCCAATCGGCTAAAAAATTAACTCAAAAGATTTGATATGGGAATTATATAAGGGAATGACGTGTTAAAAGAACTTTTATAGTCAATAAAAAAATTTATAGGATTACTGTTGTTTTTTTTAATAAGCCAACTTTGTGTAGAAGAACAAATAACGTCATGACTAAAACAAGAAAATCTCAGGAAAAACTAATGACCCTTTTAATTACAAAACCTGAAAAAGCTATAGAAAAATTAGATTTGGTTTATGTAAGTGACAAATCGATGCCAATAGAGAGATGTAAAGAAGGAGATACTTTTGTTTATAAGAAAAATGGAAGAAATATTAAACAGAAGAGTGAATTAAAACGCATTCATAGTCTCGTGCTGCCTCCTGCTTGGGAGAATGTCAGAATTTCAGATTTAGCCAATGGTCATCTTCAGGCGGTTGGGTTAGATCAAAAAAACAGAAAACAATATCGCTATCATCCCAAATGGAATTTAATCCGCAATCAAACCAAGTTTTATAAAATAGCTGATTTCGGAAGAATGCTGCCTGCGATAAGAAAACAGGTTGATGCAGATTTAGATAAAAAAGAATGGTCAAAAAACAAAGTGGTAGCACTGGTAATCCGATTAATGGAAGAAACCCACATCCGGATAGGAAATGAAAAATATGCCAAAGACAATAAATCATATGGACTTTCTACTTTGCGAAAGAGACACATCAATATTAATAAAGATGCTATAAAATTTGAATTTACTGGAAAAAAGGGGATACAGCACACCATTACAATCCGAAACAAAAAACTGATTAAATTAGTTAGTAAATGCGAAGAGATTCCGGGTTGGGAAGTTTTTAAATACTATGATGAAAATGGTGAAAAAAGAATTCTGGACAGCCACATGGTCAATGTGTATCTTCATGAAATATCTGGCGAATATTTTAGTGCCAAAGATTTCAGGACATGGTCAGCATCTGTGATTTTCTTTGAAGCGTTAATGGAATTAGGAACTACTGAAGATGAAAAAGAAATCAAAAAAAATATTTTAACAGCTTATGATGTTACTGCAGAAGCTTTGGGAAACACACGTAATGTTTGTAAAAATTATTACGTTCATCCGTTATTAATCACAACTTATGAAAACGGAACGATTAATGAATATTTTGAGAAGATTAAAAAAAGCCGCAGTAATAGGCAGTATTTCTCTCGTACTGAGACGGTGTTTCTAGAACTAATTCAGGATTATCAGCCGTTGTCTGTTTAAACTGCGGGATTATTTTTTATTGCAGTATAGATATTTTTTAGTTGATAAGTATGTCTTTCGGTATGAAACACACCAAAGCTAAGTAACTCATAAATAGTCAAAGTTCCTATACCGGGTATTTCAAAATCCATACAGGTAAGTGTTAAATCATAATTCCCGGCTATACTTAACATTTCATCTTTGATCTTTTGAAGAGTTGATAAAAGATCATTTTTGTTATATTCTTTAGTTTCCGGATATATAAAATCAGGAGAATCATATTTTTTGTTCAAATTAAGAAATATTTCTTTGAGTAAAGAAATCTTTGCATCAGCTGGCTGATCTAACTTTTTTGTATTTGAATCACAAACTTTAGGAAAGCCAGATGTTGCTTTGATAATATGACGGATAACCTGACCTGCTGTCCAGCTTCCTTCAAACGGAATACGATTAATCTCCTCTTCTGTAAATAGAGAAATTGTTTCATGTAATTGTTCAAAAGCTTTGATAATTTCTTCTTTAATTTCCGTTTTCATAATTTCTAATTAAGATGTGAATTATTTACAGAGGTGATCCACCAGGTATTTCCAAACGGATCGGTAACACCGCAGGTTCTTCCGTAATCCTTATCGCTTAATCCCATTAAGGAAACAGCACCGTTTTCTATAGCTTTTTGATACGTTTCATCTGCATTTGGTACGTATACAAACAAGTTCGAGGTTTGTTTTGCCCAGTCTGTAATTTCATCGGTTATCATTATTGTACTTCCGTTTAAAGTTATTTCGGCATGCATAATAGTGCCGTCTTCACGAAGTGATTTTGTATTGGTTTCAACAGCACCAAAAACATTTTTGGTAAAATCGATAAATTTAGAAGCACCCTGTAAAATCAAATAAGGCATTATAGTCTGATGTTCTGCTGGTATATTCATTGCGTATGTTTTAAAGTTATTATTCTAAAATTACGAATTTTTTATTTTATAATTTTGTTAATCAATAGTTTAACTTATTTTTAGTTAAGGAAGCTCTTCGCATTGATAACCAAAAGAATTCATGAGGTCTATAATTTTATTATTTGAAATAGAAGAAGCATGGATGCGCAGGATCTTATCACAGTCTTCTAAGTCAAAGTTGATGACGCTGTTAGGGAAATGCTCAAGAAGCTTTCCAACAATTATATTGGATTGCTCTGCTTCCTGAACATTTGTTTTAAAAACTTCTATCATCGCAAATTGATTTACAGAGGATTATTTTTATAGTGCTGTATTTTATGGTGATAAGCGTAAGAAGTCATCAAAATCCCCAGAAAAATCAATGGAAAAAAGCCCTGAAAATCAACTCCGTCAACTGCAAAATGACTTATTGATGCAAATATAAAATCGAAAGCAAAACCGGCGTAAGCCCATTCCTTAACCCGATTTGGAACTTGGGGAATCACTAATGCCAATACTCCCAGAATTTTGAAAACAACCAAAGCAATTCCAAAATATTCCGGATATCCCAGATGTCTCAGGCCTTCTTTTGCCATTTCAGACTGAGAAGTCAGTGCCGGCATAACACCTTCAAATAAAAAGATAATAATGGTTGTAGTCCAGAAAATGATTTTTGCTTTTTTCATTGATTTAGTATTAAATTGTTATTAGTTAATTATTTAATACAAATTTACAACTGTTGTTTTTTAAAATAAATAGGTATTTCTGACTATTTTAGGGGCATTTAAGACAAGTTGCGTTTTTTAAGAGTTAAGAGTTAGAGTTAAGAGTTAAGAGTTAAGAGTTAAGAGTTAAGAGTTAAAAGTTAACAGTTAAAAGTTAAGAGGATAGATATACTTAAATTGTAGGATCTGCTTGAAAATTTTTAGACAATGTAACCACAATCTTGTCATTTGGACCTTTTGGGAGAAATCACACTAGTAACTCGACAACAGTGGGTAGCTCTCCCTCAGTGCTTTCTCCTTTCGTGGAAATGACAAAAAACACAAAAAATCCGTTTCTATCCGTGTTTTCGCTTAGCGAATCCGTATTATCCGCGTTCCATCACTCAGTTTTCAAAACATAATTTCGAATCACAAACAAATCCTCAAATCCCAATCGGGTATAAATATCCTTTCCCATAGCTGAAGCTTGTAGCAATGCATATTCCAGATTGGAATCAATTGCGAGATTAAGAACAAATTTCATGATTTCTTCGGCGAAGCCTTTTCTTCGCATTTGCGGAATTACACCAACACCATGAATTCCGATATTGTTTCCGGTTTGGAATAACATGCAGGTTCCGACTGGCTGACTCTCGAAAGAAAACAAATAGAACTGAACGTTCTCGTTATTTTGAATCAGGATTTCGTTGCTGATTATATAACCAAACGCATCAGGATAAATATTCGTCCATGTTTTAGCATCTGAAGTATTTAAAACACGTTTAAAACTCAGATTATTTGGTTGTTCAAATTTTTTATCTAATTTCAACGCCATTGCAACTTGTTCTGTTTTTTTGATCAAACCTTTGGCTTCCAAAATTTCATAAGAATTTGTTCCGAAAATATCGAAATACGGAAGCACCAAACCCGAATTAGATTTCATGGTTTCAATAGCTTTTTCAGCATCGTTTTCGGTTATATCCTGACGGAACCATAACTTATTAGGCCAGCCCGAATTTTCGATTTTGCAATATTCGAAAACCTCATCCTTATGATAAGATTGAAAAGGAATTCCAGCTGTTTTCCATAAAGTGGTAAGATTATGTATGTTGTCTTCGATAAGAGATGTTTTCATTTCAGCAGTAATTATAACAATAGGAAACAAAGATAAGTCTCGTTTTTATCGAAAACCTTTACATATGTTGATTTACAAATCTTTTTCAAGTGCTTTTCTAATTCTGCTTAATTGCGTAGGCGTGATTCCTAAATGTGAAGCGATATGATGCAATGCAATTCTTTCCGAAATATCAGGATATCTAGCTAATAACTGAAGATATCTTTCAGTTGCATTTTCCATTACTATTGATATTTCTCTTCGTTCTTTTTCGATTACCCAATGTTTTTCTAAATAAGAGATATAGAAGTTTTTTAAATCATCCTTTTGGAAAATCAGCTCTTTGTATTTCTTATAATTAATGTTGATAAGAATAGAATCTTCAAGAGCTTCGATTTCAAAATTTGAAGGAGTTTGCTGTAGCAAAGAAGCTTTCGAACCTGCAAAATCGCCTTCCAGAAATATATTTTTGTTATAAGTATTTCCTGTTGCATCTGTAATAAAAGCTCTCAAAGCGCCTTTACAGATAAAATAAATCTCTTTTGCAATTTCACCATTTCTTAAAAGCAATTCTCCTTTTTTTACTGATTGAAACTTTACAATGCTTTGAATTAATTCCCATGAAGTTTGGGAAATAGGAGCGTAGCTTTCGAATTTTGATTTTAAAGCTTCGAGATTTTGAGTTTGCATTTAAAAGAAGATTTTTATTGGTATCAAAAGTAAGCATTATTGATAATGACTCACAAGAACCAAACTTGGCGATTTTTTAATCATTAATCAGCATAATGATAAATGCTTTTCTTAATAGTATTTTCCAGCTTATCAAGAGTTACTTCTGTTACACCGCCTTCATAATTCATTGTAATAGCAACTTTATCTTTAGCAATCTTATAATCAATAGAGATTAATCCGTTTTTATTTACTTCAACAGACTTATTTTTACTTGGAATCGCATCTAAATAATATTCTGTTTCTTCCACTTCTTTATTTTTGATAATATTTTTATAAGCTAAATCAAGATTTGTATTTTTTAATATACACTCTTTTCCTGCGCCCATTTCTACTTCGATATCCTTACAATCTTCTGTTGCTTTTTTTTCTTTTATAGCAGAGGTTGTGATTATTGGTTTTTTTATTGGTTTTAATTCTTCATTAGAATCGATTTTTTTACAATTTGTAAATGCTAAAGCCAAAAACACGATGCATCCTATTTTTTTCATAAGTATAAGTTTAAGATAGTTTTTTTGTCGTCGTGAATATATTCAATAAAAATCACTCAAGCTGATTTTATTATAAATTAATATTAGAGTTTTTATTAAAAAATGTTTCAAATGCAATGATAGAAAATCTGCTTGATTGGCCAATTGTAATAATAACTTATAAATCATTAAGATCTGGCAAGTAACTTCTTTTTTCACAACTATAAAAATCCGCAATAATCCTTCTTTGGCATATAAAATCATATCATCAGCGTTAAAAAACTTATTCTTAACACTTTCATGGAAAACAAAAAAACGCCGCAAAACCTAAGTCTCACAGCGTTCCAAAAACAAGTTTAATAATTTTATTCGTAACAGATATAGTCGATTTTGATTGTTTGTTCCATATTATCTTCTGTAAAATTGATAGTATCAATTAAATTAGATTCATCTAAATGAAATGTTCCCCAGAGTTTATAAGTATCATTTTGATCTGCGCTTTTTGATTCAGAATAATATTTTTCAAATGTCCTTTCGTCCTTTTTTTCTAATTTGGATTTTCTGAATTGAAGTACTTCTTTGTTTTGAAATGACGTATAAGTATGAATAAACGGAAAAGTATTACTTGCACCGCTGCAATTTTTAGTCCAGACAGAATTGTTTATATAATGCGTAATACAATTATTTTCAAATTTTTCTTCTGAAAAACTATTCATGTATGAAAACTTATCGTCAATCATTAAAATGTATCTTTTTTCTAAAACTTTACTATTTTCAAGCCAGAATATATGTGTTGCATTTGCTTCACCAACATTCTGAGAAAGAATCATTTTGTTGTCACTGTACGTAATGTTAATCATGTGGTTTTCTCCATCTATGATGTTTGTAAGTATCCCATCGTTGTAGATAAAAGTTCTTTTATTATTAACTTTTCCTTCATTATAAGAGGAAATGGAGGTTGGCAATCCTTCACTATTAAAATTGATGCTTTTTAAAGGTACCTGCACTCCCTTTTTTTGCAGGATATAAGCATTAAGTGTTTTTAATTTTGCGTTTCCCTGTTGAAACAACTGAAGATTATCCGCTTCAGTTTCCGGAACAGGCAATGTTAAGGTGCCAAGTACCGCTTTCATAAGTTCTTTGGATTTGGGAATAGTTTTGTTTTTTTGCAGCAAAGCTAATTCCTTTTTATATTTTCTGGTATTTACGACATAAGAGGATTCTTTTTTTCCACCTACATGTTCCGATACAAATTCAGTCGCCATTCTTGTACCTTCTTTTACCTGTACTTTATCGTTCATTTTTCCGCTCCAATAAGCAAAAGCCTGAAAGGATTGACCATCACCGGTAATATCAAGCGTTTGTAGGTTTTCGAAAATAACATGTGTGTATTTGTTGATATTTATGATTTCCAGATTTTCTTTTGGGAAATTACGTTTCAGTTCTGCTTGTTCTGAGTAGTAATCTTCTGTAGTGTCGGATGTAGAATATTCGCTTGTATTAACTATAAAAACATATTTTTTTCCTTTTTGTATGTGTAAAGTGTCTGGTATTATCTTTTCTGCCTGAATAGAAACTTCTTCAGCTATAGCTTCTTCTTTAACTATTGTTGTTTTTGGTTTTGATTTTGTTTTTTTAACCGTTTTCTTTTGTGAAAAAGCCTGAAATGAGAATGTGAGAATAAGGAGGAGACTTAAGAAATGTTTCATTTTATATTTGTAATTAATTTTTTACAAATATAAAACTTTTAATAAAATAATAAATAATAATCTTACAAATTTAAAATCTAAAGTAATTATATTCTAATTGGCTGAATATCAGTAAAAATAAAAAACGCTGTAAAACCAAAGTCTTACAGCGCTTTCAGAAATAAATAATTAAAAACGGGTATTATCTCCAACCACCGCCCAATGCGCGATATAACTCGGTATTGGCAGAAAGTTGTGCTCTTTTTATATCAGCTAATTCTAATTCGCTTTGCAATAAACTAGCCTGTGCAGAAAGTACTTCAAGGTATTCCGCCATTCCGTTTTTGAATAACAGATTAGCATTTTTAATCGCTTGCTGTAATGTTTTTACACGCTCTTGCAGAAAAGCTTCCTGTTGCTGTAATTTTTCAACACCCACCAAAGCATCAGCAACTTCACTAACAGCGACTATAACAGACTGCCTGAAATTGATAACCGCTTTTTCTCTTTCAGCAACAGCAATATTATATTGTGTTCTTACTCTTTTATTGTTGAACAATGGCTGAGTTAGACCTCCGGCCACTGTCCCGAATAAGGAAGCCGGAATATTGAACCAATTGCTGGTTTCGAACGAATTAACGCCACCTTGGGCTGTAATTCTCAAGGCTGGATACAAATCTGCTTTTGTGATTCCGACATTCGCATTGGCTACTTTTAAAGCCAGTTCAGCACTTTTTACATCAGGTCTTCTACTTACTAGAGAGGATGGAATTCCAGTAGCCGCATTGTTTTTTACTTCAATGGAACTCAATTGAATCGTTCTTTCTTTTGAATCAGGAAAAGATCCTGTTAACACGCTCAAAGCATTTTCCTGAATCGCAATGTTTTGTTCTAATAACGGAATCAATTGCGCTGAGTTTAATCTCTGCGCTTCCGATTGTTGGATAGCCAATGAAGTTACCTGACCGGCATCGTATTTCAGTTTGATGATATTTGTTGTGCTATCATTCAGTTTCAGCGTTTCTTTGGCAATTTCCAATTGTGCATCCAGCATCAAAAGATTGTAATATCCTTTAGAAACATTGGCAACAATAGTGGTCTGCAATGCTTTTTTTACCTCTTCAGACTGAAGATATTCAGCATACGCTCCTTTTTTTTGATTTTTGATTTTGGCCCAAATATCTGCTTCCCATGAAAGTGTTGCTCCGGCTGTGAAATCATTAATGTGGTTTTGACCCAAAGCCTGACCCAGGTTTTTCCCTGTAAAACTATTGTCTGACGGATTGCTTGTGCTGGCAGTCACACCCAAATTTACCTGAGGAACATTATTCCATTTTGATTGTGTGAATCTGTATTTTGCAATTTCGATGTTTTTAGTGGCGATTTGTAAATCGTTATTTCGAACTACCGCACTGTCGATAAGCTTGATAATATCTTTTTCTGTAAAGAAGTTTTTCCACTCCAAATCGGCAATACTAGTTGTATCTTTTGAAACCGATGCACTCCTGAAATTCTCAGGAAGTGCATCTTTTGGAGTTTCAATATCCTTCGAAACTTTACAGGATATGAATGTGGTGATCAAAATGGCGACCATCACGATTTTGGTTATATACTTTTTCATTTTATAAGTTGTCATTAAATTTCTGTACAAGTATCTTTTTTAGATTCAAGATCTCTTGAAATTTTATAGGATATGTAAGCGATGCCAATAATTATGGTCACCAAAATTGTCGTTATATAATTTTCCATTCTTTTTCTTCGTTATGAATTACAGCTTCTGGCTTTCCGGAAACTTTTTCTTGTAAATGTTGGAATACGATGAATAAAACAGGGATGATCAACAACCCTAGAATTACTCCTGAAATCATACCTCCGGCGGCACCAATACTAATCGAATGGTTACCTTGTGCTGACGGTCCTGTTGCGCTCATCATCGGAATTAATCCTACTACGAAAGCCAGTGACGTCATGATGATTGGACGTAAACGTAATTTGGCTGCATCAATCGAAGCTTTGACCAATGCCTGTCCGGATTTTCGTTTCTGGACGGCGAACTCGACAATCAGAATCGCATTTTTAGCGAGCAGTCCAATAAGCATTACCAATGCTACTTGTACGTAAATGTTGTTTTCGATTCCGGTCAGGCCGATGGCAACGAAAACTCCAAATATACCTGCAGGTATCGAAAAGATTACTGCTAAAGGCAAAATGTAACTTTCATACTGTGCAGCAAGTAAGAAATAGATGAAAATCAAACACAGTAAGAAAATCGTTGCCGACTGACCTCCCGAAGAAATTTCTTCACGGGTTTGTCCAGAAAATTCAAATCCATAACCTGCAGGTAATTGTTGTGCTGCTACTTCCTCAATTGCTTTGATCGCATCTCCGGAACTAAATCCGGGTTTCGGAATCGCATTTATACCAATTGAGTTAAACAAGTTATATCTCGAAGCAGTTTCAGAACCATAAATACGGCTTAGTTTTACCAAAGTATTGATTGGAACCATTTCGCCATTTTTGTTTTTCACAAAAACCCTGTCAATGGCTGACGGATCTGCTCTGTCGGCAATATCTGCCTGAACAACCACTCGGTAATATTTTCCAAATCGGTTAAAGTCGGAGGCTTGAGCACTACCAAAATAAGCCTGCATCGTTTGCAGAATGTCTTTTACTTTAACGCCCAGCTGATCCGCTTTTTCGTCGTTGATATCCAATTGTAATTGTGGATAATCTGCTTTGAAACTGGTAAATGCTACCGCAATTTCCGGACGTTTCATTAACTCTCCGATGAACTGTTGAGAAATGCCACTAAACTTATCCAGTTTACCTCCGGTTTTATCCTGAAGAACCATATCTAATGCTTCTACGTTACTAAATCCCGGAACGGTTGGAAAACTAAACACGAAGAAACTTCCACCTGAAATCGCGCCTAATTTGCCACGAACTTCATTCATGATTTCATCAATATTTTTTACTTTTCCGCGCTCTTCATTTGGTTTCAACAATACGAAAACAACAGCTGATGAAGGACTTGTAGAATTGGTCAATAAGTTGAAACCAGAAATTGCGGTTACAAATCGTGATGCATCAAGACCTCTTAAAGTGTTTTCAGCTTCTGTCATTACTTTTTGGGTTCCGTCAAGAGACGTTCCGGAAGGTGTATTAACGGCAATCGCAATAAAACCCTGATCTTCTGTCGGAATAAAACCTGCAGGAGTTGTTTTAACCATTACAATTGTTGCGAAAGTAATTAAAGCCAATCCACCCAAAGAAACCCATTTGTTACGAATTAAGAATTTTAATCCGCCCACATAACGATTGGTTAATGAATCAAAACTTTTGTTGAATCCGTTAAAGAACTTTTCTTTAAATCCTAGTTTTTTGTAAGGAGTATTTCCGTCGTGTGCTGCATGATTATCTTTTAAGAATAAAGCGGCAAGGGCAGGACTTAAGGTCAAAGCGTTTATGGCTGAAATTACAATTGCAATGGCCATAGTAAAGGCAAACTGACGATAGAAAACTCCCGTCGAACCTTCCATAAATCCAACCGGCAGGAATACAGCAGCCATTACCAGCGTAATCGAGATAATAGCACCCGTAATTTCGTGCATTGCCTCATGTGTTGCTACTTTTGGAGACAAATGTTTATGTTCCATTTTAGCATGCACGGCTTCGACAACCACAATCGCATCATCCACAACAATACCAATCGCCAGAATTAAAGCGAAAAGCGTTAGTAAGTTGATCGAGAATCCGAATAACTGCATGAAGAAGAACGTTCCTAAAATGGCTACAGGTACAGCAATCGCCGGAATTAAGGTTGATCTAAAATCTTGCAGGAAAATAAATACTACAATAAATACCAATATAAAAGCTTCTAATAAGGTGTGTTTTACCTGATCAATAGATTGATCTAAAGATACTTTTGTACTATAGAAAATATTGTGTTTAATTCCGGTTGGGAAATCTTTAGATGCTTTTACCATCAATTTATTAATCGCAACCTGAATATCATTTGAGTTAGAACCTGCTAACTGAATAACGCCAATTACAATTCCTTTTTTACCATTCAAACGCGTTAAACTGTTATAAGAGTAAGCACCAAGTTCCACTCTGGCAACATCTTTTAAGCGAAGAATAGAACCGTCAGCATTGGAACGAATCGCAATGTTTTGATAATCCTCAGGTTTGGTAAGTTTTCCTTTATATTTAATTACATATTCAAAAACCTCTTTACTTCTTTCCCCGAATTTACCCGGAGCAGCTTCTAAACTTTTGTCCTGAATGGCTGCCATCACTTCATTTGGCGTGACATTGTAAGTCGACATTTGGGTTGGGTTTAACCAGACTCTCATTGAGTAATCTTTAACTCCGCCAAAAATACTGGCAGCACCTACGCCAGGAATACGTTTGATCTCCGGAATAATATTAATTTGAGCATAATTTGCCACAAAAGTCTGATCGTATTTCGATTCGTCTTCTGTGTACATACCAATCGCCATGATGAAACTATTTTGTTGTTTTGCGGTGATTACACCTTGCTGAACAACCTCTGCAGGCAACTGACTTGTTGCCTGAGCCACTCTGTTCTGAACGTTAACTGCAGCCTGATCGGCATCTGTACCCAATTTAAAGAAAACTGTAATCGCAAGCGTTCCGTCATTACTCGCTGTTGAACTCATGTAGGTCATGTTCTCAACACCATTTATAGATTCTTCAAGAGAGGGTGCAACCGAACGTAAAACCGTTTCGGCATTCGCTCCCGGATAAACCGCCGTTACCAAAACCGATGGCGGTGCAATATCAGGAAACTGTTGTAAAGGCAATTTTGTAAGTCCAAGTACACCCAGGATCACCAGTAAAATGGAGATTACGGTTGCCAGTACAGGTCTTTGTATAAATATTTTGAACATTGTCGTAAAAATTATTTTTTAGTAATGATTTGCGCAACTGCTGTTGCTTTTTGAGGCTGGATAACCTGACCTTCCTGAAGTTTGTCGATTCCGCTCAAAACAATCTGGTCGCCGGATTTTACACCATCACTGATCAGATAGTTGGTACCGCTTTTTCCAATAATAGTAATAGGCATTTTGTTTACCTTGTTCTCTTTATTCAAAGTAAAAACAAACACTTTATCCTGCATTTCAATCGTAGCCGATTGCGGAACCAGAATAGCATCGTCATGATTGATTCCTAAACGAATTTTTCCGGTATTTCCAGAACGTAAAGTTCCGTTTGCATTAGTGAAAGTCGCTCTTAAAGTAATCGCACCCGTGTTTTTGTCAAATTGACCGTCTACCATATCAATTTTTCCGGTTTGTGCATAAGCATTATTATCAGCCAAAATCAAAGTTACAGGAGGTAATTTTTTGATTTTATCACCCAATGTGTTTCCGGCATATTGTGTTTTGAATTTGATGAAATCAGTTTCACCAAGCGAGAAGTAAACAAAAACTTCATGTACATCTGAAAGTTTGGTTAACGGTTCAATATCAGTAGCCGAAACTAAACTTCCTTGTTTTTTAGGCAATCTTCCAATGTAACCGCTTACTGGTGCTGTCACATTTGTATAGCCTAAATTAATTTTAGCCGATGCGACCATTGCTCTTGCCTGCTCGATATTGGCAGCAGCAATTTTTTGAGAAGCTTTAGCCGTTTTTAACTGATAATCAGAAACTACTTTGTTTTGAACTAAAGGCGTTAATTTATCCACTTCTAACTGAGCGTTGATCAATGCCGCTTCAGCTGCATGAAGGCTTGCCAAAGCATTGTTTAACTGCTCACGGAAAGGACGTTCGTTTATTTTGAATAAAGTTTGACCCTTGTTTACATAAGCCCCCTCATCTACCAAAACACGGTCAAGGTTTCCGCTTACCTGAGGACGAATTTCAACATCAACAGCTCCTTGTATCGAAGCTGGATATTCAGCATCCGTAACAGCATCCGAGTTATGGATTGCTAATACAGGCAGGAGTGGGGCTGCCGGAGCAGGAGCCTGTTGTTTATCTGCACAACTGCTTAGAACAAGTGCCAGAATAAAGCTGGTTATAATTACATTTTTCATTTTTTCTATTGGTTTTAATGTGTTGGACATTCTCGTTTTAAAATTTTTATTTCTGGTATGCAGTATGTTTATTTTTAATAATATTAAATTTTCTAACACTGTTAAGTAAAGTGATGCGAAAATTCAAATAAAAGTGTTTTCCAATTGTGTTTCATAATCGGTATTAAATTATTTATCGGTGTTAAGTAATCTGCTAAATGTGTCTGTTTTTTATGTTAATTAAATTATTTATCACTGTTAAGTAAAAGAATAAAAAAAAGGATTTTCTAATTACTTATTAAATCATTTACCACTGTTAAGTTAAAGTGAAATTTTTTTTATTGAATTGATTTTATAATACCACCAATCGCATCTTTCAGAATCTGATTGTTGATAGTTTCCATTACGTCACTTTTATTAATGATATTAATCGCAATCAAACCATGAATGACAGAAAAGAAAGTAAAATATTTCTGTTTGATCACTTCTTCAGTCGGGTTGCTGTTTTTCATGATCTCAGCAATGACCGAAGTAAACAGTTTATATGGGGTTTTTGCAGCATCACATTGCTCAGAACAGCAGTTCATCTGTACGCCAAACATTACCTGGTACATTTCGGTATCCGTAAAGGCAAAATCCCAATAGGCCATCCACATCGCTTCCAGTTGCTCTTCCGGCTTTTCAAATTTTGCTTTAGCCTTCTCAAGCTCTTTTCCCAATTTAATGAAACCTTTGCCTGTTAGCTCACGCAAAATAGCATCTTTGTTCGAGAAATATTCATAAATAATAGGGGCAGTGTATTCTATTTTGTCAGCAATCTTTCGCATACTCAGACCGTGCCATCCTTCTTCTTTGACGATAGCATACGAAGCCTCAAGAATATTATTTCTTGTCTCTTCTTTTTGTCTTAAAATACGATCTCTACTTGCCATTTTTATTAAGTATTAAATAATCTAACACTGTTAGGCAAATGTAAGGCGGTTTTTTAAAATATAATAGAATTTAATTATAATTTTTTCTTATCGAAGTATAGATGCACACCAAAAAACAGAAAAAGTCCTGTAATAACAAGCAGTTGATTCAATATTTTATTTTTAAGGAGCAGATGATTTTCGTATTTGCAGACGACTTGTCCAGCTGTCCACTATATCTTTTATGGCGAACCCCGCCATAAAAGGATGCCGTTTCCATCTGGGCTAGGTTAGAAATTTAGTGATTTTAATTATTTGGGATATTTTTCAGGATTTTGAGAAGTGTGAAAAACTGCATTTAGAAAAACAGTTTTTGAAGTTTCATCAACAATAAAAAAAGCAATATAAGGGAATTTCTTAAAGGGAAAAAAATGATAATTATTATCGTGTATCTGGTAAAAGGGGGTTATTTTTAAAGCGTTATAAGTCTTTTTGTAGTCGTTCAAAAAATCTAAAGCTACTTTTTTATTTGCCTTTAACACGTAATATTCGACGGCATCTTCAATATTTTTTGCTGCATGAGGCGAAACAATGATCTTATAATTCATGTTTGTTTTTTAAATCTGTATAAACTGATTCAGCATCAGAGTATAAATTTTTATCCAGATTTATTTGACTTTCTAATATATCTTGTTGTTCAGAAGATAGCTTGTAGGGTTTGGTATTTGCAATCTCAAATTTTATCTTTAATGCTTTCATAAAAGCCTTTACAGCTTCAATTTGCGAAGCATCTTCTGTATATGCTGTGATATTAATGACTTGCATAATTTAAAATTTAATGATGTTATTGTATTTGATCTTAAAAACAAAGTTAAGGTAAAAGTCTAATTTTAAGTCAAATTAGTAATTATTTTATTTATCTATAATTTATCCAAAAGATAGTATTTTATATCATTAAAATAAATAAATATTTTCTTACTTTTTTATATAAATCTGTTACCTTTGACTTTTTAAAATCGAAAAAAATAATTTTTAAAACTATTTAAGATAGTAATTCTACTATCTTTGTAAAACTTTTATAGAGTGAAGTCAAGAGAATTTATTAGAGAAGCTATGCGAAATGGTTGGGTGTTCTTAAGACAAGGTAAGGGAAGCCATGAGATTTATCAAAAAGATGGTAAACAAATTGTGATTCCAAATCATGGATCAAAAGAAATTGGAAAAGGATTAGAACAGAAATTAAGAAAAGAGATGGGACTTTAACCTCTCAAAAAATATTATAGTATGAAAACAATTAAGATTATTATCGAAAGAAACGAAGATGGGTTTTGGGGTTATGCTGAAAATGAAAAAGCAATTGTTGGAGGAGGCGATACAGTTCAGGAATGTAAACAAGATATATTAGATTGTATTGAAACTTTAAAAGAGTTAGATGAAGATAATAAGCCAGCCTTTTTAGAAAAAGAATATGAGTTAGTTTATAAATTCGACACTGCTACTTTATTAAACTATTACAAAGGAATATTTACAAACTCAGCACTTGAACGAATAACAGGTATAAACCAAAAGCAAATTCAGCATTACGCATCGGGTCATAGAAACCCAAGATTAGAACAGCGTATAAAAATAGAAAATGCCTTACATAATTTAGGAAAAGAACTTTTAGCGGTAGAATTGTAAGTTAAGAGTTATCTTTTTTTGTATTATTACAAAAAACAAATAAAATGAAAATAGCAACAATAATAAAAATTGCGATTGTTACCCTAATTACACAATCATTCCAAGCTCAGGAAGCGAAAAAAGAAACAACATCAAGTGACCAAAAATATACGATAGAAAATTGTGTCAATAATTTTGAGCTAGACAAAGCCACCAAAACCAAAGTAGGCTATCAATATTGGTTTGCCGATAAAAATTTTACTCAGGAAAACACACTCAAAATGAGTATCGTTGAACCCGGAAAATCAACACACGCTCCTCATCATCATCCAGAAGAAGAGTTTTTTTATATCCTCGAAGGCACTGCCGAATTTTTCCTCGACGGAAAAACAGTAACTGCCGGACCCAATACCAGTTTTTACTGCCCGCCAAATGCTGAACATGGCATTAGCAACGTAGGAAAGACAGATTTAAAATATTTGGTGATTAAGAAGGATTTGAGATAAGATTTTCAATCAAGGTATTTATTGAAAAGACATAATATCTTTTGAAACTTTAGATAACCCGTTATCAAATTGATGTCCACCGGTTTTTATTTCGCGAAAAACAGCATTCTGGATTTTTTGTTTGTATTGGATAAGATGAGAAAAAGGAACTTCCTGATCGTCTTTTTGTATGATAGAAGAAAATCGGAATGTGATTTGGTAATTTTTCTTCAAAATTTTCTTTGAGCTTCAAGCCTTGCTTCCAATCTTCGTTATCACTCCAGAATGGTGTAGCAGCCAGAAAAATGGCTTTGATGTTTTTATTGACCGTTTCCTCCGTGAGATATTTTAATATCATAGAAGCGCCCAGGGAATGTCCTACAAGAAAAAAATCACTTTTCATTCCGGCAATTTCTTTATGAATCTCTTGTACCCATCCAAAATCAGGCAAAGATTCATCAGACTCTAATTCAGGATATTGTATGTCGTAATCAGGGCCAATTTCTTTTTCTAATGATGCAACTAATGATTTATCGGCTTCATAACCATTATCGCCTCCTCCTTGTATAAATAAAATTTGCTTTTTCATCTTCATAATTTTTTATAGCTTAAAATTATGAAAAAACGGTTTCATTTTTCCAGATTAGATTTAAAGTAAACTTCTCGTGACAAAAAGCGGAAATTTAGATTAAACAGTAGCCGATCTTTCTGATTTATAAAGAAATAATGCTAACGCCCTTTGAAGTCTTGGCCGATTGTAACGCTGCAGAAGAATGGGATAGACGTTGAGAATTATATTTAGAAACAACAACCATAAAGATTCAGCAAATGTAAATTTTAACGCAACATAAATCTTGAAGCCCAAAACAATAAAAAAGATAATCAAATGTCCTAGCTCAGATTGTTTTGTGCGGTATTCTAAAAATACCAAAGCTTCCAAATCATTTTTAACCGGATTTGATTTTTTATTAAGTTTTTCCCAACCGACCAAAACAAGTAGCTTCCTAAAAAGATTTACACCAAATTTTTCATATATCTTTCCTTTGTTTTCCCAATCTTTCGTTTTATAATAATCTGAATCAAATTTAGGTTTTAAAGTTTCGGTAAACATTAAAACGCACATCATCAGCATAAAGTTTAAAATCCATGCGAATAGAAAACCTGTAACTCCAATGTATTTTACAATACCATAAGTCAATCCTATAGTGATAAGAATGATCAAACCGAGATGTATTTTTTTTCTCATAAATTTCAAATTTTTGGGATTAAAACCAGATTAGTTAATGCCTTATATAGAATGTATATTCTTTTCCCATTCTTTATTGTATTTGTAACGACCATTTTTATCTTCTATAATAAATGTACCTATAAATGGGTTTTGTTCTGATTCATATTCTAAAATTTTAAATGTCCCGGCATCAAGTTGAAGTTTATTTTGGTAGTGAAAAATAGTATTGCTGTCAAAAATAAAACCGTTTTTATTTAATGTATAATTATTTACATCAATTGGAATTACTTTATCTAAATAAAACATCTGATCCTTATCTTTTCCAAAACAAAAGTCCAAATGCTTAAATGTTTTACTATCAGCTTTTTCTATTTTTATCAGGTTTCTTTTTTCATAAATAAAAACTGAATTTTTATCTTTCCAATATACTGTATCCCATTTTTGTTTAATATTTTCAAAACTATCTCCGTCAATTCCACTTACTATAACCCATTCCCATATTGTATTAGGATTAATTATAAAAACACCTTCCTGATTAATAAGCTCTGGAGGTGAGTTTGTTGCAAGTATTCGATTATAGACAAAGTTTTTATCTGCCTTAATTCCAGCAACATCTCTAAATGAAACAGGGTCAGATTCGGGCAGTTCAATAAATTCTTTTGTGTAAATATTATACTCAAATACGCGATTGTTATAGGTGTAAAAGTTATCAAATAAATGGTAAGGAGTGTCGTTTGTAGCTTGGGCAATTTTAGTTGGTTTTTCTATTTCATTAACGTACTCTAAATATTTTTTGTAAAAATTTTTAAAGTCCTTATAAAAATAGTCTCTTTTAGATAATGCTTTACTGGGTTCAGGGAAATTATTGTTTTTTGAAAAAGACCAGAATTTATCAATCAAATTATTTACTATATTGAGAGGTAATTTTTGATTGGTTTTTGTAGCTTCCTTATCAGTTATTTTATAGGCTTCAAACACTTCTGGAAAAATTGAAGAAATAATAGCATAATCAATAGTGTCGGTATTTTTTAATAATGCAATATGTTGTAAACTCTCTATTAATGGCTCTAATTGTGTTTTTTCAAAGTGATTTTGTACATAAGCAATAAAACATTTCTTAGTATTCAAATTATAATTAAAAATAAATACATTAGATGGGTTAATATTGCAATCATATAGCAAATTACACAGATAATAACCGAGTTTTTTTTTATAAGGCGCTTTTTCAAATTTATGATTAAGCATCTTTTTTATGCTCTTTTCATCCGTTTCAATTTCAATAAAAATACCTGTTGGTTCCGCCATATATTTTTGATTTTTTTATTATTTTAGTTTTAATACAATTTCCTAAAGTCGGTCTGGTAAAGTTTTTTCGGGTTTATTAAAAATATTGAACATATTTTTATTTTTAAATTTTCAGGCAATGTACTGTGTGACAAAAGTTCATAAATTAGAATTTTAAAACGATAGCAATTACTTCAAATGGCTATCATATAAAGGTTCATTCAGAACTAAAGCTAAATAAATCTCCACTATTTTTTGAACAGGTAAGAAAAAAGCTTTTGGGTAGTCCTTTCTCAACATTTATCGAAAATCCTTTTCTCAAATTACATTCCTTTGAAGTAATCCAGCTAACAAATTTATTTTCAGTAATTTTGGTTGGCAAATCAGATGGGATTCCAACATAACATTGTCCCACAAATCTGTTTTTCATGTCATAGATTTTAATATTGCTTGTTGCATGACAAATACTTCCCGCACTAAAAACAAAAAGCGAACTTAAAACCTTATATTTTTTTCCATTCTTTATTTTAATTATGCCTAAATATTTTATAGAGGTTTTATTGCAATCCTGTTTATTTGTTATGTCGTAATAATACGTCCTTCCAATGCTTTCCTTTTTCAAAGCAAGCAATTCATATTTTTGAAGTTTCCTCAACTCCAAAGCGAAATTATCAGTACTAACAAAAGAGCTGAGAATTATGATTGACAAGATTAATGTGATATAGCGTATGGTTCTCATAAACTTGATTTTAACTGCTATATAAGCAGTTATCTGTATAAGATTTATTATTTTTCCATTTCTTCAAAAAGAAGTAGTTCATTAAGATAGACCCCAAGTATTAACATCAAATTAGCATTACCGGTAAACTTTATAATCCCATTTAATTCTCTTAAACAATCATTTTTGTTATTATCCCCAAAAAAATTTCCTAATTTTATTTCATATGAAATTATTTCATTTTTATCTTTTAGAAAAGTAGTGTAAATGTCCTTTCTATTTTTGAAAATTGATGGCTTATTCTCATCAAATTCCCAATTTTCATTTTTGTGTTTATCATAAATAGAAATCTTAGGTCGCAACCAAGACCATCTCCAATAATCAATTTCTCCTATTTTGATATTTTCTGATGAGAAAATTTCAAGTTTCCTTAAAGTGAAAAGTCTGGTCAATGGTCTAATAAAGTAAACTGTTGAATTATAATCTATTTTCGCTGTAAATGTTGAGTTGATTTCAATTCTTGCGATGATTTCTCCTTCTTTTGAAACTTCATAACAAACAACGTTTTTATAGTTCCAAAATGCATTTTTTGAAATAAAAATTTTCTTGAAAGCGAATTCATTCTCCAGCATAGATTTAGTGTAAGATATGTTTGATTTTTGATAATTTCCTACAATTTTAATATAACTAAAAAAACCATCGTCAATCTACCCAAAATTGTATGGAAACACGAAGGTTTGTTTCGTATACTCTTTTCAAATATATTTATTTTTTCTTACAATTGTTAAGAGAAATTTATTAAATTAAAACATGTCAATAGTCATCTTTTAATTTAATGATAACTCACTTTTCTCTCAACAGGCCTGAAGTACCACGACAGAAAAGTCAGCACTAACAATAACGTCGGCCCAAAATATTCCAAAGCGCCATCCCCAACCGCTACATGTGAGAAAATTGCCCCGGTCATCAAAAAGAAAAACCCGGCATAAGCCCATTCCTTCAACAATCCTGTTTTTGGAAGAAGAATGGCGACAGAGCCTAATAGCTTCCAAATGCCTATAATAGTCAGAAAGTAAACCGGATAACCCAAATGTAAACTCGTTTTGTCTACTTCTTCTTTCATTTTAATAAGTTGTACGATTCCGGTTGAAACCATTCCTAGTGCTAACCAAGTGGTAGCGATCCAATAAATAATTTTGTTTCTTTTTGTCATTGCGATATTATTTTAAAGATGATACAATCTCCTGAAGTCGGTTATGTGCCATATTGATTCCCTGAGCAAATGGCATTTTAAGCAGCTGATCCCTAAATTCAATGGACTTAAATACAATTTGCATGGTAAGCTTGCTGGTAGTGTCAGTCAGTTTTTCAAATTCAAGATATTCTAACTGAACTGGGAATGGTGTGTTCTCCATTTCAAATGTCCTTGTGATTTTTTCGTTTTCAACAAACTCATGAATGACTCCGTTTGCCTTAAATACTACATTTCCTTCGTAGGATGTTTCAAAGGCGTAGCTTCCGTGTTTTTTGCTTTCAAGCTTCAGCATTTTTGTTCCCATCCATTGTTCAAAAAGCTCTGCTTCTGAGTAGGCTTTGAAAACCAATTCAACAGGCAGGTCAAATTCTCTGGTTATGGTCAATTCCTGTTTGCCGTCTTCGGCATGTACTTTTGTTTTTTCTTCCATGTTATTCTTTTTTATAATTTTTCATGACTTCCTCCAGTTTATTAAATTTCGTATCCCACATTTTGCGGAACGGTTCAATAAATTCGGCTATCTCTTTCATTTTATTGGGATTAAAATGATAATAGATTTCCCTTCCTTGCTGCTCTTGCCGTAGTAATTCGCATTCGGTCAGGATTTGCAAATGTTTTGAAACCGTGGGTCTTGCAGTATCAAAATTAGAAGCAATAGCTCCGGCAGTCATCGATTGTGTAGTGAGCAGCAACAGGATCGACCTTCTGGTAGGGTCGGCAATGGCTTGAAATACGTCTCGTCTTAAATTCATATGAAGTTATTTGACTACAAATATATGTGTAGTTATTTGACTACGCAAATTTTGTTGTGATTTTTTTAGTGTATTTTTTGCGTGAGGGATAGGAGCAACTACCGAAGTAGTGCGGATAGCCCGACCGCATTTAGTAAAGGCGCATAATAAGCGCAATGCTAAGTGGCGCCTTTTCTAAATGTGGGCACGCCCAAATTAATTGGAACTTTAGAAGTCAGAGAAATTCCTAAAATTGGTTTAGAATGAATATCAGGATTTAGGATTCGAAAATTACTTCATTCCCCGAACATTCATTTCTAACGTATAAATACTTTTACCTGCAGTGATAAATAAGGTCTTAAATTTTTTTCCTCCAAAACACACATTCGCTGTCCAGGGTTCTTTTACATCAATATGAGCAATTTTTTCTCCCTTTGGATTAAAAACGGAAACTCCTTTTCCGGTTAAGTAGAGATTTCCGGACTCATCTATCGTGATTCCATCTGAACCTGATTCGGTAAAAAGTGTTTTTTCGCCTAATGAGCCATCATTATTGATTACATAAGAATACGTTTTGTTTCCCTCAATATCAGCAACGTATAACCATTTTCCATCCGAAGTTCCGATAATACCGTTGGGTTTTATCAGGTCGCTGGCAACGTTGGTAATTTTAGTTTTATCAGGAGATAAATAATAGACACATTCTTTCTCTATTTCTTTTGAAGTATGTTTCCAGTAATCACGTTTGTAGAAAGGATCTGTAAAGTAAATACCGCCTTTTGGATCCACCCATAAGTCATTCGGACCATTCAGTCTTTTGCCTTCAAAGTCGTTTACCAATACCGTAACATTTTTATTTTGATCTATTTTCCAGATTTCATTCTTTTCATCGGCACAAGCCAAAAGATTCCCTTCGTGATCGAAATACAAACCGTTGGCTCTCCCTGCATTTTCCATAAAAACAGAAAGCTCACCATTAACCGACCATTTCATAATTCGGTTATTGGGCTGATCCGTAAAAAAGATGTTTCCTTTTTTATCTACGGCAGGACCTTCTGTAAAGCTGTATTGATCTGATAATTTCGTAAGAACTGCTCCCTTTGCTATTAAGTTATGTTTTTTATTTTCTGACATCTGAGAATATATAAAATTTGTAGAAGTAAAAGCAATAATAAATATAAGAAGTAATTTTATTTTAAGTTGTAATTGATTCATGATAAAAGGGTTAAGATGTTAGCTGTAAAAGACCTGAGAAAGTAGTTTTTATTTCTGATACTCTGCAAAGTTGGGTTCAAAACTAGTTAAATAATACAATGCAATTAATACTAAATAGATAATAACAGCAAATAAATTTTGTTTAAAAAATTTTAATGGCATTGCAATTAATAACCCAACCATAATAATCAAACCTTTCTGAGCATAGGGTGCAAAAACTTCGATAGCTAAAAGTTTAGGGAGTAATGGATTAGCAAAATTAAATTTTATTGAGTAATAAGTCATGAATATAAATAATAAATGCAAAAGCAATAAGATTATCAGACAGTTTGATGTTCTTATAATGCTTTTTCTGTAGTTTATTTCCTTTAATTTTTCAAGCATTTTTTTAATTCTTAATTATTGTTTTTCCTTTACATGTACTTACCAGTCATTAACTTCTTTTTCTGTATGGTAGAGTTAAATTCGTTTGTAAAATAAGTTTTCATGTTTGGCGAAACAACTTTGTTTCCATGAGCAAGATGCTCGCGCCAGTCTAGTGTTAAACTTTGATAGATACCAAAATACCAAATTTTTAGCGGTTCAGACCGCATTACGCTTAAAAATTTTAGCGGCTGGTATTTTTATCCGCAAGTTCTGTTGGTGTCAGTCCGAAATGTTTTTTGAAAGCATAAGAGAAATGCGATAAGTTTTCAAAGCCTGTTTCTAAATAAACTTCAACGGGTTTTCTGTTTTTCTCCGTAAGTTGATAGTGGGCAAGTTCTAAACGTTTTTGTGTTAGCCAACGTTGTGGTGTTATGGTGTGTAGTTTGTGAAAATCACGTTTGAAAGTTGTTAAACTGCGACCTGTTAAGTAAGCAAATTTTTCTAAGGGCATATTGAACATAAAGTTCTTTTCCATAAAGCGTGCTAAGTCAATTTTAAACGGCTCTTCAAAATTAGCTAAAAGGTTATCAATCTCTTTGTCAATAGTTCTAAGAACGGAAATTGCTTCTGTAATTTTTAATGAAGCGATATTTTCCGGAAATTTTTCCTGCACATCAAAGTACGGTATCAGCGAAGCAAGACAACTTTCCAACAACGGGTGCTTGTCAAAACTTCGGATTTTTTGTATGGAAGAAACTTTTGGCTTTACATTAAGATTGGCGTAAAATTCTCGTAGTCTGTCAATAGATAAGTGCATTACTACCGACTTATGCGGTAATCCGTCACTTGGATAGTTAATGATTGTCGCTAATTGATTTCTTGGAATAATAAAAATTTCGCCTGCTTTAAACAAATAATTTTGGTCGGCCTGAATAATTTTTGTTTCGCCCGAAATGAACCACACAAGCATATGGTGGTCAAACACAACTTCTGTCTTAAACAACTTGTCTTCGTAGCAAGAAAGTTTAATGTCATCAGTTATGTATTTTAGCTTAAATTCCATTTGTTTGTGTGGTTACAAAGTTACAATTATTAATTAAGTGTAAATTTTAGGCCTGTCAATTTTTCGCTTAGTTCCCACAAACGTTTTGCATTTGTTTCGTCGACCGAATAAGGTCTTACACCATTTGCCAACACTTCTTGTCCCAATGACAGTTCTGCGATGTCGGTATCTTCACAAAACACACCGCCAATATTGTCTAATTGCGGACTTGTAGCACACCAAATTGTTGTAGATGCACCTTGCGGAATTGTTTTGAGTGAAGCGGCAACTTCGGGCAACATATTTCCTTGTTCATCACAGAAGCCCATTTTTACAAACACTTCTAATGGCGCTTCTCTTGCTAATTCTGTTCCGCCAATAGAACCAGGATGCAATGAGTATGCTCTTACACCAAATTCTTTGGCTCGATTATCCAATTCAAGCGAAAACAAATTGACAGCGGTTTTTGATTGCCCGTAACCTTGCAAGGTTTCGTATTCCCGATGTTCAAAATTTGGGTCGTCAAAATTGAAAGGTGCGAATTGATGTCCTTGCGAAGAAACGTTTACAATTCTTGCTCCGTTGGCTTTCTTTAATGCTGTCCATAATTTGGCTGTGAGTTGAAATTGTGCCAAATAGTTTACGGCTAATTGCGATTCAATTCCACGATTGTCCCTGCGTAACGGAACCCACATAATTCCTGCGTTATTGATAAGCAAATGCAATGGTCTGCCCGAAGCCAAAAACTTTTCGGCGAATGCGTCAATAGAATCGTGGTTTATCAAATCCATTTCTTCTATTTCTACATTGTCAATTCCTTGTAGATTTTTCCTGGCTTTTTCAATGTCCCTCGCAGGAACAATTACTGTTGCACCTGCATTTGCCAGTGTTTTCACGGTTTCCAATCCAATGCCTGTGTTTCCGCCTGTTACAATGGCGATTTTGCCCGTAAGGTTAATTCCGTTAACTACTTCTGTTGAAGTTGATTTTGCGTTGAAGCCCGAACCGATTGGTTTCTGTAATGCTCCGTTGTAATTAGTTTGTCCCATTTTAGAATTATTTTGTTGGAACAAAAGTAGATTGAATGCTTTTCGTCTGTTTTGTTCAAACGTCCGAATTTGCTTTGTTTAAACGTTCATTTTTGGTAATGTTGGTCGTTATACTTGCCGCTCACTTAATATACCTGTTATAAAATGGCTGGATTGCAACACGATTTTAAAAATTGCACAAAGTCTGAAAAAGACTTTGCGCAGCGGGGGAAACTCTAGCTGTTGACGGTAGTTTCTATTTATTTAGTTCTACTTTTTCAACAACAATAAATCCTTTAGTTTTATTAAATGACATATTATGCACAAAATTCTGCATACTGTCAGATGGATCAATACTTTCTAGATTTAATTTATTAATTGTACTTGGGGGAATAATTGTAGAAAGTATAGGTTGTTCTTCTAAATGTCCAGTTTTACTATTTACAATTTCCGACATTGCATTTATTCTTGCGTATTCTATTGGTAAATAAGCAAAAACTTCTCTAGCAACTCTCAAGATAGAACTACAAACATAATCTTGATACAGTTCATTAAATCTTGTTTTTGGCATAGATTTTTTAGATAATTTTCCTGTTGAAGTTTGGCTTAAAATATAATCAGGAATTACGTCAAGACTATTAACATGTAAATCAATATCAATATAATTTTTTTCAAATTCAAAGCTAATTTTAGTTCCTAGTTCTCCAATATCAGAAAAAGGATCAAAATATTGAAGTGCTTTTTTATAAGCTTCCACATCTTTATTTTCAATTCCTAAACTAATATCAATTAACTCTTCCCAATTTTGGACTTCGTTTAAATATTCGGAATATTTTAAATCATTTTCTTTTTTGTCTTTTATTTTTGATTGTTTTAATAATTCTTGTAATCTGTTTATTTTCTTTTGTGTAGAACCAAAAATTTTGTCAAAAAATGAAGGTTTGAAAGTATCTAATTTGATTTTTGCAAGATTTTCATTTTTGAATTCTTCATTAGGTTGGATTGGTTTTTCTGCATTATTTATTTGAAACCAATCTATAGGTTCGGTACAATTCTTATGTATTGATTGAATTGTTTCGACATAGTTTTCCCAATCTGAAACCGCCTGTTCTGCATTTTCAATTTCTTCTAATTTTTGCTGTTCTTTAAACCTTTTAGCATATTCACGAGCTTGTCTTTGTTGGTTTCTTTCAATTCTGCGAACAGTTGCTCCATATGAGCGCATTGCACCTTTAAATGTTGTCATATTTATTATATTTTCTATTTCAGCATTCGAATTATCGCCAAAGTCAGTCTGTGAAAAAACTAAAATTAACCTCTTGAGAATCTCATCTTTGCCTCCGAATACTTTCTAAATTTGAAGAGGTTTTTTTACAGCCTGACGTTCCCGCGCCTGTAACGGTTTGCGACTTACGAAGACGAGTATTTTCGGCTAAATGAAAAATAGGAATTAAAAACGATAATTCCACTAAATTCGGAAATCGCTACAGACGCGTGTTACCTGTAGGTCATCATGGGTAAGTTTGTAACATAGTAAAATAATTTCTGAAATGTACCATCAAAACTTCAGTAAATCGTCCAACAATATAGCCTTTAATTTCTTCTGTCGGTTCATCATTTTTAGTCCACCAACGTATGTTAAAAGTAACTTTGTCTTTATATAATTGAGGTTTAGGCATAGCTTTTTCATTCCATTGTTCTGGCGTATGCGAATAAAGAATTTCCTTTTTGTCGTTTACTAATTTTTTCCAAGTTTTTAAGTCGCCGTCTTTAATTGCTTTATTAATTGCATTTACTAATAATTGAGGTGAATCGGTTATTGCTTCTATTTTCATGTTTATTATATTTAGATTTCAAAATTATATGTTTTTCAGTTTTAAATTTTACGGAAAACCATAATTTTACGTTTTCTGTGGGCGACTTGCAGTTAACGTCAGTCTGTGAAAAAACTAAATCAACCTCTTGAGAATTTTTATATTTGAGTTTTTTCTTTGGTAGCCCGCTGCGCAAAGTATCAGACTTTGTGCCTTTTTTCAAATGTTCTTAAAGCTTTAAATCTAATAAAAGTCTCCTGACTTTGCCGTGAACGTCTTAGAAATTCAACTCCTTTTTGAATAATTTAGTTTTTTTACAACTCTTTAATCGCATACCTTACCCAGGCATATCCATTAAAAGTCAGGAGACTTTTGACACTTTTATGGATTGCAACACGATTTTAAAAATTGCGCAAAGTCTGAAAAAGACTTTGCGCAGCGGGTAGTTTATTCTTTTATAAATTTAATCTCATGTTCGTAAAGTTCTAAAGTCAACTGATTTTCTAAAAGATTGTGCTTAATCATACTCGGGAAAACATCATTTTGCCAAATTAAGATTTGGTTTTTCGATAGTTCAAATCTTCCCATTTGAATAGAAAAATATCCGTCACCTCCGCATAAATAGTTAACTGGTATTTCAACATGACAATTATTTTTATTACTACCGTCAATGTTTAATCCAAACTTTAGCTTGCCTGCTATCTCACTTGCATCAACCCAATTCCCAAAGTTAGAATTATAATTTAAGTTGCCATATTCACCAATTGATATCCAATTTCCATTTAGTTTTATTTTAGTATTTTCAATATTTTCGACAACTAAATTTAGATTTTCTCTCAATAGTTTTTTGTCAAATTTGATTTCATTAAGTTCTTTAATGAAATTTTTGGTTTGAGAAATTTCCAAAAGTTCATCCCATTTAGAATCTTGAATGTCCTCAAGTGATATTTGTTTTCGGTATAATATTTCATTTTTACCAACTTCACTGACTACAATGAAATTTAACTCATCACTCGGATCAATTCCAAGAACAAATTGATGCCAATATTCCATAGGAATTAATTTTGCACCTCTTCCAATTTCATAGTATTTTTTTTGTTCTGTCATTGTTAGTTCTGGTTTTTTTAAATTACTCACAACTTACTTATACCTGCCATGAAATGGCTTAAAGCAATCTAAATAAAGATGGCTTTGTACCATGAAAGTTTTTATTACATCTGTGCTAAAATAATCCTTTTTTCTTTACAATGGCGAAGTGATTTTTTTACTTGCATGATTTCTTTACTAATCATGCCTATCTTTATTAACAATTGAAAAAAGTTTGAAATCTTGTGTTTCAATTCCATTGTTTAACAGATACCCTCCAAAAACCAAAAATTAAAAACCCCGCTGCGCAAAGTCTTCAGACTTTGCTTCTTTTCAAATGTTCTTAAAACTGTATATCTAATAAAAGTCTCCTGACTTTTCCATGAATGTCTTAGGAATTCAACACTTTGTTAATACTTTAGTTTTTCACAACTCTTTAATCTCATACCTTACCAAGGAATATCCATTAAAAGTCAGGAGACTTTTGACACTTTTAAGGATTCCAACACGATTTTAAAAATTGCGCAAAGTCTGAAAAAAGACTTTGCGCAGCGAGGAGTTGCGCAATAGCTACCCATGCTATGTGCTGGCTTTTAATTCTTTCAAATCTTCTAATTTATTTACGATACCTCTTTCTTGCAAAGGACTTGTTAAACTCAACATAGTTATTTTTCTGTCCTTTTTCCATTTAATCAAAAATATGAATGAAATTAGTATTAAAACTTTTAATTCCTTTTCGTCTTTGGTGCTATATTCTTCTTTTAAAGCACTGTTTTCAGGCAAATTGATATCAATAACATTTGAGTATATTTTATAATTGTCATCTAAAAGTGTTAAAGAGAATTTATCAATTTCCTTTTTAGGTAAATCCTTGGATTCAAATTTTGGCAAATCTTTTTTATCTAGAATGAAAAATGTATCGCTTAAATGATTATTTGTAGATGGTATGTCTACTAATATGTCTTTAAATTTTGATTCAGCAATTAGTTGTTTTGACTCATAACCAGGTCTAATAGCGACGATAATTATATCCTTAACATCTTTTATTACTCTTTCAAAACCTGCTATTAGCTGTTTTCTTTCTATTAGATACTTGTTCGTTCTAGCTAATAAAAAACTGTTAGGTAAAAAATATTTTATTTTATTATTTGCAATATGTTCTGAATAGACAGAGTCAAAATTTATATTTGGGATGTCGTTATCCGTAAAAGATGATTTTGATGAAACGATCAATTCTCCGTTAATAGATGTTATAATGCTATCGTCTACATTGCTAAAATCGTTTTCGTTTTCAATTGTTTTATATTTATTTAATGCATCTTTAATATTTTGATTTGTTGCGTTTTTGAAAGTCTGAATTTTATCTTGGGATAAATTTGCGTTCAGTTTTGTTAAATCAATTTTCTCTTTAATTTTAGAATCTAAATCATCAAAGGTTTCAATTATTTCTTTAATTTCAACCTTATAATTTAAAGTGTTTAAAAGTGTTTTATTGGATAGGATTGTTTCAATACAGTTCTTAAAATATGGTAATCTATCGTTATAGGAATATAATTCTTGAAGATCATTTGTAAGGTTATGAAATATTTTAAAATTCTGATAGATATATATAGTTTGTTGAGTAAACTGTCGAACAAATAGTAGTGAGATATATAAACATATATTATGAGCAACATTTCTACTAATTCCTAAATTATCTATTTCAGGAAAAAAATATTTATATTCTATTGGTTCAGCTCGTGATTTAAATTCATTACTAAATTGGTCAAACCAATAGAAAATTTCATCCATTGTTTGTGGTAACAAAGGATAACTAGGTGGTTGTGATTGAGAGAATGAAAGAATATATTTCAAAGTATTATAATCATCTTTATAGTAGAGTAGACCACCAAGTGCATAATTAAATTCCAAAAAACGCCTTCTTTCTAATTCTACTTTATCTATTTCAGGTTGATTTGTTATTCCGTTTACATCATATTCTGGTGTTACTCCAGATAAGCTATAGTTGAAATATTGGGTTGCAGACGACCAATAATTAGCTATTAAGTTTTTGTGTTCGCTTGAAGTAATTAAATTACGCCAAAGCCAAACATATGTAGATTTAGAAATTTTAGCAAATTTGAAACTTTCCCCAAATAGCCAAGTTCCAGAAGAAGCTCGATGCTCCAATGCTTTTAGTTTTTTATTTTGATTACTTATTGATGTTTCAATTATTTCATTTGTGACATTGTATAAATCAATTGGGAATTCTGGACCTATATCTTCCTTGAAATTTTCTTTAAAACGATGAAATTGCTTAAAATAAAAGTCTAATAAAGATTCTTGGAGATGAATGTCTTGCTTTTCAATTGCGAATATTGCAAACTCATTAATTGTCTTTAAAAGGTAGGTTTTTGATTGATTATCTTCTTTTTTATTATCGTATTTATTTATCAAGTATTTTAATAATTCAGATGCCTTACCTTGGAACAACATAATTTTATTAACCCAATAAAAAAAAGAGATTGTTAATAGTAAAGTTAGTGTGAAAACTAAAATATCGGCTGAGTTTTCGATAAATCTATTGCCTTTGAAATATTCGATAGGTTCTAACGGGAATATTTTAAAAATAAAACTTAATAGTGTTAGAATAAGAATAAATTGAAAAAAAGATATCTTATCTATTATTTTGTTGTCAGGATACTCAGAATCAAAAACATTTGGTAAATATTCAGAGTCATATTTTTGTCCAATGTTAGAAATTTTGTCAATTAATATTGGATATGCAATACCTAAAATCGCAATATCAATCGCTATGCATATTTCTATTATATAATTCATTTATTTTATAAGTTATTTTTTTTGGTTTTAAGCTAGCACATAACTTATTTATACCTCCCGCAAAATGGCTACAAGCAATCTCAATAAAGATGGCTTTGTGCCATAAAAGTTTTTATTCATCTCTGCTAAAATAATCCTTTTTTTAACATGAATTACCAAAAGCACTTTTTATTTGAATGATTTTTCTTCATTAACTATTCTAATTAATTATTATTTAGAATCTAAAACAAGCAAATCTCATTATAATAAACCAACCTCAAATTCCATTATTTAACACATTCCCTCCAAAACCCAAAAATTAAAATCTTAAATCATAACCCATAATTAATTGAAAGTAATATTTTTACGAAACAAATACAAAAACCACACACATGCAAGTAGGAATAATCGGATTGGGAAAAATGGGATTTAATCTCGCCTTAAATTTAAAACGCAATAATTATCAGGTGGTGGCACAGGATGTCAACACCGATTTTGTTTCAAAAATTGGTGAACAAGGGATTGAAACCGCCTATACTGTTGAAGAATTATGTCAAAAACTAACCAGCCGAAGAGTGATTTGGTTAATGGTTCCGGCTGGCGAGATTGTAGATGCGGTTATTGTTTCCTTATTGCCTTATTTGTCCAAAAATGATATTATTATTGATGGCGGAAACTCCAATTACAACGATTCGAAACGCCGTTATGCCCAGCTAAAAGAACACGGAATCGATTTTCTCGATTGCGGAACTTCGGGCGGAACTTCTGGAGCTTTAAACGGGGCTTGTACCATGATTGGCGGAGATGCTGATGTTTTTGAGTATGTAGCCGGAGTTTTTAAGGATATTTCAGTTGAAAACGGATTTCTGTACACCGGAGCAGCCGGGAGCGGGCATTTTACCAAAATGGTCCATAACGGAATCGAATATGGAATGATGCAGTCGATCGCAGAAGGTTTTGAAGTTTTTGAACATTCTGAATTTGATATTGATTTTCAAAAAACGGCCAAATTGTTCAATCACGGTTCCGTGGTACGCAGCTGGCTGATGGAACTAACGGAAAATGCATTTTCTAAAGATGCCCGACTCGACGGAATCAAAGGCATCATGCATTCTTCGGGCGAGGGAAAATGGACACTCGAAACCGCTTTGGATTTAGGCGTCCCAACTCCCGTAATTGCCCTTTCGATCATGATGCGTTACCGTTCTCAAATGTCGGATACCTTTTCAGGAAAGGTGGTGGCGGCACTTCGAAACGAGTTTGGAGGTCACGCTGTAGAGAAAAATGAATAATAGTTGGGTCTGATTTTCTAAGACACTCACATTGGATTGAATACGATTATTAATCATTTAGCACACCTCAAACCATGTCATTACTAATTCTGATTGCCAGTATTCTTTTATTATTAATCCTCATTTCAGGGGTAAAACTCAATGCTTTTATTGCCTTAATTATTGCAGCATTTTTTGTGGGAATCGCAAAGGAAATGCCTTTTCCGGATTTAATCAATTCCATTCAGCAGGGAGTGGGAAGCACATTGGGTTCTTTGATTTTGATTATTGCATTCGGGGTTATTTTGGGGAATCTGCTTTCGGATAGCGGCGCTGCCCAGCGAATAAGTTCGGTTATGATTCGTTCTTTTGGGGTTCGTCATATCAAATGGGCAATGGTTATTACCGGTTTTTCGGTAGGGATTTCGATGTTCTATAATGCCGGATTTATTATTTTGATTCCGATGGTTTTTGCAGTCGCCAAAAGCACCAAACAGCCTATTATTTATCTCGGAATTGCAATGGCTTCGGCACTTTCGATCACGCACGGATTTTTACCGCCGCATCCCGGACCCACAGCAATTGCGGTTATTTTTAAAGCCAATATTGGCAAAACACTCTTGTACGGACTTTTGGTTGCCTTGCCTGCGCTTTTTGCTGCCGGAATTGTTTTTCCTGAGTTCATTAAAAAAATCAATGCTTTTCCGCCAAAAGGATTATTCGAAAGCAAAACATTCACAGAAGCCGAAATGCCTTCTTTCGGAATTAGTATTCTGACGGCTCTGGTTCCGGTTTTTTTAATGGGAACGGCGACTTTCAGCGAATTGGCTTTGCCGGAAGAATCTTCATTGCGTTCTGTCTTGCTTTTTATAGGAAACCCAACTACTTCGATGCTGCTTGCGGTGCTTTTTGCTATATTTTCATTAGGAATTTTTCGCGGAAGAAAGATGCAGGATATTATGGATAAGTCGGGTAGTGCAATGAGTGCTGCCACGATGATTATTCTGATTATTGGGGCAGGAGGGGCTTTCAAACAAGTACTGATCGACAGCGGAATGGGTTCTGATTTGAGTATCTTTTTCGAAAAGTCATCCCTTTCTCCATTGGTTTTAGGCTGGCTTGTTGCGACTATAATTCGGATTGCGTTAGGATCTGCGACGGTTGCCGGATTAACAGCTGCCGGAATTGTTCAGCCTCTAGTAATCGCTTCGGGTGTAAGTCCGGAATTGATGGTACTTTCGATTGGTGCAGGAAGTTTGATGTGCTCGCATGTCAACGATACAGGATTCTGGATGTTCAAGGAATATTTTGGCATCAGTGTTTCGGATACTTTTAAAACGTGGACGGTGATGGAAACGATTATTGGTGTGATGGGATTAATAGGTGTGCTGGTACTGAATTTATGGATCAAATAAAAGAAATGGAATCACTTTATATAGGAATCGACATTGGCACTACGGCCACAAAAGCAATCTGTTTTGACGGACACGGAAATGTAATCAGAGAGGTTTCAAAAGGTTATCCGATGTATCATCCCAAACCCAATTGGAGTGTTCAGCATGCACAGCAAATTTTGGAAACGGTTTTAAGTTGTATCACGGAGATTACTGAAGAAATTCAGCCTGAATTTATCAGTTTTAGTTCGGCAATGCAAAGTATTATTGCGATTGATGAGACCGGAAAACCATTGACAGACGCTATTTTATGGGCAGATAACAGAGCCATAGGAATTGCAGAAAATCTTAAAAATTCCGAAAAAGGAAAGCACTTTTACCAGAAAACAGGAATCCCGATTCACCCTTTTTCTCCCATGACTAAAATTGCGTGGTTTAAGGAATTTGATTCGGAAGTTTTTTCAAAAACCTATAAATTCATAAGCATTAAGGAATATGTCTGGCATAATTTGACCGGAGAATATTGTACCGATACCTCAATGGCTTCCGGTACGGGATTACTCAATATTCATACTTTAGAATGGGATAGTGAGGTGCTGGAATATTTAAACATAAAACCACAACAATTATCAAAAGTCTGTGAAGTCACACATCAATGCAAAGGGATTTCAGATGGTCTTCTGTATGTGATTGGAGGCGGAGACGGTGCTTTAGCCAATTTAGGAACCGGGGCAATGAACAAAAATTGTATCGCCCTCACTATTGGTACAAGCGGTGCAGTGCGATTGCCTATTGATAAACCATATGTCGATGAACAGATGCGAACGCAATGTTACCATTTGATGGAGAATCAATACCTTACTTTGGGAGCAGTTAACAATGGCGCTATTATTTTGCAATGGCTTCGCGAAGTATTATTAAAAACAGAAAAATCTTTTGAAGTTCTTTTTGAAGAAGCACAAAAAATCCCTGCCGGTTCTGATGGATTGCTTTTTGTACCTTATTTGTTAGGCGAAAGAGCACCAATCTGGGACGCATCGGCACAAGGATCGCTTTTAGGCATGCAGATTACCCATACACAGGCACATTTAGTAAGAGCAACGTTGGAGGGAATTTTGTTTGGATTGTTCCAAATCACAGAAATCCTGCTTCCCGATCCTGAAAAGAGAAAACATACCAAAGTGATGGTCAGCGGCGGATTTGGAAAAAGCGAATTTTGGCTGCAGATGGTTGCGGATATTTTTCAGATGCAAGTAGAAACTTCGCAGACTACTGAAGGTTCTTCCTGGGGTGCTGTTTTAGTAGGGATGAAATCTTTGGGAATTGATTTTAGCAGTGAAAACAAAATGGGAAAAAGTTTTTTTCCGAACAATTCTCATAAAAACTTGTATGAAAGTGCTTTTGAGAAGTTTAAAAAGGTTTATCCTGTATTGAAGGATTTGTAGTTATTATATAAGTAGTCAGCGTCATTTTGCCCAACAGAACGTTTAAAAACTGAATTTGCAAGATTATATTATTTTTTATAATTTTTTGTATCCAAACGAATACAATTTATGAATGTACTTTATTGAAAATACAACGGAATTTGATAAGTGGTTTAAGAAACTGAATGACCTTACAGCAAAAGCAAAAATTTTGTTCAGACTGCAAAAATTAGAAAAGGATGAACTTTGGAGATTGCGAACCTGTTGGAGATGGAATTAGAGAACTGAAATCAACTACGCAAAAGGTTACAGAGTTTATTTCAAAGAAATTGATGGAAAAGTTATTATTCTGCTTATTGGAGGAGATAAATCTACTCAACAAAAAGACATTGAAAAAGCAAAAGAAATTTGGAAAAAATTAAAAAAATAGAAAATGGAAACGTCAAAATTTGATATTGCAGATTATTTAGACAGCAACGAAATGATTGCTGAATATTTAAATGCTGTTTTGGAAGAAGGCAATGATGGTGAAATTGTTACCGCAATCGGACATATTGCAAAAGCAATTGGTATGACCAAAATTGCAGAAGAAACTGGAATTAGCAGACCAAGTTTATACAAAGCATTAGCAGAAGGATCTAAACCACAATTTTCAACAATAATGAAAGTCTTGAAAGCAGTTGGAGGACAAATACGTATAAATCCATTAAACGCGTAAAAAAAATGTACTCACAACACACCATGCTACAAGAAATGAGTTTTTAGACTCAATTTGAAGTTGATTTTCTCTGCACAAAAAAACACTCGAACTGATGTTTCTAATATATTGTCAGGGTTTAATAAGTATCAACCACAGTGACCAACAAATCTGAATCTACCAAATTCGAAGGCGAAACCACTTTTTCTTCCAGCGGAATATTATTACCGTATCTTTCTTTCAGGATTTTTTGAACTCTTTCATCGGTTAAATTGAAATCTTTTAATTGCTGGAGTTTTGATAATTCGATGTTGGCTCCGTTTTTATAGATTTTCCAGACTAATTCTGAGCAATAGATTCGGGTATCGGTCCATTCAAAAAAGCTGTCATATTCTTTACCCATAAATTGCTGGCTGTAGTCTTTCATTTTTTGAAGCGTATCCGGAGTTAATACCTGTGAAGCATTCTTTAGTCTTTTTACGACATAATTTTTATCTCTTCCATGCATAATCCAATTCTCCAGAGGCGTTAATTTAACAGGCTGAACGGCTTCAAAAACAAATAAGTTTCCGTTTATTTCATAGACGATTCCACAATGCGAAAACTTAGAGTTGGTTGCAATTCTTACCGCTTCACACTGAGGGGATTGTGAAGTCTGAAAAATAATATCACCATCCTGAATCTTATTAGGTAAACCAGTTTGTGTTTTTGCTTTGGATGCCAGAAAAGGATTGGTCGGAAAAACCTGCATCGTAACATAAAGAGCACAACAAAAGCTAAGCAAAAAGCTGATTCCGAGTATGAGGTATTTTGGTTTTTTCATTTTGAAATTTTAAAACTTAAAAGTATTGTTTATTTTTTATAAAACACGTCATCCTTAAAATTTAAAGATAACAAAAGTGCTGTTTAAACATTTTTAACCTATGGAATCAAGGTTTAAAACAACAACCCTGCTCTTAGAAAAAGGAGCAGGGTTGTTTTGTAATAAATTTGGTTATTCACTATTTCAATAGTATGTAAATTCTATTACGTACTTTTAAGTATTAGTTGGCTGTACTTTGTTGAACTCTTGTTTCCTCTTCCTCTTCTTCCTCATCTTTGCTCGGATAAATACCGTAAATAATAAGCCCTATGATTAAAAGTAAAACCGCTTTTCCGCCATATCGGGTATAAAACCCTAATTGCAGCAGTTCTTCTTTATCTAATTTGTTTTCCTTTATAATTTCTGCAAGTTCTGCATCTGTTACTTCATAATATTCATCTGAATCTTTTTTAGACAGTACTAATTTTGGCTCAGCCGTAATCCAGGCCGGAATTATCCATGCAATATTATATTCCTGATGCAGCGTAGCTAAATCCAAATAGTCTTTTGTACCCGGAGTAGCAATATATCGCCCATCATTGGGTAAATCTGCCACTATTTCAATTTTGTCAATTTTACCAAATGGAATTCTCGCTTTTGCAGAAACCATAAAAGAAGCGAAGAGCGTAATTATGATAATTAAATACGTTTTTGATGTCATATTTGTCATGTCTTTAAAATTTAAATATTCAAAAAATTCTAATAAGATTTATTTTACAAATATAAAGTCAAAATTAAATACCATTAGTAATCATATTTAGTGATTTTTATAAGTAAGTTTTTTATTATTTCTTACCTAAAAGGATGCTGAAAAAGTTGCGAATTGGTATAATATATTTAAAATAGTAGCTTATGTTAAATATGAAGACTATTAATCGTTTTCAACCAGTTCAATATCCATCGTTTTAATCAGTCCATCCTGAAACGTATAGATGTGTTTTACCATTCCGTCAAACATTAAATTGCCTTGTAAGTCTTTTACATTTTGATGCACCTTAACTTCCAGGCTTCCGTTCGATCTTTCGGTAAAACCAACAGGTTCAACATTTGGATTAATTTCCGTCCATTGTCTTGTCCAGTATTCCTTTATTTCATTATGCCCAATTATATAGCCGCCTTCCCAGGCTTTTGACCACTGTACATTTGGCTGCATCGTTGCTAAGGCATTTTCAATATTTCTCTCATTAAAAGCAGTATATGCTTTTTTGATTATATCTTTAGATTGTGTCATAGGAGTTTTTTAAATTAATTTGTTTGTGCTTATAATTTTTTTAAAAGTCCAAAATAGTAAAGCGAAGACAAGTATCCTTTGTAGTAGTTTTATCACGCATTTATAATTTGGATTAACATAGTATAAGTTTTTATATTTCAGAGTCTGGTGTATCAATTTGTGTTATATCATTTTTTGTACAAACAGCGCTAACTTTTTAATTTTGGATTATAAAGAACGCTAAAATTTATTATGCTTTTATATTAATGTTAATAAATAACCAGTTAGCGATCCTCCTAAAACGACAAAAGCACTGTTTATTTTTGTATATCTAAAAGCTATTGCAATACTTAAAACCGCAATAAAGACAGTTCGCCAATCTGTAATAGTTTCTTTGCCCAAGTCAAAGCAAACGGCTGCTATTATTGCAACAGAAGCTACATTAACTGCATCAAGAAATGTTGCAAAAAGTTTTGAGTTTCGTAATTTCTTTACAATAGGGTTTATTAATGCGACAAATACAAATGAAGGTAAAAATATCGCGATGGTTGAAATTACCGCACCTGTAAAACCGTTTATTTGATAGCCAATAAATGTTACCGAAGAAAAAACAGGCCCGGGAGTAAATTGCCCAACTGCAATAGCATCAATAAGCTGTTGCCTGCTCAAAAGCCCTGTAGCAACTAACTCTGTGTCCAAAAACGCAAACAATACATATCCGCTTCCGTAAAGAATGGCACCAATTTTCAGAAAAATCCAAAACAGGTTTGCATTGGTCGCAGAAAGGATCGCTGTTTTTGTAATTTGGATGAGTGCTAATGGCAGAAAATTGTTGATGGTATTTTGGTTATTGTCTTTTATTTGAGCTAAAAAAAGGGCAAGAAAACCGGCTCCAAACAGTAAATATATCTCGTTTATTTTTAGTAATGATCCAATCAGGACAAGCACTCCGATTATGATGAGTTGTGTTGTTTTTAATGATTTTCTGGCTAATGGGAAAATCGCACCCAATATAATAGCGATAATGGCAGGCTTTATTCCGTAAACGAAGGGTTGAACTTCCGGAAGCTGTCCGTAATTTTTGTAGAGCCAGGCAAAAAATCCCGTAATGAAAACTGCCGGCAAAATAAAACAAAGACCAGCGATAAGTAAACCTTTCCAGCCTCCTTTTTCATATCCAATATGAATTGCCAATTCAGTGCTGTTGGGACCGGGAATTAAATTTGTAGCACCAATTAAATCCAGAAAATGCTGTTCGGTCAGCCATTTTCTTTTATTGACAAACTCTTCCCTCATCATTGCAATATGTGCAGCCGGACCGCCAAAACCAATAATTCCTAATTTTAGAAAAAGTTTAGCAATGTCTTTTAATTCTGTTTTAAGCTCCATGTTTTATCAAAAAATTATCTGCAGACCAATTGCCACCTCCATTAATCAACAAAAAAATACTTCCCAGAAGCATTGACCAGTCTGTTCTGCTTTCATGCAACATCATCCAAAAGCCTTTGTTGATTAAAATCTCTGATTTAGTTGTTGCAATGGCTACAGCCATAATTATAAGGAGAGGAATACTCGCAAATCTGGTCAAAAAACCTATCAGAATAAGTGTTCCGCAAAAGAATTTCAAAAGTGCCCACAAAACTTCCTAAAAATTTAGGTGAAGGCAAACCTATTTTTTCAAATCGCCCTGCTCCAAGTGTGTCATCAAACAAAAATTTTTGAATACCTTCTGAAAAAAATACAGTGCCAACCATCAGTCTGATTAATATTGTCGTTTTTGAATTGTCTGTATTAAATATTTTGTGTTTCATTTTTTTTGGTCCGTAGGTTCAGTCGTACTGTTTGTTAATTCTCTTTTGTCAATTTAGCCATTGCCCTAACCGGAAATGTCCCGACACCTTTGAATTTCGGTGGAATTGCACTAAAAGTAAAGCCATCATCCGGCAATAAATAAAGGTTGCAAAGATGTTCTACTATCAATATTTCTGCACCTAAAAGGGTTGTATGTACAGGTCTTGAATTTCCTGACGTATTATCAATATTATGAGAGTCTATACCCACCAATTTAACAGCACAATCCCGTAAATATTTGGCTGCTCCTTCTGTAAGATAAGGATGGTTCTCATAATATTTTTCGGTATTCCAATTATGGTCCCAGCCGGTATGGATCAAGACAGCTCTGTTTCTAATTTCGTAATTTTTTAAGTTTTTCTCTGTGATTTCTAAGGTGTCTGAAAACGGAACGTGAATTACAATAGCATCAAGATCTGTAAAACACTCCAATCCAACTTCTGAAAGATCTTTTCCATTCTCAAATCTATGAAACGGACAGTCAATATAAGTTCCTGTGTTGGTCACCATTTCAATCTTTCCAATTTGAAATTCAGTTCCTTCAGAATAAAATTGTTTTGAATTTTCTCTGCTTAAATAGTCACAAACAATTGGTGCCGGCAAACCTTTATAGGTCACAAGTCCATGTTCTATTGTATGGCTTAAATCAATCAATAAATCTTTTTCTGTTTTTTGATTGATCGGTTTTCTTTTATGTGGTTCTGACAATATTTCCTTATTCAATATCTTCGCTTCTCCAACCATAAGGAGTCTCAAATCTTCAACAATATAGTCAATGAGTTCTGTGTCTGGGATATCGTCGCCTAATATATCTAGTCGAAAATCCTCACCTTTTATACTTCCCCCGTTGGTAAAGTATAATTCAAAATCAAATTTTACTCTTTTATCCATTTTAATAGCTAATATTTTTCTTTATGATTTCTCCTGTTTCGGTATTATAAACCAAAATAGCTTCTTCATTCCCGCCAAGCTGTGCAATTATTTCTCCTGTGTTATTCCAGATTGCCGATTTACCGGCGCATTCATATCCACCTGACTGCCCTGAAAAATTTGACATAAAGGCCGTCATATTATATTTTTTAGCAATATTCGATATTCTATTCAGGTCTTTATCGATTCCATTTACAGAATTTAGAACGCTTGCAATGTAAATGTTGGCATTTTTTTGATGGGCATTTTGAGCATGCTCTTCTACGGATGTTTCAAAACATATTGCTGGTGCCACTATGTTTTTCTCATCAAAGGGTAAAACGATTGGATTGTTGCCTGCTGTAAAAAACTCTGTTTCAGTTTC
Organism: uncultured Flavobacterium sp.; assembly: GCF_946478785.1. Next base: position 277,236 of record NZ_CAMLDD010000003.1, read on the forward strand.
ATATAAATGCTGTTTAGAGTATTGAATAATTTCAGAATCAGGTCTAAATATCAGCATTGTAATAAAAATATTTCCTTTGTCTTTAGTTGGTACCCCTACACAAATAGTGATCTTTTTTGTATCGCTAACTTCCTGAAATATTTCAAATCTCTTATCTTTTTTATTTGTTGCTAATTCCCTTGACAGATTCGGCTCATATCCTGTCAGTGAAAGTTCAGGAAAAACAATTATATCTGCTTGCTTTTGAGTTGCTTTCTCAATAAACTTTAAATGATTTTCTAAATTCTTTTCTATATTTCCTTTTATAGGTTTTGTCTGTGCAATACTTACTTTCATTTTTATTTTTTATGGGACTAAAATGATTTAAAATGGTCAGAATTCGTAACAGCGTTTTTACTGAAGGAATATTTTCTAAAGCTTTCTCATTTTTTGAAACATTTCTTCATACTTATCCTTAAACATTCCTTCGGCTTTCTCAGGGAATTTAAATCCGTCTGGCCCAACAAAAATATGAATTGTAACTTTATCATCATTCACTTTTCTAATATTGTGATATTTGATTAGCCATGCATCATAATGCTCTATTAATTTTGATGCTTCTCCCAATAATTCTGGTGGTAAATGATGCCCGTTTTCTAAAAGAATGTCGCGTATTTTCTTGTTGGAAACAAACATTATTTCATCTTCAAAGTTGGCATCATACTTTTTAAGTTTCAAATAAGTGTTTTCAAATGCAAGCCTCGTTCTGTTTAAATGCGTATAAACTTGTCCAAGCAGTTCGGTGGTGTGCTTTCTCCATTCAAAGTCAGTAAGGTGAATTTGTGCGATTTTGTCAAATTCATGCCTGATTTCAGCACTCCTTCTTTCTGTCTTTTTATGAAAATAATACACAATAGCACTTGTTAAAATTGTTGTCACTATCGAACTTCCTAATATTGTTTTGAATAAATCTTCCATGTTTTTTGCGTTTCGAGTTTTATGAGACTTGCTAAATACCTAATCAATTTTATTTGTTAACTATTTGATTAAAGATGTTTTATGTTAATCTAAAGTACGTTTTAAAAATGATAATTTGGCAATTTTGAAAAACTGATTGGACATCAATCGGGTTTTAAAAGTTGTAAAACTATTGGAAGGGGTGCGAAGTCTTGAGACTTCGCATAGTGTACAAATTTTAACTAATATTTTAATCTTTGAGGAGTTCGGAGAGCTTGTTTTATAAAAATCCCATTCCTTTTTTTTTATAAAATAACATTTTTTGGTAGGGTAGTCCGCATTAAAGCTGTTTTACTATTGAATCCTATAAAAAAGAATAAAACATGACTCCCTAAAAAACTTGATACCCAGCCATAAGTTCAACTTTTTTTATAACGTTCGTAAAAACAAAATCTGATTTGAAGAAAATGTTCATAAAAAGTTAGCAAAACTACCCCCTTATGCAATTATTACAATAAACGAATTTACCAATATTGGTAATGTATATTTTTTCCCTTTCGATATAAACTAAATTAAAAAACATGAAATTAAAACAAATTAAAGTCGCTTTAGCTGTCTTTGCAGCAACAACATTTTTCTTAAGCTGTAGTAATGACAATGAAACTCCAACTCCGGAAGTAAAAAAAGAGATTTCACTTTCTACAAGTACCACATTAGGTTCTTATCTCTCCGATAAGGATGGAAGATCTTTATACTTTTTTTCAACAGATGCGAAAGACCAGGTAACCTGTACGGGAGGATGCGAACTGGTTTGGCCCCCATTTTATTTAGATAATCTGAGTGCTGATAAATTAGGTGCAGGATTAACATTTTCAGACTTTGCTACTATAACCACTGCATCCGGTAAAAAACAAGTAACCTATAAAGGATGGCCATTGTACTATTATGCACCAAGTGTTAACGGAACAAATACAGCAGAAGCTGCAGGCAAAACGACCGGAGACGGAGTTGGTGGTGTTTGGTTTATTGCAAAACCAGATTATTCTATTATGATTGTAAGAAGCCAGCTTGTAGGCCATGATGGTGAAAATTACAAATCAGATTACACCGTTGGCGATGGTTTAACCACCTACTTTACAGACGCTAAAGGATTAACATTGTATGCTTTTAAATTTGATAATTTCAACAAGAATAATTATACAGAAGCTAATTTTTCCAACAATGCTGTTTGGCCAATATATGAAACAGATAAAATTGTCGTTCCTTCTGTTCTAGACAAATCTAAATTTAGTGTTATTACTGTATTTGGTAAATCTCAATTGACTTACAACGGCTGGCCTTTGTATTATTTTGGACAAGATGCCAGCGTAAGAGGTTCAAATAAAGGAATTAGTTTTCCTACTCCGGGAGTTTGGCCGGTACTGACAAAAGACTCTCCACTTGCGATATAAAATTCACCAAGATTCTTGAGAAATTCATGTAATGAGTGATATAATATTTGAAATTAGTCCGATATCTGTCGGACTAATTTTGTTTTAATTGGATCGCAGAATAATAAAAAGTACAACTATGAACACCATCTATCATTGTTTTTACTTATTCTTCGCTCTTTGAAGTGTCAGATAACAAGAATTTGCTTTGCGCGCAAAGTAGAGAAAAATAGTTGGCTTTTAATCTGAAAATATCAAAACAAATCTAACAACACCACATCTAAATTATTTTCTAAACCTATATAATTCTGTGCCGAAATATAATATTTGTAATAAGCAATTCTATATGCTTTATTTTGCCATACTTTGCGGGTATAGAATCTATGCAATCTGGTTATTTTTTTTTATTCATTTTGTGACTTGTGTTACATAAATTATATTTTTAATTTATGTATGGTCCGCCTGTTGCGCCCCAGTCCCATTTGGGCATAGGTTCGTTTGAGTCTATTGGATTTTCTGTTAGATTAGAATTTATAACTGCGAGACGGGTGCCCCATTCGATATAGCCTACAAAAGCCGAACGAAATTCAGGGTCGCTTTTTAATCCAATTTCATCTGAAGTTTGCAGCAGCAAATGAACCCAGCGCTGTCTCATTTCTTCGGTCAGCATTTTGCCAATATGTTTTCCTATCATTTTTGCATGGCTGCCATCGTCATTTGAAGTGTATAATTTTTCACCACCAAAAACTTCAGCAACAAAATGCGCTACATGTTGAACGTGCTCAGGTGACATATTTTTGAAGACTTCGGCCAATATCTCGTCTTTCAGTACTTTTTCGTAGATTTCGAAAATAAAGTCTCAAAGGTCAGCATATCGCCAGCCCATTCATATAATGTTGGTATATTTTTCATTCTTAAATGTTTTTACAATAGTTGTGGATAATTGTCTTATGCTAAAAGAGAATAAATGAAATGCTTTGATTTACAGTATGTTATTTAATTCAAAAATATAAAAAAATAATTACAAAGGACATGTACTTTTCATAAGAACACTTCGTAAAGCTCATTTTAAAAGCCATAGGGAGGGATTCGTGCAGGAGCGGAATTTACCGTACTTTGCTGGCACAGAATACATCCGCGCGATAGCGAACTGACGAAGTAATTCTGCACGATTTTTGTAAATAGTGGGGATTTTTTGTAGCAGAAAAATTCAATTTCATAACAAATATAGTCCCGCTTTTCGCTTCAATCTTATGTGCCGAACCCCGGCACACAAGGATTTTCACTACAATCGGGGCTAAACGATAAATTTTAGATGATAAAACACGATTTGTTCCTTGAGTTCAAGAGCTTGTCCTAATAAAATGTTTCTTGACTTACTTTATACTTATATCAGTACGTTGCATAGCTAAATATAATTAACACGCTAAAAATCAGGTATAAATACTTGTGTGAGATTGATTCATTTCTTATAATTTTGATCATATTTCTTAAAAAAAGTAAAACTGAATGTAAATTAAATTATTTGAATAGGTAGCAAAAAAATTGAATTGATTCTTTATGATTTTTAAGATATAATGTTAAAACTCGTTGTTTTTTATGAATTTATTTCTATTTACAATCAACTAAATGATAGTTATTTATAATTCCACTACTGGAAACTTATTTATTACTAACCTTAATCAATTAATTATGCGTAAAACCCATCTGTATGTTAATATGTTTTTTCTATCGTTGTGTATTTTTTTTAGTTCTTGTCAAAATGATCAGTATTCAGAGCCTGAATTAACACCCAAAAAATACTCTTATATCATTCCCAATAGAATTAGCTTTGATTTTTCACAACAATCAAAAAACAGTAATTCTATTATTCCTTATAATAATAGTTTGATTTTAAAGAATATAGGCGACTCCGATATTTCAGGAGAGTTTATTGTGTTAGCATTTGATAAAAATGAAAAAAACTATAATAATCTTTCATTTATTGAGAGAGGGGATATTTTAAATTTAAGCAAAAATGAAAGCCAGGCCGATATTACAATCGAACAAACAAACCTGCTGTTTTCAGACAGTAATGTTATCGTATCGATTTTAAATTTTAATGATGCTATTTCTGACCACAAACTAAACGGATTTTATAAAGGGGAACTAAATATTTACACCATCGACAATGAATTTTTAAAAAGTGTTACCTGTACAGGATACATAGACTATCAAGGAAAATTTATGTTTTTTGTTGAAGATAATGATGAGGATAATATAGTGGTTTTACAAGGAAACATTAACACAGAGAATTTGATATCGGGTAGAATTCTGAAGAGAGATGGCATCAATTTATCCCCAATAGTAAATATTACTAGTGATCTTTTAAGTTTAAATGGAAAGACCTTATCAGGTAAAGTGTCAATCACTGAAGAAAGTAATGAGCGCATACTACAATTTAATCTAACTCACCAAAACTGATTATCATGAAATTAAAACTAACTCTTTTTTCTATTTTTATAGTATTAGGTTTACATGCTCAAAAACAAATTCAGCCCTATAATTTTTCTGTTTCAGATAAGGATAAAACAGAAACGATTATGATTTATGCTGCTGCCAGTTCAGCCAATAATTTAACATTTACATTAAAAAACGCCAAAGATGAGGTTCTCTTAGATAAGGAGGGTAAGGAAATAAGTTTCCAGGTATTCCCTTTTACCGAAGTTTCTTTCGGAAATCATCTTATTGATGCAATTAATGATGTTGAAAATTATGATATTATAAAAGAGCGTATCACGTATTTAAAGGATAACCCCACCTCTCAAAAACAGAATATTGCAGTTCAGGATGTCAGAAACATTTATCAATTTTTTAACGCATTAGTAACTACCGCTTTTGCATATGATACAGAGCCTGTTGCAGGTGTTTTAAAATATTCTTTAAACACTACAATTGCTAAAAAAAATATTGAAGGGCAAGATGCTGATTTATACTTCCTTAAGAATGCAAAACATTTAAGGAAACATATTATTTGCCATGCAACTTGTAAGAAAGATACAAGTGAATTTGTTGAAAAAGTATTCAACAATTCTGAGCATAAAAAATTATTTGAGGAGTTTCATGAAAATACCAAAGGTCCTAATACCTATAAAGCCAAAGTAAAGTTCAAACATTATGCAGAAAAAAAATTAAAAGAGCTTTATAATGTATATCAAATTCAAGGATATTGGCAAGAGGACTTTTTATCTGATTATATATTTTATAAAAAATGCATTTTGTCACTGGAAGAGGTTAATACAAATAAAAAGATATTAATTGATAAAAATATAAAAAAAATAGAAGCTATAAATCGAAAAATGGATTCTATAGCTAAACCTTATAATAATCTTGTGTTTGAACGCAATATCATATCAGAGAATTACAAAAAAGCAAAAAATAAAGAAGATGAATTAAAGAATAGAAAAATTGCAATAGATATATCTAATAAAGAAAACCCAACAACTGAATTAAATAATGAAAGTGTAGCACTACAAAACCTAATCAGGGTGATGCAGGATTCGATCAAATATTATTATGAAAGAAGATTAGCTGATTATAATTTACGTATTCCAGTTAATCCGTCAAATGCAAAAAATGAGATAGATAATTTTAATGCGGAAATAACTGAATCAAGGGTCATAATTAAATTAAATGAAGGTGAGATAAAAATTATTCAAAATTATATAGATAATTTAATATCAAAAAATAGATTAAAAATCAAGAAACTACCATTGTGGAATTTTAATGTAGAGACTATTGAGATAGATATTAACGATGGTTTTATAGAACACATAACAGCAGTGGGAAAAGTAAAACTTCCCTTTATTGATGAAAATCTGATTAGATCTTTCGATCAGAAAAAGACTGACAATGGCGACTATGACCGTATAAAAGAAATGCTATAATATTTCTATGATGAACGAATCGTGAAGGAAATTTTCAACAATATTATTGATAAAGAATTAAAATTTGAAAATGAATTTCCAATAGGGTTTAGCTCAAAGTCAGATTTTGCCGATTTACATAAATATACCTTATATGCTTTTGAAGGAGCTGAAAAAATATTCTCTTTGCCTGTAACGAATGTCATAACACTATATGTTCAACGACATCAAAATGACCGTTTAGATTTTAGCCCCAAAGATCAAGTGGTAAGTTTACCATCTGACGATTTTGCCAGAAGCAATGCTGTTGAGTTGAAAAAAGAAACCTCGTCAAAAATATTAAACGTTAATATCTATAGTGATTTTTTAGGACTGAAGGAAGGAAATCCGAACGGATTGTTGCAATTCGAAGTTGAAAAAAACATTCCACTTTGGACAAAAAGAATGGTATTGGGGGCAGGAAGAAGTTCTAATTTGGGCCTCGTTAATTATATCAATTTTAATCTTACCTGGGCTAAAATTGGTGATGAAAACAAGCAGTTACAGGTCAAATATGCAGATCGTTATGTAAATAATGAGTACCATCCAAATAAATATGTCACTTTTTTAGACATCATTAAGTATGAAAACACTTCAGTAGGTGCCGACTTGAATATAGCTTCCTTCGATTTCCCATTACTCAAAGCACGTATTGAGTTAAATGCTGGTATTCATTATGGAAGAGTAAATGTAGTAGATACATTGAAAAACGATGCAGGCTTGCCTTTAACCACGCTACTTGATAAAAACGTTAACATAATAAGAGCATATCCAGATTTTATTTTAAGAATTAGACCCGAAGAACGTTTTGGTGCTTATTTTAGATTCAGACCTTTTAAGACCATTGTACCTAGTAATGAAGAGTTTTATACTGTAAGTTCAGAAAAAGAATTTGTGAACAACCAAAGCCTTACATCAAAATGGTTGCATCGTTTTGAACTAGGTACTTATTATACACCATCGCCAAAAGGGGATAATAAGTTTTTCTTTAGGTATCGTTATACAAATACATCTGATTGGGAAACCAATGGATATGGCGAGTTTCAAGTTGGTTATTTAGTATATCTCAAGTTTTAATAGATTGTCCTTAGTGCACTTATCCCCTCCGGTGCTTGTTTGCAACGAGTACCTACTTACTTTTGACCTTGCATAAAGCGTTTGCAACAGGCTTTATGCAGATATAGATCTTAAAAAGTTATAATACATTTACATAAACCATAGTAATCGGGGGATAATTTTAATTGATCAATTTTCCACTAAAATCGTAATGATAATTACGTCCTTTTTTAGTTGCATTTAGTTTGTTATCTTCAATATCTAAACTTTCAAATTCAAATGGCAGAAGTGGTTTTAGATTATAATTAAGCAGTCCGAATTTATTATTTTTTTTAGCTAAAATTGATTTGTTGGTCAGTTCAGTCAAAACGATATTTGTTTTTGGAGTTACGTATTTATTAGACTGATTTATGACTCCGTATGTTTCTTTCTCTTTAACTAAAACATAGAAGCCGTTGTTATTTTCATTTAAAACAGTTCCCAAAATAGAATCATAATCAAAAGGTATAATTATTTCATTTAAGTAATTTAGTATTCCATATTTTTCATTTTCCACACCAATAATTCTATTTTTATCTGCAATTATAATTTCAGTATATTTTATCGGAATTATAATTTTGCCAGTGGAATTTACAGTTCCATAAAACTTGTTTTGTAAAACAATAATTATTCCTTTATCTAGATCAATGAAGTCATAGCTATTATTAAAGTCTATTACAAAATGGCCTTTACTGTTTAATAATGCAAATTTTTCTGTGTTGGGAATATGATTCTCTTTTCTTTTTCCGTTACTATCCATTTCGTGATCGGCTTTTGAAACTCTATAATAGCCTTCAATAATGTAAGTTGCAGAACAAAATTGAGGTTTTACAATATTAGTCCCGTCTTGGAGATAATATCCCATATAACCAACTTTTCTATCATTGATAGGGAATAATTCGGGATCGTTTTGTGCATTAATGAATAAATGCAATAGTAGGGCAGATAATGTAAATACTATTTTCACTGTATTTTTCTTGATTTAGGAACGATTTTAATTTATGATAGAGTAGATTTTTTTATTAGTTTGTGTGTCATAAGATTCAAATTCTGCGCTATTGTTGTGTAGATCTGCATATTGGGGCTGTAATTTTTTAAAATCCCTAATCAAATCGGAAAGTTTTCCTTCTTCTGATTGTATGATCAAGTGAATATGATTACTCATAATTACATAACCGCACAAAATCATTCCTTTGTTTTTTGATGCAATAATCTAAGCTTTCAATTACAATATCTCTATAAGTCTGCCTTGTGAAAACATCAATCCAGTTTATGACTGTAGCAGTTATAAATGGTAGGTTTGGTCACGAAGCAGGCTGCAAGTATTTAGTCATTAAACATATCAACTTATTTCAGGACTAGACAATCTTTCTCTTAGCAGTGTCCCTCAAAAATTTTTTCTGTAAACTTTTGGCATTAAAGATTACAAACGCTGTTATACAAAGATACATTGACAAATAGATGAGCAACATCCTGAGTCCGGTAACACCCGTAAAAAGCAGTAAAATTTGCGAAGCGAAACCCAAAATCCAACCAATTAAAATAATAATTGTGACAGAAACCCCAAAGATTCCATAGTTTTCTTTAGGAGTATAAAGGCCTGTTTTTTTTAAAATCCAAAATGACAAGAGTAATACTAAAAGCAATGCTATAGGATGAAAGGCAGCAAAAGCCACCAAAAGTCCAGGTTCACGGTCTATGTTTTGAATGATTTCAATACTGTTAAAAGGTAATTCCATCATATTTTTTTTCTTGTTCAGTAATTTGTAAAAGTTTTTTACTGCTGTACAACATTATCTTTGCGAATATAAAATTAGGAAATTCGGCAATACCGATATTGTACATATTAACACTTTCGTTATACAATTCCCTCCGGTCGGCAATTGCATCTTCTATTTGAGAAACGCGATCTTGCAACAACTGTAGACTTTTATTGGCATTCAAATCAGGATAATTTTCTGAAACTGCAAAAATAGATTTCATTTGATTTTGCATTTCGTTTGATAGGGCTATTTTATCTTCTGTTGCAGTACTGTTCAAGAAACGAGTACGCAATTCGGTAAGTTTAGCCAATGTTGTTTCTTCGTATCTCTCAGACTCTTTGACTATTTTTATTAAATTCGGAATTTCGTCAGCTCTTTGTTTGAGTAAAACATCAATGTTTCCAAACGATTTGTCAATATTATTCTTAAGCATAACCAAACGGTTATAGGTAGAGACCATTACATTTAAAAGTCCTAAGATGACTAATCCGATAATTACATACGCTATAATTTGTGCCATATTTTTTGTGTTTTATTAAATTCTATTTATTTTCAATTAACTTAGTTTCTTCTTTTATTTCTTGAGTATTTTGAGTTTCTATTTCCTCTCTACTATAACTATCATCAAGCATGTCATAAAAATCATCAATTGAATTAATTGGCTTTGAATCCTGGAAAGGAATTTTCCAGTTGATTTTTCCAAATTCAATGGTGTTGTTCTTTAAATTTATTGGGGTAATTATTAGTAACGCAATTAAAATAACCCAAAAATACATGAAATATCCAGCAGATTGCAAAAGGGGACGCCATTCATTATGATTGGTTACGCTTTCTACAGGAGCCATACCAAAAACATTTTTTATTTCTTCTTTTTCAAAAACAGGCTCGTTATTTTCAGCCAATCCAGCTTTCCCAATTAGCAAAACTTCTTGATTCTCTAATAGGAGGTATTGGGTATATCGCTTTAAAGCAGAATGGTACTGTTCGTCAATACCAAAATCTATAAATTCTATTTCGGTAGGCATAACTTTTATTTTTCCAGTATTGTCTTCCAAAAAAAATGGATTGCAAACAGTTTCAGAAAACTCGATTGAATACGATTTATCACCATCACTATCTGTAGCTATACTTTCGATTGTATAGTAAAAACCAATACAATTTTTTGATTTAATGCGAGAAACAGTTGGGACAATGGTTTTTGCATTTCCTGAAATTTCAGCCAAGCCCATAGCTACAGAACGGATATTTGCAGTTGGCAAAACACGCTGTAGTTTATAAAATATTTTTTTGTTGCTTTTATTAAAAATTGAAGTCAGGAATGGTAAAATTATAAAAATAATAAAGATAAAATAGGCGGGTCCCAGAGAAAGCATAAAACCGAAAAAAAACAAAGTTGATAATGAACCCAAAATTTTGATCCACCAAGGAAGTGGTTTTTTACCCATTTTTGCACGCTCTTTGTCTTGTCTTTTGACTCTTTTATAACCTTCCCTTATTGAGGAAATAATCATTCCTAGGATTCCTAAAACAAAAACCGAAAGGAAGAGAATAATAAAAACAAGTACACCAAGTTTTACATCAAGTAATCCGGCAAGGGCTATTAAAGCAGGATTTAGTATAAAGAACAACCATTTTGGTTTAATATTAATATCGAATAATCCTCCGATAATGACTGTATGAAAAATGGCAACACCCATACTCATAAACATGATAAAAATAAGAAAAGGCCATTCTATTGATAATGAATTGTAAAAATCTGAAAATGTTTCCAAAATATTTTTAAATTTATTTAATACTCTTAAAAAGAATAGTTGTTATTGGTTACGTTGTGCTGGTTAAAATGAGGATTTAGTTTTAGTTCTGCTATAGAAGTGCTAAAGATTCCATAACATCATTGGATTTGAAATTTAATAATTTACTTCTTTTTTTAGAGGGAATGTCAAAAATAATCCACCCGTTTTTCTTCAAAATCCTATAACATTCTTCAAAAATTTATTATTGATTAATTATAAATAAACTTGTGTTTTTGTTAAATATTCTTGGAAGATACAGCAGACAATTTTCTCCAAAAATATTTAAAATTTTAAAATTATTATAAGAGCTTACTTCTTTAAAATAGACTGTTTTTTTGAGCGAAGAAATTTTAAAGTAATCTAAATAAACTGGACAAATTATTAACCCTCCTAATCTTCCGCCACCACAGAGTGTAGTGTTTCCGACTACGATAGTTTCAAACGGTTTTAACACATTCTCTTCATTATCGATACTTGTGGTATTATATACTTTTAATTCATCACCTCTATTTTTCCAAAACATTGAATCCAGCAGTTTAGGATAGTAATCTGGCGGCGAAAGTTTATGATTTACTGTGTAGATTACATCATTAATCATTTGTGTTTCATGCAAATTAATATTTTTTGATTGTTGGCCGCTTTCATTTTTTATAGAATCATTTTTAGATTGATTGATTTTAAAATAATATTTTTTGCAATTTTTAAGGCTAGTATAATCTGAAATAACAATAGAGTCTGAAGATGCAGCATTATTTCCTTTACTAACATAACTCACTGTAATGCATTTGCTTTCTGTAATAAAAATAGCTTGTATATCTTCATTTTTTCCACTAAATAATTTCAAATTCAATTTTTCAGGACTTGAAGCGGCTTCAGAGAATGTTAGTATTTCAGGATATTTGTCTTTTTGTGGTTTTTGATAATCACAAGAAATTAAGAGAAGAAACAAAATGAATAGAAGATATTTGGACATAAAATATTTACAAAGATTTTTAATTTTTTTAAGTTTGCTTTTAAATTACCGCCAATTCATAATTATAATATCGTCAGAATAAATGAATTCAAATTTAAAAGAGATTGATTTTATATTTTAGATATATTTTCGTTGAAAATCGATGTTTAGCAAAGTTATTTCTGTTAGTTATTTACTTTTCACATTCTGGTCATTGGAGATGGATCTTTCCGATTATGAAGTTCTTCGATTCAAGTTTTTTTTAGTTATGTTTCAAATATATAAAATTAATAATTCAAAACTGACTAAATTCTTTTTTCAAAAGTAATTCTTTCAAATCAATGCCTTTACTTAAAATCCGATAGCGCAAAATTGCATTCTGTACCTCACAGCAAAGAATAAAGTTACTTTTTAATTTCTCAAAGTATCAAATAATATAACAATACCAATCTAGATCATTTTCTAACCTGTATAATTTCGTACGGAATTTTGACATTCTATTATACAATTCTACATGCTTTGTCTGCCATACTTTGCGGGCACAGAATGCAATTCTGCGCTATCGTTGTGTAGATCTGCGCGATCGGGTTTGTAATAGCATTAAAAAAATTGCGCAAAGTCAGAGACATTTGCGCAGCTTTTCAGGAGAACACTTCGTAGAGCAGGTGAAGTTAAATTTTAATATTTCGTATATAAATCCAACTTTTAATAAAAAAAAGATATGGAAATATTAAAATCTGTCATCCCTTTTTTTTTTTTACCTTTGCCTTTCTCAAAACCAATAACTATTGTTTTGTTAACAAAATATGGCAGTGTATTTAATCACATACGATTTAAGTTCAGATGATAAAGATTATGCATCTTTATATACGGAAATAGAAAAACTTGGAGAAGCTAAGAGAATCTTAAAATCTGTTTGGCTAGTTAGTGTTCATAACAAGAATGCAACTCAAATATCGGCGATATTAAGAACTGTATTAGGTGATAAAGATTTTCTATATGTTGTAAAGAATGATAATCAAGATAGACAAGGATGGATGTATTCTAGTAATTGGCAATGGTTGAAAGAAAAATCATAATTTTAAATATGCTAAAAGAAGTAAATCTTTTTAACTTTAAATGTTTTCCTGAACAAATATTTAAACTATCAGATATTAATTTATTTTTTGGATTAAATGGTAGAGGAAAATCAAGTGTGTTGCAATCTATCTTATTAATGTCTCAGTCAGTTTGTGAAACTAACTCATTAAAAGAACTTTTAATATCTTCTAGTTTATTAAAGTTAGGAAACTTTGATGATATTATAAATTCAAGTTTTTCAGATTTAGGAAATGTCAAAATTGGATTCAAAACTGATATAGAAAAAATAGAGGAATTTGAATTTGAATACATTAGAGATGAAAATGATTTAGGAAGAGGTTTTTTACATGGTTTTGAATTAAATGGGGTAAAAAGTTCTGAAGAATTAATTTCAGATTCTAATTCAGCAGATAGTTCTCCATTAAATAATAGTAAATCAATTAATTATAAAGATGATTCAAGGATATTAAATATTTTTAGAAATGTACATTATATAAGTGCCGATAGAATAGGCCCAAGATTGTATGTTGATAAGTATGGAGTAGGAAATATTGATAAAACAGGTACTAGAGGAGAAAATTCTATTAATGTTATGTCATCTTATAATGGTAATTTAAATCCTATTTTTTTTATTGATGGTAAGGAACCGGAAAATATAACTAAATTATGCGAACAATGGCTTAGTTATATCTTTAATGGAGCAAATATTGAAATAAATGATAAGGGGGAAAGTGTAATTGCATTAAAAATTAATCCAAAAGATAGCGATAAATTATATAAATCAATTAATGTAGGCTTTGGATACAGTTATATATTATCAATTATATTAACATGTTTAATTTCAAAAGAAGATGACATTGTAATTTTCGAAAACCCAGAAGCCCATTTACACCCAAAAGCACAATCTAGATTAACACATTTATTTTCTAGGCTACCCTTGAATAATGTCCAACTTTTTATTGAAAGTCACAGTGAACATATCCTAAATGGCTTAAGAGTTGCTATTGCTGATAAGAATAATAAAATTCAAAAGGATATGGTGAGTTCTTATTTTTTTGGTGAAGACTTTAAAGTAGATAAATTAGATATTGATGAAGATGGTTTTGTTAGTAATTGGCCAAAAGATTTTTTTGATCAAATGGAAATAGATAACTCATTGATATTTAAGTATTCGAGAAACAAGAGCTAAATGATTGCAAATTTTTATATAATTCCACAATCATTTGACCATGATGCAATTTCTAATGAAAAATTTTTCTCATCATTAGAAAATTTCATTGCTGATTATCATAATTTAATTATGTATAAGGATGAAAACAATATTTATATTCAAGAAGACGTATTTGAAGTTCAATTAGCTAATGGACATAATTTAAGTCAATTTATTTATTCTAATGATATAGTATTAAATGGTAAAGAAAGGTCATTAAAACAGTTCTTGTCTAATGTTTTTTCAAAGTTACCAACAGTAAAAATAGATATTGATGAGTTAAAAACTCAACTAAAAAATAATTCAATAGAAAGTTGTACAGGAATAATTTCTTTATTTAAAATAGATAATATTGCTGATGAAAATCAAATAGTATATAACACTAATTCATGGTATAGTTTTAGAAGATATCATTTAGGTTCGTTTTTTGGAGACCAAGATTATTTTATAAATGAATGCATAAAATATTTTCCAAAACTTTTTTTTCATGAAAAGACTTACACAAGTGTTGGTAAAATATTAAATAATTTTGCTTGTAAAATTGTTAGACATTTAGAGGCATTAAATGATGTATTACCAACAGTCATTAATAAAGGATATTCTAATCATACAGATTTATTAACTCAATTCTCAAATAGTGCACAATTAGATGAAAAAGCAACATTAGAGGGGAGTAATAAAAGTAGACTAAAGTTTAAATTTATAAATAAGGCTACAGGGAAAATTGAAGAATTAGTCTGTGAACCTCATTTAAAACTTTCTAAAAATGATAAAGATGATGCTACATATTTTAAAAATAGAATTTATTTTCATTTTGGAAAAATCAATATTGAAGAATCTAAAATTTTAGTGGCTCATATAGGAGAGCATTTATAATGTTACATAAGATTCTATTACTTTTTTGAGGTTGAGTGTTTTAGAGTTGAATATCTGAATTATTATCTTCAGTGTAATTTCAGGACAATTATCATCTAACTATCATATGAATTTTATTGAGATAGAGTAAAATCATAAAACATTTATTAGATTACAAAATCCTTAGCCCTGATAGAAAGGAAAATCCTTTTGTGCCGGGGTTCGGCACAAAAGATTACTTCACTTAATATTTATTGTAATCGGAGTTCAGTGAACTTCGTTTGGAATGATAGCAGGAATCAGCTCCTAAAAAAATGCTGTAAAACCTAAGTCTTACAGCATTTTCGAACAAATCAATAATTAATTAAATGAGCAGATATTTTCCTCCTCATTATTATATTTTAGGCTTATAAAAAAAACTTCATACTGTCTTATTTTGCTGGCTTTGAATTATACTTGCGGATTGAGATGCACAAATAAGTCCGGCAGCCATCATGATGACATCTTTTATTACCAGACGTCCTGCGCCCGACAAATAGGGGAAACCAAAATTTGGTGTTGGGAAATCACCGCCCAGGTTTGGAACATACACTTCGGGAGTGGTAATTAAAAAAGTCAATGTCACTAATGACATAATAAAAGTCAGTAGTCCGCCGATCATTCCGGGTTTAGGAAACCAAATTCCTAATAAGGTCAGGATTCCTATTATGACAATAACTGTTCCCAAACCATATGCAAAAACATAGGTGCCATTTTCTTTGTGCCAGTCAATGTTTTTCTGCACTGTGCTTCCTTCGGCATTTTTAAATTTGTTGTATTCCGGTGCTTCTTTATGGTATAAAAAAGACATGAACGGACTGTTGGCTACAAACGGCACAATTCCGTCAGCTTCATATTGAAAAGCTTTAAGTCCGCCAATCCATACCATTACGATGCATATTGCTATTCTTGCCATATTTATAAAATGGGACTGGCTGTTCGCTAAAATTGTAATTACTTTATTCATGTGGTTGTATAGTTAAGAGGTTAAATTCTACACGTTTTATTTGTTGATGCAATGTATAAATATTTTACTTTAAATTCTGAAAGTGCTTATTTATAATACTATAAATGCTTAAAAAGTACTGCAAAACCTAAGTCTTACAGCACTTTCGAACAAATCAATAATTAATTAATGCGTACAGGTTATTCGTTTATAATATCGCCATCCTTAATTTCTTCGCTGGCGATTTTTACCAGTCTATCTTTACGGTTCAAATCACCGAATATTTCGATTTTATCTTCGATTTCCCTTCCTTTTTTTACATCTACTCTTGTGGCTTTGTGGTTCAGAACTTTGATCACAAACAAACCTTCGGCAGAGCTCACCAAAGCCGATTTTGGCACTACAAATGTGCTGTCTTTTGCGTTAAGCGGCAATAGGACTTCGGCTACCATTCCGGGTAATAAATTTCCTTTGGTGTTGTGAACGTCCATTTCGACACGTTCAGAACGCAGTTTCAAATCTAAAGCGCCGGACATTCTGGTGATTGTGGCTTTAAACGTTTCCGGCAATGATTTTACGTTAAAACTCATTTCGTCGCCATTGTGTAAATATCCGGTGTACAATTCGGGAACTGAAACCGCCAGACGCAATTTGTTTTGCTGCTGAATCGTCAATAAAGGCGAACTTGAAGAAGGACCAACAAAGGTTCCTAAATTCACGTTTCGGGATGCCACAACACCATCAAAAGGCGCACGGATTTCAAGATAACCTCTCATGATCGACACTTCTTTATGTGCTGCAACGGCTGCCTGATATTGTGCGTAATCAGAGTTTTTCTTTCCGCTTGCCATTTCCAGATCGTTTTTAGAAATCGTTCCTTCGACTTTGCTTGTTTCGTACAAACGGTTGTAGGTACTTTTGCTGGTGGCATAGATCGCTTCCATCGATCTTAATCTCGATTGGGCTGCAGCCAGCTGTGAACTGATTTCCGGAGCTTCCAAAACGATCAAAAGCTGTCCTTTGGTTACTTTCGAGCCAATATCTACTTTTAATGTTTTTACGAAACTGCTCACTTTGGCATACAGATCCACTTGTTGAAAACCAGTTAATTCGGCCGGTAAACGCAATTCGGTAGTCAGTTTTTCTTTTTCTAAGAGAAAGGTTTCTGTTTTAGGTTCGATTGCTGCCGTAACTACTTCTTCCTTTTTGGAATTACAGCTGTTCAGGAAAAATAGTGCTGCAAAAAACAGCGCGGTTGTTTGTAGTATTTTAGTCTTCATTTTATGATTTTATATAAAATATGATATAATGTCTTATTTAATAAATAGGCGGAAAGAATAAAAGTGTATCGAAGTTTTTTCACGACGATTGGACTTTCAACTTATGACTTTCAAACTTTTAACTTACTTATTGATGAGATGTAATGGATGCTTTCTTCGTCTTCAGGATCTAAAGAAACAGATTGTGTTGTGGTTTTTTCCTGCGCCCAGGCAAAAATTAACGGCAAGATTAATAATACAGCAAAGGTCGAAAATAACAGTCCGCCAATTACGGCTCTACCCAGCGGAGAAACTTGGTCGCCTCCTTCGCCGTGGCCAATCGCCATAGGTAACATTCCCGCAATCATCGCCACCGAAGTCATGATAATCGGTCGAAGACGCAGTGCCGCAGCTTCACGAGCCGACTCTAAGGCGTTTCCGTTTATTTTTCGCAGTTGTTCGGCATTGGTAACCAGTAATACAGCGTTCGCAATCGAAACCCCAACCGACATGATGATGCCCATATACGATTGTAAGTTTAGGGTTGAACCGGTAATGGTCAGCATTAATAACGCTCCTAAAACTACCGCCGGAACTGTGGTTAAAATAACCAGCGAAACCTTGAACGACTGGAAATTAGCGGCCAACATTAAGAAGATTACAAAGATGGCAACCAATAATCCTACTTGTAAACTACTTAATGTTTCTTCCAATACTTTACTCAGTCCAATTGGCGTGACAAACAAGCCACGTGGTAATTCGCCTAATGAACTGATCGTTGCAGCCACATCTTTAGTCGCCGTCCCCAAATCGGTTTGACTGATGTTTACTGTAACCGTAATGTATGGCATTGCCCCTAAATTGTCATTTTCACCGCTTACAAAGCCGGGTGTAATTTTGGCTACGTCACTTAAAACTGGACGAAGCGAGTTTTTTAATACCGGAATTTCTCCAATATCGGTTTTGCTTTTCATTTGGTTCAACGGAACCTGAACCTGAACATTCACCGAAAGACCTGACTTTTCATCGATCCACGTATTTTTTTCAGTATATCGTGACGATGAGGTCGAAGCAATCAGGGAACGGGAAATATCGTTCATGTCCACACCCAATTCGGCAGCACGGGTTCTGTCAATATCGATATTCATGGCCGGATAATGAATCGGCTGACCAATCTGTACATCACGGAAATAATCTATTTTCTGTAGTTTTTCTACAATCTGATTCGCATATAATTCATTTCGTTTTTTGTCTTTTCCGGCAATTCGGATTTCGATTGGAGTAGGAGAGCCCTGACTTAAAACCTTATCTGTTAATTCGATCGGTTCGAAAGTTAGTCTCACATCAGGCAATACCTTTTTGATTCTCTCCCTGAATTCATCTTTAAAATCATCCATATCGGCATGATAGTCTTTTAAACTCACCTGAAAAACCGCTTCATGCGAACCTGCCATGAACAGATAAATCGGGTTAATCGAAAACAGCGACGGGTGCTGACCCACATATACAGACGAAATTCCAATATGTTCATTACCGACCATTTTCTTCAGTTCTTTCAAGACCAAAATGGCTTTTTCTTCGGTACGTTCCAAACGGGTTCCGTCGGGAGCACGCATTCTCAGCTGAAACTGACTTGAATTTACTTTAGGAAAAACATCTTTTCCGATAAAGGTTAAGAAAACCACAGCAAGAACCGTAATTCCGATTAAATAGGTTAAACCCGCAATTTTTTTGTATGGAAAAAGTCTGTCCAGCGTTCTCATAAATCGGATTCTGAAGCGCTCGAAAGCACCAATTTTTCCGTTGCCATCCGTATCTGTTCTTTCAACATACTCTTTTTTCTGAGTAATCAGTTGTTTCTCTGACTCCGGCGTTAATCCGCAAGCGTTGAATTCGGCTTCATCGTCTGTGATTTCCGGTGTATGTTCGTGTTTTGGATGCGCTTTCATTAACCAGTTTGCCATGACAGGAACAAAAGTCTGGGATAATAAAAACGAAATAACCATTGAAAAACCAATCGCTAAAGCCAATGGCAAAAACAAAGCTCCCGGAATTCCGACCATCGTAAAGGCTGGTGCAAAAACCGCCAGAATACAAAGCAGAATCAATAATTTTGGCAAGGCAATTTCCTGACAGGCATCCCAAATGGCGAGTGCTTTTGGCTTGCCCATATCGAGATGCTGGTGAATATTTTCGATCGTTACGGTGCTTTCATCCACCAAAATTCCAATGGCCAAAGCCAGTCCGCTCAACGACATTAAGTTGATCGTTTGTCCGAATAATTTCAAAAATAAAACTCCGGAAATAATCGAAATAGGAATCGTTAAAATTACGATTAACGCTGCACGTCTATCACCTAAGAATAATAAAACCATTAATCCGGTTAAAACCGCTCCGATGATTCCTTCGGTAATTAAACTTTTAACCGAGTTGATCACATAAACCGACTGGTCAAATTCGTATGATAATTGTACGTCTTCAGGAAGCGTACTCTGAATTTTAGGCAATTCCGACTTTAATTTCTGAACCACATCCCAGGTCGAAGCATCACCGGCTTTTGCAATACTGATATAAACTGAACGTTTTCCGTTTACCAAAGCATATCCGTTGGTCACATCGGCACCATCTTTTACCGTGGCAACATCACCTAATTTCAGGTTTTGAACCCCGCCTTTAAACAACGGAATCTGCTCAAAATCCTTAATTTCCTTAATGGTATTATTGGTTGGCGAAATGTAATTGATATCGCCAATTCTCACGTTTCCGGATGGCGCAGTCTGGTTGTTCACGCGAATCGCTTCCACAATCTGATCAGGCGTCAAATTATGTGAACGCAATAAATCCGGGTCTACGTTAACCTCTACCGTTCTTGGGCTTCCGCCAAAGGGAGCCGGAGATAATAAACCGGGAATCGAAGTAAAAGACGCACGAACATAAACATTCGCTAAATCCTGCAATTCGTTGTTGGAACGTATTTTACTGCTCAAAACCAATTGTCCAATTGGAAGGGAAGAAGCATCAAAACGAATAATAAACGGAGGCTGTGTTCCCGGAGGAAATGCCGCCTGAATTCGGTTCGAAAGCGCCCCTAATTCGGCAGCAGCCTGCGCCATATTGGTGTTTTCGTAATAGGTTAATTTCATAATCATCAACCCCTGAATATTCTTGGTTTCTACCGATTTTATACCATTGGCAAAAGGAAGAATGTTGACATAATTTTTGGCAAAATAAGCCTCCATCTGGTCCGGAGTATAGCCTCCAAAAGGATGCGCGATATAAATTACCGGCAAATTCATCTTCGGAAGAATATCTACCTTAATGTCTTTGATGGCGCCAATTCCGAAGAAAAACAGACCCGCAACCAATACTAATATGGAGATGGGTTTGCGGAGTGCAAAACGTATTAAATTCATTAGGATCTATAATTAAAATTCATTTATAAATAAGTCGAAATTGCCCGTTGCGGCTACTTTTAGCAAATACGATTGCCACACATTATTATTGACGATATCACGGTCAATTTCGGCACGGTTTAAGGTGAATAACGTTTGTGTGATGTCTGTCAGATCAGTAAGTCCATTTTTGTATAAAGTCGATTTTTGCAGATACGCTCTTTGTGCTGCATTGACTTGTATTGGTGCTTCGGCATAATTTTCCAGCGTAATTTTTATTTTATCTTCGGCAAAATTCAATTGCGACTTTAGTTCCCTATCTGCCTGATTGTATTCTTCCTGCAAACCTTGCGAAACAAATTTCTGTGCACTTACCTGTTTGCTCATTCGGAACGGTGTGGTCAGATTCCAGGTAATTCCAACTCCTATCAAATAATTGGTGCGATCCGGATTTACGCCATCCCAGTAATTTCGGTTGTAGGCGGTCTGGTCTACAGCATAACCTGAGTCAAAGCCAGAAGCTCTTGTCTGCAAGATTCCAAAAGCACTCATGGTAGGATAATAAAATCGTTTGTATAATTTTGTCTGCTGATTGCTGTAATCAATCCTTGTTTTATATAATTGAAGTAACGGATGTAAACTGTCAGTTGTTTTTTCTGCCAATAATAAGGCTTTGGGAATCTGGTTTACAAAAACCGTATCGGTAACAAAATCCTGTGGCGCAACGCCCATTAAATCGACTAATTTGTTGTTTTGTTCCTTAACGAAATTGCGGGCAAGATTCAACGCGATTTTAGCTTTTGAAACTTCGGCTGTAGCCAAAGTAGAATCGACTCCGGCCAGTAATCCGTTTTTAACACGTGCTACGGCTGTCTTTTTGAAAACTTCGGCACGGCTTAAATTCTTTTGCTGCGAAATTAGTAATCTTTGGCTTGCCAGTAAATTAAGGTATGCGGCAGAAATTTTGATTTCCTGTTGAAACATTTCCTGCTTCAGATCATTTTCTTTGGCCTGAACATCGACTTTCGCCAGATTGATTTTTTCTTTTGCTTTTCCGAAAGTGAAAAAATCCCAGTTCATATTCACTAAATAAAGTGCTCCAAAAGCCGAATTCCAGTTTTGATCCGGCAACGGAAGCCCTGATGAAGCAACTCCCAATCCTCCAAAACCATAAAGCGGACCGTTTTGCCCGTTTACTGTTCCGTAATCTTGCTGAGCCGACAAGTTCAGATTAGGCAAATAATCGCGCTTGGATTGTTTTAGTGTTTCTCGCGAAGCATTGGTGTAATTGCTTTTTGCCCTGATTGAACCGTAATTTTCCAAACCTGTTTTTATTGCTTCTTTTAAAGACAAGGTTTGTGAATAACCGACTGAGGCAAAAATCAGGAAAAATAATAAAGTAATTTTTTTGAAATGCATAAACTCAAAGTGTGAAATTATAGCCCAAAAATATTTCACTTGCGTTGATATAACCCTTCTTAAATGATGTACTGCAATAATAAATGACGAATTGAATTGGTCATTTTTTGGAAAAAGAAATTAAATATTTGTCCGTACTTTGTAAACTATTTGATTTTAAAGATGAATAAAAAATTCGATAACATATTAGACAACAAATGGTGGCAGGAAATTGCCGTTGTCGTCTTTTCATTTACGATTTACACGTTAAAAAATGACTGGAT
Organism: uncultured Flavobacterium sp.; assembly: GCF_946478785.1. The sequence continues at coordinate 299,612 of NZ_CAMLDD010000003.1, forward strand.
GTTATTTAGTTCTTTTACTTCTATTTTAATGGGTGTTTTTTTCTACTGTATTTTGTATTTGCATGCCCAGTTTAACCGGTTTTTTATACTTCCGGTTTTATTTAAAGGCAAAAGACCTTTAACGTATGTATTTCTTACGCTTGTTGCGGTATTTTTATTCTCCATTGTTTTATATCAGATTACCTCCTTAAGCATGTTTCGTAATTGTCATCTTTATCAAAATTCGCATCAGCGTAGTTATGTATATCAATTGGCGAGTGTTTTGGGAACTCTGGTTTGTATTTTAAGTCCGATCATTGTATTTAAATTCTACAGGATCCATAAAAAACAAACAGATGAAACTTTGCTGTTCAATCAAATGCAGTTGAATTCATTAAAAGGACAACTGAACCCGCATTTTTTATTCAATACATTCAATACACTTTATGGAATCAGTCTGGAATTTCCTGAAAGAACTCCGGATTTGATTATGAAAGTGTCGCAATTGATGCGCTATCAACTGGAAAGCAATAACAAGCAATCCGTTTCTCTTGAAGACGAACTGGAATTTATAAACAGTTATGTGCAGCTCGAAAAAGAGCGCGTAGGCTATCGATGTGATATTACCTACGATTGCAAAATTGACAACGAAAACGCTTATAAAGTTTCACCAATGTTGTTAATTGCCTTTATCGAAAATGCCTTTAAACACGGAACCTGCGCTATCGAAAAATGTTTTGTACGTATTATTGTTACGGTCGAAAACGGTTTGCTTCATCTGCATGTAGTAAATTCAATTCCGAAGAAAACCGATGTTGTTTCTACTAAAATTGGTCTGAAAAATACTATTGAACGGCTAAATTTAATTTATGGGAAAGACTATAAATTAGATATTCAGGACGATAAAAATACGTACCTCGTGGATTTGAAATTAAAACTGAAAAAGTTTGTATGATGAAGGAAACCAAAAAATGCATTATTGTTGATGATGAGCCGGCTGCGCATTATGTTTTGGCAAATTATATCAAACAAAATCCACAATTGGAACTCGTTTTTCAGGGATATAACGGTATTGAAGCTATGGATTATCTTCGGGAAAATAAAGTTGATTTGATGTTTTTGGACATTAACATGCCGGAAATCTCAGGAATGGAATTGCTGAAAATCATTCCAACTCATCCCAAAACGATTCTAACAACTGCGTATTCTGAATTTGCTTTGGAAAGTTATGATTATGGAGTGATTGATTATTTACTGAAACCCATTTATTTCCCAAGGTTTTTAAAGGCAATAGAGCGTTTTTTCTCAACTGAAATCATAAAGTCGGAACCAGAAGAAGTTATACCGAATAGCATAAGTGTAAAGATTGACGGTTATTTGATTGATATCGAATTAGACCAGCTTTTGTATGCGCAGAGTTTTGGCAATTATGTGAAATTGCATACCATTAAAAGAACTTTTCTGGCATCCATTACCACAACAGAATTGGAGAAATGCCTGCCTGAAAGAAGTTTCGTGCGTATCCATAAATCGTATATCGTGGCTTTGGACAAAATAGAGGAAAGCGAAAAAGATTTTGTACAAATAAAAAAAGAAAAACTGCCGATTGGCATTACCTACAGAAGAGAGTTGACGGATCGCCTAAAGGCTAAAAACAATATATAAGAGTTCGAAATAAGTCTTACTAATTCAATTTATTTCAAAAAAGAAGCCTGTCAGGATTTGTTCCTGCAGGCTTTTTTGATTTTATTTTTGTTGCAAATAATTAAGAAATAGCTACTTTTTGCTTCCATACAGGAAGATTTACACCTTTGAAAATTAGCCATAAACTCAATGCTAATTCTGCAACAAGGCAAGGCAATAATAATGCGATGCTTGAAAGTTGCGGAGCCAATATCAAGGCAAAAGTATTGGTTAAATAACAGAGTCCTGCGATTGCCATTAAAACTCCGAATACTTTAGGGAAGTACCCTGATTTGTAAATCAAATAACCTTCGATTAAGCAAACAAACGCAAAAAATATCAATCCAATACCAAATCCAAAGCCATGTAATTTTATGGCAAGATAAGATAATGTATGCAACTGGTCAGGGCTAAAAGATTTTAAGTAATCAGCATCACCTAAAAAGAATAATGCTGCCAGAAGGTTTAATTTATTGATGACCAAAACGGCAGTCTGAATCAGATTAAAAGACAAATTAAGCAGCGCTAATTTTTTGCTTACAGGTCTGAGAAGAAAATAAAGAAGCACCATGACAGGCAAATCACATACTTGCATAATCAAGTCGGCAGTTATGCCTATTTTCCATAAAAATTCAGAATGTATAATGTTGTTTGCAGTAGTTGTAGCATCTCCATATACAACCAATTTATTACGGACTAAAGCTTCAGCAAAAGCACCGGCTATGATAATTAATAAATAAAATAACCCTGCGATTCTGGCGTAGGGTTGAGGAGAAGTTTCAAGATTTTTCAGGTTGAATTTCATACCGATAGGTTTAGTTATGTTTTAAGACGTCTGAAGCAAGATATTGTTACTGATTTTTAAAATTTTAAAATAAAAAAACCGACAAGATTTGAAAATCTGTCGGTTTAATAATTTAATAATGAAGATGAAATTACAAATTCATTCCACCAGAAACTTCAATACGCTGTGCGTTTACCCAACGTGCCTCTTCGGTACACAAAAAGGCTACTACGCTACCAATATCATCCGGTAAACCAACTCTTCCCAAAGCAGTTAATGATGCTATATGTTTATTCAGCTCCTCATTATCGCGAACAACTCCGCCACCAAAATCGGTTTCTATGGCACCCGGAGCAACAACATTTGCCCTGATTTTTCTTTCTCCTAATTCTTTTGCCTGATATTTAGTCAAAGTTTCAATAGCGCCTTTCATAGCAGCATAAGCCGAATATCCAGGGAATGAAAATCGGGCAAGACCTGTTGAGATATTCACGATTCCGCCGCCGTCATTCATGAAATTCAATGCTTTTTGAGTCAGGAAAAATGGCCCTTTAAACTGAATATTCGTCAATTGATCAAATTCTGCTTCTGTCGTTCCTATAAAAGAATTATGAATTCCGATTCCGGCATTGTTTACCAGGAAATCAAATTTATCAGTTTTAAAAGTGTTTTTTAAAACTGCTGAAATATTTTCGAAGAAAACGTCAAAAGTGCTTGAATCCGCTACATTCAATTGAAGTGCTGTTGCTTTTTGACCTAAATTTTCGATTTCTTTTACTACTTCGTCACCTTCGTCTTTTTTACTGTTGTAGGTAATGATTACGTCAATTCCTTTTTTCGCAATTGCAATTGCCATATTTTTTCCTAAACCTCTGCTGCCGCCAGTTACTAAGGCGATTTTTGTATTTACTGCCATTTTTATATATGAATTAAAAATTAAAAATTGAGAATTAAAAATTTACCAATCTGTGTAAAAAAATTAAACACATAGAAACATAGATTTTTTCTTTTTAATGAATATGAAAGAAACTAGTTTCTCAGACATAGCGCTATGTCTTTTTAAATAAATGAAATGCCTTTTTTAAGCGTTTCAATTAGCTATGATTCTATGTGTTTATTTTAAATCGATAAGACAAAGGTAGGAGCAAAGAAGAGTTGGGGAATTGTAAATATCAAACCGAAGTTTGCGAAATTCAAATTAGGAAATCAAAAAGTCAATAGCAATGTCAATTTCAAAAATCAATTTCAATTTTAAAATCTAAAATCAACTACGGAAAGCTAAAGGTGTAAAAGAAGTTTGTTTTTTAAAGAAATTAGAAAAATGTGCCAGTTCTTCAAAGCCAAGAGAAAAAGCAATTTCAGAGATGTTCCAGTCCGTTTGTTTTAAAAGGATTTTGGCTTCATTCGTTAAACGATTACTGATTAATTCGGTTGTAGTTTTTCCGGTGTTTTCCTTTAAAACTTTATTCAGATGATTGACGTGAACTGATAATCTTTGGGCGAAATCTTTTGGGGTTCTGAGTTCCAATCGCTGATGCAGAGATTCTATCGGAAATTGCCTTTCGAGTAATTCTGCAAATAAAGAAGAAACTCTGGCTGCCGAGTTGTGTTTTGAATACAAGGCGGTGATAGGCTGTAATTTCTGTCCGAAATGAATTAATTCGGCCACATAATTCCGAATCAAGTCGTATTTATACACATAGTCTGAGTTGATTTCTTTTTGTATTTTGTTGAAAATCAATGCTACTTCGATAACTTCATCATCGGAAAGCTGAAAAATAGGATAACCGTCAGAAGCGAATATTGGAAGTTCGTCTAAATCAATTCCGCTTTTGTTTTTGGATAAAAATTCACTGGTAAAAACACAAAATTGCCCAGATTGATTGGTATCCTGCGGAACATAATTATACGGGATTTTTGGTGTAGCAAACAAAAGTCCCTGCTTTTCGATTTCAATTATTTTATCAGCATATTCAGCCCTGTTTTTGCCCCTGATCAAACTGATTTTGTAGTACGCCCTTCTGTCATAAGGCATTGCGGGTTTATCTTTCATTCTTTCGAGAAGCTCCTTAATATCGAATACATTAAAATGACCGATTTCTTTTTTGATGTCGTTGGGTAATAATGAACTCGGTTCGACAGTGGAGCCTTCGGTAATATCCTGGTAAAAAGAATCTAATGATTTCATAAAAGAGAATTGTAAAATTCAAATATACGAAAATCAATTACGAGTTTCAAGTTTCAGGTTTTCTTTGTTTCACGTTCCTTAATTTTGCTAAAACAAACTTCCCTGAACGAATTCCTGCTGCACATTTCCGTTAAACGAAAAAGTATCAATTACAAAAAACTGTTTTTTGACAGGATCAAGTTCACGCAAAACAATTTCCCTGCATAAAAAATCAATGTCAATTGTGGTAAAAAGTTGTGAAGCTATTTTAAGATTTTCAGAAGTTAATCTTCTGCCAATTGAGATATGGGGATCATTACTTTTTTTGAGATTTGAAAGTTGTAATGCCTCCTGAACTTTTTTCATTATTGGTTTCAGGTTCATTTTAGAATCTTCATTTGGGGCAATATAAAATGCACCGGCTTCATAAGAGCCAAAATGATCCAGATAAACTGGGAAAGATTCAAAAGTATCACATATTTTAGAAAGCTTTTGTTTGTATTTATGGATTTGAGATTCGTCCATGGTAAACTCGCAAATCGTAATATGCGCGACCGAATTACAGCTGTTATACCAGTCGATCTTGCTTTTTAAATAATTCTTCATTGTTTTGACAGCATCAATAACATCTTGCGAAGGATAAATAGCAACAGAATATTTTTTCTCCATTTTAAAGTTTTCCTTTCTTATGCAATCTATCATAAATTTCAGATTGAAGCAAGCCGCTTCCGCCGCCAAAATGTTCTATGATTTCAACATCAGGATGTGCTTTTAAGCAAAATGCCGAAAATTCTTTTTCAATGTTATCTTCAATTCCGGAACTCAGCAAAACAAAGTCAACCTTGTTCTGTAAAAAGTAATCCTGAGCTACTTTTTCATCATTAAATCCTACGGCATTCCAATTTTCATTGGCATTTACAAGCCGAAGCAAAATTTCGAGGATAGGCTCATTTTTACCAAGTATCAAAAAGTCATAATTTTTCATGATAGGATATTTTACCTTACAAAAATAGTTTATAAAAGCTAAAACTCACTTAATCCAGATTAAGAATGACTAATCGATTGAGATAAAAAAATAATGTTTTGAGTTAATCTAATTCCTGTTAAATAGTGAAATTTGATATAACAAAAAAATCAGTATTAATTAAAAAATCAATATTATGCTACGTTGGACAGTCATTTTTATTATTCTTGCCATAGTGGCTGGAATATTTGGTTTCGGAGGTATAGCTGCCGGAGCTGCGAGTATCGCTAAAGTCTTATTCTTTATATTTATAGTATTGTTCCTGTTGTCTTTAATTGGAGGCAGAAGAAAAATCTAGAACTTTACTTCGAAATAAAGCAAAAAAACGACACATTTATTTTTGTAAATGTGTCGTTTGCATTTTAAATAAAAAAAGAAAATAATGGAAACGAAAACTGTTGTTTATCAGGAGTATGCATAAAAAGAGAAGTAGAAATGGTAAGTCTGAAAAAGTGAAAGTTGTTGCCAAAAAATAGAGTCTAAACCCGCTAAATTATTAGCGGGTTTATTTTTTTCACAACATTATTTAATATTTCTGCAGATTAAAACCAATGTAAAATATACTGGATTATTTATATAAAGTAAGGTGAATTTTTTTATAAAAGACTGAATTCCTGTGAGTTTAGTTTTGTGTAATAAAATAATTACAAATATTTTACATAAACATTGCTTAAGTAGATTAAAAGCTTATTTTTGAGCATAAAATTCTTACTTAATATTTAAATCAAATTATTTGCATGGCACACTTTTCTGAACAAGTTCATATTACTATAGGAAGTTTTACTCAAAATGTTGTTTATCATGATTTAGAGGTTTCCCAAAAAATGGCTGATCATCATCATTTTTCATTTGTCTGGCAATATACTGGGAAGGCAATAATCAATCCGGCAGATCAGGCAAAGGCTTTAAGGGCTTATTTGGGTGATGAGGTTATTTTTACTTTTAAGAGCCTAACCGGAATTAAACTGATGAGCAAAGGTATCATTACAGAACTTTCTTCAGTAGATCTTCATGGCAGCGCGGTTGGTTTGCATGTAAAAGGAGTAAGCCATACTATAGTGCTGGATGATATGAAAAAGTCAAGAACTTTTCAGCAGCGTGGCATGGATGATATTGTATTGAATATCCTGTCGGAAGGACCGGGGGAGTTTTACCAAAGAGAAGCTATAAAATCTACTTATCTTCAGGAATTCAATTATATGGCTCAGTACAATGAAACCAGTTTTGAATTCTTAAAACGATTGGCCAGACGTTACGGGCAATGGTTTTATTTTGATGGAATGAGAATGCAGTTCGGACAAACCAAGGCCAGTTCTATAAAGCTTATCAATGGCGCTTCATTACATGGTTTTAAGGTACAGGCCAATATGGCTTCGCATAAAATATCTTTGGGCGGTTACGATTATAATGGAGCGACTAATATCCGCAATGCTGCTGCACGTACTTCAACCGGAAGCAAAGATAGTCTTTCATCTATTGTAGGGCATAATCAGGGAACCGTTGCGCAGGCAGAATTAAGTGTGGGTGGATATACCGCCAATGCCCAAAACAGCGAAGAACTACAACAAATGGTCAAACTACAGACCGCAGGCAGCGATGCCAATAGTGTACATTATAGCGGAACATCTTACTTTCCGTTAGGGTTGGGGCAAGTTTTTAGTATTGTAAACCAAACCATAGAGTATGAACTCATTGTAATAGAAGTATCACATCTTTCTCAGGTTCACGGAAATTATTGCTGTAACTTTAAGGCAATTCCGGCTGATGTTGCAGCACCACATTATACAGATGTTCATGTATTTGCCAAAGCAAAAACCCAGCCAGCCAAAGTAAATGACAATAACGATCCGGAAGGACTCGGACGTGTAAAGGTGAAATTTAACTGGGCAAGCGGAAATACTGTAAGTGATTGGATAAGAATGATTCAGCCACATTCAGGAGCAGGAAAAGGTTTTTATTTTATTCCGGAAATTGATGAGGAAGTCCTGGTAGGTTTTGAAGGGGACAATGCTCAAAATCCGTATGTTTTAGGAACAAACTACAATGGAAACAGCACCAGCGGTTATGCAGATGGTCAAAATAATATAAAGGCAATCCATACCCGTTCAGGAACCAAAATTATTTTGAACGACGGAGATGGCAGTGTTTTGATCGAGGATGCGAGTGGAAACAGTTATATAATGGACGGGCAGGGAAATATGCAGGTAAATGCGCCAAAAAGAATTTCTTTTAACTGTACAGATATGGATGTTAATGTCTCTAATAATCTGTCTACAACTGTTGGGGTAAATAAAACAGATAGTATAGGAGCTGATGCTGTCGAAAGTGTAGGAGGTATAAAAACAGAAATTGTCACCGGAAATAAAAACAGCATAATTACAGGTAACTTTATAGAAAGAGTGGAAGGTAATTTGGAATCTCACACTTCAAAAGAAATGATATTTAATGGCGATAAAGATGTTGTTATTTCTTCTGTAGAAGAATTTACAAAGCACTCCCAAAAACAAATAATACACAATAGTTCAGAACCTAGCAATTTTTATTAATATGAAGCAAAGAAATGTAGGTGGAAAATCACAAATCACTTCCGATGGAAAAATCACTTTTTATTCCAACGGAAGCATCACCACAAATGGAAAAAAAATAAAAACAGTTGGGGACCAGGATGGAGTTAAACTAGATGTACAACCAGAGAAACTAAAAGTAGAAGCCACGGAAAATGATGATTCTGTAAATGTATATGTAGGGATGTTTTTTGACGGTACGGGGAATAATATGGGAAATTCTGACTCCATGTACTATACTAAATTACAAAACGGTATGATCAAGTCAAAAGACATACCGCAAGAGTCAAAACACACTGTTAGTATTTTAGAAAATGGAAATACGGTAACAAAAACTATTGATATTACAGACAGAGACAGTTATTGGAATCCTTATTCTAATGTGGCTAAATTGTTTCAGTTGTATCAGGAAGAAAAGAATGAAAAAAAAGATAGTGTTCTGGGAAAACATGTTATTTTAAAACAATATGTAGAAGGTATTGGAACTAAGGAAGGAGAACCGGACGACATGATGGGTTCAGGCTTGGCCAGAGGATCATGGGGCATTTTGGGAAGAGTAGAAGAAGGAATAAAAAAACTGGTTGAAGAGCAAATCAGAAACAGTATAAAAGGAAAAAAAGTAAATAAAATTGTCTTTGATGTTTTTGGTTTTAGCCGTGGAGCGGCGGCGGCCAGGCATTTTTGTAATGAAGTGAAAGAAAAATCAAAAATACAAGCTAAAAGAATTAGAGATCCATATGATCCAAAAGGCGTTATTTTATCACCTACAGAAACAGAAGTTGTAAAACACGCTGGAGGTTATTTAGGCAGTATGCTTGCAAAAAATAATATTTTATCTTTAACAGAAACTTACAATATTGAGATCCGTTTTTTAGGTGTTTTTGATACTGTCGTTTCTGATATGGTTATAAAAGATAATTTAGGCTACAAAGCCTCAGTCATATTAGGTATACTACCGGCAATCTTTCAACTAAGTTTAGATAAGGTAAAAACTAACATTTCAGGTTTAGGTATACAATCTGCTTTTCATATAGTGGCTAATGATGAATGGCGGGAGAATTTTGCTACCACACCTACTGAAGAAGGATATACAGTAAAACTAATAGGAGCCCATTCAGATATTGGAGGTGGGTACGCCGAATTGGACAAATATGAGCCTGTGATAGATTATTTTGATTTAGGAGTTAATGATAAAACAACTATGGAAGAAAAAGAAAAAGTAAGACAATTTTACATTAACAACTATTTCTGTCAGGAAGATGAAATTAAGTTTATAAATAGCTATGATCATTATGATAAAACAGTTTTAGTATATAAAATGTATGGCGTTTTTCCAATATATGGTAAAATGGAAGTTAGAACAGCTCCCGATTTTTACCATGACAATTATGCACCACAAATATATGACCCCAAAAAAGGAATGCTTATTATGGACAAACAATCAGATCACTTTGTAATTAAAGATTCAAGATATATTAGTAACAAATACAGCCTTGTGGCTATGAATTTGATGCTTGAAAAAGCAATTGAAAACAAAGTACCTTTTTATAAAACTTTTGATGAAGCAAAAAATGCCAAACATAAAGAAGAATATAATTTTTCATCAGAAAAAATATTGAGGGAATATTTAGACTTGATGATAAAAGTAATAAAAGAACAAAAAGGAGGCACATATCAATTACCGGGTAGTATGTTTACCACCCTAAGAAATAAATACATTCATCTTTCTGCACACTATGGCGGATTAAAAAATGATTATTTAAATATTACAACAGGGGATCATCATATCCTTAGTAAGGTAGGTTTTGTAAACCAGCCTGTTAAATACAAGATAGAAGGAGATGCAGCAAATTATAAAAGAGAAATATATGCAAATAAATAAAATATATCATTTGTCTCTTTTTTTTGGCTTATTAGTTTCCTGCCAGCCAAAAGAAAAGTTTGATTGGGAAATAGGTCTTTCTGCTCCTAAATATTATTCAAGTATTCCGTCAGTAGCCTTTTATAATAATGGAAAAATAGTACATAATGTTTCAACAGATTTCGGAATAGATCCCGGATGGGGAGAAACTTCGGGAGGGTATGCAAGTGGTAGTGAACCTGATGAAGTACCAGATAGTTTGGTTGTGAATTGGGATTGTGGTGTTGATATGGTTAGTTACAAATTGAAAACAAAGTTACCAAAACAAAAAATGTTGCAATTGTTTCAAAATCCGGTTACTGATATCGATGGTATAATGCGAAGTTATTCTTTGATAATTGTGGGTACCGCTCCGGGTGGTAATGTAACCGTTTGGATGAGAGCAGTAAATGTTTTAACAGAAATAGGAAAATTCAAAGCAAACGAAATAAGTAAGAATGATCCTTATGATGAAGATAGGGTTTCTATGTGGACATCTACTGGAAAGGCTGCAAAAGAAAATTTCATCTATTTAAATCTGCATGGTATTCCTTATTCAGTCTGGGAAAAAGGAGAAAAAGAATATGATTATGATGTAGGTTTTGCTAGCGAATATCATACTTCAAAAATTAGTATACTAACTTTTTACACCAAATCTGGAATTATTTTTCAACCAGATACATTTTCAGAATCTCTTTTTACAATTGATAAATCAAGTTGGGATTTATCAAATTTTAAACCTAATAATAATAGGACTAAAAAAAGTCCTTTTCCTATTATGATGAAGGTGGAGATAGAGAATCTGAAAAACCCTAAGTTATACCATTCAACATTAGTAGTTCTACCAAATGATTTTGAAAAATTATACAATCAACAATATCTAGATTCTATTACTGGTAAGAAGGAAAGTTTCAATAGAATTATTATTGGTATTAAATCAACTGAAAATACTGGATTTGTATGGTTAGAAGGTAAGAATAAAAGAATAAAAGTAATGGAATTCAAGTGTTTTTTGCCTAAAATGAATGGTACAACTTATGAAAGTGGAGGATATTCCCTTCCAAAAGGATTCAAGTTTCCAAAATGGGAAGGCAGAGAAAAATTAATAGAGCCAGATGTTGAGTTTTGGCAAGAGAAATAATAATTAAAAAATAATAAAAGGAAAAACCACTAACACCGGGTTTTTCCTTTTAAATAATTTTAGAATTTTCTGGGATCATTTGCAGGATAATCTTCTTCATTTTCGTCTTCCTGAATATCATCTTCCTGATATTCGTACTCATCCTCTTCTTCGATTTCGTCATCGATAATTTCTAAATCTTCTTCAGTTTCATCGAAGGTTTCACTAAAATTATCAGAAGGATTGTCAAATTCGTCGTTTACGACTTTTTCATCACCGTCGATGTCAATTTCTTCATCTAAATCATCTATAGTGTCGTCACCTTCAAGGTCTCTGTCTGTATGAAAATCATCGTTCAGATCGTCTAAATCATCCTCGTCATTTGTAATTCGCTCATCAGGATTAGGTTTGTTCGGATCGTGGCCATTTCGAACAGTAAATCCTTGCTCAGCAATTTCTCTATTGCTTTGGCTGGCATCTTTAAATTCGTTATTGTCATACAGTTCCTCATCCATATGTACATTTTTATCTGACATATTTTGATTTCTCGGGTCCATACTTGTTTTGCCGCTGTTTTGTTGATCTATAGTATTCATAATAGTATTTTTTATGTTGTTATATAAAGCTAATTTTCAGTTGTTTGAAATTTGTAGAGTTTTAGATTCTAAATTACAGACAATTGTTTATATGTTTTTATTCATTTCGTTGTTCTAAATCGTCGTAATCCAGATTCTCATCATTTTGAATACCCTCTTCTTGCTCTTCAGTATTTTCAGGTCTGTAAAAATCATCATCCTGTTGATGTTTTTTAACATAGTCTTCTTCGCTGATTACTTGTTCCTGATTCGGAATATTTTCGTTTCTAAGAATATTATCTTTTTTAAGAAGTTTGTCAATCGCTTTTTCAATTAACACCGCAGTATCCGGGTCAAGAAATCCACCCTGAAATTTTTGTTCAAAATAAAATTGTGCTGTTTGATTGTATCTGTTTATATGGGTTCTCATAATATCTTTTTTAATGATTTGATATTACAAAGCTATCTATGATTGAAAAGAAACACCTTACAGAATTTGCTGATCTACTTTCATAATATACAGGTGTTTATCTTGAAACTTTGAGTTAGAATACTATAATCACATCGGTAATAATTCAGGGTAATTTTGAAAATATTAATCACATAAAAAATATATAATTATGAAATCTACTGACAATAAAAAAGAAACAGCTACTAAAGAAGGTACCAACAAAAGTGGAGTTACAAAACCAAAATCAAATGCAGCATCCGGATTGACAGAATTGTTTGAAGATGGCCTTAAAGATATTTATTGGGCAGAGAAAGCATTAACCAAAGCACTTCCAACAATGGCAAAAAATGCAACATCAGCTGATCTGATTGAAGCTTTAAATTCTCATTTGACAGAAACAGAAGAACATGTTAGCCGTCTGGAAAAGGTTTTTGAACTAATAGGTAAAAAAGCGACGGCTAAAAAATGTGATGCTATGGAAGGCCTTATCGAAGAAGGTAAGGGAATCCTTGAAGAAACTGAAGTGGGTGTGGTGCGTGATGCCGGAATTATTGCAGCAAGTCAAAAAATTGAACATTATGAGATTGCTACTTACGGTACATTGAGACAATTTGCAGAAACTCTTGGTTTTGAAGAAGCAGCAGCATTGTTGGAACAAACACTTGACGACGAAAAAGGAGCAGACAAAAAGCTTACAGAAGTTGCTGTAAATGCAATAAATCTTGAAGCTGCAGAATTAGAGTAAACTTTTTAAAATACCAAAAAGCACAGTTTAGGCTGTGCTTTTTAGTTTTAATTAAATAAGAAGAGCATGCCAGAAGGTCCGTCAATAGTAATATTAAAAGAAGAGGTTCAGCAATTTTCAGGACAAAAAGTGATTGATGTTTCCGGAAACAGCAGTATTGAGATCAATAGATTAAAAGACAAAACAATACGCCAGTTTAAAAGCTGGGGAAAGCATTTTTTAATTTGTTTTGATGACTTTACCGTAAAGATACACATGCTGATGTTTGGCACTTACCGAATTAATGAAAGAAAGGAAGCAACACCAAGGTTAAGTTTGCTTTTTTCAAATGGAGAGCTTAATTTTTATACTTGTTCAGTTAAAATTTTAGAAGGTGATATCAATATTTATTACAATTGGGAGGAAGATGTAATGAATAAAAATTGGGATCCTGAAAAGGCAAAACAAAGTCTGGAAAAAATCCCGAAACAAATGATTTGTGATGCTTTATTAGATCAGAACATTTTCTCTGGAGTAGGAAACATCATAAAAAATGAAGTTTTATACCGATGTAGAATTCATCCGGAATCTTTGGTTGGTAAAATTTCATCTGAGGATATTCAAAATCTTATAAACGAAAGTGTAATTTATAGCTTTCAATTTCTGGATTGGAAAAAGAAATTTGAACTAAAGAAACATTGGCTTGCTCATACAAAAAGCATTTGTTTGCGATGCAATCTTCCGATTATAAAGAAATATACAGGTATTAAAAAAAGAAGAAGCTTTTTTTGTACCAACTGCCAAAAATTATATCAATGAAAAATGAAGTTTTAATAGGATGTTCCAGTTTTAATAATCGCTTTTGGAAGGGTATTTTTTATCCTGATAATTTGCCTGCTTCTAAATGGTTTCAATATTATTGCGAACATTTTGATACGTATGAATTTAATGGCAGTTTTTATAAATTCCCAACTTTAAGAATTTTGGAAAACTGGTACAATAAAGCACCTGAAAACTTTATTTTTTCGATAAAAGCCCCTAAAGAAATAACCCATCTGAAAAGGTTTGCAGATTGCGAAAATCTAATAGCAGATTTTTATAATGTGTGTACTAACGGATTAAAAGAAAAACTTGGTCCAGTACTTTTTCAGTTTCCACCAAGTTATCATTTTAGCTCTGAGCGACTAAGCCAAATAGTCAATAATCTGAATCCAGACTTTAAAAACGTAGTTGAGTTTAGGCATGAAAGCTGGTGGATTCCAGAGGTATGGGAAACTTTTTTAGAAAATAATATTATTTTTTGCAGTGTAAGCCATCCTCAATTACCTAAAACAATTTTTACTAATTTCCCTTTAATTTTCATCAGGCTTCATGGCACACCAAAAATGTTTTATTCAGCCTACACAAATGAAGAGCTAAATCTAATAAAAGAGCAAATTTCAAACAAACCGGCATATGTTTATTTTAACAATACAGCAAGTGAAGCAGGAATCATAAATGCTTTGGAATTTCAAAAGAAATATAAAAAATAATGGCAATCATAAGTCAGCTTGCCATTATCTTATTTACAAATCTAAATTGCCTTCTATTCCGTCATCCATTGTTTTCCCTGTAACAAAAGCTACGGTCATTTTAGCAATTGCAACCATTTTACCGTTTTTATTATTCCAGTAATAACCATCTTCAGGAACAACTTTTATGATACTAAGGTTGGGATCATCCTCACCACCCGTCATCCAGACTTTTATAATAGGGTTCCATAATTCTTTAATCCTTTTTCTATCGTAAGAAATAGAAGCATTACCGTGCAGGAAAAGAAACTTATCGTGAGGCTGCGCAAAAACGATCTCTACTTTTGAGTTCTCCATAATTTCGGCATTTTTATTACTATTTTTATCCGAAAGAAAAAAAAGATTTCCATATTCGTCAATCTCCTGAAATGACATTGGTCGGGATTGTAATTTTCCGTTTTTATAGGTACAGAACATACAAGTTTTGATATCTTCAGCCAGATCTTGTATTTTTTCTGCTGCCGAAACGTTTTTTAGGTCTTTGTGATCTCCCATGACTTTATTTTTTTAAGTTGTATTTTAAATTTATTGAAGATACAAGGTTAGTTTTTTTTCTTTTTTTTAAGTTATATAATTCATTTTTAGGATTATGATATTTCTATTTCTAAAATTTTTCAGAAATTGAAGTTTGGTTGATAATTGTATTAAATTATTTATCTTTGAGTCATTAATTTAAAAAATCCTATGAATGATATAACTATATTCTACACGGATGACGATGAAGATGATTTAAGTATTTTTGCAGATGCTGTAGAGTCATTGCAGAAAAAAATAAAACTTCAGACCTACTCTGGAGGTGAAAAGCTGTTAAATGCAATCTATAATCCGCCGCCAACGCCTCATATAGTTTTTTTGGATTTAAACATGCCCGGAAAAAATGGTTTTGATGTTTTGGCAGAGCTTCGTAATGAGGAGAAATCAGATATTCCGGTAATAATTTTTTCTACTTCAAATGAGCCAGGCATTATTGAAAAATGCCGACTGTTAGGAGCTAGTTTATTTATAACTAAGCCTGTATTAATGAAAGATATTATACAATCAATTAATCATGCTTTAGAAATCGATTGGAAAAATTTTGTCCCGACAGTGAGTAATTTTGTCTATAAATCATAAAGTAAATTAGTATAATTCAGGAAGGTAAATATCGAAAGTAGCACCTATATCTTTTTTACCATTGGCTGTAATAATTCCTTTATGGTTTTCTACAATTTTCTTTACAATTGCCAGGCCAATTCCGGTACCGGCAAATTCGCTTTCAGTATTCAGACGTTGAAAAACCTCGAAAATACGGTTTTTGTATGCTGAGTCAAAACCAATCCCATTATCTGAAATTTGAAGATGATAATACATTTTATCAGGAAAATCAACCTGTGATTTTATTTTACTACCCTTAATTTTTTCCGCCTTAATTTCGATGACGGGAGCGACGCCTTTTTTAGAAAACTTCAAAGCATTACCAATCAGGTTATGGAGTAATTGTCGAAATTGAAAAGGGATAATAGTAGCTTGACCAAGAGGATGAAAATTGACTATGGCATTTTTTTCCTCAATACGTTCAGAAAAATCGTGTTTTACTTCTTCGGCAATTTCGTCCAGATTTACCTTTACAAATACCCTTTCTGCCGAATTTGTTCTGGAATAAGTCAGAAGGTCCTGTATTAAAGTCTGCATTCTTTTGGCAGAGACTTCAATGCGGCCTAAATAGGTTTTGGCTTTTGGCGAAATGTTCTGTTCGTCCAGATCAGATAACCTGCTTGCAAAAGTTTGAATCTTTCGAAGCGGCTCCTGCAAATCATGACTTGAAATGTAAGCAAAAGACTGTAATTCGATATTCATATTGATCAAATCCCGATTTTTGAGCTCTAATTGGGCAGTACGCTCAGAAACTTCTTTTTCAAGTTTCGTGGTAAAGTTTTTCTGATCCTGAATGTCAGTAGTGGCACCAACCCACATTTGGATGTTTCCATCAGCATCTTTTTGGGCAATGGCACGACTTTGGTGCCATCTGTATTTGCCGTCATAACGACGAAAACGGTGTTCAAATAAAAAATCGTTTCCTGTTTTCACCGCTTCCATCCACTTATTTATATTTTCTTTGCGGTCTTCCGGATGCACTATCTCTAACCAACCGTTTTTTTCAAATTCTTCTTTAGATCTGCCTGAATAAGTAAAGACGGATTGGTTATAGTAATTCAGATTTCCCAATGCGTCACTTGTCCAGATATGTTGTGGCATGGAGTCTGCCAGAAGCCTGAATTTTTCTTCACTTTTCATTAAAACCTCCTGGCTACTTTTTTCATCGGTAATATCTAAAACGGTACCCAGCATTTTTACGGGTACATGCGCTTCATCAAAAAATATTTTGCCATGAACCCTTATCCATGAAATAGTTCCATCTGGTTTGTTGATACGCGACTCATACTTATAAATACCTGATTTTAAGGCTAATATTTGAGCTTTCTCTAAAATATGTTTATCTTCTGGGTGTATTTGGCTTTGCAGCTGTAAACGGGACAGAATTACATCTTTTTTATGACCAAATATAGTAGGCAGATTTTCTGAATATATTATTTCCTGATTTGGAATGTAAACATCCCATGTTGCTATTTCTGCTATTTCTGTAGCCAGACGGGTCCTTAGTTCAGCATCTTCTATCTTTTTTCTTGTTTCAACCTTGCTTGTAACATCATTAACAGTAACCATGATGCCGTTTGCTTCTCCATCTTTTTCAAAAAGCGGCGTATATTGATAATCCAGGTAAAATTTTTCGAGTTTTCCTTTTCTGTTTACATAAGCAATTGCTTCATTTTCATGAATTTTTTTCCCTTTAGAAATAACATCATTCAATAATTCCGGATATTTTTGTTCTAAAAGTTCAGGAAATATTTCGATTAAGGGTTTTCCAATTGTTTCTTTCTTTTTTCTCTGCCAGATGGTTTTCATCATAGTATCGTTGGCCATTTCTACAACATGGTTTTTACCTCTGAAAACAGCCATGGCAATAGGAGATTCCGTGACAATTTTCCTAAAAGCCTTTTCGCTTTCTGACAATAAATGACGGGCTTTTACCGCTTTTGTAACTTCATAGGCAACAATAACAACGCCAGTTACAATATTCTCTTCACGTAAAGGATAAAAAACCAAATTAAAGTAGCCCACTTCCTGTTTGCCATATCTGTTTAAAGCCACTGAAAGTTCATCTGTGTAATATGGAATTCCACTTTGATAAACTTTTGAAAGTAAGGGATAAATCGTTTTTTCAGCTTCCGGTAAGTAGGTAAACACGGGTTTTCCTAAAATTTCTTCCTCGGTTTTATCCACAATTTGAAGGTAGGTGGTGTTTGCCATTTCAACAATTAGATCTTCTCCTTTTAAAATAGCAATTCCAACAGGTACTTGTTTTACCGTATTTCTAAATTTTTTCTCACTTTCCTCAACAGCATTTCGGGCAATTACCTGCAAAGTTACATCATTGGCTATTGCGACGACTCCTGAAATAGCGCCATCAGGATCTTTTAAAGCTTCATAAACTACATTGATATAAGTAGTTTCGATTTTGCCATTCCGGGTTAATTTTACAGGAAGTTCGTATGCCCTGAAAGTTTCGCCTGTTGAACATACATTTTCCAAAATAGCTTCCAGCCCTTGTCCTGCAGCTTCAGGAACTACTTTAAATATGGGTTTGTTTAGAACCTGGTGTTCTTCTCTTTCCCAAATTTCAAGCATTAGCTCATTGGCTATTTCGACAATAAAATCCTTGCCTCTGAGAATACACATTCCATTAGGAGTTTGAAGAATGTTATTGAGATAGCGTTTGTTGCTTTCTTCTAATTTTTTGACCAGATTGACCTTATCCGTAGTTTCATTGCAAATGACTAAAACTCCTGTTGGTTTTCCTGATTCATTGTTTACCGGGGTATAACTAAAAGTCCAGTATACATCTTCCATTTTTCCGTTTCGGTAAATAGGCAATAACTGGTCTTCATGCCAGGTCGCTTCACCTTCTAAGAGAACCTGGTCGATGAGCGGTTTTATAAAATCCCAGATTTCTGGCCAGGAATCAGCTCCCTTTTGACCCAAAATGGATGGATGTTTTCCATCGTTACCAAGACTTGGACGATAAGCGTCATTATAAAAACAGATATGTTCAGGGCCCCACAACAAAAACATTGGAAATTTAGAATTTAAAAGAAGTCCCAATGTGGTTCGTAAACTTTGCGGCCAGGAATCTACAGAACCTACCAAAGTTTTAGTCCAGTCTTTCGCACGGGTTAATTCTCCCATCTCACCGCCTTTTGCTAAGAAATCCTGATTTATTTGGGTCATTTTTTAAAAAAATAGGTATATATAATTAAAAAGAAAAAAGTTGTTAAGACTCCATAAATATACCAATTTATAAATAATTTCTTAGTCATTATTGATGTTAAATGAGTTTTTTTGTTTTTTACAGAAAATTATTTTAGAGACAAAAAAAATATTTTTTGAGTCAAAAGATAGAGTAATAAAGAATGAAATTTGTATCAGATAAAGGTTTTAAAACCTCAATTAGTCATTGTAACCAAATTATCATGGAAAAAGAACCTGCAAAAAACGAATTAGATAATCTAGAAGAGTATAAAAAAAAAGGATACTGCTGTAATTTTTTGTTTCAAAACGGAGGACTTATAGAAACAGAATCAAAATATTCCTATCAACCGGACGAAATTTTTATTGTTTCACACCATCGATACGAAGGAATCAGCAATCCTGATGACATGTCAATTTTGTATGTTATAGAAACTGCTGACAATAAAAAGGGAACTTATTTATTAGGATACGGACCAACAGCTGATCTGGAAGCAGCCGAATTTTTTAAAGACATACCAGAAAAAAATTACTCTACAAATGCCGATATAGATAAAATTACTTAAAAAATTAATTTAGATTCATGGTTAACATAAGTTAGGATTTTTTTATTTTGCTGTAAAACAGCTGTTCCAAAATATGAATTTGGAGCAGCTGTTTTTTTTTAACAAATAATTATTAAACTATTAATTATGAAAGTAGTAAGAAAAATTATATAACAAGAAACGTTTAGAGTATACCGAAATTTGAATTGTTCAAAAAAAGGAATAAGTAGAAGTTTAAAAATTTTGAACGCTTAATAACAGAACTCTTTTAAATGTTTATCAAATGAAAAAACTTTACTTTAATACAGGCGGAATGAATACTATTTTTAATGATCTTAAAGATAGTCTTGACGGGACTTTAACTTTAGAAAATAATCAATATAATTTAGTAATCAAGTCTAAAAATGCAAACGGTATTATAAGTGGTATAACACTTAACCAACAAATTTCATATTTGCAATTTGATGTTGTTTTTAATGACGATATGCTATTAAGTATGGAATCTTTTGGCAATTCGCCTATATTATTCGCCTACTGTTATGAAGGTAATTTGAGCCATAGTTTTGGAATTAATGGCGAAACAAAAAAAATTAAACCAAATCAAACGGGGATAATAAGAAACATATCAAATATTAATAGTGTTTTTTATTTCGAAGGATATAAACATGTTAAGTTTTCTATGATTTGCAGCAATATTCATAATGCTGAACACAAGAGTTTGTTTTCAGACTTGAATAAAATATTTTGCAAAAACAAAGGAAACTATATTTATACAGGACAGCAGAATTTTAAGATTGCTGAAAAAATCAGAGAATTTAATACTGTTCCGCAAAAGGGAGTTGTTAAAAATTTATTGAAGCAAAGAATTTTAGAAAGCATTTTGGAAATTGAACTGGATCAGCATACTTACGGATATGTTAAAGGCATAAAACCAATTATGACCCTGGCAAATAAACAAATAAAAGAGTTAAAAAGAATTTCGAGTTTCAGCGTTGTTGATTTATTTTCAGGAGTCGGTTTAGGAGGCAGGACTTATTTTCCGCGATTAATTAAAGAAAAGTATTCTTTGTCCTTTGTAAATAATCATACAATTAAAACAAGTTAGCTAATAAGCCCGATATATAAAAAAAACAGCTATTAATATATAGTTGTTTTTTTTATTTTAATTTGTCGTGAAAGGGTTTAATGAGTTCTTTTAAATTACAATCATATACGTATGTAATTATGTAATGTTTAATGCAGATTATGATTCTTTTTCATAGTAGATGAGAAAATAGACCATTATCAAATTTAAGAACAGCGAGATACTATTGGTAATAATAATGGGAAAATCATTTTTTAAAATCCCGTATACTACCCATAAAGCAATTCCAGACGTCAGGACACTAAAGGTAAGCAGGGAAATTTGCTTTACCTTTTTTGTTTTCCACACCTTTATTATTTGCGGAATAACTGAAACGGTAACGCAAATCCCTGCTAGTAAACCAACAATATCAATAAAATTCATAGTGTTTATTTTAAATTTTATCCTCCTATAAGTTCACCTCCGTTTATGTGAATAAATTGTCCCGTAATATAGCTGCTGTCTTCGGATGCTAAAAAGACGTAAGCAGGACCAACTTCTGACGGTTGACCGGCTCTTCCCATTGGAGTATCTTGTCCAAAATCTGAGACTTTATCGAATGTTGCCACAATCAGCGGTGTCCAGATTGGTCCCGGAGCAACCCCGTTGACCCTGATTTGTTTTTTGGCCAGCATACTTGATAATGATCTGGTAAAGCTTAAAATAGCACCTTTTGTACTTGAATAATCAAGCAGGTGCTCACTTCCGCGATATGCGGTCACAGAACTTGTATTGATTATGCTGTCACCTTCTTTTAAATGTGGCAATGCAGCTTTAGTAATATAGAAGTACGGATAAATATTAGTCTCAAATGTTTCATGCAATTGTGCAGTAGTAATGTTTTCGAGTTCATTCTGAGGGAACTGAACAGCAGCATTGTTGACAATTATATTTATTTTTTTAAATGTTTTGATGCAGTTCTTTACAGCATTCTGGCAAAATTTCTCGTCTTTTAAGTCACCGCTTATCAAAAGACATTGCTGACCTTCCTTTTCAATGAGCTCTTTGGTTATCTGGGCATCTTTATCTTCTTTCAGGTAAACGATGGCAACATCGGCGCCTTCTCTTGCAAAATGTACCGCAGCACTACGGCCAATTCCGCTGTCACCTCCGGTTATAAAGGCAACTTTGCCTAAAAGTTTTCCGCTTCCGGTATAATTTTCCTTAATAATTTCTGGCTCAGGGCTCATTAAATGCTCGTTACCTGGCAGATTTTGTTTTTGTTCCGGGAATGTTTCTGTTTTCTTCATGACTTTCTCAATTTAAAAATGAATTATCCTCTAAAATAATTCGGTTTGTAAATAAAATTTGACTTTAATAAATTAAAGATTGTCGCAAAAAATTAATTTAATTCAATATGGGAATTATGTAATTAATAAAGTTATGGTATAAGGCAGAATTGTATTTTTTTTATAAATTTGAAAGTTTGTTAAATACGTATTTAAAAGAAAATTATCAAAAACAATTGTAAATTATAACGCTTTAGCCCACAAATAGATGATATTAATCGTAGACGATATAAGGGCAAATATAATTGCCTTAAAAAAAACATTGGAATTACATAATATCGATGTAGATACTGCAGAATCTGGCGAAGAGGCATTAAAAAAAATTTTACAGACCAATTATTGCCTTATTATCATGGATGTTCAGATGCCTGGTCTGGATGGTTTTGAAGTTGTGAAAATTCTTTCCGGCAATAAAAAAACAAAAGACATTCCTGTTATTTTCCTTTCGGCACTTAATATTGAGAAAAAATATATTTTTAAAGGATATGAAACCGGAGCGGTAGAATATATTACCAAACCCGTTGATACTGATTTGCTGATTTTAAAAGTAAAAACCTTCCTAAAGATTTACGAACAGCAGAATCAGCTAAAAGAAATGAAGGACCTGCTTTCGAAAGAAATTAAAATACGAAAAGAAGCACAGGATAATCTGGAAGTTAAAATCTCAGAAAGAACCAAAGAATTAGTCTTAAAAAATGAAGAACTGGAACTTAAAAATCATGAGTTGCAGCAGTTTGCATGGGTTGTTTCGCATGACTTGAATGAACCTATAAGAAAAATTCAGATTTTTATTAAAATAATCAAGGATCTTTATCTGGCTAAAGATGACAAAGCTGTAGACTACGTAAACCGAACTATTAAATCGGCTGAAAGAATGCAGACTCTAATTACAGATTTGCTTGCCTATTCGAGATTGTCATCGAAAGTGCAGCCCGAAAAAACGGATCTGAATGAAGTTTTGCAAGAAGTTCTTTCTGATTTTGATTATCTGATCGAGCGTAAAAATGCCACAATAAAAACAAACGTACTGCCCACTATTGACAGTATTCCAAGTCAGTTACGACAGGTTTTTCAAAATTTGATTGGAAACGCACTTAAGTTTTCAGACAATACCGAAAATCCTTTGATAGAAATAACGTCTGAATTGATTGAAACCCGAGATTTTGATGGAAAACCTTCTCCGGATGGGAAGTATTGCCGAATCATTGTCAAGGATAACGGAATTGGTTTTGACGAAATTTACCTGGATCGTATTTTTATCATTTTTCAGAGTCTCAACGATCGCCAAAGTTATGAAGGAACGGGCATTGGGCTGGCGATTGCAAAAAAAATAATCGAAAAACATAACGGATTAATTACCGCAAAAAGTCAAATAGGCCAAGGGGCAAGTTTTATTATAGTTTTACCTTTAGAATATCAGGAAATAAAATAAGTATATGCAAAACAACAACTTTAAAAGAAATTTATTAATTAGTTCACTTGCATCATTATTAATACTAATGATCAGTTCAACAGCCTCTTTTTTAAGTATCCGAAGTTTATTGGAAAGTAATAATCTGGTCAACCATACCCAGGAGGTAATTTATAATTTAAATGAAGCTTCTTCTGTAATTACTGATGCACAAACCAGTATGCGTGGGTATTTAATTACGGGTAACGAAAATTTTCTTACACAATATAATGATGCCGAGGCACTCTCAAATACATATTTTGATAAACTTGAAAACTTAACTGTAGATAATCCTGTACAGCAAAAGAACCTGCGGGAATTAAAATCACTGCGAGACGTTTTCTTAAAATATATGAATAATCAGCTTGTTAAAAAAAGATTAGATAAAGAAGCTACTGCCTTTGATCTCAATGAAGGGAAAAGGATGATGGACGAATTAAGAAGCTATTTTAAACGCATTGAAAATGCAGAACAGGAACTTTTGAATATACGTAATGACAAATCTGAAAAATATGGTAATTACAGTTTTGTTTTAATCGTTACAGCATTTGCAATTTCATTTATAATCACAATTATATTTTTATCAAGAATTCTAAAAGATTATAATCAACGCATAGTACTTCAGGAAGAATTAGAAAGAAAAGACAGGGAAACTGCTGAAAGAATTAAAGCAATAAGTACGATTGCCAGCAATATATCAAGCGGCAATTATGACATTCGCGTAGATGACACTAAATCTGATGCGCTTGGTAGTGTCGGAGAGTCATTAAACAGCATGGGGATTTCTTTAAAAAATTCTTTTGATTTGTTGTCACAAAAAGAATGGCTGCAAACCGGAATCGCACAACTAAATAATGTGATGATTGGAGATAAGGAACTCGAAAAACTCTCGAAAGACGTTATTGAATTTTTATGTCAGTATACCAAAAGCAGTGCAGGGGTAATTTATGCAGTTGATGGCGATGAACTTTATGGAATTTCTGGTTACAGCTACCTTCCTAATAAAAACAGGGAGCATATTAAAAGAGGAGAGGGCTTAATTGGGCAATGTGTAGTTTCCAGAAAAATACTTGAATTAAAATCTTTTTCAGAAAGAGACGTTCAGATTACTTATGCTTTGGGAGAAATAAAACCCAAACACATACTAGCTGTACCTTTAATCGATACTAAAATTGAAGGTGCTTTTGAATTAGCAAGTGTGCATGAGTATACTGAAATTGATTTAGAATTTTTACAGGCAGTTTCTAATAATATTGCTATTGCCATAAAATCAACTAAAAACAGAAAAAGAGTTTTTGAACTATTAGAAGAGACCCAGGCGCAATCTGAAGAATTACAAATTCAGCATAGCGAATTGGAGTCCATTAATGCAGAATTGGAAGCTCAGACAGAGAAGCTTCAGGCTTCAGAAGAAGAGTTAAGAGTACAGCAGGAAGAATTGGAACAAACCAACGAAGAACTATCTGAGCGCAGCGTTTTACTGGAAGAAAGAAATACAGAAATCCAAAAAAAATCAGAAGCTCTGGAGCTTACAACACGCTATAAGTCAGAATTTTTGGCAAATATGTCACATGAATTAAGAACACCTTTAAATTCTATTTTATTATTGAGCCGTTTATTGTCCGAAAACAATAATAAAAGCATGAATTCTGAAGAAATTGAATTTGCAAAAGTGATTCAGAGTTCAGGGAATAGTTTGTTAGGCTTAATTGATGAAATTCTTGATTTGTCTAAAATTGAAGCCGGTAAAATGGAACTTGAATTTTTAGATGTTTCGACTAAGGAAATTACAGATAATCTATCTAATTTATTTTCGATGGTTGCAAAAGAGAAAAAAATTGATTTTCAGATTATTTCCAAAGAAGCGCCTGTCATCATTAAAACAGATAAAATGCGTCTCGAGCAAATTCTTAAAAATTTAATATCGAATGCTATTAAATTTACAGAAAGAGGATCTGTAAGCTTAGAAATTAAGATAAACGATGATGATGATAAAATAATTTGTTTCATTGTAAAAGATACTGGAATTGGAATTCCGTTGGATAAACAGCCTTTAATTTTTGAAGCTTTCCAACAGGCAGATGGTTCAACCAAAAGAAAATATGGAGGTACAGGTTTAGGTTTGTCCATAAGCAGGGAACTTGCAAGATTGCTTAAAGGAGAAATAATTTTGCATAGTACCGTGGATGAAGGAAGTACTTTTACTTTATGCCTGCCTGTTTTTGGCTCAGCTCTAAAAAAAGTTACTGTCGAAAAAATGCCTCCAATAGAAATTGAACACATTGAAACAGCTGAAGCCGAAAATCAAAAAAAATACATCAGTACAATTATTCCAGATGAGATTGAAGATGACAGACATTCAATTTTAGAAGATGATAAAGTTATCCTGATTGTTGAAGATGATATAAATTTTGCCACATCTTTACTGGCATTTAGCAGAAAAAAAGGATATAAGGGAGTCGTAGCCGTAAGAGGCGATTATGCTTTGAATTTTGCTTTAATGTATAAGCCAATTGGCGTTTTATTAGATATAGAACTTCCTGTAAAAAGTGGTTGGGAAATTTTAGAAGAGCTTAAAAACAATTCACAAACCAAGCATATTCCCGTACATATTATGTCCTCTCATAAGCTCAAACAGGAGAGTTTGTTAAAAGGAGCCGTTGATTTTCTTGATAAACCAGTAGCATTTGAAAAAATTCCGGACGTTTTCATGCGAATAGAACATATCATTAACCAAGAAGCACAAAAAGTTTTAATCATTGAGGATAATCCTAAACATGCCAAAGCGCTCGCTTACTTTTTAGAAAGCTATAATATCAATTCTGAAATAAAAAGCGAAGTTTCTGAAGGATTAAAAGCGCTCAATAAAGCTCAGGTAGATTGTGTAATTTTAGATATGGGAATCCCTGACAAACAAGCTTACGAAATTCTGGATGGTGTTAAGAAGAGTCCAGGATTAGAAAATCTTCCTGTAATTGTATTTACCGGAAAAAGCCTATCGCTTAAAGAGGAAATAAAAATTAAAAAATATGCAGATTCTATAATTGTTAAAACGGCACATTCTTATCAGAGGATGCTGGATGAAGTATCCCTTTTTCTGCATTTGGTTGAAGAAAACAAAGCCTCAGATGGCAGTAAAAAAGAGAACTATAAAAAACTGAATTTACTTAATAATATTTTATTTGACAAAACGGTTTTAATAGTCGATGATGACGTTCGTAATATTTACTCCCTTACCAAAGCCCTGGAAGTATTCAAAATGAATGTTATTACAGCATTTGATGGTAAAGAGGCAATGAAAATGCTTGAGGAAAACCCAAACACAGATATTGTTTTGCTGGATATGATGATGCCTAATATGGATGGTTATGAAACGGCAGAGGAAATACGAAGTAATCCTAAACACCTAACATTGCCATTAATTGCTGTTACAGCAAAAGCAATGACTGGTGATCGTGAAAAATGTATCAAAGCAGGTGCTTCAGATTATATTACCAAACCTGTTGACATTGATCAGCTGTTGTCGCTGTTGCGTGTGTGGTTATACGATAAAGTTTAATTAAAAAGTAGTAAAAAATGAATAAAAAGCGGCTTTTAATTATAGACGATGATTCCAGAAATATTTTTGCTCTTGAAAACACGCTTCGTGCTAAATCATTTGATTGTTTATCATGCTTGAGTGCTGAGGAGGCTTTGAATATATTACATTCTGATGAAAATATTGATGCAGTTTTAATTGATATGATGATGCCGGAAATGGATGGTTATGAAGCCATCCCTTTAATAAAAAAACTCCCTCAACATAAATCAACTTTTGTTATAGCAGTTACGGCTCAGGCAATGACCGGGGATAAAGAAAAATGTTTGGAGGCTGGTGCAGATGATTATATTTCTAAACCGGTTGATGTAGATAAATTGCTTTTGATTTTAAGCAGAATTTAAAATTGTTATGATAGAAGATATCGAATTGGAAACCCTTATTAATGAAGTATATGAATATTATGGTTTTGATTTTGGTAGTTATTCAAGAGCATCCTTAAAGAGACGTGTTAACAGAATATATCAATTGGATGGATTTACTCATTTTTATGAATTTCTATCAAAAGTGAGATATGATCCTGATTATTACAAACATGTTGTGGATGAAATTACTGTAAATGTTACCGAAATGTTTAGGGATCCGGCTTTTTATACAGTAATTCGAAATCAAATTCTTCCATTATTGGGTACAAAACCTTTTATTCGGTTATGGCATGCAGGTTGTTCCACAGGCGAAGAAGTATATTCTATGGCTATTTTATTAAAGGAAGCAGGTATACTGCATAAATCTTTAATTTATGCTACAGATATAAATGCAACAGTTCTGGAAACTGCCAAAAAAGGGATATTTCCATTGAGAATGATGAAGGAGTATTCTGAAAATTACAGGGATTCCGGAGGAAAAGAAGATTTTTCAAATTACTATACAGCGAATTATGGTATGGCAAAATTTAACGAAGAACTATCTCAAAAAATGGTTTTTTCTCAGCATAATTTAGTTTCTGATACCTCCTTTAATGAATTCGATGTGATTTTTTGCCGAAATGTTCTGATCTATTTTGACAATGATCTGCAAAAAAGAGCCATCAATCTATTTGATGAAAGCCTGGCTATTTTAGGCTTTTTGGCTTTAGGAACAAAAGAAACCATAAAATATTCAATATCTCAAAGTAAATACAGACAATTAGATAGGGAAAAAATATGGAGAAAGATCAAATAAATCCAAATTTTAAAGTAGTGATTATAGGTGGTTCTGCCGGAAGTTTAAATGTACTAATGCAGATTTTACCTCATTTGCCTGTAATTAAATCTTTTGCTATTGTAATTGTTGTACATCGAAAAAGTACTGATGAACAGACTTTAGAAGAGCTTATTACATTAAAATCTATCATCAAAGTAAAAAGAGTTGAAGACAAAACGCCTCTGTCACCGGGATTTATTTTTGTAGCACCATCTAACTACCATTTATTATTTGAAAAAAACAATACGCTCTCTCTTGACACCTCAGAAAAAGTAAATTATAGCAGGCCAAGTATTGATGTATGTTTTGAGTCGGCTGCAGAGGTATATAAAAATCAATTAATAGGAATCTTATTGTCCGGTTCCAATTCTGATGGTACCGAGGGTTTAAAAGCGATTCAAAAAGAAGGAGGAACCATTATCGTTCAGGATCCAAAATCTGCCGACATGGCTTTTATGCCTTATAATGCCATCCAAAACACAACACCTGATTTTGTCTTAGATATTCAGGAAATACTAAAATTTATACTTTCAATAGATAATTAATTTTAAGAACTCTATTAATCAATTTACATTTATATAACTTTAGCTTTTTCACATATTTACGATGCAGAATTATTAATTTGCAATCGTTTTTAAGAAAAGTAATTTATAAAGCTATTGATGAATTTACCTGTTTATGTTCTAGGTACCGGGCTTTCACACAACGGATCGGCTGTTTTACTAAAAGACGGACGTGTTTGTGTAGGCATTGAAAAAGAGCGGTTAAGCCGAATTAAACATGATGGAGGTAATGATAATTTGGCGATTCAGTATTGTCTTGATGCAGAAGGAATTGAATTAAAAGATATTTCTCTTGTGGTGCAGTGCGCCAATTTTGATATTCCGGATCGTAATAAATATAAAGGAACAAGACTTTTTGCAGACGCAAATGATTTAAAAATTATTGATATTTCGCATCATCTAGCACATGCATATAGTGCTGTCGGAACCTGTTCTTTTTCAGAATGTGCGGTTATGGTTATTGATGGCTGTGGAAGTCCGCTTGATCAATTTCTAAAATTACATCCTGAACAAATACATTTTATCAGCCCTGAAATTCTCAATGAAATTCAGATGGTTTGTGAGAAAGATAGTTTTTACCATTTTGACGGAAAAAAACTAACTCCTTTAGTGAAGGATTTTAGTATAATGGCAGAAAAATCAGATAGCTTATTTTCGCTTCCTACGACCCAGCATTCTATCGGAGGTTTTTATGCTTCGGTTAGCCATTATGTTTTTGGGGATATGGATGATGTAGGTAAATTAATGGGACTTGCACCATTTGGGAATTCAGGAATTTACGATTTTGAAGCCTTTGAATTCGGATCAGGTAATCTGTATGTAAATGAAAACTGGAAAAAACAATTTACAAACCCGTCAAAAGGATATGAGTATTTCAAAAATAATTTTGATTATTATGCAAATGTTGCAAAATGGGCACAGGAACAGGTTGAAAAAGCGGTTTTAAAATGCATTCAAAACAGATTGGATATATTCCCTCATAAAAACTTATGTTATTCAGGCGGTGTAGCGCTTAATGCAGTGGCAAATGCAAAACTTCTGGACAGTAAAATAGTAGAAAATATTTATTTTGAACCCGCTGCTGCAGATAATGGTCTGGCGTTAGGTTGTGCTTTTTATGGTTGGTTAGAATATTTAAAAATGCCAAAAGTTACTCATAATGGAAGTACCTGTTTTGGTAAAACTTATAGTAGTTTCGAAATTGAAACAGCATTTAACAAAAATAAAAAATACAGTCCTACCATATTTTCTGATGAAAATGATCTGGTAAATTATTGTGCCGAAAAATTAAATCAGGGAAAAACAATTGCCTGGTTCCAGTCGGGATCTGAATTTGGGCCACGTTCCCTGGGTCGAAGAAGCATTTTAGCACATCCGGGAATCGGGAATATGAAAGATCATATCAATCTGAATATCAAATTCAGGGAAGATTTTCGTCCGTTTGCACCAGCTGTATTAAAAGAAAAAGTGGGAGAATATTTTTTAAACGGAAGAAATAGTCCCTATATGATTTTGGTTGATAAAACTCGGCCGGAGTATGTAGAAAAGCTTAATAACACAACCCATCGCGATGGTTCTGCACGTGTACAGACTGTTGAAGAAAAATGGAATCCAAAGTTTGCCAAATTGCTTGCTGCCTTTTATCAACAAAGCGGAATTGCAGTTCTACTTAATACAAGCCTGAACAAAAAAGGTATGCCAATCGTTGAAACTCCCGAGGAGGCAATTCATTTATTTGAAATTACGGCTTTGGATATTTTGGTTATGGAAAATTATGTAATAGAAAAGTAAATTGAATTTATTCTAAATCTTTTAAAATTTGATTTGCGATTGGAAGATTCATACGTTTTAATTCGGCAATCATAAGTCTTTTTTCTTCTTCTGAAGTTTCTGTAGTAGCTTTTATAAAATCATTTTGATCAGCCTCTTTGAAAAATAAGTTATCAGTCCATTCATTTCGAAGTCCGTCAATGACAAGATGAATTCGGTCTTCAGTTCCACGATTTGCTACCGAATGGATGAAATTGGCATCAATATACCAGCATTCTCCTTCATTCATTATCAGTCGATTGCCATCTAATATAAATTCAACTTCATTATTTGTAATAATAGGGATGTGTAATCTGAAACAGCCATCTTCGTACCCCAGACAATTATCGCTATGTGGTTTAACTTCGGCGCCAACATCTAATTTTAATAAACGGACTGCCGTTTTTTCAAATAAAAAGCTATCCAGAATTTCTTTAAAGTAAGTACAGGAATCCAGAATTTCGGTAGGAACAAGTTTTTCATTACCGCTTGGTAAAGCAAAAATTGAATCTGATTTCCCGTTTTGTGACATTAAGGCAATTGAAGTCCATTTTCCTGTATAATCATTTGTATTATAATGATTTTTCCAGTTTTTGTTAATGATTTTATGGACATCATTTTTAAGTCTTTCAGTGTCAAAAAACAATGGAAATTTGATATAACGTACTAATTTATCCATAATCTAATCTCTTAGCCATTTTAGCATTTTCGGAAATGCTTCTTTGCCTTCTTTCGTAGCACGTTCTTTTCCTAAACTAAGTCCGGTCCATTCCAGAAAAGGCAATCCGATATAAGTTTCATTAGTGAAATTTGAAATCAGCCATTCCGACTCATTTTTGTATCCATTTGGGTGAAATACAAATTCAACAGGTAATTCTAAATGTTTTGCAGCTGCAAAAGACCAAAGGATTGCGCCCATTTCTTCGCCTTGTGTAGGCCAGTCTGAAGACATGTCATTAGTACCTGCAATTTTTCTTTCAGCCGATGTTGTTACTGCAAGATGACCGGCTTCGTGCAGAATATCACCCGGATACAATAATTTTTCAAAATCAATATAAAGACAATTTGGCCCCAAACTCAAACCCGGCAAAAAAGATGTTTTCAGTTCTTTTTCCGCTATATCAATTCCAATTTCCTTTAAGAATGACAGGACTTTTTCTAATTCGGGTGATTGGTTTTTTATTGTCATGATAAATTAATTAGGAATTAAATCTGTATACCAAAACCCATAATCAAAAGCATCAGAAGCATTCGTATCGCAGGCTGTATTTGATGATTCCTGATTTTTAGGTTTTTCATATTTACGATGTACCGTTTCCCCAATTTCGAAATTTATAGGTTGCGAAAAAATGGGACCATCAAAGGTAAAAGTATGAAACTCTCCATTTTCACCGCATACATCTACATTTCCGGGTAAATCGTCAATAAAATCCTGATCTATAATTCGGCCAACAAAACTTTTGTCAAGAAAACGCTCGTTGACACAAACTACAATTGTCTTAAATCCTAAACTGATAAACTCCTGAATCAAATCGTATGTTGGGATTTTCCATAATGGAAATTCAGCTTCAAAACCAATTTCGGCTAATTTATCTTCACGGTATTTCCGCAAATCTTCCAGAAAAATATCTCCAAAAACCGAATGTGTAATGTCTTGTTTTTTTAATTCGGACATTGTTTCAGTCATGACATTTTCATAAACTTCCATAGTGGGCATCTCAGGAATCTGCATTATTTTTAAAGGTAAACCAATACTTTTGGCCTGAGCTTCCAGCAATTCTGTCCGGACGCCGTGCATAGAAATTCGCTGATATTGCTGGTTGACACTTGTTAATAGACATTCTATTTTAAAATCAGGATTTTGAAGTATTTTGTATAAAGCCAGAGCAGAATCCTTTCCGCTGCTCCAGTTAAATAGGGCTTTTTTAGGTGTTAACACGATTGTATAATTTTCTAATGTAAACATACAAATTTCATTCGATTTGTTGATGAAACCTTTGTAACTTTGGATTTCTTACTCATAAAAATCTATACCCAGCATATTGAGAAATGTAGAGAATCATCGCGGAGACGCACTGCTGTGCGCCTCTACGGAAAATCAATCGGGAACAAAATTATCCCGAAAAATACAATTCGATTTCATCATTTATAGCCATTTTTATATCTGTAACTTTGTAACTTTGGATTTCTTACTCTTTAAAATATATGCCTTTATTTAAAAACAAATACAAAACAGAATCAAATAGGCTCAAAAATTGGGATTATTCTAATGAAGGAATTTATTTTATTACAATTGTAACTCAAAACAGAGAATCTATTTTTGGATATATTGAAGAAGATAAAATGATTTTAAATGAGAACGGGCAAATTGTTGAAAACGAACTTTTAAAATCAATTACAATTAGAAAAAATTGGTTTTTTCATAATTGGGTTGTCATGCCTAATCATATACATTTGTTGATTGAAATTCAAAATATAAATCAAATTTTGACCAAAGAGTATATTGTAGAGACGCACAGCTGTGCGTCTCCACCCAGCATATCGACAATCATTGCGGAGACGCACTGCTGTGCGTCTCTACAGAAAAACGAATCGGGATCAAAATTATCACGAAAACCCAATTCAATTTCATCATTTGTGGCAATTTTTAAATCTGTTACCACTAAACAAATAAACGGATTTGATACAATTTGGCAATCCAACTACCACGATCATATTGTTCGTAATTATAAAACATTTGATAAAATTTATCAATACATAAAAAGCAATCCGGGAAACTGGAATACTGATTCTATAAATCCAAATTTTAAATGAAATACATCCTATTATTTATTACCAGCTTTGTTTTTGCTCAACAAACCCAATTTGTCGATTTTAAATCGGTGTCCGGTCAACTATCTTTAAATGCTGATGAAAAATCCGTTTCAGGTGCTGTTGACTATCAGTTTGAAATTTTGAAACCTGTTGATACCATTAAAATTGATGCTAAAAACATGGAGTTTACAAAAGTCGCACTCAATCAAAAAGAAGTTGTTTTCATTAACACGGGCAAACAATTGCAAATCGTTTATGGTTTTCAAAAAGGAAAAAATCAGTTGACTTTTGAATATAAGGTGAAACCGAAACAGGCTTTGTATTTCGTAGATATTGAGAATTCAGAAGTACAAATCTGGACACAGGGGCAGGGAAGGTACACAAGCAATTGGTTTCCGAGTTTTGATGATGTGAATGAAAAAGTAATTTTCAATTTAGGAATTACCTATGATAAAAATTATCAGGTTGTTTCGAACGGAATTTTAAAAGAAAAAACGGAGAATAACAATCAATTTCATTGGCAATACAAAATGGAGAATCCAATGAGTTCTTATTTATTGATGCTTGCCATTGGAAAGTTTGACAAAAAAGAGTTCAAATCAAAATCTAAAATTCCGTTAGAATATTATTTAGAGCCTAAAGATGCAAATCGTTTTGAACCTACCTACAGATATTCTAAACGTGTTTTCGACTTTTTGGAGAAGGAAATAGGAGTAAAATATCCATGGAAAATCTACAGGCAAATTCCGGTTCGGGATTTTTTGTATGCAGGAATGGAAAACACAACGACAACGCTTTTTTCTACACGTTACGTTATAGATTCCATTGGTTTTGAAGATCGAAATTACACTAATGTTGATGCTCATGAATTGGCCCATCATTGGTTTGGAGATTTGGTAACAGCTGAGAGCAGCACTCATCATTGGCTTCAGGAAGGTTTTGCTACTTATTATGCCTTACTGGCAGAAAGAGAAATTTTTGGAGATGATTATTTTTATTCGAAATTATACGATACGGCACAACAACTTAAGTTTGCTTCCAGAACCGATTCGATTCCGGTTTTGAATGCTAAGGCCAGCTCTTTGACTTTTTACGAAAAAGGTGCGTGGACATTATTTGTTTTGCACGAATCGATTGGTGACAAGGCTTTTAAAAAAGCCATAAAAAGTTATTTAAAGAAATATGCTTATCAAACAGTCCATACACAAAATTTCTTTGATGAGATTAGAAAAGTATCCGATTTTGATGTTGAAAAATTTCAGAAAACCTGGTTAGAAACAACCGCTTTTGATACACCCACTGCCAATGCTTTGTTGAGTAAAAACAAAGCAGTCAAGGCTCGTTTGGAAGTTGATAGATTAAAAAAAACACTATTGGCTGAAAAGCAGGATTATTTTTTAAAAATTTTAAATTCAGATATATATCAATCTGTAAAAGAATCAGTTATAAATCAAGTTGCATCTGAAAAATACGAAGCCAAAAAAGTGCTTTTGACAGCTGCCTTAAGCACTAATAACACTAAGGTTCGTCAGGCTGTAGCTGAAAATTTTTCAAATATCCCGGAAGATTTCAAAATGCAATATGAAACCCTATTAGAGGATAAATCTTATCAGACACAGGAAATAGCTCTTTATTTCTTGTGGAAGAGTTTTCCTGAAAACCGCCATGCATATCTTGACCAAACTAAAAACCGGATTGGTTTCAACGACTATAATCTGCGTACTTTATGGCTTTCCTTAGCATTATCTACAACTAATTACAGTGATAATCCGGAGGCATTAATTTCAGAACTAATTGCCTTTTCTTCTACAAAATATGAAGCAACTACAAGACAAAACGCACTCGAGAAGCTAATTGCTTTTAAAATTATTAACGATCAGGTTTTGAGTAATTTAGTTGGTGCTACAACACACCATATGTGGCAATTTTCGAAATTTGGAAGAGATACAATTCGATTATTATTAAAAAATCCTGAAATGCGTGCATCGTTTAATAGAATTTTGACTAATTTGACCCCCGATGAACAATTTCAATTGAATCGCTTGCTTTCAGAAAAAAGTTAGAAGTTTCATGTCATTCGCATCTATCAAAGTATGTTGACTGTACAATTTATAAATGATAAATTTAAAAAGAATAAGATTATAGAATTTCAGTAATGGGTTATATAGACCATAAAACTTATAACTCATAACTCATAACCCCAAATAATATGAGAGCATTGGTTATTTCCGGTGGCGGTAGTAAAGGCGCTTTTGCCGGTGGTGTTGCCCAGTATTTATTACAAATTAAAAAACATGAATACGATTTACTTTTAGGAACTTCTACGGGAAGTTTGCTTATTCCGCATCTGGCTCTCGGAAATATCGAAAAAATCCACTCGGTTTATACGAATGTAAACATGTCCAAGATATTTAATATCTGCCCTTTTGTTGTAAAGGTTAAAGACGGTGTGGATATTGTGACCATTAATCACTTCAATGTTTTACGCCAGTTTATTAAAGGGAAAAGAACTTTTGGTGAAAGCAAAGGATTGAAGAAATACATAAAAAGTAATTTTTCTATTTCGGATTTCAACCAATTAAAAAAGTTAAAAAAAGATGTTGTCATTACCGTAACCAATTTTACAACAAATGAAGCAGAGTATAAATCGGTTAAAGATTGTACTTATGATGAATTTTGTGAATGGTCCTGGATTTCCAGTAATTATGTACCTTTTATGAGTCTGGTCGAAAAAAATAATTTCGAGTATGGCGACGGCGGCTTTTCGAGTTTGGTACCTATTCGCGAAGCGATCAATCGCGGAGCTACTGAAATAGACGTTATTATTCTGGAAACAGAAGTTAATATGGAAAAAACCGTTATTGGAAAAAATCCGTTTTCACTAATGATTGATTTATTTAGAATTGCTCTGGATCAGGTTGAAAAACATGATATTGCTATAGGAAAACTGATAGCAAACAATAAAAACGTAAAACTTAATTTATATTATACCCCTACGAAACTAACTAATAATGCCTTGATTTTTAATAAAGATGTTATGAAAACATGGTGGGAACAAGGGTATGAATATGCTCAGAATAAGTCTGAGATTATGAGTGATAATAAAGTTTATTAATTTTAGATTTTAGATTTTAGATTTCAGATTGAAAGATCAATCTGAAATCTAAAATAAAATTTAAAATTGAAATTTACCAAAGCTCCGCAACCTCATTCTTAATATATCCCAAAGCAGCATTACTAGGCGATTGTTTTTCTAATAAATCATTCAAAATTACTTCACGTAGTTTATCAGCACTGTCAACTCTGTCGCTCATCGCGGCTTTACGGATAATTTGAATTGTAGAATTTTTGGCTGTGGTAATAATCGTCCAGCATTCGTCAGACATGTAGATTTGCTGAGTCAGATTATGTTCAAATTCCTGTTCGATCTGGTCAATTACAAAGTTTTCATAATCATGTTTTTGATTGGAAATAGGTGCAATTCGAATCAATAATTTGGTAAGGTTAATACGTTCCAAAAATAATGTCATGCGCTCATATGCCTGTAAACGTATAGGCAGAGATTGTTTCTGATATTCTTTATTTAATAAAAAAGCACGCTTTTTGTCGTTGTTTTTAATATGCAGTTCAAAAAAACGGTAAGCAACAAATCCGGTTACAATTGCGGGTAAAGTATAACTCGCTAATTCTATAATTCTTGTAAAATCCATTTTCAAAATATTTTCAGCAAAAATATACTTTTTGCCGAGAAAACCGCCTTAAAATTATTTAATAAACCAAATGGAAGCTTACTTTTGTGCAAAGTTTTATAACTTTTAGAATACACTTTTTTAATGGATTCATACATAATAATTTTACTCTGCTTAGCTGCATTTGCAGCCGGATTTATTGATGCAATTGTAGGAGGAGGAGGATTGATACAAACCCCAATGGGAATAATTCTGTTGCCAAATTTACCAGTTTCTACAGTAATTGGGACTTTAAAAATCCCAGCTTTCAGCGGAACTGCTTTTGCTGCTTTTCAATATCTTAAAAAAGTGGTTATCCAATGGAAGTTATTACTCATAATGATGTTTTTAGCTGTTCCTTCAGCGTTTTTAGGCTCAACAATATTAACACTTGTCAGTAACGATTTTATGAAACCGCTTTTATTGGTGGTCTTATCTCTTTTGTTTATCTACACCTATGCTAAGAAAAACTTCGGTCAGCAGGTGGCAAGAGGTCATTCAGACAGAACTCAAATTTTATATGCGGTTGTAATCAGTATCATTGTTGGTTTTTATGATGGTTTTATCGGACCCGGAACAGGAAGTTTTTTTGTTGTAGCTTTTATTTCGTTATTGGGTTTTGATTTTCTGCATGCATCTGCGAATGCTAAAATGGTTAACCTGGCTACCAATTTCGGATCTATATGTTTGTTTATGATAAAAGGAAAAATCATCGGGGCAATTGCAATTCCGATGGCTGTAAGTAATGCTCTTGGTGGATGGCTTGGTGCTAAACTGGCAATAAATAAAGGCAATGGTTTTATTCGGATTTTCTTTTTAGTTGTTGTAATTGGAACGCTTATCAGGTTTGCTTATGATGTGTTTTTTAAATAAGGTTCAAAATTGCTAAATTCTATTGTGAGTTTGTTAGAGCATGTATAAAAATGGTATTCGGGATAAATTGTATAAAAGAAACCAATTGTTTGAGAATAGACCCGATAGAGGCGGTATCCTCGCAGTGACACGGAGAGATAAAGCCGAAAGCGGGAACGCTGCCTGAAAAAAGCCCTTTGTTTTGCTCCTGATATTCATTTTATTAGTAACCTGATTCACTAATTTTAAAATATCTTAGTAACTTATATGCTTAGTATCTTAGTATCTTAGTATCTTTCTTTTTACATCTTTAATTGCTATTTTTGCATAAAAGGAGATCAATTTCATGCATAAATATATTGACCAGCTCAACGAAGCACAACGAGAGCCCGTTTTACAAAAAGATGGGCCAATGATTATTATTGCTGGTGCAGGTTCGGGAAAAACCCGTGTTTTAACAATCAGGATTGCTTATTTGATGCATCAGGGAATTGATGCATTTAATATATTATCGCTTACATTTACCAATAAGGCTGCCCGTGAAATGAAGCACAGGATTTCGGCTATTGTAGGTGCGAGTGAAGCCAAAAACTTGTGGATGGGAACTTTTCACTCTGTTTTTGCACGTATTCTTCGTTCAGAATCAGAACATTTAGGATACCCGTCCAACTTTACGATTTATGACTCTCAGGATTCGGCCAGATTGATTTCTTCGATTATCAAAGAAATGCAGCTGGATCGCGATATTTATAAACCGAAACAGGTTTTAGGTCGAATTTCGAGTTATAAAAACAGTTTAATTACCGTAAAAGCCTATTTTAATAATCCTGAATTACAGGAAGCGGATGCCATGGCTAAAAAACCTCGTTTGGGAGAAATTTACCAGCAATATGTTGAGCGCTGTTTTAAAGCAGGAGCAATGGATTTTGATGATTTGTTGTTGAAAACCAATGAATTACTGACTCGTTTTCCGGAAGTTTTGGCTAAATATCAGAATCGTTTTCGATATATTTTGGTTGATGAGTACCAGGATACCAATCACTCTCAATATTTAATCGTAAGGGCTTTATCAGATAAGTTTCAGAATATTTGTGTGGTTGGAGATGATGCTCAGAGTATTTATGCTTTTCGTGGTGCGAACATCAATAATATTCTGAATTTTCAAAAAGATTATGAAGGTGTAAAGACTTTTAGATTAGAGCAAAATTACCGCTCAACCCGAAACATTGTCGAAGCAGCCAATACAATCATTGATAAGAATAAAACCAAACTTGATAAGATTGTCTGGACAGCAAATGATTTTGGTCCGAAAATTAAAGTACATCGAAGTCTGACTGACGCCGAAGAAGGTCGTTTTGTGGCGAGTACTATTTTCGAACAAAAAATGCAGAATCAGCTGCACAATGGCTCTTTTGCGATTTTGTATCGTACAAACGCGCAATCACGTGCAATGGAGGATGCTTTGAGAAAAAGAGATATTCCGTATAGAATTTACGGAGGATTGTCTTTTTATCAGCGTAAGGAAATCAAAGATGTTTTGTGCTATTTGCGTTTGGTAATTAATCCAAAGGACGAAGAAGCATTGATTCGCGTTATCAATTATCCGGCACGCGGAATTGGAGATACAACTGTCGAAAAATTGACTATTGCAGCCAATCATTACAAACGCTCTATTTGGGAAGTAATGGTTAATATTGATAAGATCGACCTGAAACTGAATTCTGGCACAAAAAATAAACTGAAAGATTTTGTAACGATGATTCAGAGTTTTCAGATTATTGATAAAAATCAGGATGCCTTTTATATTACAGATCATGTTGCAAAAAAAACAGGTCTTGTTCAGGAATTAAAGAAAGATGCTACTCCGGAAGGAATGGCGAAAATTCAGAATATAGAAGAGTTGTTAAACGGTATTAAAGATTTTACAGAAGGGCAAAAGGAAATTGACGGAGCGAGAGGAGCTTTGTCAGAGTTTATGGAAGACGTTGCCCTGGCTACTGATTTAGATAAAGACACATCTGATGAAGACCGTGTTGCCTTAATGACGATTCACCTTGCAAAAGGACTTGAGTTCCCTCATGTTTTTGTGGTGGGAATGGAAGAAGATTTATTTCCGAGTGCGATGAGTATGAGCACACGAAGTGAATTAGAAGAAGAACGCCGTTTATTTTATGTGGCTTTGACACGTGCAGAACATCAGGCATATTTGACCTATGCGCAATCACGGTATCGATGGGGAAAACTGACAGATAGTGATCCATCTCGTTTTATAGAAGAAATTGATGGACAATATTTGGAATATTTAACACCTTCAGAAAGTAATTATCGTTATAAACCAATGATTGACAGTGATATTTTTGGTGATGTCGATAAGTCTAAACTTCGATTGGCAAAACCGGTAGGAGGAACTCCTCCAAAGCATGTTACAGATAATGAACCAAAACCTGATTTAAATATTCGCAAATTGAAACCTGTTGCCGGGACTAATCCAAATACTGCCGCTCCCAATTTATTTGATAATAAATTAACCATTGGCAATGTTGTAATGCACGAACGATTCGGTAAAGGTGAAGTTGTTAATCTTGAGGGAGTGGGAGCAGATAAAAAAGCCGAAATAAAATTTGAGGTTGGCGGAATTAAGAAATTATTGCTGCGATTTGCTAAACTGGATGTGATTGGTTAAAAATGTTTCAGGTTTTATTTCTAAGAACTTGTAACTTTAAACAAATGAAACTTTAAACTAAAAAAAATGGCAGAATTTATAAAAATATATCCTGATAAACCGAGTGAAGCTGCCATTGCCAAAGTGGTAAAAGTACTTCAAAACGGAGGTTTAGTAATTTATCCAACAGATACTGTTTACGGTTTGGGTTGTGATATTACCAATTCCAGAGCTTTAGAAAAAATTGCAAAAATTAAAGGAATTAAATTAGAGAAGGCTAATTTCTCCTTCATTTGTCATGATTTGAGCAATCTTTCAGATTATGTCCGTCAGATTGATACTTCAACATTTAAAATTCTAAAAAGGGCATTGCCGGGTCCTTACACATTTATTTTACCTGGTAATAATAATTTGCCAAAAGAATTTAAGAAGAAAACAACTGTAGGGATTCGTATACCAGATAATAACATTGCACTAGAAATTGTAAGGCAGTTGGGAAATCCGATTGTATCAACTTCCATTCGTGATGACGATGATGTAATTGAATATACCACAGATCCTGAATTGATTTTTGAAAAGTGGCAAAACCTGGTTGACATGGTTATTGATGGTGGGTATGGAGATAATGTAGGTTCAACAATTATAGATCTTTCTGAACATGAGCCTGTAATTATAAGAGAAGGAAAAGGAGATGTTGATATTTTGTAAAAAAAAACTTAAATAGAGCAATCTTATTAAAATATTAAGTAACTTTAATATTAGTTAAATTTAGTTAGTTAATTAAAAATAGTTTTTTATCCTTTGGTTTAAGGATATGAAAAAAGCAGGTCAATTTGACCTGCTTTTTCTGCTTTATGAAGTATTATAACTAAATTATTTAGCTTGTTTTTTCATTTCTTTTTCAATCATCTCATAGAATTGATCGATTTTTGGCATAACTACAATACGGGTTCTTCTGTTGCGCCCTTTGTTCTCAGCAGTATCATTTGCTACTAACGGTACATAAGAACTTCTACCGGCAGCAATTAATTTCGCAGGATTAACGCCTAGGTCATTAGTTAAAACACGAACAATTGATGTAGAACGTTTAACACTCAAGTCCCAGTTGTCTAAAATTATACCGTTGCTTTTGTAAGGAACGTTATCAGTGTGACCTTCAACCATACATTCAAAATCTGGCTTGTCATTTACAACTTTTGCAACTTTAGCCAAAACACCTTTCGCTGCATCAGTTACTTCGTAGCTACCACTCTTAAATAATAGTTTGTCAGCAATAGAGATAAATACCACACCTTTTTCTACATTAATTTCGATGTCCGGATCATTAATTCCAACAGCACCTTTTAAGCTTGTAACCAATGCTAATGTTACACTGTCTTTTTTAGTTAAGGCATCCTGAAGTCTTGAAATTTTCAAATCTTTTTCTTTAAGACTTTCTAAAGATTTTTCAAGGTTTTCAGCTCCTTTTGTAGTTAAAACAGTTAAGTCTTTTGAAGTACTAATCAAGTCCTGATTATGTTCTTTATAGCTTTGAGCTGTAGCAGCTAATCCAGCTTTTTCTTCTAAGCAGGTATTTAGTTTTACTGTGCAAGAATTTAATAAGTCCTGAGTCTCTTTATTTTTAGCTTCTAATTCGGCATATTTCTTTTTAGAAACACACGAGGTCAAAGCCATTAGTACTGTTAAAGCGATTGCTATTTTTCTCATAAAAGTTTGAATTTAATGTTAATTACAAAGTTAATTTTAAATATTTTGATTAGTGTTAAAGATTTCTTTAAAAACTCTCAAATTTTTTATATAATACATGAAAACGACACTTTTTATAGTATAGTATTGCTTCATTTGAAAATCTTTTCTCTTTTTTAGATAAATAATTGAAAAACAGTAAAATGTAAAATGAGCATGTAAAATTGCCAGCGTATGTTTGTATTTTCCTTGAGTTAAAAATCTGACACCAGCAATTCCGTCAAGAATCATTCTAAAAAAAACGACAAAAAATAATCCCCTTTTAGGAAGATTCTTAACCATCATCAGTAATGAATTTCTAAAATTCAAATAAGTCTTTTTGGGATTTGACTGATCCAGAGTTGCTCCGCCAACATGGTAAACAACCGACTTATGGCAATATTTGATA
This sequence comes from uncultured Flavobacterium sp., assembly GCF_946478785.1. The sequence goes on from NZ_CAMLDD010000003.1 coordinate 342,247, forward strand.
ACATGGCCATCATTTTGTGCACGCCAGCATAAATCAATTTCTTCCTGATGTGCAAAAAAGGCTTCATCAAAACCTTCCAATTCATTATAAACGCTTTTTCTGATGAAAAAACAAGCTCCAGATGCCCAGAATATTTCGCAATTGTCATCATATTGACCATTGTCTTTTTCTATAGTATCAAAAATTCGGCCCCGACAAAATGGATAGCCAAATTTATCAATGAAACCTCCTGCGGCTCCGGCATATTCAAAATATTCCTTGTTTTTAAAGTCAAGAATTTTGGGCTGAATAATGGCAGTGTTTTTTTCGCTGTCAAAAGTTTCAATAATCGGCTTTAACCAATCTTCAGTTACTTCGATATCCGAATTAACTAAAGCGTAAATTTCGGCATCAACCTCTTTCAAAGCATCATTATAGCCTTTTGCAAAACCATGGTTGCCAGTATTCCTTATAATTTTAACTGCTGGAAAATGCTGCTTTACAAAATTTACAGAATTGTCTGTAGAAGCATTATCTGCTACATATATAGTAGCATCTTGTGAAAATTGAATTACTGATGGTAAAAATTGCTCTAATAATTTTATTCCATTCCAATTTAAAATGACAACTGCAATTTTATCCAAAAGTACTCTCTTTATAATTTAATAAATCTCTTTGTAATCCGGCAGCGACTTTAAAAACTCATATTTTTCGTTTTCAAAATCCATCTGACAATAAAAATGATTCAGACCGTTTGTGACTTTCAAAAATCGTGCCTGCATTGTCATGTTATAACGCGCAATCTGATCAAAAGTTGCCTGCGATATTTTTACTTCCGGGGCTTTGCATTCTACCAATATATGTATGGAACCATCAGAATTAAAAACAACAACATCATAGCGTTTTCGTAATCCATTGATCGTTAAAACTTTCTCTACGTTTATCAGCGATTTGGGGTATTTTTTTTCATTCATTAAATAATGAACTACATGTTGACGAACCCATTCTTCCGGGGTAAGAATGATAAATTTTTTTCTGATTTCATCAAAAATAGACACTTTATTTTCGCTATTTTTGAATCGGAAAGGATAGATTGGAAAATTTAATCGCTGCATTAAGCAAAAATATTAAAATAGTTTCAGGTTTCAACTGTAAAGTTATTGAAACCAACTTGAAACTTGAAACCTGAAACAAAGGATTTGAATGGACGAAGTTGTAAAAATTGTTAATGATATAAAAGCGGGAAATATAAAACCAATTTATTTTTTAATGGGCGAAGAACCTTATTACATTGATAAATTATCGGAATATATTGAGCAGAATGTCCTTTCGGAAGAAGAAAAAGGATTCAATCAAACGGTTTTATATGGTAGAGATGTTTCTGTTGAAGATATTGTTTCAACAGCAAAACGTTATCCAATGATGGCGGATCGTCAGGTTGTTATTGTGAAGGAAGCACAGGATTTATCGCGAACTATTGATAAAATTGAATCCTACGTCAATAATCCAATGGAAACAACGGTTTTGGTTTTCTGCTATAAATACAAAACCCTTGATAAACGTAAAAAAGTGACCAAATTATTGGCACAGAACGGAATTGTCTACGAGAGTAAAAAACTATACGAAAATCAGGTTGGTGATTGGATTAAACGTGTTCTTGCCGGAAAAAAATATACAATTGATCCTAAAGCAAATGCCATGCTGGTGGAGTTTTTAGGTACAGATTTGAGTAAAATCAACAATGAGTTGGAGAAATTACAAATTATTTTACCGCAAGGAACCGTAATTACACCACAGCATATCGAAGAAAATATCGGTTTCAGTAAAGATTATAATGTTTTTGAACTTCGAAAAGCAATTGGTGAACGTAACCAGATAAAAGCATACAAAATTGCTGAGAATTTCGCTCATAATCCGAAAGAATATCCATTGGTGATGACGACAGGATTAGTATTTTCTTTTTTTATTCAGATATTAAAATATCATGGATTAAAAGACAAAAATCCAAAAACGGCTGCTCCAATTTTAGGAGTGAATCCTTTTTTTATGAAGGATTATGATGTGGCGCTCAAGAATTATCCCATGAAAAAAGTCAGCCATATCGTAGGAACGCTACGCGATATAGATGTTAAAAGCAAAGGAGTAGGTGCAAATGCTTTGCCTCAATCAGATTTATTAAAAGAAATGCTGTATAAAATTTTTAATTAAGCCGTGAAAATTCACGATATTTGCACTTCTAAAAAAATAATACCACTTTAAATTAATTACACAATTATGGGAATGAATAAAAATACCGTTTTAGGATGGGCTACTTTTATAATGGTACTTATGGGATTGTTACTTATAGGACTTGGTGCTTTTAGATACAGAGATGTATCGGGCTGGGGTTTTGCAGCAACAGGAGTTGGTTTTCTAGCCAATGCCTGGGTTTTTAATGCTTTGAAAGGCAGAGTTTAATAAAATTCAATATCAATTGCAAAACTCAATATCAATATCAAATTTCAATAAATAATTAAAAAAATAATAATAAAAAATATAAAAAATGTCAGACGATAAGAAAGTAATTTTCTCAATGCAGAAATTGAGTAAAACCTATCAGGGAGCAGACAAACCAGTGCTTAAAAATATTTATTTGAGTTTCTTTTACGGAGCTAAAATTGGTATTCTGGGTTTAAATGGTTCAGGTAAATCATCTCTTTTAAAAATTATAGCAGGAGTTGATAAAAATTATCAGGGAGATGTGGTTTTTCAACCGGGATATACTGTTGGTTACTTGGAGCAGGAACCAATTTTGGATGATTCTAAAACCGTTATCGAAATTGTTCGCGAAGGTGCTGCCGAAACGATGGCTGTTTTAGAAGAATACAATCAGATCAATGATTTGTTTGGTCTTGAAGAAAATTATTCCGATCCTGATAAAATGGACAAGTTGATGGATCGTCAGGCTGCTTTGCAGGATAAAATTGATGCTCTTGGAGCTTGGGAAATCGATACAAAACTGGAAATAGCAATGGATGCTCTGCGTACGCCTGATGCTGATACGCCAATTAAAAACCTTTCCGGAGGAGAACGCCGTCGTGTCGCTTTATGTCGTTTGTTGTTGCAACAACCTGATGTATTGTTACTTGATGAGCCTACCAACCACTTAGATGCTGAATCTGTACTTTGGTTAGAGCAGCACTTAGCACAATATGCCGGAACTGTAATTGCCGTAACTCACGATAGATACTTCTTGGATAATGTTGCTGGTTGGATTTTAGAGTTGGATAGAGGAGAAGGTATTCCGTGGAAAGGAAATTACTCTTCCTGGTTAGATCAAAAATCAAGCAGAATGGCATTAGAAGAAAAAGTAGCTTCAAAACGCCGTAAAAACCTAGAACGTGAGTTGGACTGGGTTCGTCAGGGAGCAAAAGGCCGTCAAACCAAACAAAAAGCACGTTTGCAGAACTACGACAAATTATTAAACGAAGACCAAAAACAACTGGATGAAAATCTGGAAATCTATATTCCGAACGGTCCACGTTTAGGAACCAATGTTATCGAAGCTAAAAATGTAGCAAAAGCTTTTGGAGATAAATTATTATACGATAATTTAAATTTCACTTTGCCACAAGCCGGAATTGTTGGAATCATCGGACCTAACGGTGCTGGTAAATCTACCATTTTCAAAATGATCATGGGCGAGCAAAAAACCGACAGTGGAGAATTTTCTGTTGGAGAAACCGTAAAAATCGCTTACGTAGATCAGGCGCATTCGAATATTGATCCAAATAAATCAATCTGGGAAAACTTTGCAGATGGTCAGGAATTGATCATGATGGGTGGAAAACAAGTAAACTCAAGAGCTTATTTATCACGTTTCAATTTTGGTGGTGGTGAACAAAACAAGAAAGTTTCGATGCTTTCTGGTGGTGAACGTAACCGTTTGCATCTCGCAATGACTTTGAAAGAAGAAGGAAACGTTTTGTTACTGGATGAGCCAACAAATGATTTGGACGTAAACACACTTCGTGCACTCGAAGAAGGTCTTGAAAACTTTGCTGGTTGTGCTGTGGTAATTTCTCACGACAGATGGTTCTTAGACAGAATTTGTACACACATCCTTGCTTTTGAAGGTGATTCTGAAGTATATTATTTCGAAGGAGGATTCTCTGATTACGAAGAAAATAAAAAGAAACGTTTAGGTGGTGATCTAACTCCAAAACGTTTGAAGTACAAAAAATTGATTAGATAATTTTAAGTAATTTTCAAATTTTAAAATCCCAAATTCCAATTATAAAAGGTTGGAGTTTGGGATTTATTATTGGCTTTTGCGTATTTTTTGTCATTTCGACGAAGGAGAAATCACACTCGTAACTCCGCAATCTAAATCACCAATCCTCGTCGAATTGAAAAAATCTACAATGACAGGCTTGCCAGATTGGAATTGGAATTTTTACTATTTGGAATTTAAAAACTTCGCCTTTAATTCAGGAGTTGGAATCATACAGCTTTCCTTTTTACCATACCATTTGTAACGATTTTTGGCAATATAATCGTAAATATAATTTCGAATCTTCTCAGGAAGAATTTTAAAAATGGAAACCAAGCTATAGATTCCACCTAATTCATCACCAATTTCCAAAACTGCAGATGATTTATAATAATAAGCAACTCCTGGATTGTATAAAATGATGCTATCAATTTTACTACGATCTATACCAATATAATTGCAAATTTCAATTCCCAATTCCGATTGCAAAGCCACAAATCTAAAAACATCTTTTTTATCATGTTTGATAATAAACTGGACAGAGCTATCGCATAAATTGCAAACGCCATCGAACAGGATAATTTTTTTATTTTGTGCCGTCTTTGCGAGGAACGAAGCAATCTCACTATGTATTTCCATCTTGTTAGTCTTGCGAGGAACGAAGCAATCACATCCAGTTAATTCTCAATTTAGATATTACTCAATCATTATATTTTCTATTTCTTCAAATAAATCCTTCCAAGTTGGATTAATTGCACGAATTAATTCATTTTTAGCTTCTCTTGAACCAGCCTTTATTTGTTTTTCTCTTATAATTGCATCTCCAATAAATTGAAATTGTTCGTAATAAACTAAAATATTTACATTATATTTTGCTGAAAATGAGGTTGGATATTTCTTCTCTTTATGTTCTAAAATTCTTTGTGGAAGATTCGAAGTTACACCAGTATAAACAACTGTTTGGTATTTATTAGTAATAATGTAAACAAATCCTGATTTCATATTTTAGTTTTTTTAATATTTGTCATTGCGAGGAACGAAGCAATCACACTAAGATGAGCAAGCCCAGTAATTTAAAATACAAAGTGTGATTGCTTCGTTCCTCGCAATGACCTTGATTGCTGTAAAAATTATTTTTTCACAGCTTCAACCAACTCCAATTCATCCAAACTAACTTTCGAAGTAAAAATCCCATAATTTACAGTCGCTTTATTTTTCTCAATCGAATCAATACTTCCCACAGATCTTCCATCCAGCATTCTAACTCGATCTCCGACTTTTAAAACAGGCTTTGGTTTCTCGATAACAGGTTTAAGTTTCTTCTCTTTTTTCTCTTGGCGAATTTCTTCTACTTGTACGGAAACTTCGGCAATAACTTCTTTTTTCTTTTCGATTATGGCTTTGGCCTCTTTTGGAGTTGCTTTTTTACGTTTTGAATTCTCAATTTCTATGATTTTCAAAAATTCGCCTATAAGATCTTTTTTGTTTTTATTATTGAAATATTTCTCAGCAATATCTTCAATTTTTTGACCAATGTAAATCGTCTTTTGGTTGCTGTCGTATAATTCCTGATAGCTTTCCAGTTTTTGCTTGATTTTTACATTGATGTTTTCCATCTTTTTGCTTTCCTCACGCGCTCGGGTTTCTTCTTCTTTTAGATTCATAGAAGTTTTCTCCAATTTTGAACGTTCTTTCTGAAGTGTTGCAATGGTTTTATCAAAGCGAACTTTTCCGACTTCAATTTTCTTTTTGGCACGATTAATCAATCCAAACGGAATACCATTTTTCAACGCAACTTCAAAAGTAAACGAACTTCCGGCCTGACCTAAAGCTAGTTTGTACATGGGTTCCAATGATTTTTCATCAAACATCATATTGGCATTGGTTGCAAAAGGCAATTCGTTCGCAAGAATCTTCAAATTCGAATAATGCGTGGTAATAATTCCGAAAGCTTCACGATGATAAAATTCTTCAAGGAAAATCTCAGCCAAAGCGCCACCTAATTCGGGATCAGAACCTGTTCCAAATTCATCAATTAAAAACATAGTTTTCTTATTACACTTTTTCAGAAAATAATTCATGTTTTTTAATCGATAACTATACGTACTCAAATGATTTTCAATTGATTGATTGTCTCCAATATCCGTTAAGATTCTGTCGAACAAGAAAGTTTCACTACGTTCATGAACCGGAATCAACATTCCGGATTGTAACATCAATTGCAATAAACCAACTGTTTTAAGCGAAATGGTTTTTCCTCCGGCATTAGGACCGGAAATGACGATAATTCGGTTATCCTGTTTTAGTTCAATTGTTTGGGGATGCGTAATTTCGTTCTTTTGCTTATTGTTCAAATACAAAATAGGATGATAAGCTTCCCTAAAAAATAATCTTCTTTCTTCTGTAATTGTTGGTAAAATTCCATTGATTCTATTGGCATATTTTGCTTTTCCGGCAACAACATCAATATCACTTAAAAATTCCTGATACTCAATCAACAAAGGTAAATACGGACGAATCTGATTTGATAACTGTTTTAGAATTCTCGTAATTTCCTCTTTCTCTTCATACTCCAAATTAGCCAGTTCTCTGGAATATTGTAAAGTTGCTTCAGGTTCAATATACGCAATACTTCCGGTTTTCGAACTTCCTAAAATAGAACCTTTTACTTTACGGCGATACATTGCTAAAACTGCCAAAACACGACGATTCTGAACAAAACTTTCCTTGATGTCATCTAAATATCCAAGGCTGTTATTGTGTGTAAGGGCAACTCCAAAACTTTGATTGACTTTGCCGCGAACAATATTCATATTTTGTCGGATACTCAATAAAGCCGGTGAAGCATTGTCTTTTATCTCTCCATATTTATCTACAATAGCGTCAATTGTAGTTACAATATCTTTGGTATATTCAACTCTTGAAGCTCTTGCATTTAAGTTTGGATAATAATCATCAAACTTTTTAAGGAAATTCAACAGGAAATTGGATGTTGACGAAAGCGTAGCAATTTTTCTAAAACTGCCTACTTCCAAGAAACTGTCTTCAATTGCCAGAAACTTAATTTCATGCGTGATGGCGTCAAATCCGTGATTCGGAATCGCGTTATTATTTTGAAAAGACGAAACATATTCTGATGTCTGCATCAAAGCCTGCATCAAAGTTTCTTTATCTCTAAATGGTGTTATTTGTAAAGCTTTCTCTTTTCCAATATCGGTGTTGCAGCCAGCAGAAATGGTTTCGAGTACTGTTGGAAATTGTAAGTCTTGTAATGTTTTTTCGGTAATACTGATCATTTATTTTCTTTAAAAAAGTACACGCAAAAGTACAAAAATAGTAGCATTGAATTCTACTAACTTCTTATCTAAATTTTATGACTGGCTAAATATGATTTTACTTAAAAATTTCTGAAATTCGCATAAAAAAATTATGGACGTAAAAATGCATTCTTCATGGAAACAAGTTTTAAATGAAGAATTTGAGAAACCATATTTCAAGGAGCTAATTGATTTTGTAAAATCAGAATATGCTACAAAGGTCTGTTATCCAAAAGGGAATCAGATTTTTTCGGCTTTTGACCACTGTCATTTCGATGAAGTTAAAGTTGTTATTATAGGACAAGATCCATATCACGGACCAAATCAGGCAAACGGATTATGCTTTTCTGTAAATGACGGCATTCCTTTTCCTCCCTCTCTTTACAATATTTTCAAAGAAATCGAAACTGATTTAGGCAAACCAATTCCGAAGACAGGTAATTTAGAACGTTGGGCAGATCAGGGCGTTTTTCTTTTAAATGCCACTTTAACAGTAAGACAGTCCGAAGCCGGAAGCCATCAGGGAAAAGGCTGGGAAAAATTTACAGACGAGGTCATAAAGCAAATTTCTGCTGAAAAAGAAAATGTTGTGTTTTTACTTTGGGGAGGTTTTGCACAAAAGAAAGCGACTTTGATCGATGCTTCAAAACATCATATTTTAAAATCAGGACATCCTTCTCCTTTAAGTGCCAACAGAGGGTTTTGGTTTGGAAACAAACATTTTAGCCAGACAAATGTTTTCCTGAAATCAAAAGGTCTTAAAGAAATTGAGTGGTAAAAGCATAATGGATTTTCTGTGATTTCTACAGTAATTCAAATGATATTGGATTTTTTTGTGAATCAGCATCCGAATCAATCAAAGAATTAAAAAAAGCGATTATCTTTGCACCACATCAACACAAACTAAGTTTCATGAGTTCAGATTCTAGCAAAAGGTACGCGCAAAGAGGTGTTTCGGCATCAAAAGAAGACGTACACAACGCCATAAAAAATATTGATAAAGGTTTATTTCCACAGGCATTCTGTAAAATTGTTCCTGATTATTTAACTCAGGATGAAGAGCATTGCTTAATTATGCATGCTGACGGAGCCGGTACAAAATCGTCTTTAGCATATATGTATTGGAAAGAAACTGGAGATATTTCAGTTTGGAAAGGAATTGCTCAGGATGCTTTAATCATGAATATCGACGATTTATTATGTGTTGGCGCAACAGATAATATCCTGCTTTCATCAACTATTGGAAGAAATAAAAACTTAATTCCGGCTGAAGTTATTTCAGCAATCATCAACGGAACCGAAGAACTAATCAACGAATTAAAAACTTTCGGTGTAACCATTCATTCAACAGGCGGAGAAACTGCCGATGTTGGAGATGTTGTTCGTACCATAATTGTAGATTCTACCGTAACAGCTCGTATGAAACGCAGCGATGTAGTGGATAATGCAAATATTAAAGCAGGCGACGTAATCGTAGGTTTGGCTTCTTTCGGTCAGGCAACTTACGAAAAAAGTTATAATGGCGGAATGGGAAGCAATGGCTTGACATCTGCACGTCACGATGTTTTCGGAAAATATTTAGCAAAAAAATATCCTGAAAGTTTCGATGCTCTTGTTCCTGAAGAATTAATTTATTCAGGTCAGGTAAATTTGACTGATGAAGTAGAAAATAGTCCAATAAATGCAGGTCAGTTGGTACTTTCTCCAACCAGAACGTATGCGCCAATTATCAAGAAAATTTTAGATACTTACACGCCAAACGAAATCCACGGAATGGTGCATTGCAGTGGAGGAGCGCAGACTAAAATTTTACATTTCGTTCAGAATTTACACATTATAAAAGATAATTTATTTCCAGTTCCACCATTGTTCAAGCTAATTCAGGAACAATCAAAAACAGATTGGAAAGAAATGTATCAGGTTTTCAACTGCGGTCACCGTATGGAAATTTATGTTCCTGAAAATATTGCTCAGGATATTATCGAGATTTCAAAATCATTCAATGTCGATGCACAAATTGTTGGTAGAGTAGAAGCTGCAGATTCAAAGAAGCTTACTATTGCCAGCGAATACGGCACATTTGAATATTAAAAGCATATAATAATTAGCTTTTTCAGGAGCTAATCCTGCTATCCGCTGTATCTTTTGTGGCGAACCCCGCCACAAAAGGATGCCGCTCCTATCAGGGCTAAAACACCACCTCGTTATGTATGAACTGCTTTTTTGGAAATATTTAGAAGACGTTTACTTAAATCACCATGAAGTTTACGAAGCTCTGCTTGAAAAACAAGAAGTGGAAGGTCTTGAAAAGCTTCCTGTAGAAGTAATCCTAAACCGAATCAATTCCGTTTTCTCACAATGGGAAAAAGTAGATGAAAACAGCTGGAAAAATAATTCCGGAAAAGGTGCTTTTCAGGTTATCACTACACCGCAAAGCATCAAAATAGACTGCTACGGAACAGAGGGCAAAACAATGAATAAGTTAGTAGAATTACTCGAAGAATTTAAATGTCCTTTATACGATCCTCAAGTTCCCGAGCGTTACGACGAAATGACTGAGTAAGTAAGTTTATTTTGTGAACCTTAGTAAAAACTTTGTGAATCTCTATTAAATAGCTATACTACAGAGCTACGTAAAGATCTCACAGAGAATTTCAAAGAATTTGAAGCGAATAAAATAATGAATCAAGAATATAATTTTAATTTCTCAGATAATATTATTCTGGAAGACGATTTGGTTCTGTTGCGTCCTTTGCAGGAATCAGACGTTGATAATCTTCTTGAAATTTCCATCAACGAACCCGAAACCTGGAGATATTCTTTAGTAGGCGCTGACGGAAAAGAAAACTTGACAAATTATATTCAATCAGCTGTAAAAGCAAGAGAAAATCACAACGAATTTCCATTTATAGTTTTCGATAAAAAATCCCAAAAGTACGCAGGTTCAACTCGTTTTTACGATATAAATTTCGGATATAAAACTCTGCAACTAGGTTACACTTGGTACGGTTCTGCTTTTAGAGGAACCGGTCTAAATAAACACTGTAAATTTTTACTGCTTCAATTTGCATTCGAAACTCTCGCTTTGGAACGTGTAGAATTTCGTGCCGACAATAATAACCAGCGAAGTATTGCTGCAATGAAAAGCATCGGTTGCAAAGTCGAAGGTGTGATGCGTAGTAATATGCCAACTTCTGACAGCAATGTACGTCGGGACTCAATAGTTTTGAGTATTTTAAAGAATGAATGGTTTGACGAAGTAAAAGAGAACTTAAAGCATAGGCTTTAAATTGCAAAAGAGCCATCGACTCGATAAATTTTGTATGGCTGGATTTTAATTCACTTTATAGAGATAAGTATGAAAATAACCAATATTTAAAATTAATATTAAATTTTGACATTTAAAATATTATCCATCTGTCAGTAATATACCTTGATCTTCTCTTATTTTTTTTACCAATTTATCAATATGACTTTTTATTTTTTGAGGAAGCAAGCTCCAGTCAGCGTCTTTTTTGAAACTTCTGCAATAATCTAAAACGCATTCTACAGCTCGAATTACATACTTTTTATTTTTATAAACAACAATAATTTTCACACGTCTTATTTCATCATCTTCATTTCGGGAACCGTAAACAAGTATTGGTTCCGTATATCCATCGCCATCCAGATCTTTTACGCTGCAGTATTTTGTCCAAAACCAAATGTTGGTTTCTTTGACTTCGGTGTTTTCAAGTAAATCATTTAGTCTCCATTTTTCAGCAAAACCGTTAGAATCTTTTATGCCGCAAATCGCTAAAATTTTTGTATTCAGAGTATCTGTTTTAGAAACGCTTTTTTGATTTTCGCATAAAACTAAATTATAGATGCCGCCATTATCTTTATATTCGTAAGCTCTGTAGATTGGAAAATCGGAAAGTTTTTCGAGTTCTCTCTGACTTATTTGTTTCTTGTCCAATATGGGGCTGTTAGTTTTTTGACCATTGCTAGTTATATTATACAAAAGAAACAGTGATAAAATAATTTTTTTCATACAATAGAATTGCTTTCTTGATCAAAGATATTAAAAAGCTTTCCGATTTTTAAAATTATAATACATTAAACATAGCGCAGTTTGAAAAAAACTTCACGAAATTTGCACTTTAATATAAATTGAACCTTATGAAAATAAATCTAAAATCAGGAATCGATAAGTTGCTTTTCGGAATGAAGCAAAATGATGTAACAGCTGTTTTAGGAAAACCGGATAAAAATTATAAAGATGAAGATGATAATGTGATTTTTGTTTACAACGCACAAAAAATAAGATTAACTTTTTATCAGGAAGAAGATTTAAAATTAGGATATTTGGTAGCCTCAAGTAATGATCTTGAAGTTTTCGGTTTCAAACTAATAGGAAGAAAAATTGCAGATGTAAAGAAAGACCTGGCGACTAAAGGAATTACTAAATACAATCAGGAAACCTTTGATACTTTCGAAAACTATTTCAATGAAGATAACTGGTTCATTTTGCAAACTGAATTTGATGAAGTGGTTAAATTTGAAATTGGAGCGATCATTAATGACAAAGACGAATTTGATTGGAAGTTTCCGGTTAAAAAGTAACAATACATAAAAGAATATCAGACCCGACAGTTTTTTTAACCTGTCGGTTTTTTGTTTTTATACATATATAAAGGAGGAGAATTATATACTAATAGATATAATGAGCTTTGTCATGCATAAGAACTGTAAGCGTGTAGAATTTGAGATTTGACAATTTCAATTTTTAGAAGGAGCTATTCCCGCTATGCACTGCAATCTTTTGCTTTTAAAAGAAAAAAGCAAAAGGATTTCCGTTTCTATCCTACCGTCTGGACACATCTTGGAATAG